>JAIOSF010000006.1 GCA_021107755.1 Arcobacteraceae bacterium
AGTGAAGGTGTTATCTCTAAAGTAGAAAACCATGGACTTAAACTATCTAAAGCAAGATCATCCCTTAGTTCAACAACGCTAGGAGATTATGCTATTTTTGCTGGTGGTCTAAATGATGAGGGCGAAGAATCTCCTATGGTCGATATTTTTCACTTAAATAAAGGTAATTTAATTAAAGATGAAAATTATTATTTCGAAATTAAAGATTGCTTATTAGGTGGAACATCTACAAATAATTATGCTGTTTTTACAGATAATGAGAATTTTAGCTTTTTAAGACTAAATGCTCAAAATAAACTAGAATACGTTAGTAAAATAATATCTTATGGAGAGACGGATAATCTCTCTACTCCTACAGGTTGGGGGACAATAGGAGACTATGCTGTTTTTAGTAACTCTAATAAAGAGGTAAATTTATTATTTGTTCCTGAGGATATTGAAAGATCAATTAATATTAACTCAGAAGAACATTTGGCAATTGCACCAGATAAAACGTTAAATTTTCAAGAAAACTATACACAAGAATGCTCCACTTGTAGTTATGTACTTTTTGAAAAAGTAGATAACCCTATATGGTACAATAGTATTAATAGCTACTCAAACTTTTCTTTTATTACTCAAAATAATTCATTTTTAGTTTATCCTAAAAAGGTACATGCTTTTGCAATGAGTTTTTATAAAGATTATTTGGCTTCAGAGAATCACTTTTTTCTTAATATAGAAGAGCCTAGAGAAGTAAAAAGGTTAAACACTTCTGTTTGTGATACTTTTGAAAAAAAGCTTATTTCAGGAGGATTATCAACTCTTTTAGAAACAACTACACAAAATTTTAAAGAATTTGACTATGAAAAATTATCACCTACTACTTTAATAGATAATGAAATAACCCCATCTAATAGCATAGATGTTCAAGGTCCTTATGGAACATATTTTCAAGAAATATTTTTTCATATTCCACATACGATTGCAAAATACTTAAATTCTAGTGGACAGTATTTTCTTGCACAAAAATGGTATAACACTATTTTTAACCCAGCTGATACCTCTAATGTTTGGCAATACAAACCTTTTATAGACTTAAAAACAAAATCACTCTCAGAAATCTTAACAAATGAAGCAACTATTGACATATATAATAATGATCCTTTTGATCCATACGCTATAGCAAACCTCAGAGGAATTGCTTTTGAAAAACGAATTGTAATGGACTATATTGAAAACCTTTTAGATTGGGGTGATTCTTGTTTTATGGAAAACTCTTGGGAAGGAATTGCTGAAGCTACACTTTTATACTTTACTGCAAGAGATATTTTAGGACCAAGACCCCAAGCTGTTGGAGAATGGAAAGTTGTACAAGACAAAAACTATGAAGAGATCAGTAATTATTATGATAAAAATATTCCACAATTTTTAATAGACCTTGAAAGTAAGGTAAATCTTGACTCAAATAATACATACCAAGAGACACCATTTAATAATATATCTGCATACTTTGGTGTTATTGGAAATGAAGCGTTATTAAAGTATTGGGATAGGGTAGAGAATAGCTTATATAAAATTAGACATTGTATGAATATAGATGGCTCTAAAAGAGAGATTAGCCTTTATGGTACAGAGCTTGACCCGATGCAATTTGTTCAAGCTAAAGCAAGAGGAGAGAATCCCATGGATGTGTTGACTTTAAATGGCAAAGCTCCTACTTATAGGTTTGAATATGTTTTAGAAAAAGCGAAGTCTTTAACTTCTACCGTTATTCAGTTTGGCTCAAATCTTCTTAGTGCTTTAGAAAAACAAGATGCTGAGAGTATCTCTAGAATAAGAAACTCTCAGGAACTAACAACACTAAACTTACTAACAACAATAAAACAAAATCAAATAGATGAAGCACAATATACATTAGATAATCTACAAAGTACCCTAGAATCGGCAAAAAAGAAACAAAAATACTATGAAGAACTAATAAAAACAGGTTTAATAACTGAAGAAAAAAAGAGTTTTGAACTTAGTAAAAAAGCCCAAAGACTAACATCTACTACACAAGATATAAGAACAGCAGCAGCTGTTGCTAGGACTGCTCCAAATATATATGGACTTGCTGATGGAGGTATGGACTTTGGAGCTTTGATTGAAGTGGATGCTTCCATATCAGATATAAAGGCTAATATTGATTCAAATCAATCAGGAAATCTCTCTTTAATTGGGACATATAAAAGAAGAGCTTCTGATTGGCAATTTCAATTAGATAGTATTACCAGTGAAATAGAACAAATAAACTCTCAACTTCAAGCGCAAGAAGTAAGAATCAAAACAGCAGAACAAGAGTTAGAAAATCATCAGGAATCTATAAAACAAACACAAGAAGTGGAAAACTACTTAAAAAATAAATTTACCAATAAAGAGCTTTATGGATGGATGGTTAGTAGAGTTTCTGCTGTTTATTATCAAGCATTTAAACTGGCACAAGAAGTTTCTCTTTCTGCCCAGCTTGCTTACCAAAATGAACTTGATAAAAAAGATACTTATATCACATTTAATTATTGGGATGGATTACGAAAAGGACTTCTAGCAGGGGAAGGCTTAACACTTGGACTCAACCAATTAGAACAAGCGTATTTAGCAGGAAATACAAGAAGATTTGAAATTGAAAAAACCATATCTTTAAAGACCTTACTTGGTAAAGAGGATGGAAAAGATTTGTTTATTGAAGATTGCTGCTCTTTTGAACTAACAAAAGACATTTTTAACAAAGATTTTAAAAATCATAAAACAAGAAAAATCAAATCAATATCTATAACAATACCAGCTGTTGTAGGACCATATGAAAATATAAATGCAACACTTACACAAATAAAAAACTCAATAAATGATGGAAAAGGATCAGACTATAGAAAAAATCAAAGTATCGCAATTTCAAAAGGGATAAATGACTCAGGAGTATTTGAGTTAAATTTCAATGATTCACGATATTTACCTTTTGAAGGTACTGGAGCTATTTCAAGTTGGGAATTACAATTAAATGGAGAAAACAAAAAAACTCTTTCAAATAATATTTCGGATGTAATAGTTAATTTAAAATATACAGCACTTCAAAACTAACTGGCTTTTGAAAAAGAAGTAAGTGAAATAAATAATAATGAAACTGAGGGAAAATAAAGATGTTAACAACAGAAAATACAAATGAAGAATAAGTAAAAAGTCGTTTAAAAAATAAGTATTAAATTAATTAACTCCTTATACTTTTTAGTTTTATTTCTATTATTTAATTTTGTGGCTATACTTTAATTTTGGTTAATAAATTATTATAGTTATCTTCCAGCTAAAAAGCCACTACTAAAAGCCCATTGTAAATTATATCCACCACAAGGTCCATCCAAGTCTACAATTTCTCCTGCAAAATAGAGTCCATGGATGATTTTACTCTCCATAGTTTTTGGGTCTATCTCTTTTAAACTTACACCACCTCTTGTAATCATTGCTTTATCAAAACCATCATGCCCATTTATTGTAAAAGGTGTCCAAGCTAGTAGTTTGATAAGTTTATTTTTTGATATACCGTTTACATTTTTAAAAGTTTGTGAAGGGTTAATCTGACAGAGATTACAAAGTTCTTTTATAACACTTATTGGGAGTATCTTCTCTAATTGTTCTCCTATGGAACTTTGTGGATTTTTTAAAGTTTTGTTTTTTATATGTTGTAAAATATCATCTTCATTCATCCCTTTTGTGAGGTTTATAAGAATTGGTACCTCTTTAAAAGTATCTAGATGTGGAGTTATCTCTCTTGCAAAGTCAAGTATTACAGGACCTCTTAAACCTTTTTTTGTAAAGATTAAGTCTCCAGTTGCTTTGAGTTTTTTGATTTTATTCTCTTTTGAATCAACTTTTATTGTGGCTTTTGCTATTGTGTCTGCAGTGCAGTTACTTTGCCAACTTTCAAGTGTATGAAGTGGCATCATAGCTGGATAAATATTGGTAATAGTATGACCAAGCTCTTTTACTATCTCATATCCATCGCCAGTTGCTCCTAAAGTAGGGTAGCCTAAACCACCAGTTGCTAAAATTATTTTATTTGTATTGTAAATATTATTTTGAGTTTTTATAGATACTACTTGATTCTCTTTTTGTATTATTTTTTCTACTTTTTGATTGGTTTGTATTGTCACATTAAGTTTTAGAAGTTCATTTTTAAGGGCATCTATTATCGTTGTAGAGTTGTGAGTGATTGGAAAAATACGAAAACCATCTGGAATATGAGTATCTACCCCTATATTTTTAAAAAAGACCATAAGTTGTTTGTAATCAAGTACCTCTAAAGCATCTCTCATAAATTTTCCATTTTTACCAAATGATTTCATAAAAGATTCAGTCTCAAGGGTATTACTAAGATTACATCTTCCACCACCTGTTGCTTTTAGTTTTGAAGCTAGTTGGGGTAGTTTTTCTAAAAGTAGGGTAGTGTTTCCATTTTGTGCAGATTGTATTGCTGCAATGAGTCCAGCAGCTCCACTACCAACTACAACCATATCATAGTTTGTCATTTTTTTCTTGCTTTTAAATAAGCTCTTTTGGGTGCAGGATACCCCTCTATTGTTTTATTTTTATCATTTGAATCGAGAAAATTATCAAGACTAAGTTCAAATGTCCATGGAGTTGCTCTTTGCTCTTTGTCATCTGTTTTAGTTATCTCAATAAGCTCAATATCTGTAAATCCAGCTCGATGCAACCAGTTTTTAAAACAATTTACTGTTGGGATAAAATAGATATTTGGTATCATAGCGTATCGCTCTTTTGGAACTAAACATACTTCATCCTCCCCATCAATCATAAAACTATCTACAATAATCTCTCCGCCACTATTTAATGCTCTATTGAGAGATTTTAGTGAAGCAATAGGATCACTTCTATGGTATAAAACACCTAACATAAAAATAAAATCAAATTTATGCTCATAAAATTCAAGATGCTCAACACCTAAAAGTTCATATTTTATATCACTTTGTATGAAGTGATTGACAATATCAAACTGTGTTTTAAAGATTGCAGAGGGATCAAAACCTACAAGTTTTTTAGGGTTTTGTGAAAGCATTCTAAACATATAATATCCATTGTTACAGCCAACATCGGCTACTATTTTATCCTTTAAATCAAAATGTTTTTCAAGTAAATTATATTTTAGATTACTTTGCCATTCACTATTTACTTCTATTCCACAAAGGTTAAAAGGACCTTTTCTCCAAGGTATAAGTTTTTTAAGATTTTTATTTATATTTTCTATCTCATCATCTGGTATAGCTTTTTTAGCAGTAACCCAATCACTATTTATGTCAATATTTATATTAGTTGTATCAATTTTCTTAATATTTTCTAGAGCTTCTCTCATAGGAATTATATTTTTCCAATGAAGCCATTTTTCTCTTTCTTGTCGTATAATATCTAAATTCATAATGTAAGTTTACTTTAATATTCTTAAAGTTGATTTTAACTATAATGAATTAAATTTTAAAATAAGGTTGAATTTTGAAAAAAATAAGATTTTCTTATATAATTATTGCTTCTATTCTTTCATTCTTATTGCTCTCTTTTATCTACTACAACAAAACACATGAGATGGCTGTTGATAATGCAAAGGTTAAAATAAATGAACTACTTTTAAATTATCAAGCGATGCGTGAATATGTTGGTAAAGTGCAAAAAGAGGAGATATATCATCTTCAAGAAAATGGAATAATAAATAAAGAATATTTTAGTCCAGCTTTATTATCTTCAACATTTAGTGCTAAAAATGTAAATAACTTTTATAATGAATTTAAAGAAAAAATTAATCAAAGTCCAGTAACTATAAGATTTGCTAGTGATAATCCTAGAAACATTGCTAATCAAGCAACAAAAAAAGAATCAGAACTTTTACGAAAGTTTAATAATAAAGAGATCTTGGAATATAGTGAAATAATTAAGAAAGATGGAAAACCTATCTTATATTATGTATTACCTACAAAACCAACAACAGATAAGTGTATGCGATGTCATTCTGATCCTAGTTTAGCACCAAAAGATTTAATTGATATTTATGGAGATAAAAATGGATTTTATGAGCAAGTTGGGATTATTAGGGCTGTACTTTCAACCTCTTATCCATTAGATAATGATTTTAAAAGTGCTAATCACACATTTTTAATGATAACTTTTATCACTTTTATAATTTTTGCATTTTTATTGATTTTAGTTTACTTTTTTATAAGAAAAATTCATGAAGCAAATATTACATTAGATAAGAAAGTGATACAAAGAACAAAAGAACTTAAAGAGGAAAAAGAGCATATAAAAGCAATTTTAGATATTAATCCAAATATAATTATTGTTATTTTAAATGATAAAATTCTTAGTGCAAATAAACAGTTTTTTAAATTCTTTAAGATTAATTCTCTAGAAGAGTTTGTTGAAAAATATAAAACAATTGGTAGTTTTATAGTACAAGTTGATAAAAAGCCATTACCAAAAGACAATAAAATAGAAGGGCTACTATGGTACGAGTATTTAGCAAAAATAGAAAAAAAAGTACATCATGTAGCAATTGATTTTAATGATATAACAAGTTGTTTTCTAACAAGTGCAATATATTTTAACAATCAAGAAGAGATATTAATTACTTTTAATGATATAACAGAACAGATGAATAAAGATAAGTTATTATTTGAACAAACAAAACTTGCTGCTATGGGTGAAATGATAGGAAATATAGCGCATCAATGGAGACAACCTCTTTCTGTAATATCGACAAGTTCTACAGGAATGCAGATACAAAAAGAGCATAATATGCTTGATGATGATAAGTTTCATGAATATTGTGAGATAATTAATGAAAATGTTCAATATCTTTCTAAAACTATTGATGATTTTAGAGATTTTATAAAAGCAGATAAAGAGAAAATAAACTTTAACTTAAATAATATTGTGAATAGTTTCCTAAAGCTTGTTGATGGCTCAATCAAAAATGAACATATAAATATTGTATTAGATATAGAGGAAGATATTACTTTGTATGGATATCCAAATGAATTAGTACAATGTTTTATGAATCTTTTCAATAACTCTAAAGATGCCTTAAAAATAATAGATGAAGAAAATAGATATATCTTTATTTCAATTAAAAAACAAAACAGTCATATTTTAATATCTTTTAAAGATAGTGCAAATGGTATTAATTCAAAAATAGAATCAAAAATTTTTGAACCATATTTTACTACAAAACACCAATCTCAAGGTACAGGACTAGGACTTCATATGGTGTATACCATGATAGTTGAAAGTATGGGAGGTTCTATTGAAGTGAAAAATGTAGAATTTACATACAAAAATAAACTTCTAAAAGGTACTGAATTTAATATATTATTTATACACTAGTATCTTATTGAATTTCTAATTCTATTTATCTCTCTTCTCTTCTTAATTTATTATCATTTAAATTCATAAAAATCCTTGACTTAAGTCAAGGATTTTTTATTAGAATAGTTATAAACTTTAAAACTATATTTAATTATTAAGTATTTATTAAAGAAAGGAGACTTTATGAGTGGACCGAATCAATTTTGGATTAGAGTTGTATTAGTACTTATTGCAATTATTGGTATAGTTTTATTAGGACGAGCCATGATGCTACCAGATAGTTGGGGTCAGTATGGTTATTACAGAGGTGGATTTATAGACCAAGAAGCTCATAAAGATATGAAGTATGGTACCAATGAATCTTGTAAAGAATGTCATATTGAGGTTCTTGAATTAAAAGAACACTCATCTCACAAAAGGCTTGCCTGTGAAGCCTGTCACGCACCCGTTGCGGAGCATATAAAAGCTAACAAGAAGTTTGCTGATATGCCAACTAAAAAAGGTGAACGACAAATCTCTCTTTGTTTAAATTGTCATCAAAAAGCTGTTGGACGACCTGAAAAATTTCCTATGATAGATCATAAAACTCATTTAAGTGAACAAAATGTCAAGTTAACACATACTTGTGATCAATGCCATACCGTTCATGCTCCTCTAGAAAATATCAATCATGTTAAAAAACAAAGATCATTAAAGGAGGTACTGAATGAAAAATAAAATTACACAAGAGTTTATTGATAATGATAGAAGATCATTTATTGATAAAGTTGTAAAAGGTACAATCACTGGTTCATTAATGGTTATGATACCAATGAGTTCTAAACTTTTTAGTGAAGTTTTAGGTGAGGAGAAAAAGGCACAAAGTGAAATAAATCCAATGAACTTAAATGCAAATTATTGTTTTATTGTGGATGTTACAGCTTGTATTGGTTGTGGTAACTGTTGTGTTGCTGATAGAAAAGAGAATAATGTTCCCCAAGGTCAATATAGAACTTGGGTTGAAAGATATGTTATAGATATGGTAAATAAAGTATATGTTGATTCTCCAGATGGCGGAGAAAAAGGCTACACTAATGTTCCTATTCATGAAACAATAAAGGAGATTAAAGAAGCATTCTTTGTACCAAAACTTTGTAATATGTGTGATGAACCTTCATGTACTCAAGTTTGTCCAGTGGCGGCTACATTTACAACACCTGATGGCTTCGTGCTAGTTGATAGTGAGCATTGTGTTGCCTGTGGATATTGTATTCAAGCATGTCCTTATGGTGTAAGATATATAAATAAAGATACTAAAACAGCTGATAAATGTACTTGGTGTTACCACCGTGTGCGAAAAGGCAAGTTACCTGCGTGTGTAAATGCTTGTCCAACGGGAGCTAGAAAATTTGGTGACTTAAATGACCCATCAAGTGAAGTATCTAAAATTTATAACTCAAAATCAAGACTTAAAGTTCTTAAAAAAGATTTAGGCAATGAACCAAGTCTTTATTATATAGATCTACATGAGGAGGTAGTGTAATGGAACATTTAGCTGTAGAAGCCTTAAACTTTGTATTTCCAAATGATACACATGCGCATTGGACTTTGATGATTGTAATTTATCCATATATTACAGGTGTAGTTGCTGGAGCCTTTATAGTATCTGCTTTAGCTCATGTATTTCATGTGCAGTCACTTATGCCAGTTGCAAAATTTGCATTAATATTTGCACTTGCTTGGTTGTTGTTTGTAACAGCACCACTTCTAAATCATCTAGGGCATCCTGAAAGAGCTTTAAGTATGCTTTTTACCCCAAACTTTGGTGGACCATCTATGATGGCTGGATTTGGTTATATCTATATGACATATTCTATTCTTTTAATTTTTGAGATTTTATTTGTATTTAGATACGAAATGATTTTATTAAAAGAGAAATCAACAGGTATTAAAAAAACAATTTACAATATATTAACTTTGGGTACAAATGATAAATCAATTGAAGGGAGAAAGATAGATAGAAAAGTTGCTTTTATATTAGCTGCTGTTGGTATTCCTCTTGCGTGTAGTTTACATGGGTATGTTGGATTTATCTTTGGTGCTGTTAAAACTGTAGAGTGGTGGTTTACTCCGCTTATGCCAATTATCTTTTTACTTTCTGCTTCTGTTTCTGGAATTGCTGGGATGATTTTATTTTATATCCTTATCAAAAAATTTACAGGCAAAATGAGTGAAATTAAAACAGAAACAATTAAAACTTTAGTAAAACTACTTTGGACATTTTTTATCTTAGACTTTTTATTTGAAATGATAGAGATTGCCGTTCATGCGTATGGTGGTACAGAGGGTTGGCATCATGTTAGTTCTGCTTTAAATGGTCCATTAAGCTGGTCGTTTTGGACTATGCAAGTTGAAATTTTATCAATTATACCATTTATTGTACTTGGATTTTTATCATTAAAAAATGTAAGTAGAAATACATTGATGATACTCTCTCCAATCATATCTTTTATGCTTTTAGCACAGGTTTTATTTATGCGATGGAATGTTGTAATTGGCGGGCAAATAATGGCAAAAAGTGAGAGAGGTTTTGCTGTATATCATCCAACAATGTTTGAAAAAGAGGGTATTTTAGTAACTATAATTATGCTTGTGGCTCCCATAGTTACATTGTGGTTGTTAAGTAAAATATTTCCACTTTGGGAAACTAAAACTGATAAAGAACCTTTAGTTTAAAGTAGAAGTTGTTTATGTGTACTAGTGTACAGTGAAGAGTAAATATCATGTCGTTTATTGTTCATTGTACACTTGGAACTGATTTGTGGTAGGTTGGTCGGATTTTATAAAGGAGAATCTCATGAAATTAAGCAAATTGTTAATTGCTATGGTATTAGTTGTTGGTTTTGGGAGTAGCTTATATGCTACGACAAAGGCTTCTACAAAGGTAAGACATGAAAGTGTTAAAGATGCAAATGATAAATGTGTTACATGTCACCTGAAAGAAAATCGATCTTTAGTTGATCATTATGAAAACTCAGCACATGCTGTGTCAGATGTTGGATGTTTCACTTGTCATGCAGCAGATAAAAAAGATCCTTTAGGTTATGAACATGAAGGTGCTTTTATTAAAACAATTCAAACACCTAATGATTGTAATTTCTGTCATGAAAAAGAGGTGAAAGAGATGACAAACTCTCACCATGCAACGGCAGGACAGATTATGGCATCTTTAGATAATATGCTTGCAGAAGTTATAGCATCTTTCCCAGATAGTAAAGCAGATGCCGTAAACGGTTGTTGGCAATGTCATGGTGGAATTATTAAACCTGAAAAAGATAAACATGGCAAAATGATTTATAACGAAGCTGGTGCTCCAGTTATGGATTGGATGACTTGGCCAAATTCAGGTATTGGTAGAATTAATCATGATGGAACAAGAGGCTCATGTAATGCTTGTCACTCAAGACATGATTTTAGTTCTAGTCGTGCAAGACAACCAGAAAATTGTGGTAAATGTCATTTAGGTCCTGATCATCCTCAAAAAGAGATATACGAAGAGTCTAAACATGGTATTGCATATTATGCTGCACCTAAAGGTGATGTTCCAGGTGGTATGAATATTCATAAGCAAGGTTCTTGGGTATTAGGTAAAGATTATAAAGCTGCACCTACTTGTGCTACTTGTCATATGGGAAGTTATAAAAAATCTAATGGTTCTATTGTAAAAGGAACACATAATGTTGGAGATAGAATTTCATGGACTTTAAGACCAGCTGTATCAGTTAAGTTGAATAGAGTAGTTTTTGAAGATGGTACTGTTCAAGATATTCCCGGTGAAAAAGCTCCAGCAATTGGTTCAATGCAAACTTTTAAAGATTATGAGAGAGTTGGAGACAAACTTAGTAAAATCATGAAAAAGAAAAAAGTTAAAGAGGTAATTTCTTGGGAAAAAAGAAGAGATAATATGAAACAAGTTTGTTCATCTTGTCACTCTGATCACCATGTAGATAATTTCTATAAACAATTTGATTCTTTAGTGAACACATATAATGATAAATTTGCAAAACCTGGTGTTGAACTAGTAAAACAAATGAAAAAAGATGGTGTTTGGAAGAAATCTGGATTTCAACAAGATGATATAGGGTATATTTGGTTTGAGATATGGCATCATGAAGGGCGTAGAGCTAGACATGGAGCTGCAATGCAAGCACCAGATTTTACTCATTGGCATGGTATGTATGAAGTATCGAGACATTTTTATAATAAGTTTTTACCAAAAGTATTAAAACTTGCTAAAAAGGCTGGTATGGAAGATAAGTATAAAAAACTTATTAGTGATTTACTAGATAAACCTGAACATGAATGGTATAAAACTGGTGGTAATCCTGCAACTCTTAAAATGATTGAAGAAGAGAATAAAGCAAGATACAAACAATAGTTTATAAAATCTTTGGGCTTTTGCCCAAGATTTTATAATATTAAATGTTAAGTATTGAGTGTCAATATTTAGGATTTAATATTAAAATAAGAGATAGGAGAAACTATGAAAGCTATAGTAAAAGTATTGTTGGTTGTATCTATATTTGGTACAGGTTTATTAAGTGCGAATGGTATATATGAAAAAGTAGAAAATATGAAAAAAGGTGTTGATGGCTATATCTTGGGTTCAACTTTAAAAAAAGAACAACAGAATAATAGCATACCAAGTGATAATGACAAAGTAAAGAAATATCTTGTGAATAATGATTTATTAATCGCTATAAATGTAAAAAATAATAAAATTTTAGCAATAAATAAAAGATTTAATGCAGTAAAACAATTGGAAATAAAATCAATGATTGGTTCATTAATACATGATTATGATGAGCCAACAGCAATGGCACATGATAAAATGATATATTGGGTATATGACAAAAATGGTAAAAAATTAACAGAAGATGATTTGAAAAATTGGAAAGATTCATTAAAAGTTGCAAAAACAAAGTTACCTTTAGTAGAAGCAATCAAAGTAGATACTAAACAAGTTGATTTTGACCCTTATATTTCAATAAAAATGACTTCTGACCAACCAATGATGAGTAAAGTAGAAGATGAAAAGTTAGCCAATGTATATTTAATGGTTTCATCAGAAAAACTAATTCAAAATACAATGAAATAAAATAAATAATGAAAACTATTTCACTATATACTAAAATAATATATATAATTTTATTATTATCAATCAATAGTTTTGCTTCATCAAATATTGATTTATTAATTGAAAAAAAAGAGTTTGACAAAATAGCAGAATTGATTAGTGAAACAAAAATTATTTATAGTGATATTAATCTACCAGATAATTCAAATGATGGTGATTTGATTATTATTAGTAATGAGTATGAAATAAAGCAGTTTTTTGAATTTTACAATGGTATTTGGAATGAAAAAGTTACTGAAGAGATAGCAAAATTACTTGGAAATGATAATGGGACAACATATGGAAATCTTTTTAATTATAAAGTGAATTCAAAAGAGTTTAATGCTTATGAAACAGATAATTTTAAATATGAGAAAAGTGAAGTGAGTTCTGTTGTTGTTAAGATAATAAATTCAAAAAATAGTGAATATGATATTAATAATAATATTAATTCATATTTAAAAGAGCATTTGATAGATATTGACAATATAATCAATATACAAATAAGTGATACAAATTTAAAAAATTGCAAAATAATTTTAATTTATAAATTATAATAAATGTAAAACAAACCTTATAAGATATTATTAAGTGCAATTAATTACTATTATAATATTTACATTATTAGGCTAGTTCTGTTATAATCTTTCATTATTTTAAAAGGATTTGTTTATGCAAGAGCAGAGTGTAGTAAAAAAGTTTGCAGATATTTTATTTTCATATTGGATAATGTTAATTTTATTATTTTTATTAGGTTTAGGAGCAGGAATCGCCACATTTATTGAAAATGATTTTGGAACATCAACTGCAAGAGTTTTAGTTTATAATAATATTTGGTATGAAGTTGTGATGACACTTTCATGTATAAATTTATTAGGTATTATATATAGAAGAAAAATGTGGAAACAAAAAGCTAAATTTATTTTTCATATCTCTTTTGTAATCATGTTAATCGGTGCAGGTATTACTAGATATGCTGGTTATGAAGGTATCATGCATATAAAAGAGGGACAAACTCAAAATGAAATGGTATCTTTAGAACCATATTTACAAGTTACTATTATAGACAATGATAAAACTTATTATGCTGAATTTCAAAAGGAATTTAGTGCTATAGGAAGTAATTATTTTAACCATGATATTGAGTTTGGTAATAAAAATCTTAATATACAACTAGATAGTTATAAGTTTGCAAAAAAAGCAAAAGCAACTATGAATCTGATTGGTACAAAGTTTACTATTGATGGTGAAGAAAAAGTTGAAAAACTAGTAGGGCAAAGAGGCAATGTAGGACTTGTAAGAGATTTACAATTTAAAAATAATGTTCGAGTAATAGTAACATACGGTTCTAAACCTTTGACAGTACCATTTGCTATTAGGTTAAATGACTTTCAACTAGATAGATACCCAGGTAGTATGTCACCGTCATCATACGCAAGTGAAGTAACACTTATAGATGTAGAAAATGATGTTAAATTTGATTATAGGATATTTATGAATTCAACTTTAAAATATGGTGGTTTTCAGTTTTTCCAAAGCTCGTATGACCCAGATGAGACAGGTACAGTACTTTCTGTGAATAATGATCCAGGAACGATCCCTACATATTTAGGATATTTTTTATTAGCACTTGGACTTTTGATGAATATGTTTGATAAAAAATCAAGATTTTCAAAATTACTTAACTATACAAAACAGTTTAATAGTATCGCTGTTATTCTAGTTGCTACAGCAATTTTTACAAATACTTCTTATGCAAATGACACTTTAGATTATCTTGAGAAATATAAAGTTGAATCTAAAGAGACAGCAAAACTTTTTGGTAAACTTGTAACACAATCACAGCAAGGGAGAATGAAACCTGTTGACACTTTAAATAGAGAGATACTTAATAAGCTTTCTCGAAAAAGTACATTCTTAGGGATGAATCCAGATCAAGTTGTTTTAGGTATGATTACTCGTCCAGAGATTTGGCGAGAATTAAAAATGTTAAAAATAACAACTCCAAAACTCAAAAGAGAATTAGGGCTTGAAGATAGTAGAAAATATGTAGCATTTTCAGAGATGTTCACAGCAGAGGGTGAGTATAAATTAAAAAAACTTATCAATGATGTAAATGCAATGAATCCAAATCAAAGAGGTACATTTGAAAAAGATATACTAAAACTTGATGAGAGATTAAATATTGCATATATGGTTTATTTTGGAAATCTTTTTCAAATTTTTCCACGCCCAGATGATGGACATAATCACGATACAACAAAATGGTACACACCAATTGATGCAATGGATCAATTCCATGATAAAGATAAGCAAGTGGTGCAACTTATGGTTAGAGGATTTATTGATAATGTTGTGGCACAAAAATATGAAGAAGCAAATAAATATATTGGTTTGATTTCACAGTTTCAAAGAAAAGTTGGACAAGATGTTATCCCTAGTCAAGATAAAATTAATAATGAGATATTATTTAATGAATTAAATGTATTTTTTAAACTTACTTTAGCATATGTATTTCTTGGAATAATACTATTCTTCATTTCATTCTTAACAGTCTTTAATAAAAACTGGTCATCTAAAAAACTTAATACAGCTATTTTTGTAGTACTTGCAGTACTTTTTTCAGTACATACTTTTGGTATGGGACATAGATGGTATATAAGTGGTCATGCTCCTTGGAGTGATACTTATGAGTCTTTAGTGTATATAGCTTGGTCTGTTATGTTTGCAGGAGTTATATTCTTTAGAAAATCACTTATGGCATTAAGTGCTACAGTTGTTATGGCTGGAGTGTTTATGTTTACTGCGCACTTAACAGGAATTGATCCTCAGATAACAAATCTTGTTCCTGTATTAAAATCATACTGGCTTACAATTCATGTATCAATAATTACTGGGTCTTATGGATTTTTAGCAATTGGTGCTATGCTTGGATTCATGTCTATGGTATTATTCATATTTAGAAGTCCAAATAAACCACATATTGATCAAAATATAAACCATATTACAGCTATCAATGAAGCTGCTCTTATTTTAGGTCTTGCAGCACTAGTAGTTGGAAATTTTCTTGGTGGAGTTTGGGCAAATGAGTCTTGGGGAAGATACTGGGGATGGGATCCAAAAGAAACTTGGGCTTATGTAGCTATCGTATTTTATGCTTTAGTTATTCATCTTAGATTTATACCAAAGCTTAATACACCATATGTATTTGCAGTAGCCTCAACATGGGCTTTCTCAACCATACTTATGACATATTTTGGAGTAAACTTTTATCTAAGTGGTATGCATTCTTATGCTACGGGTGATCCTGTACCAATTCCTACATGGGCGTATGTGCTTACAATATTAGTGTTTATCGTTAGTATTCTTGCTAGTAGAAAACGAGATTTACCTAAATTAAAAGTATAAAAAAGGTGGTCAAACTGACCACCTTTTTTAATTTTATAATTAAAAAAGATTATGAAATTAGGTATCTTTTCCCATCTTTATTTTCTATGTTATTCATTTTATCTAAGTAGTCTAAGTATGCAATCATATATTTTCTACTCATAGTATATTTTTGTTTAAAGTTTTTAATATCTATATACCCCTCTTGTTTAATAATATTTTTCATTTCAGTGATTAAATTAGTAAGTATTTGAGCTTCTATAAATAAGTTATGCTGTATTCTTGTTACAAGTTTTTTCTTTGTGAGTGCCTTGAAAATAGTATCTCCAAGTCTTCTGTCAATATCTAGTTCATCATAGATATTATAAGGCGCTGTAGGAGTAATCCCCTCATTTTTTAATCTTTGAAGTATTATAACTTCTAGTTTATCTTGTATATCTTCTTTAATATCACTATTTTTATACAAGTTACCATCTTTTGTAAGTATATTTTCATTACAAAGTTCTTCTAAAGCAAGCTCAATAAAAGTTTCACTTGCCCAAACTAGTCTTAACCCTATGGAACTATTTGAAAGTAAAGCATATTTGTTTTTTATATAGATATTTTTAATAATATCTTTAATAGTCTCTTTTGTTTGTAAAGGGTAGATAACTAGTGACTTTTCATCTATAAAACACTCTTCCATATTTCTAGCAAACTCTAAAGCTTCTTCATGGCTTAGAGCAAATCTTTGTGAAGAAGATACAAGTCCTAAACCTTTTTTGTGAGCTTGAAGAAGTATTTTATAAGCAGAAAGAATATCTTTTTTTTCTAATGCTTTTAAGAGTTCTCTTTTTTGAGATTTTTTCATAGGATCAACAATAGGGTTTAGTATAACTCCACCAGCTATAGTAATATTTCCTTGTCGAATAATTAGTTTCTCACCATAAATTGAAAAGATATCTTCAGTTGCTTTTATTGTTGCAAAACCATCTTCTAGAATTAAAATACGAGCTTCTATTTTTTTTGAACCAAGATAGATAGAGTATAAGGTATTGTGTATAAGCTCTTTATCTTTTAGTAAAGTATAGGATATATCTACTTGATTAAATCCTCGTAAATATCCTTTTTTACTTATAATAAAGCCTTTTTTTATAAGTTTTGTATCAATATTTTGTAAGTTTAAAGCAGCTCTATTTGAGATATTTGCTATTTGAGTGTCATTTCCATGTACTTGAATGGCTTTTAATTTCACCTCTTTTTTTATATCACAAATAAATACTTTTTCATCTAAAGATATGGGATTTCCAAGAACAGTACCTGTTACAACTGTACCACTCCCTTTTGTATTAAAAATTCTATCTACATAATATCTAAAAAAGTTTTGTGAGGGTTTTGTATCTGCTTGTAAAGTAAACAAAGCCTCTTTTAACTCATCAATAGAGTTATCATCAAATATTGAAACACTTTTTGATAAAACAATATCAAACTCATATGAATCTATAAAGTTTAATATCTCTTTTGAGTTATTTTCAAGTTCCTCTTCTGTTACTAAATCTTTTTTAGTTATAACAACTATTGCTTTTTTTATACCTAAGATGTTTAAAATATCAAGATGTTCCACTGTTTGAGGCATGATTTTCTCTTTAGCACTTACAACTATCATAATAACATCAAAACTAAAAGCTCCAGCAATCATATTTTTAACTAGTTTTTCATGTCCTGGAACATCTATAAACGCAATATTTTTATCTTTTTGCGTGAGATTTGAAAAAGAGAGATTAATAGTGATACCCCTTTGTTTCTCTTCATTTGTTGTATCACCTTCAAATCCATTTAATGCTTTTACCAATGCAGTTTTCCCATGGTCGATATGACCACAAGTACCTATTATATAATTATCCATGACAAATTTCACTAATTATCTTAG
>JAIOSF010000011.1 GCA_021107755.1 Arcobacteraceae bacterium
AGGAATTATAAATGAATCAAAATGAGGTAGTAAAAAGTGATGCTGGTTTTTTAGAGTATATTGGAGCTGAAGTTATAGACTTTGGTGATGGATATGCTCAACTTGCATTTGATGTAAAACCACATCACAAACAACATATGGGTGTGGTACATGGTGGAGCGATTGCTACACTTGCTGATCATACTGGATGGTATGCTGTAGTATCTCAAATTGAAGATGGATATACAAGTGTAACTATTGAGATAAAAATAAACTATCTAAAACCAGCTACTGGTGAGATTCTAAGAGCTGAAGCAAAAGTTGTAAATAGAACAAAAAGAACTGCTTTTGCTACAATTGAAATTTTTTCAAAAGATCTCTTAGTAGCTTATGCAACTGGAACTTATGCAATATTTGATGAGAAAAAAATTACTAATAAATGTTAAACAATAGACAAATAAGTGAACACTTTGAGGTTCAAGTAAATACTTTATACAATTGGCAAAAACATAAGCCAAAACTGTATAAATATCTACAAAATGCTGATTATAATCAAGAGAGAAATGATGAAATAAATATACTACTTAGTGAGTATTCTACTTCAATACAAAAAGAATTTTTAATTGATGAAATTCAATATCTCATACAATCTCCTATTAAACTTGTATCTATGGAGGAGGTAAAAAACTTTCAAAAGATCTTTATAGAAAAAGAGTATTCTCATATCCCTACAAATAGTGACAAAATTCTTTCTATTTATGACAAAATCTTAGAGTTAAATATCATTGAAAAATATATTTTATATAAAAAAATACATAAGATTAGAGAAAATAACAACCGAACAGATGAAGATATAAAACTATTTTTTCAGGAGTTTATAAATAACCCTTGATATACTATAAATTATTTTTAACCAAAAGAAAGAAAATTCCACAATGACTACAATAAAAATAATAATTACATTAATAACAATCATCCTCTATACAGGTTGTGCAAAAAAAGAGATAGAAACAACAACTCTCAATGACTTACAAAATATCAAACAACAACCTTATCTCTATGTAAAAGATTTAAAACCTATCCCTAAAAAGCAACAAATAAACTTTATAAAAGATTTCAAAAGAAAGTATTTTTATCCATGGCATTTAAGAAAAATCACTTTTAGTTATAAGGACGCTACATGGGGAAATATGTATGCTAATATGGAAGTTTATTCAGAGAACTTAACCCCTATTTCTAAAGAATGGTTTGATACTATAATTACAAATTCAAATTTTGCCCAGTTTGATACATTGAGAAAAAAAGCTATTACGATTAATAATTCCCATTTAAAAGTTTTTCCAACAATAGGTAAAATCTTTTATGACCCTAAAAAAGCAGGAGAAGGTTTCCCTTTTGATTACAATGAAAATTCAAGTATAAAGATAAATACTCCACTTTTTATATCGCATCTCTCAAAAGATAGATTATGGGCTTATGTGGAATCAAGTGTTGCTAATGGATGGATACAGATAAGTGATATTGCGTATGTAGACAATAAATTTAGAAAAATATTTGAAAATGGCAACTATTATATAAACTTAAAAGATGACACAAATATTTATAAAAATGGTTATTTATTAAATAGTGTAGAGTTAGGGACACTTTTTCCAAAAGCAAAAAAAGGTTTTATAATAGCTTCAAAAGATTATAAAAACAATGGATTTATAAGAACCATTGATGCAAATAATAATTTTGTAAAACTAGGGATAACTTTTACTTTAGATAATATTAAAAAACTAAGTGATGAACTTATAGGGGAAAGATATGGCTGGGGAGGATTGCTTGAAAATAGAGATTGTTCTTTAATGATAAAAGATTTTTATACCCCTTTTGGAATATTTTTACAAAGAAATTCAAGTATGCAAAAAAATGATGGAGAGTCTATTGATCTAAGTACTTTGGATAATAAGATGAAAAAACAATTTATTATTGAAAATGCAATTCCCTTTCAAACATTAATATACTTACCCGGACATATTATGATCTATGTTGGGATAAAAAATGGAGAACCTTTAGTTTTTCATAATATGTGGGGTGTAAAAACTGTAGATAGTCAAGGAAATTACGGAAGAAATATTATAGGAAAAGCAGCCGTAACAACTCTTATGCCGGGGAAAGAGTTAGAGAACTTCTCAGATAAGTACTCTATCTTAAGTCGAATAAAATCAATTACAATTTTAACTCAATAAGCTAAGATGTTTTTCAATATGAATAGCTATATCATCACTATACTTTAAAAAGAAATAGTGATCACCATCATAAGATTTAAATGAGCTATTTTTTATGAAACTATGGATAGTTTTCCCAGATTCTAGTGTCGTTGCAGTATCTGTTTCTCCCCAGAAAATCAAAGCATCTTTATAAAATCCTTTAAAGTAGTTACTAAAGTTTTCATCAACTACATTTTTAAATGTTTCATACATATTTTGAGGCATCCCATTTACATCATTGCTTCTAAACATTTGAGTTACTTTACTTAAACCAAATCTATTAAAAATCTTTGCCATTCGTATTGTAAGAAGTGTTTTTGCAGATTTATCTTCCACTATCCCTGCACTACTTAAAAGCACTAATAACTTAGGCATCAAACAAGTTGCAACTTTACCACCAAAAGAGTGTCCAGCTATCGTTACATCATTTGGATTTATATGAAGCTTGTTTAAAAATATTTTCATAATATTTGCATAGTCTATTGTTGTTAATATATAATTATTATCACTTTTTCCAAATCCTGGCATATCTATATAAATATGTTTAAACTCTTTTAATTTATCTCCAAAAGCTTGTTTCATAATCTCTTTATTACTTCCCCAACCATGAAGAAATACTATCACCTCAGATTTGTCACTATTTATTAATTCATAGTTGATACTAAAACTTTTATCAAAATAATCTATTTGTTTGGTTGCCATTTATATTTTTTCTCCAAAATTTACTAGTTCATCTTCTATCTCTTGTAGAGATTGGTCAGTCACTGTCTGACTAATCTTTAGATTACCTATTTTTTCTATTAAACTATCAAGGGTTGTATCTATTTGTTTGATTGCCAAATTATCCCTTTTAAATCTAAACTAAAAACACTTCCTACATCTTTTGTAGAATCTATTTTTAAATCTATTTTATACTTATCACAATAAGCTTTTACTATATTTAGACCGAGCCCTATTCCACTATTTAAACTATTTTCTTGATAATATTTATCAAAAACATGAAAAAGGTTTTTTGTATCTATACCAATTCCTGTATCACTTATTTTTAAAGTATTATTGTCTAAAAGTATATTTATTTGTCCATTTGGTTTATTGTATTTAATTCCATTTGAGATAAGATTATCTATCACCTTTTCAAAACCGTTTTTGTCTGTTTCTATCATCAATGATTGTGGTTGATAAATTATTTGAATATCTTTTTTTATATCTTTAAATTTTTCAATAGATTTTGTTATTATTTCACTTATATCAAAACACTCAACTGTTACACTATCTATTTTTTCTTTAAGTGAATACTCCATCTGATTATAAAGATTTAGTAGATTATCACAAGAAGTTTCAATCCGCTCCAACCTTTCAAGATTTTTAGGATTTTGCTCTTTTTTTTGTAACATTTTTGTATTCATCTTAATTGTTGCTACGGGAGTATTTATCTCATGAAGTGTCTCTTTTATAAGGTTTTGTATCTCTTTTTCACTTTTAAACAGTGGTTGTAAAAGTGATTTACTTAACAAATAGTAAAAAACTGTTGCAAATAGAAGTAATACAAAAGTTATAGGATAAAATGTATCTTGGTTGAATCCAAACTTCACAGTAAGAAAATTATATATTATCAAAGTTAATAGTACTGTAAATACTACAACTATTGTATTTGATATTAAAAAATCTCTTTGTTTAATATTCAATCTTATATCCAATATTTTTTAAATTTGATATAGTAAAAACAGTATCATCATCAAACAATTTTTTGATGTTATTTACATAAACACGAATAGAACCCTCACTATACTCTTCATTCACATTCCACAGTTTATTTATAATCATCTCTTTTGAAACAATTGAGTGATTATTTTGATAAAATAGCTCAAATAAATCTAAAGCTTTTAGACTAAACTTAATAATAACACCGTCTTTTGTCACAGTTTTATTATCAAAATTAAATTCTAAATTTCCAATACTAACAACAGAATGTTTTTTAAATCTTTTAATAAGTGAGTTAATTCGTAAAACTAGCTCATCCATATCAAATGGCTTTGTTAAAAAGTCATCCGCTCCACTATGAAAACCCTCTTTTAAAGTTTCTTTATCTTTATAGGATGTTAAAAATATAGCAGGTGTTTCATCACTACTAGAACGCAACTCTTTTAGTAAATCTAATCCACAAATATCAGGAAGATTTATATCAAGTAGATACAAATCATATCGATTTTCAAAAGTGAGTTCTAAAAGCTTTTGAGAGTTATTTACATGGGTTACATTAAACTCACCAAACTCTTCTAAATAATCAATCAAAGAAAGACTAAAAAGTTCATCATCCTCTAGTAGTAATATATTAATCATTTAGTTCCTCTAGCTTTCTTCAAATGCTTCATAATTTTGTCGAATTGCATCATACACAACTATTGATACACTATTTGCGATATTGATACTTCTTGCATCATTCTTCATAGGAATTGTTATACAGGTTTCTTTATTATTCTCTAATAGTTCTCTAGGTAGTCCGGCATCTTCTCGACCAAAATATAAATAATCCCCCACTTCATATTTAGCATCAAAGTACTTTTTTTCTGTTTTTGTAGTAGCAAAAAAGTGTCTATTGGACCTTGGATTTTTAACCCAAAACTCTTCAATATTCTCATATTCGAAAACTTCTAAATGCTCCCAATAATCAAGCCCTGCTCTTCGAACCTCTTTTTGAGTTATCTCTCCAAAACCATAAGGTTTAATAAGATGAAGTTTTGAATTTGTAACATATGCAAGTCTTCCAATTGTTCCCACATTTCCAGGCATTCTAGGTTCTAATAAAACGATATTAAACATTAAATATTTTCCTTTAATAAATCTTTATGTCTATATCTTAAAAAAGATATATAAGCCAATCTCTCTTGATTTAATAATAAAACTGCAATCTCTTTTAAATCTTTTCCAGTGGCTTTTGCTTTTTTTGTAACAGCTTCTCTAAATTCAACTAAAGCTTTTTTTCTAGCTTCTTGTAGATAATTATTAAATGTATTTAATTGTAATAATAGTATTGTATATAATACTTTTTCATTATTGATTCCACTTGATTTAATCTCTCCATCATTTTCATATTTAAAATACTCTCTTATATTTTCTATGACTGTTGGATTTAAAAATTTGTTTTCATCAAAACCATTCTCTTTTTTATGCCCACAATATTCCCTTTCATTTCCACTATCACAGATTCCATTACAAGATACAGAAATATTACTATATTCAAATGTTAAAGTTAAAGGGTCTAATGATTTTGGCTTTATATGTTCTAAGTGAGAATTTTCAACAGAAATTTTTCCTTCACAATAACAGCATAAACTATTTTGTTCATTTTCTAATATATATTTTCTTAATTTTCGTTTATTTTGGGCGAGGTATTCATTCCACAAACTCAAAGCATTTGTATCATCTATGAAAAATTGTGGGGTATCAAATTTCTTGATATATCTCATATTTGTAAAGCCTTATCAAAATTTATAGCTTGAAAAAATGAACTATTTGAACTTTCATATTCTAATATTTTTACCTCCAAATCTTTTGCCTCTTGAGACTCTAATTTATTCTCTTCAAAAAGTTTTCTGTACTGATTGTGTAACTCTTCTAGCTCTTTTGGTAAATAATCAGCTCCCATAATAGTTTTTACAATTGTATTAAGGTCTCTATCAAGTGGTGGTTCGCTAAATTGTTTCGCAATTATTTTTTCATTTTCTTTTACTAGAAAAATGAGATTTTTATATGGTGTTTGAGATATAATAAACGGAGAATGAGTAGTAACTATAAACTGATTGTTTTGCCCTATATTTGAGTATATTTTCATAATCTCTATTTGCCATTTTGGATGCAGTGCAATCTCTGGTTCATCTATAAGGATAACAGAATTATATGGATTTAATATCATCAATGCAACAACTCTAGCATAAAGTTGTTGTTCTCCACTACTTAAGTTATCTATAGTAACTTTATCCCCATTTATTGTTTCAAAAATTGGTCTATTTTGATTGTGTATATCCAAATCAATAAGCTTAGTTATAAATTCACTATCTTTAAAAATAGAATTAAATTTATCTATAGCATCTTTTGTTCTTTCTTGTGGACTACTTTTCGAACTAAGTCTTTCCTCTTTAATCACATAATCTTTTATAAAAAACTCTGCATTTCCTATAATATCACTTTGATTTATGATATTTGTAAACTTATATGAGTTATCAATACTACTTTTCGCTTGATAATTAAAAGTCATATTTGATGGCATAAAAATTACTCTAGGAGAAGAATGGATACCATTTTCATATTTATTATTATTCTTTACAGCATCTTTAAAATAAACAATATTTTTTAACCACGCACCATGATTTTCTGTATTGTCAACTAAATTTATATTATCATCTCTAATCATTTTGCCATTTAAGTCACTATCTGTAAATCTATTTAATATCCAATTTAATAAAGTAGTCTTCCCACTTCCATTTACACCTGCTATAATATTTACTACATTTTTATTATCTTTAGGTATCTGAAATTCAATTTTTAAATCTTCTAAAATCTGATATTTTGTAATTTCTAAACTATTTACATACATATTATAACCTTTATTAAATTTTCAACTACAGTATAACTGTTCTATTACCATATATAAAAACTTTATCTTTTAAAACTAAATCTAAAGCATTTGATAATACAACTTTTTCTACATTTCTTCCAGCATCTCGCATATCTTCCCAAGAGTAATTATGATCAACTCTTGTAATATCTTGAGCGATAATTGGACCTTCATCTAAATCATCAGTGACCCAATGACTTGTAGCTCCTATGATTTTTACACCTCGCATGTGTGCTTGTTTGTATGGGTTTGCCCCTATAAATGCTGGCAAAAATGAATGGTGTATATTTAATACTTGTTTTGGGAAAGTATTTACAAATTTTGGAGTAAGTATTCTCATATATTTTGCTAATACAATAAGTTCATAATCATATTTTTTGATAGCTTTTATGATTAAATCTTCATGATCTTCTCTACTTAAATTTTCGTGAGACACATACTCAAATGGGATATTAAACTTTTCAACTAACTCTCTTAAACTATCATGATTTGATACAACTGCTGTGATATTTGCATCTAATTCACCTGCCATATACTTAATAAGCAGATCGCCTAAACAATGCATCTCTTTAGTTGCAAGTATCACTATATCTTTTTTATTACTGTTTGTAAGTTTGATATTTGCATTTTGTGGAAGTACCTTTTCAAGGTCACTTATTAAAACTTTTTCATCAAAACTACCTGTTATAACAGTTCTCATAAAAAACTCATTTGTTTCATTATCAACAAATTCTGCGTTGTTAACTATATTTAAGTTATGTTCAAATAGTACTTTTGAAATACTGTACACTAAACCTTTTGTATCACTTGTCTCAATGAGTAATCTGTATTCGTTCATTCATCTCTCTTTTATCTATTATTTTATTCATTAACTCGCGATAATATCATATCTTTAGTTTAAATTGTATAAAATAAGATTATGATAAAAATGATATTAATAATGAGTTTAGTTGTAAATTTACTATTTTCTAGCGATATAGATATAAATCAGCTTCAAGATGAATTTAAAGAAAATGTAATAGAACTCAATGCTTATAAGCAAAGATATTCTCATTTTCTTGAAAAAAATTGTCAAGAAGACTATAAGTGTTTACAAGAACAAATAAAGAGACTTAAAACTTGGGAAAGTGTTCAAAGAGATAAAAAAATACAAAGAATACTAAAACAAAAACTTTCTAAAACTCTTTATGATAAAGAATATTGGAATAAAATTTTAGCAAAATTAGAAACAAAAAAAATATCTTTTGAAGAGAGTCAATTTGTAAGTATAATTGATTTAGAAAATCAATATTTTATAGTTGCTCTTTGGGATAACCAATCAAAAAAATACGAGTATATCGGAAGAGATTTAATCTCAAGTGGAAATATCAAAAGAGAAGCGGAAGTAAAATATGGTGATAATCATTATTTAAAAACACCTGCAGGTGTTTTTGAAACACAGTTAGGTTGGCGTTCTGATGGGAAAAAGAAAGATGATAATTTCACATTAGGATATGGTGAAAAAGATAGATATGTTTTCTATTTTGGAAAGCATGAAACCGTTAGATACAACACCTTTGATAAAGCAGGAAATAAAATACAAAATCCTGATAAATGGAGACTTATAAGAGATAATCTAGACTTCGCTCTCCACTCTCACAAATCATCAATGCCTATGGGAACACCCAACTCTCATGGCTGTGTAAGAACGACAGATGAACTCAATAGATTTTTAGACAATAATCTAGTTCTTCATAAAAATGTACTGAATGGTTCACAATGGAATCATAAATATGCCAAAGCACCTGAAGTGCCTACATATTTTAATTTAGCAGGAAAATATTTAATAGTTTTAGACAATATTTAGAGTGGGAAACTACTCATCTCTATAAACAAAAAGTGTGAATCTTCTAAAGCTTGAATATCAATTTTTGTTTCAGCTACAATCTCCATAGCATCTCCATACTCTAAAGTAATACCATTAATATTGGAACTTCCCTCAATCTGTACAAAATAGATTTGTCTATTTTCTTTTATTAAAAAGCTTAAATCCTTTGACTTTTCTAACTGACTTACATAGATATTTACATCTTGATGAATCTTTATTTTAGCGTCTCCACTGTCTGAGGAAACAATATTGAGAAACTTATTTTTTGACTCTAGTATATCAAATCTATGAAAACCATACAAAAGTTCCAACCCTTTTGTAGGTGGTACTATCCATATTTGTAAAAGTCGTAAATCTTCACTCTTACTCCAGTTATATTCACTATGTCTTACCCCTGTTCCAGCACTCATATACTGCACTTCTCCCCTTTTGAGTGTCTCTTCATTTCCCATAGAGTCTTTATGTGTAATTTCACCTTTTACCACATAAGAGATAATCTCCATATCTCTATGAGGATGTGTATCAAAACCACTTTGTGGATGGATAATATCATCGTTTAAGACACGCAAAACTCCAAAATTCGTATTGTCATAGTTTACATAATCTGCAAATGAAAAATGAAATCTACTCTCAAGCCAACCTAAATTTGAACTGCCCATATTTTCTTTTGGTAATTTTCTTATCATTGTAAACTCCTCAATAATATCTTTTATTTTTGGTAAGGGAAAATATTAAATCTCTTTGACATAGTATAGTCAAGTATTTATAAAAATTTATTATAAATTAAAGAAAAAAGACTAAAATAGTCCTAATTAAAAAAGGATAGCAAATGAATATTATAATTGAATTTTTTGATAACTTACTTTTATTGGCAAACGCGATGAGTTTTTACATTTTACTCGGTCTTTTAATTGCAGGTATATTAAAACAACTTATCCCAGATAACTTTATCTCCTCTCATTTAGGAAAAAGTAAAACAAGTTCTGTAATAAAAGCAACTCTTCTTGGAATACCTATGCCTGTGTGTTCTTGCAGTGTAATTCCTTTAGCAAAATCATTACATAAAGAAGGGGCAAGTAAAGGTGCCGTACAAAGTTTTTTAATCTCTACACCAATTACTGGTGTTGATTCAATATTAGCAACTTATAGTTTTTTTGGCTGGATATTTACACTTTATAGAGTAATCACCTCAGTAATTATCGCTATTCTAACTGGTATATTTCAAAACTATTTTGATAATAAAGAAGAAACAATACTCCAAAAAGAATCTACTTCTTGTTGTACATCTTGTTGTTCTACTCCAAAGAAAAAACAAAAATTCAGTATAAAAGAAAGTTTTAAATATGGCTATATAACTCTTTTTAAAGATATTTATTTTTCATTATTTATTGGTCTTATTTTAGGTACAGCATTTACAACTTTTTTACCAAAAGAGTTATTAACAACTCTTTTTGAACATCAGTTTCTAACATATATTGCTGTTTTGGTAATAGCTATGCCACTTTATGTGTGCGCAACTGCTTCATTACCTATAGCGGCTGGATTTATTTTAAGTGGTATGAGTGGTGGAGCTGCATTTGTATTTTTAAGTGCTGGACCTGCTACTAATACTGTAACTATGGGTGTAGTTGCTTCAATGTTTGGTAAAAAATCACTATTCTTATATATAGGAACTATTGCCATAATGAGCATTTTCTTTGGTTATATTTTTGATACTTATTTTAATAATTTAGAAATGTTAACGATTATGAATCATTCTGAAGAGCTCAATTTTTTAAACTATATAAGTACTACAATTATGTTTGGATTGATATTTTTCTATATGTTCAAAAAATAGAATTATCAAATTTAATATAAAGTGAATCTTCGATATAATCGCGGATAATTTAAAATACTTAGGGAAAATATGAGCAACAAATACAATCCAAAAGAGACTGAAGATAAATACTATAAAATATGGGAAGATAGAGGTTATTTTGAAATAGATGGAAATAAATCTATTCAAGAAGCAGGTAAAAACTTTGCTATCATGATGCCACCACCAAATGTAACAGGAAGCTTACATATTGGTCATGCACTTACATTTACACTGCAAGATATCATCACTAGATACAAAAGAATGGATGGGTTTAAAACTCTATGGCAACCGGGAACTGACCATGCAGGAATTGCAACTCAAAATGTAGTTGAGAAACAACTGTTAAGTGAAGGTACTACAAAAGAGGAGATTGGACGAGAAGAGTTTCTAAAACGAGCTTGGAAACAAAAAGAAACTAGTGGTGGAAACATAGTACATCAGATGAGAAAACTAGGAGTAAGTCCAGCTTGGAAAAGAGAACGATTTACTATGGATGATGGACTCAAAGAGGCTGTTAAGGAAGCTTTTGTTCATCTATACAACGAAGGTATGATAGTACAAAATAACTACATGATAAACTGGTGTACACATGATGGTGCATTATCAGATATCGAAGTTGAACATGATGAAGTAAATGGTAAATTTTACCATATGATTTACAAATTTGCTGATGGTAGCGGGGAAGTTGAAGTTGCAACAACAAGACCTGAAACATATTTTGGGGATACAGCTATTATGGTACATCCTGAAGATACTAGATATACTGATATAGTTGGGAAAGAAGTTCTTCTACCTCTAACTGATAGAAAAATTAAAATCATCACAGACTCACATGTTGATATGGAGTTTGGAACAGGTATTGTTAAAGTAACTCCTGCGCATGACCAAAATGACTATGAAGTGGGGAAAAGACACGATTTAGAGTTTATCACTGTATTTGATGAAAAAGGTATTTTAAATGATTACTGTGGAGAGTTTGCAGGGTTAGAGAGACTAGAAGCTAGACCTGTTATTGTAAAAGCTTTAGAAGATGCTGGGTATATTGTTAAAATCGAAGAGCATGTACATCAAGTTGGACATTGTTACAGATGTAAAAATATTGTTGAGCCATATATCTCTAAACAATGGTTTGTACGAAGTGAAGTTGCAAAAAAATCAATAGAAAAAACATATGCAGGTGAAGCACAGTTTCATCCATCACATTGGTTAAACTCATACAGAGCTTGGATGGATGAGCTAAGAGACTGGTGTATCTCAAGACAACTTTGGTGGGGACATAGAATACCTGTGTTTACTTGTGAGGATTGTGGTCATCAATGGGCTGACAAAGCTGATGAGCCAGAAGCATGTCCACATTGTGCTAGTAAAAACTTCACACAAGACCCAGATGTACTTGATACTTGGTTTAGTTCTGCACTTTGGGCATTTTCACCACTTGGTTGGGGAAATAATGGTCAGATGTCTGAAACTTTTACCCCTGAAGACTTAAAAGACTTCTATCCAAATAGTTTACTTATCACTGGTTTTGATATTATGTTCTTCTGGGTTGCTAGAATGATGATGATGGGGGAGCACTTTCAAGGGCAACTACCATTTAAAGATATCTATATGCACGCTCTTGTAAGAGATGAACATGGTGCAAAAATGTCAAAATCAAAAGGGAATGTTATCGATCCACTTGATATGGTTGAGGAACACTCAGCTGATATTATTAGATTTACACTTGCATTTTTAGCAGTTCAAGGAAGAGATATAAAACTAGGTGCCAAAAACTTAGAGCAGTTTAGAAACTTTACAAATAAACTTTACAATGCTTCTAACTTCTTACAACTTAATGTTGATACATTTCCTGATTTAGCGGATATTGAGATTACAACTCCACTTGGAAAATGGATGCAAAGTAGATTAGCAAATGCAGTTGATGAGATAAGAGACTCAATTGAAAGCTACAGGTTTAATGAATCTGCAAGCAGCCTTTACAAGTTTGTATGGAATGAGTTCTGTGACTGGGGTATTGAGTATTCAAAAGCATCAAAAGAGAGTATTGTAGAACTTGGTGCTATTTTTAAAGAGACACTTAAAATGATATCTCCATTTATGCCATTTATCTCTGAACACTTATATCATAAACTTAGTGGTACTACACTTGAAAATGGTCAGTCTGTTATGGTTATGAACTTTCCAAAAGATATAAAAAAAGATAGTGAAGTAGAAGCTATGTTTGCTATCATCGAAGAAGCTATTACAGCAATAAGAAGAGCTAAAGTTATCATCGATATGGGAAATAGTAAAATACCAAAAGCTTACATCAAATTAAATGACAATATGAATGTTGAAGTTATGAAACCATTTATAGAAAAACTTGGCAAGTGTGAGACTATAGAGTTTGTAGTAGCTAAAGTAGCTGATGCCATTACAGATGTAAGTGATAATCTTGAAGTATATATCCCAACAGGTGAAATAGATATGACACCAATTATCTCTAAGTTAGAAAAACAAAAAGAGAAGTTGGAAAAAGAGATAGGAAAACTTTCAGGTATGTTATCAAATGAAAGATTTGTAGCAAATGCACCAGCAAATGTAATAGAGGAAAATAAAGCAGGACTAGCAGCAGCACAAGAAAAACTTGAAAAAGTTGAAGCTGAATTAAAGTCTTTAAGTTAGTAATGATTTAATTCTTATACTTAAAAGGAAGGTGTTTTTACATCTTCCTTTTTTTATAAAAAATTTTACTTACCTTACAAATATAAAGGAGATAAACCATGGATAAATATTTAAAAGTAGCAATAGAAGAAGCAAAAAAAGGGCTCAAAGAAGATGGTATACCTATTGGGTCGGTACTTGTCATTGATAATAAGATTGTTGGACGAGGACATAACAGACGAGTACAAAATGGAAGTTCCATATTGCATGCAGAGATGGATTGTTTAGAAAATGCTGGACGACTAAGTGCTACTGATTATCAAAAAGCAACACTCTACTCCACTTTATCCCCTTGTGATATGTGTAGTGGTGCTGTTTTACTTTATGGTATCCCTAAAGTTGTTATAGGCGAAAATCGTACATTTTGTGGACCAGAAGAATATGTGAAATCTAGAGGTGTAGAAGTTTCAGTGCTAGATAATCCTGAGTGTTATCAACTTATGGAAAAATTTATAGAAAACAATCCTACTCTATGGGATGAGGATATTGGAGTTTAATAGTAAGTTTTCAATCCAAATATAGTACAATAGATTCTTATTATTGTAACAATTTAAATACAAAGGAGAAACTACTATGAAAAAAATATTTGACAATATCTCAAAGGTTTGGATTATTGTTTTTGTTATATTATTTATAGTTACTTTTGTATATATTCAACTAACAGCCCCTACTTCTAAAAAAACATTAAGTATCGCCACAGCTCCTATAGGAAGTGATAGTTATGCATATGCTATGTCATACAAAGCACTTTTAGAACCTGAGGGTGTAGAGCTTGAAGTGATACCTACTCTTGGAAGTTTAGATACTATTGGGTATCTTAAAGCAAAACAAGCTGATATTGGATTTGTTCATAGTGGAATACTTCTAAACAAAAGAGAATATAACTTTGAATCTCTTGCGAGTGTTTATTATGAGCCTCTTTGGATATTTTATAGAAATGATGGCTATAGTATGAATTATCTCATTGAAGCTACAGGAAAAAACCTAGGTATTAGTATGACCAATGACGGCACCTTTGATTTAGCACAAAAACTTTCCCTCTCAAATGGTTTAATAGAAAATGTAAATACAACTTATATCTATGATGAAGATGCCTTAAAACAATTAAAAAACAAAACAATAGATATTTTTATAACACTTGCTACAAAAGACAATCAAAATATACAAAACCTCTTAGCGGACCCAGATGTAGAGATTATGAGTCTTAAAAGAATCAATGCCTATACTCAAAAATTTGATTATCTTCTGTCATTAAAACTCTATGAGGGAAGTATTGATTTATATAAAAACCTCCCATCAAAAGATGTAAACCTTTTAAGTACAACACAAAACCTTGTATGTAATCCAGAAATACCAGGAGAACTTATAAGATTATTTTTAAAAAAAGTACAACAGATGCACGGAGAAAAAACATTTTTTCAAAATGCAGATGAGTTTTTAAACTCAAAACATATCGATACCGTTATTAATGATGATGCACAACTGTACCTACTCAACGGGGAATCATGGCTAGAAAAGATATTTCCATATTGGATAGCTTCAAATATAGATAGGCTAAAACTACTTATTATCCCACTTATTTGGCTTATTATTCCACTCTTTAAAAGTATAATACCTTTATATGTAATAACAACCAGAGCAAAAATTTATAGATGGTATGAACAACTTGATACTATAAATAAAAGGCTCAATAATAAAGAGAACTTAAGTGAGATAAAAAGAGATATTGCCCACTTAAAAGAGGATATAGAAACAAAAACTCAAGTGCCACTCTCTTATAAAGGGGAGTTTTATAATCTTATTGTTCATATTGAACTTTTAGAAAACAAAATAGATAAAATAGAAAAGAGCTTATAAAATACCTTTTAGTTTTAAAGCTTCCATTACTATTTGTTTTCTATAGATTAATTGATCCCTACTGATATCTCCATTAAAAGAAAAAAACCAAACTTTGTCTTTTTTTTCTATATAGCCAACATACCAACCTACTACACCTGACCAACCAGATTTTGCTCTAATAGTATAGTTGTCATTTTGTTCAACTATCAATATCTTTTTTGTGATATCTATATATTTTTGTTCAAATGGTAATTGATTTTTATAGAGTCTTTGTAGAAACTCTATTTGTTGTACTGCAGATATTTTTATATCTCCCTCTAACCAAAACTTTGAGACAACATCACCTACTTTATGGTTTCCATAGTCTATTTTTTGTAAATATTCTAAATAGTTCTCTTTTCCTATTTTTTGTGCAAACTTTTCATAACACCATACACACGATACAGCTATTGCTGTTTGAAGGTTTTGGTTTTCATTCCAAGGTTTATAAGTTCGAACTACTCCATCCCATTTTATAGTTTCATACTCATCTTTTATCACTTGCTCTTGAAGTGCTATAAGTGTATTTGGTATTTTAAATGTTGAAGCTGGGATATATTGTGTTAAGGCTCTTTTTGTATTGTATATATAGTTTTCTTTGTTATCTAAACTGCTTAATACAAGTGTACCATTTATATTAGATTTTTTAAATATAGCTTCTAACTCTCTATCATTTGCAAAAGAGAAACTTAATAAAAGAAAAAAAATAAGTAAAATAATTTTCATATACTACAACTCTTCTGGTTTCCCAAAATAATATCCTTGAGAATAGTCAACTCCAAGCTCATTTAAAATATTAAAAATAGATTCATTTTCCACATACTCTGCAATAGTTTCAATATTTTGTTTTTTTGCAAAAAGTACTATTGTCTCAACAATGTTTCTACTAAAAGTATCATGTTCTATGTTTTTTACTAAAGAGCCATCGATTTTCACAATATCAGGTTCAAACTCTAAAATTCTTTCAAAGTTAGAATATCCAGCACCAAAATCATCGATAGCTATTTGAACCCCTTTGGCTTTTACGGTGCGAATAAACTCTTTTATAATATTAAAATTCTCTACATTTTCATCTTCAAGAAGTTCAAATATAATTCTATGTGCATCCTCTTTATATTGTTCTAAAAGGGAAAATATCTGTACTCTTGTTTGCTCTTTTTCTATATCTTTTACTGAAATATTTATAGAAAGTTTTGTATTTATTGTGTGTAAAATTTTAAAAGAGTTTTCTAATACTCTTTGGGTTATTTTACTATAATAGTTTCCTTTTTTAGAGACATTTAAAAAATGAAAAGGGGAAAGAATATTGCCACCTTCATCTATAAGTCTTACTAGTGACTCGTATTTTTCTACCTCTTTTGTTTTGTTATTAATAATAGGTTGAAAGTATGAAACAATATTGAAATTATCAAGGGCAATTTTTACTGTTTTAATCATCTCTAAATTTTCTTTTGCTTCTTTTGAAGCAATAATAGAAGAATCATTTGAAAAACTCACTTTACTTTTTGCTCTTAAGGCATTGTCTAGTCCTTCCTTTGCATCTTCATAAAGCATAAACTTCCCAATAGAGTAACTTACTGTGATATTAATATCAAATTCCATATCATCAAATTCTAAATTTGAATTTTTAACATTATCCACAAAGGTATTGAGATACTCGTCTATATTGAGTTTTGTAGTATTAAAGTTATTAAATTCTGTCAATAAAGCAAAACTTCCATTACCTAAGGAGTAAACATTTTCAAAGCTATATTCTTTTGGAAGATATGAGAGAAGATTAAACGCAAAGTTTTTTTCCACTTGATCGACCGTTGCCGCATTATAAAATTTTTCAAACATTTCAAATTCATCCATTTGCAATAAAACTAAAATAGAGAGTTCATTTTCTTCTATTTGCTCAAAAAGATACTTTTTATCATCCACCACTGCATTTAAACTATCTCGAACTGCTACATATTCAACCACAGTACCTTCAATATCCTTAATAGGTGTAATAATTGTTCTCACATAATAAGAACTCCCACTTTTAGATTTGTTTTTAACTACCCCTTCCCAAGGCTCCTCTTTTTCTTTTATAGTATCCCACATTTTTTCATATATCTCATTTGTATTTTCATGATGTCTTGTAATACTATGTTTTTGTCCTAAAAGTTCATCTCTTTTATATCCACTTATCTTACAAAAACTATCATTTACATAAGTTATAGTTCCTTGTGTATCTGTTTTAGAGATAACACCACTTTTATCAAGAAGAGATAGATATTGTTCAAGGTAGTATTTTTGATTTTTTGCTTCATGTTCAAGTTTAAACTTTTCAATTGCTTTTTCAATAGCATCAAGAAGTTGTTCAAAGTTAAGAGGTTTTAAAATATATCCATCTACATTAAGTTGAATAGTTTTGAGAAGTATATCAGCTTCATAGTGTTGTGAAAGCACTATTGTGTAGCAGTTATGTTCGATATCTTTTATTTTTTTTAACATCTCTATACCATTTAATTTTGGTAGATCAATATCGGTGATAACCATATCTATTTTGTTCTCTTGAAACTTCTTTAACCCATCTTCTCCATCAATTGCAATGACTAGATTATCAAATATCGTTGACAAAAAATTTGAAGTACTTTTTTGTTCTTCACAATCGGATTCTACATACATTACACGAATATTTGTAGAAGATGAATTTAACTTTTTTAATCTATCTGCCATACACAAACCTTATTAGCGTTTACACTACTAAATTTTTTATAAATTATTATATCTTTTTTTATCTCAAATTTATATTTGAATATATTTACTATAAACACTATTAAGAGATAAAAATACCCTATAAAATCACAGCTCTTTTTGATATAATAATTGCATGGAAGATAAAATAATAAAACAACTAAAACAACACAATTTACTAAAAGTTATTGATGAACCTCTTGATATTTACTTAGAGATTCCACATATTGCCTATATAGAGGTTAAAAAAGAGGATAGCAAAGCGCTTCTTTTTACTAATCCTATAGATAAAAAAAACCATAAAGAGTTTACAACTCCTGTTTTGATGAATGTTTTTTGTAATGAGGAAGCAGTAGAGCTTTTTATAGGAGATGGAGATAAAATAGCAGCTGAAATTCAAAGCCTATTAAAGATGAAACCACCAAGTGGTTTTATGGATAAGCTTTCAATGTTTGGACAACTTTTCAATCTTAAATCAGTATTTCCAAAACGATTGAGTTCTAAAGGTGAATGTCAACAAATTATAAAAAAAGGTGCTGAAGCAAAGCTTAGTGACCTACCAATTCTAACTACTTGGGAACAAGATGGTGGACCATTTATCACTATGGGGCAAGTGTATACCACAAGCTTAGATGGAAAGATGCACAATGTAGGGATGTATAGACTTCAAGTGTATGATGACCAAACTTTAGGGATGCACTGGCAGATACACAAAGATAGCAACCACTTCTTCCACGAATACAAAAAAGCTGGCAAAAAAATGCCTGTAAGTATAGGAATTGGTGGAGATCCTATGTATATTTGGTGTGGACAAGCACCACTTCCTATAGGTGTATTTGAGCTTATGCTTTATGGTTTTGTAAAAAAAGAGAATGCAAGACTTGTAAAATCAATCACAAATGATATCTATGTACCACACGATGTTGACTTTGTAATTGAAGGTTTTGTAGATGTTGAAAATATGAGAATGGAAGGACCTTTTGGAGATCATACTGGATATTATACCCTAGAAGAGGAGTATCCATTTTTAGAAGTAACTGCCATCACATCTAAGAAAAATCCAGTATTTGCAGCTACTGTTGTAGGGAAACCACTTTTAGAAGATAAATATATGGGTCACGCAACAGAGCGTATTTTCCTTCCTCTACTTCAAACTACTGCACCTGATTTGATAGACTATTATATGCCTGAAAATGGTGTGTTTCACAATCTTATCTTAGGAAAAATAAAAACAGCCTATCCAGGTCATGCACAACAAATCATGCATGCATTTTGGGGTGTAGGTCAAATGAGTTTTGTAAAACACGCAATTTTCGTAAATCAAGATGCTCCAGAGTTATCTAGTGATGAGATTATCCCATATATTTTAAATAGAGTTGATACTGAAACACTTCTTATTACCAAAGGTGTAGTAGATGCACTTGACCATAGCAGTCCTAAGTTTGCAGTTGGTGGAAAGCTTGGAGTTGATTGTACAGGAGATGAGATAGAAGAACTTGGTATTGAAGTTTTAGAAGATGCCCTACTCCTAGAAAAAATGCAAAATATCTCTGCTGATATCAAAGGTTTAAAACAATACTTCACAGATACAAAAAATCCAATAGTAGTGATAAGTGTAGAGAAAAACAGAAGTCAAAAGTACCTCATAGAGGAGTTAAAACCCCTATTCTCTCATATCAAAATATTAGCAATAGTAGATGAAAAAAACAACACTTTAGACAATCCTTATATGCTAGTATGGAGAGTTGTAAACAATATAGATAGCAATAGAGATATCTATATAGATGGGCATACGATAAGTATAGATGCTACAAATAAAAACAGTCATGATAACTTCCAAAGAAGATGGCCAGATGATGTTGTTTGTACTACAAGTGTGATTGAGGATTTGAGAAAGAGAAAGATTATTAATGTGGATGATGCGTTTATTGATTTTTGGGGAATTGTAGAGGGGAAATAAAAAATACTTTTTATAGTCAAATGTTTAAGAATACCTTATTTAAGGTGTTTGTCGTTGTTTTGATATACGACATTTTTGATGTATGTTATTTGTTAGTTTTCAGGGTGTTTTATATAATGTATGTTCAATAAATAGTTATATCTAAGATTATAAAACAATAAAATTTCAATATATCTATTTATTAAATTCAATGAAAAATTTAAGTATAATGGTTTATGAAAAAAGAAAATATATCCATATTAATTAGCACTATCAGTTTATTAATTGCAGCTTTTGCAATTTGGCTACCTTTTTATCAAAATAAATTAAAAGAAAAAGAAATTCTACAAATAGATATTAATTTAGATAAAAATTCTAAAATCCAATATTTAAATGAAAAAGTTCTTCAATTTCCATTCATAGTAACAATTTCAAATAATTCATTGGTTTCTTTATCTATAGTTGACTATTATTTTTCTCAGTTTGATAATAATAGGGAAGGTTATGTTTTTGATGGCATAGATGGTAAAATATTACCTATTGATAATAAAGTAGTAAAGTTTCCAATTTTTTTAGAGTCAGGTAAGAGTATAAAATTTAAGGTTTTAGTTGGTTATAGGTTTTCTTTAGATAATAAAAATATATTAAAGATGAATATTATAGATTTAGCTAATAAAAATTTATTAAATATATTTGGTTTTGCTAGTCTAGAAGAAAAGAATGATAACATACCTATTTATTTAATGAGTACTACTACAGGAAGAGGAAATACATTTTTTAAAGATTTTGCCTTAGCTTCTATATATACAACTTTAACTGAAAAAGATATAGAAAAATTTTCTTCTCAGCTAGGAGTCCACTATCTAGATTTAAATCCCAAACAATTAACCAAACAGATGGAGTTTAAAGAGAATAAAAAAATTTTAATTAGAAAGTAAATATAACAAATCGTTGGAAAGAAAAACAAGGTTACACTGCAGTTATTTAAGCTTTTATCTTGTAAAGTTACTTAGATGAAAATTTGAAGAACCAAATAGAAATATCACCTTGTTTTTCAACTCAAACATTATAAAAATGATGAAAATAATATTAGAATTATAAGTGCTAGATGAAATCTCGCAGGAACGAGGACAAAATCGACCAAATCTGAAACAAAACAATATAAGGAGTATCTATCATGAGAGAAGAATATGATTTTAGTAATTCAGTAAAAAATTCGTATGCTAAAAAAGTTAAAAAACAAATTTCAATAAAAATTGAAGAGGATACTATTGAGTATTTTAAAGAGTTAGCAAAAGAAGTTGGTATCCCATATCAAAATTTGATGAACTCGTATTTAACAAATTGTGCTGTTAAGCATGTAGAACCAAAATTGAAATGGGCATAAATGGGATATTCCCTCATCCCCAATTTTCAGTTGGTGGGGTGCATATCAAAAATGCTTATGAAGATTTTTGAGTATTAATATCAAACATCATACAGACTCTTTTTTTATCTCAAAAATGATATATTTTTAATATTAATTATACCCTCAAAGGAGCAACCTATGTACGATGATGATTTTGAATATGAAGATGATATTTTAGACGATGATTTCCCAGACTATGAAGATGATTTATACGGGATTGATGGTTTTGAAGATGAAGAGGAAGGTGACGAAGATTTCTATGAAAATGACTACTAACTATTAACAAACATTAAAAAAGGGTGCTACAATTGTAGCACCCTTTTTTTATATCTTTAAAGAGAATTATTTCATTTTAGCTTTTGCTTCATCAGAATATTTATATCCTAAATCATACGCTTTTATATTTACTTCATGTACTTTTGCAGGTACTTTAGAAAGCATAACCTCTTTTAAAACTTCTTTATCAATAGCATTTTCAAAATTATTTGCAATAGCAAGAGCGATAACTGATTGAGTAATAACATTCCCAACCTCCTCTTTTGCTATAGTAATAATTGGTATCTCTACAATATTCCATTTTTTTCTATCTTCTGCAGTTGGATGTACAAGATTTGGTTCAACAACAATTGTACCACCCTCAGATACTCCACCTTTAAATAAGTCATAACTTACTTGTGCTACTGAAAGCATAAAGTCAATCTCACCATCATTTGCATATGGGTAAAAAATCTCATCATCATCTAAAGTGATATCAACAACAGTTGCACCACCTCTAACTTGTGAAGTATATGTAGCAGTTTTTAGTCCATGCCCACCAGTTTTAATCTTTGCAGCTGCAAAAATCTCACCAGCAAGAAGAACACCTTGTCCACCAACACCTGTAAATCTCATTAATGTTCTAGCCATAGTGTCTCCTTATATCTTTTTCTCAAAGTCATCTTGAGTGATAACTTTTCTTTTACCTTGTTGTACAGCTTTAATATCTTCGTACATATCACAGTATTCTCTAACCTCAGTATCATGTTTTAACACACCTGTTGGGAACATATTTAATTGTTCTTCAGGAGTTAATTTTTCATATTTACTTAATGGAGTAGTAATAGAATCAATCCAGTCTAGGTTTTCCATAGCTGATTGCATTTTATTTTTTCTACCAAGGTTAATATGACAGTTAGACATAACATCAAAGAAACTAAATCCTCTATGTTCAAAACCTTTTACTAAAGTTCTCTCTAGTTTTTTAGGATCAAGCATAGTCTCTCTTGCTACAAATGAAGCACCAGAAGCGATAGCTAATTTACAAGCATCAAAAGTTGGGTCAATATTACCAGCTTTTTGAGATACAGTCCACATACCTTGAGGTGTTGTAGGACTTGTTTGTGAATTTGTCAGACCATAGATGAAGTTATTGATAACAATCATGTTGATATCGATATTTCTTCTACAACCATGAATTGTATGATTTCCACCAATAGCCAGTGCATCACCATCTCCAGCAACACAAATTACATGTTTATCTGGATTTGCTAACTTAACACCTGTTGCCCAAGCTACAGTTCTACCATGAGTTGTATGGATTGTATTAAAGTCAACATATGAAGAAAATCTTCCTGAACACCCAATACCAGAAACAACACAAACATCATCTTGTTTCCAACCACATTTATCAATAGCTCTAATAACGGCTTTTAAAATAACACCATCACCACATCCCCAACACCATAGTGTTGGCATTTTTTCTAATCTTAAGTATTTATCGTAATTAAATGCCATCTTAGAATACCTCCTTAACTTTCTCAACTATCTCATAAGGTGAAATAGCTCTACCATTAACTTTATATAGACCCTCTAAATCAAGTCTTCCTGAAACTCTCTCAACCTCTTCTGTATATTGTCTGATATTTAACTCAACACAAAGTACATTTTTAGTCATATCAGTAAAGTGTCTTATTCTATCTGCTGGACTTGGCCATAAAGTTATTGGTCTAAATAAACCAGCTTTAATACCATCTTTTCTTAAATGTCTAATAGCCTCTTTAGCTGCAAGTGAAACTGAACCGTAAGCTACAATCAGTACCTCACCATCACTTCCATCAAAATCATCTAACATAAACTCTTCATTTAGTTCTAACTCATCTGTATGCATCATAACTTTGTCTTCAAGTCTTTGAATTAAGTTTTTACATGTTGTAATCTCTTCTGTTGGAAAACCTTTTGCATCATGATGTAATCCTGTAAAGTGGTATCTATACCCTTTAAACATTGGATTTAATACTGCAGCTTCGTCACCTGCAACACCATATGGTCTATAATCTTCAGGTGCACCATCAAAGGTTTTTCTTGGAACAATTCCAGCTTTGACCTCTTCTAGTGTAGGTATCATAGCTTTACCATGCATGTGACCTAAAGTCTCATCTGTAAGTACAATAACTGGTTGCATAAATCTATCTGCAAGGTTAAATGCTCTTACCACTTCTGTATAACACTCAGCTAAGTTACCAGCACAAAGTGTGATAGATCTGTAGTCACCATGAGATGGGTTTCTTGCTTGTCTAACATCACCTTGAGAAACTCTTGTAGGAAGACCAGTAGATGGACCACCTCTCATAACATTTACAAGAACCATTGGTACTTCTGCCATTTGAGCAAGACCTAAGTTTTCAGCTTTTAATGAAACACCTGGACCTGAAGTTGCTGTTAAAGCTCTTACACCAGACATTGCAGCACCAACTGTTGCAGCAATCCCAGCAATCTCATCTTCCATTTGTATTGCAGCTCCACCAGACTTTGGTAAAAGGTCTGATATAGTATGCATTACCTCACTTGATGGTGTAATTGGATATCCACCAAAAAATTGACATCCTGCATCTACAGCAGCAATTGCATTTAAGTCATTACCAGTAGATATAATTTCTCTAGTTGCCATTCATTTTCTCCTTATTTCCCGTAATTTTCAGGTAGTCTATAGTTATTTTCTACAATTGCAGCAGCTCTAGCTTTTGCTTCATCTGTTAATTTTGCAAACTTAATATTATCTGCTTTTTTATCTGCAACATAAATTGCGAAATCTGGACAGTTTAACTCACAGTCATTACAACCAATACAACTATCAATCGCAACAATATCTATCATTGCTCCTAAAGTTGAAGCAGGTTCTGCTTTCATAGATAACACTCCCGCTGGACAAACAGATACACATATATCACATGCTTTACATCTTGCTGTATCAACCCATACTGGAGTATTTTCAGGTGCTTTCATTAAAGACATATTTTCCCCTTCATTATTCAATTAAATTAAATAGAATATATGATTCTCATACATTACTAAAAACATAGTATCGTATATTGATTAATATAGTTTTTAATATCTAAAGAGATTTTCCCATATAGTATTTTAGTGTTACTATTTGAATCATATATACTCTTATACAATTTTTTATTTTAAGATTATTTCAACTCTTCTGTTGATTGCTCTACCCTCTGGTGTTACATTTGTTGCTATTGGCATAGTTTCCCCATACCATTTAACAGATATTCTCTCACTATCAATACCCATAGCCTCTAAATGTTTTAAAACTGTATACACTCTTTTTTTTGAAAGTATTAGGTTTGTTTGATAGTCTGCTGTTGAATCTGTATGCCCCTTTAGTACAATAGTGTAACCAAAAGCTTCACTTGCTAACTGGGCATATTCTTGAAGTTGTTGCATATTTGTCATATCAAGCATATATAAATTATGATCAAAATTGACAATACGCTTTATCTCTTTAGTACATCCTTGCATATCTACAAATACACCAGCAGGTGTATCTAGGCAAATATCTATATCATCCTGAACTAAATCATTGTCCATATCAACAGCAAGTAATGAGCTAAAACTCAACAGTAATGCAAAAATAATAGTATTCATAAAAAACCTTTGTGTATATAAATCAATTATAGTTATAGCTGACTTAAATATTTATTAGTTATTATGTCATATGAATTATCTCTATCTCTTTTTTATCGCTTTAATTTCTGCAACAATTCTTCCCATGGGAAGTGAAGCATTACTTTTATATGACATTTCTATCGATTTAAATATCTATCTACTTTTTCTTAGTGCTACTTTTGGTAACTCTTTAGGGTCGCTGATAAATTATTGGCTTGGATTAAAAGGTGAGGAGTATTTATTAAATCATAATGTTATTAAAGAGAAACATATTAATAAAGGAAAAAAGTATTTTGATAAGTATGGGGGATATTCACTTCTTTTATCTTGGGTACCTATAATTGGTGACCCAATAACTTTTGTAGCTGGTATGTTACAATACAACTTAAAAAGATTTATCATTCTAATTATCATAGCAAAAGGTAGTAGATACCTTTTTTTAATAATTAGTTATAAGTTTTTTATTACCTCTTAAGAGTCTAACATATCATATTTAATTTGTAACTCTTTGTATACTGTGTTATAAGAAGCATTTTCCAACTCTTCCAATATCTCTATCATCACTACATTATCTTCTTGTCCATTCCATTCTTTTATATAAGTACCCTCTTTATAGCCATTGTCTTGTCTAAACTTATTTAAAGAGTTTTTCCCTATATAAAGTTTTTGTAACCAAGTGAAGCTAAGACCTGAAAGTTTACAACATCTAAAGAATTGATCAATAAATCTCTCAACACCACTAAATTGTGGCATATTTCCAGTTTCTATTGCAAATGCTATATAAGAAAGTTTTTCAGCTTCTTTTACTATAAGTTTCACATCTATATCTTCTATCTCTACAGCTTCATAGATACAATGTGTATTTACTAAAGATACCGCTTTTGGAATATTTGTCTCTTGTAAAATATAGCTCATTAAAAAGTGCCATACATCTACAAGTTCCACATGAAGATTATTAAGATCTGGTTGATCACTGATATTTTTCCAATGTTTCCAAGGTGTAGAATCAATAAGTTCCGCTACTTCCATATGAATACATCTTAACCAATTAATCTCTTTGTCGTATTTATTTATACCTAATTCCCAGTTTGTACCATTTGTATCATCGTTAAGTTTCTTTTGTAATACAAACATCTCTTCTAATTTTGCAGGAAAACTTGAAGACTCTTCAAGCAAAGCAGCAAGAGGTAAACACTCTTCAACCAAAAGATCAAGTGAATTATTATCACCCGGTACATCTTGTTCCCCTTGAAGGAGATGTACAATAAGAGCTATTGTATAAGGTATCTCATCTCTTTGCTCCCAATCTAATATATCACTAGGTGTCACACCTACATAATTAGCAAAACTCTCAATTGTAGAAAAACCTAGATTTTTAACAGTTGTTTTTAACTCTTCATATAACAATTCATTCTCCTATATATTCTTCATCAATTATGATACAATCATTTTGTTTAAATTATTTGATTTATAACAATTTTTAGTTCAATTCACTATTCAGTTTTATATTTTTCTATTTTTTGGTTCATAGAAACTACACTCTACTCCACTACTTTGTTTTACAACTATAGCTGGTAAAGCCTGAGACTTAAAACCATAAGCTCTACACCCATGTGGCTTGTTTTTTTCCCATGTCACATAGTAAGACTTACATCGTTGGCATATAATTCTTTTATCCATAGTCAATATTATAATTAAATATGTTTTAAGAAGAGTTTATATAGAATAATTCTTAATATTAGAGTATAGGTTAATCTGCATTCAGTTTTTAAGATTGAAACTTATTAGTAGTTAAATAGTGTCGAATAGTTACACTTTGCTATACTCCACTACAAAAAAAACTAATCATTTAAATTTTATAATCTTAATTATGCTAATTTAATTACTTATAAATATGATAGATTTTAGGGAAACATTATGACAAATAGAAAAGTTGGGATTATTGGTGCAGGAGCAGTAGGAGCAACAGCTGCATTTAGTTTAGCGATGACTGGAACTTGTAACGAAATAATCCTTTATGATATAGATACAGATATTGCTATTGGAAAAGCTATAGATATCGAACAAGCAACTTCATTCTCTCCATCTGGTACAAAAGTTTGGGGAGCAGAACAACCATCTGATATGAAAAATTGTGATATTGTAGTTATAACTGCAGGAGTTCCAAGAACAGGAGAGATGACAAGAGAAGATTTACTCCTTATAAATGCAAAAATAACTAAAGAGGTAGTTGAAAATATAAAACTATACTCACCTAATGCAATAATTATCTGTGTATCAAATCCATTAGATGTGATGAGTTATGTTTGTCACAAAATCACAGGATGGGATAGTAGTAGGATTATTGGTATGGCTGGAGCTTTAGATAGTTCTAGAATGGCATATCAAATCAACAACCACCTAGGATATGGAAGAGCACAGACACGAGCTATGGTTATAGGTGATCACGGTGAAAATATGATACCTGTACCATCACTCTCTTCAATTGGTGGAGTTCCAATTACAGAGATAATCTCAAAAGAGAATATGGAGCAAATTATTGCTCGAACTAAAACAGGAGGAGCTGTAATAGTAAAACATCTAGGAACTAGTGCCTATTATGCACCAGGAAGATGTGTAGCTGTTATGGTTGAAGCTATTTTAAATGATAGTCAAATTATTATCCCATCATCTGTTTTACTTAATGGTGAATATGGATATAAAGATGTATCAGTTGGTGTTCCTATCATTGTTGGAAAAAATGGAGTTGAAAAAATTATCGAACTAGAGTTAGATGAAGAACTTCAAGACAAATTTAAACAGTCTGTTACAACCATAAAAAAAGGTATTGAGGTTTTAACTAAGAATAATTTTTTCTAATAACTAAAACAAAAAGTAGCAAAACTACACAAAAAAGGATAAGCAAAAAAGCTTATCCTTTTTTTTATAGTTTATTAACTAGTTTGATGATATTATTAAGTCATAAAATATTTTAGTAATATGGAGTTTACATGAGAGTAATAGAGTTTAACGATGTAGTAAAAGCTGTTAGAGATATCATTGTTCACTGTGGAACGGACTTACCACAAGATGCTTATGATGCTTTAAAACAAGCTATGGAAGATGAGAAATCACCGGTATCAAAAGAGGTATTAAAACAAATTTTAGAAAATGCAGATATTGCAAAAGATGAGAAAAGACCTTTGTGTCAAGATACAGGACTTGCAGTGTTTTTTGTAAAAGTTGGTGATGAAGTAAAAATTAATGGTGGACTTCTAAAAGATGCTATAAATAAAGGGACAGAACAAGGGTATACAGATGCTTATCTTAGAGCTAGTACATGTGAGCCATTCAGTCGTGCAAATCTAAAAGATACAGTTGGATATAACCTACCAGCAATTATCCATTTTGATATTGTTGCTGGAGATAAAATAGACATCGAATATGCAGCAAAAGGTGGTGGAAGTGAAAATGTATCACGAGCTACAGTATTTCCACCAGCTGCTGGGAAAGATGGAATTGTTGAGTATGTAAAAGAGGTTATTTCAAATGCTGGACCAAATCCTTGTCCTCCTATTACAGTTGGAGTTGGGATTGGTGGTACTTTTGAAAAAGCTGCTATTAGTTCAAAGCATGCTCTTTTTAGAACATTAGGGACACATAATGAAGATCCAGAGATGGATGAGTTAGAGCAAAGAATCTTAACTGAGATAAACAATCTTGGTATTGGTGCTATGGGTATGGGTGGAACAAAAACAGCTCTTGCAGTTCATATAGAATCAAATCCATGTCATATAGCTAGTTTACCAGTATCTGTAAATGTTCAGTGTCATAGTTCTAGACACACACATATCACAATTTAAGAGGCAATGAAAAATGAGTAAAACATATAATTTAACAACTCCATTAACAGAAGAACAAACAAGAATTTTAAAAGCTGGCGATATAGTATATCTTAGTGGTGTAATATTTACAGCTCGTGATGCTGCACATAAAAGACTTGTTGATTTAATAGAAGCTGGAGAGGAGCTTCCTTTTGATTTAGAAGGAAGTGTAATATATTTTGTAGGACCAACACCTCCAAAACCAGGTGACCCTATAGGAAGTGCTGGACCAACTACAAGTTACAGAATGGATAGTTACTCCCCAACTATGTTAAAACATGGTAGTAAAGGGATGATAGGAAAAGGGAAAAGAAACCAAGATGTAAAAGATGCTTGTAAAGAGTATGGTGGAATTTATTTTGGTGCAACAGGTGGTGCTGGTGCACTTCTTGGGAAACAGATTAAATCTGCTGAAGTTATTGCGTATCCAGAATTGGGACCTGAAGCTGTTAGAAAACTTGAAGTTGAAAACTTTCCAGTAACAGTTATCAATGATACTTATGGTGCGGATCTTTATCAAATGGGTCGAGAGCAGTATGAGATAAAATAAAGTAATACTAAATGTATTACTTTATAAGCCAAAGTAAAATAACAATAATTCAATCTACTATTTTATAAATCAAAGTCTAGTATCAACGCTAGATTTTAAATAATTATCTCAAAAAATTAATCATGATTTAACATAATTTTTTATACACTTAAGTATTAATAGAAAGGATTTGAAATGATTAATTTAAAATATGTAATATATAATTCGCTATTGATTGCTACTTGTAGTATAACTTTACATGCTTCACAGTTAAGTGACGATGCCTTAAAAGGTAAGGAGTTATTTAATAAAGCAAATTGTAAAAAATGTCACATTGTAGATGGAGAGTTTGATAAGATGAACCAGAAGGTTCAAAATATTAAAAACTTAGCATCATGGGTAAGTGCATGTGACAATTCTCTCCAGATTGGATGGTTTCCAGAGGAACAAGAGAAAGTAACAAAGTATCTAAACGAAACACATTATAAGTTAGAAAAGTAACATTTTTCTAACTTTTGATACAATTTGTAACTTATTTTACCTAAAAATATATTTTTAATAAAAATCTAAAACTAGTTAAATGACTAACTAGCTATAATTTTTTAAATTCAAATCTAGTCAACAGGAGAAACGATGAATATTCACGAATATCAAGCGAAACAAATTTTTGCTAAATACGGCGTACCTACTCCAAGAGGTATCGTTGCAAATACACCATCACAAGCAGTTGCGGCTGCACATGAATTAGGTGGAAGCATTTGGGTCGTTAAAGCTCAAATCCATGCAGGTGGAAGAGGACTTGGTGGTGGAGTAAAAGTTGCTAAATCAATCGAAGAGGTTGAACAACTAGCAAGTGAAATTTTACACATGACTTTAGTAACACACCAAACAGGACCTGAAGGGAAAGAGGTACATAAAGTATATATCGAAGAGGGAGCTGATATCAAAGATGAGCTTTACCTAGGTGTAGTTTTAGATAGAGCTAAAGAGATGCCAGTTATTATGGCGTCTACCCAAGGTGGTATGGAGATAGAAAAAGTAGCAGAAGAGTCACCAGAAAAAATCATTAAAGTTGCAGTTGACCCTGCAATTGGATTCCAAGGTTTTCATGGTCGAGCACTAGTTTTTGGACTAGGTATCACAGATAAAGCTGAACAAAGTAAATTTATAAAATTTGCAAAAGCATTATATACTGTTTATATGGAAAATGATGCTGAGATGATTGAGATAAATCCTCTTATTAAAACAGGAGCTGGAGATTTCTTAGCACTTGATGGAAAAATGGGATTTGATGATTCTGCACTAGGAAGACACCCTGATATTGAAGATATGAGAGATATTAGTGAAGAAGACCATGATGAAAGAGAAGCTAGTCAATATGGTCTTTCATATATTTCACTTGATGGTGAAATTGGTTGTATGGTAAATGGTGCTGGTCTTGCTATGGGTACTATGGATACTATTAACTATATGGGTGGAACACCTGCAAACTTCCTTGATGTTGGTGGAAAAGCAAATGCTGAGACTGTTGCAAAAGGTTTTGAAATTATTTTAAAAAATCCAAAAGTAAAAGCAATTTTTGTTAATATTTTTGGTGGTATTGTAAGATGTGATAGAATTGCTAATGGTATACTAGAAGCTACAAAAATGGTAGATGTAAGAGTCCCTGTTATTGTAAGACTTGATGGAACAAATGCACCAGAAGCAGCAGAGATACTTAAAAATGCTGGAATATCAAATGTAATTAGTGCAACAGATTTAGGTGATGGTGCGAAAAAAGCAGTTGAAGCTGCGGCAGCACAATAAGGGAGTATAATAGATGTCAATTTTAGTAAATAAAGATACAAAAGTAATCGTTCAAGGTTTCACTGGTAAAGAGGGAACTTTTCATGCTGAGCAATGTATAGCTTATGGAACAAATATTGTGGGTGGTGTTACTCCCAATAAAGGTGGTCAAGAGCATTTAGGTAAACCTGTATTTAATACTGTTCAATGTGCTGTAGATGCAACGGGTGCAACAGTGTCTATGATATTTGTGCCGCCTGTTTTTGTGGCAGATGCTGTTATGGAAGCTGCTGATGCAGGGATTGAACTAGCTGTTATTATTACAGAAGGTGCTCCTGTTAGAGATATGCAAGCTGCAAAAGCATATGCTATGAAACATGGTATGATGACAATTGGACCAAACTGTCCAGGAATTATTACAGCTGAAGAATGTAAAATAGGTATTATGCCAGGTGCAATTTTCAAAAAAGGAAATGTAGGTCTTATCTCTAAAAGTGGAACATTAACATATGAAGGTGCAAACCAAGTGTGTAATGAAGGTTTTGGTATTACAACTGCTGTTGGTATTGGTGGAGATCCAATTATTGGATTATCATACAAACAACTTCTTCCTATGTTTGAAGCAGATCCAGAAACAGAAGCAATTGTTATGATTGGTGAGATTGGTGGAGATTTAGAGATACAAGCTGCTGCTTATATCAAAGAGAACATCACAAAACCAGTTGTAGCATTTATTGCTGGTCAAACTGCGCCTAAAGGGAAAAGAATGGGTCATGCTGGTGCTATCGTAAGTGGCGGTGCTGGAACTGCAGCTGAAAAAATGGCTGCTTTAGAAGCTGCTGGAGTTAGAGTTGTTGTAAGTCCAGCTGAAATTGGAAAAGCTGTAAAAGAAGTTTTAACCAAATAACTTTATTAAGTTTGCAGTAAAAAGCCCCTTTGAGTTTCAAAGGGGCTTTTTTTATACAAAATATTTTCTAACTTAAATCTTTATCTTTATATAGAATAGCTTGATTACGACCACTTTCTTTTGCTTGATAAAGTGCCAAGTCTGCAAAATGGTAAATCTCTTTCATGTTAGCTAGTTTTTCACCACTATCAGTATAAAGACCAATAGATACAGTTATATAGTCACTTGCCTTATTATATTTATGTTCAAGATTTAAAGCTTCTATACTCTCATTAACTAGTTTTGCAAACTTAACTGCATCTTCCTCAAAATATTGTGTAAAGGTAATAGCAAACTCTTCTCCACCAATTCTATACGCAATATCAGAAGAGCGCTGACATATTTTTTGCAACTCTTTACCAACCTCTTCTAATACATAATCACCTTTTTGATGACCGTAATTATCATTATATTGTTTAAAAAAATCAATATCTAATATCATTAAACCAAAAGTATGATTATCTCTTTTTGCTCTATTGAGCTCTTTTTCAAATACTTCATTAAAATATCGCTTATTATAAAGTTTAGTTAACTCATCTTTGATAGATAACTCTTCAACAAGTTTCTTATTGGTAATATCATGTCTGATTGCAGTGTATCCTGTTATATTTTTATCATCATCAAATATAGGTGAGATAACAGCATCAACCCAGTAGAATGTTCCATTTTTATTTTTATTTTTAATCTCACCTTTCCAAGTTTTTCCAGATGTAATCGTCGACCATAAATCTTCAAATAATTCTTTTGGGGTATCTGGATGTCTTATAATATTATGTCTTTTCCCTATAAGTTCTGCTTTTGTATACCCACTAATATCACAAAAGGCTTGCGATACATAAGTTATTACTCCTCTTTTGTCTGTTGTTGAAGTTAAAACATTCTCATCTACCACTTCGATATATTCAGATAACCGATTATTTATCTGCTTAACTTCTAAATTAACTTTATTTATAGCCCTATTTTTTATAATTACAGTTAGAATAATTACTAAAAATACACTCACTATATAAAAAAGCAATTTATAGTTCATCTGCTCTTCATACTTAATAGATAGCCACTTATTTAATATCTCTTGATTTTTTTCTGCAGATATGTTATTAATTAGTTTATTAAAAATATCTTTTAGTATTGGTTCGTCATTTCTTGTTGCTATTGGTAATCCAACACTCTCTTGTAGTTTTCCATCTATTTTCAGATTTCCTAAAAAATGTTCTTGAATGTTATACCCAATTACTGGTAATACACCAATACATCCATATACACTCCCTTTATTTACTTTTGAAAGTCCATCGTAAATATCTTTTACTTCAACTATTTTAATACTTGGGTATTGTTTCTTTAATACCTCTATATATGCAAAACCTTTTACAATAGCAAAAGTTTCAGATAACACATCTGAAATATCATTTATAAAAGGTTTATTTTGTTTAGTTGCGATAACTAAAGGTATATCCATAATATTTTGTGTGAAGCTAAACTCTTTTCTTCTCTCATTTGTATCCATCATAATTGTTACAAAATCACATTTTCTATTTTTAGCAGATTCTATTGTATCTGTCCACTCTTGCGTTTTATATATCTTCATTGAGATAGGTAAGTTCTTTTCAAACTCTTTTATATATTGAGATGTCATACCAATATGTTGTTCATTCTCTATTTTTTCAAATGGTAACCAATTTGGATTGATACAATATTTGAGTTCTTTTTTTTGTTTAAGATATGCTAGTTCTTCATCATTCCATTGAATAGTATTTTCAGACTTAACATTTAACCACTTTTTTTGTAATGAAAGAAGCTCATTAAAAGATAAAGAGGAGTTTGCTTTCTCTAAAATTGACTTTAAGAGATAATTATCTTTAGCAATTCCAAAATATGCACCCGTATTTTGAGGGATATGTGCTACTTGGTCCATCTTTAATGTTTTTAAGTTTCCTAGCCATCCACTATTTTTATAATACTCTACCGTTGCTAAATTATCTATTACAGCATCTGCTTTCCCAGACGCAACAGCTTCTACAGCTTCTTTAACAGTTGGAGTAGCTAATAACTTTTGATTTGGATATTTATCTTGTAAAATACGGTGAAGAAATGTATTTTTTAACACAGAGATAGTTTTGTCTTTTAAATCATCAAAAGAGTTTATACCACTCTCTTTTATTACCCCTAATGCTACTTGATAATTAAAATTGTTTATATCTGTATAGGTAATAAATTTCTTTCTCTCTTCAGTAATTGCTACACCAGGAATTAAGTCGAGTTGTTTGTTTTTTAACATCACTAATGATTCTTCCCATGTTTTACCAGTTATAAACTCAATTTGAATACCTAAAACTTTTCCAATTAACCGAACATAATCAACTGAGTATCCTAATACTTTATTATTCTCATTAAAATTATAAGGGGGAAATGAGGATAAATTTTGAACTTTTAATATTGGGTTGTTTTTTAAATATTCTTTTTCCTCTTTTGTTAAATCTATGGAGTGGTGATTATTTACATACTCTTCAAAAATAAAATCTTGTATCTCAAATTTATCTTTTGAAAGTCCATATTCTTCATATAAATTATAAGTATATTGTATTCTTCCCCTATCAATAGTTCCCAAAGGGATAGTATCTTTTAATATAAGTTGTTCAATTGCATTTGCTTCAAATCTCAAATGTTCAATTGATTTAGTTTTATTATACTTTTTGTGAATTAATTGAATAATCTCTTCTTTATTATTTAAAGCATACTTCCATCCTTTTAAAGTTGCTTCTTTAAATCGTTTTACTCGCAGAGGATGTTTCTCTACCTCATTTTGATTGGTAAACAACATATCACCATATAAATCAAAACCATAATTCATTGGGTTTATAATATTAATTCCTATATTTCTTTCTTGAAAATAAAATGGTTCATTACTCAAATAGGCAGGGGTGAGATCTACCTCTTTATTTATAAGCTTTAAATAGTCATTTTTCTCTCTTTTTCGAATAATATTAGGTTTAATATTTAGCTTTTTTAACATCGCTAAAATTGAAAAACCATCAGTATCATTTGGATAAAAAATCATATTCTTCTTATTTAATTCATAGGGTGAACTTATTCCACTACTTTTTAATGCTATTAAAACACTAGGTGAGTGTTGAAAAATTGGAGAGACAACTACTACTGGCTGTTTTTTTGCTTTATACAACATTAAAATAGAATCAGAAATTCCATATTGAGCTTCATTATTTATAACCTGTTCTACATTATTGAATCGTATATCTCTTTGTTTAATGTCAACATCAAGTCCAACTTCGTCATAAAAGCCTTTCTCTTTGGCTGCATAATATCCTGCAAATTGAAACTGATGAAACCACTTAAGTTGTAATGTTACTTTTTCATTACCATACATAGAGGATATAAAAGATAACAACAATAAAATATATATAACAAAAACCTTCATAAATACCTCCAAAATCAATTAACTTAATGATAACATATCTATATAAAATAAGAGCAAAGTTATAGGATAACTAAATTTGAGTATAATAAATACAATATTTCTATAAAAGGATTACTATATGTTACGCCATACAACAACAAATTTAAACAAACTAGTTATTATAATACTCTCACTTTTTCTTATCATCATATCTTATACCGTTCAAATAGATCAAAAAGGGGAATCTATAGTTGAAGACTCTCTTAACAATGCAGTCAAAGTATTTGCTGTAGCAAAAGGTCTTAATGGTGCAATCTCATTAGCTCAAGGTACAGAGATAAATGCAGCAATTCTAACAATTAGTATAGGAGAAGTACTAGACCCTATTAATGATTTAGTGGAACAATTTTCTTGGATAATGTTAGCAAGTATTACCTCTTTAGGAATTCAAAAAATACTTTTAAATTTTGTTTCTGGAGATATTTTCACATTTATTGTTATTTTAGCTATTGTTATTTTAAACATTTGGATGTTTGTAAGATTTACAAATGATGTTAAAATTAGGGATATATTTTTTAGGGTTACAATTATTCTAATCTTTTTACGATTTAGTATCCCTATAATGTCTATGTTAAACAGTTTTGTCTATGAACACTATGTAAAAAATGATTATAATATAGAGATAAATCAAAGTTTGATTGATAAGTCATCACAAGAGATTAATAATATCACACAACAAACTATTGAAGATAAAAATGGTATAGATAAAACTAACAATGGTAGTTTATATGATTCTGTAAAAGAAACTTTTAATAGTGTTACAAATAATATTTTCAATCTAGAATATTATAAAAATAAAGTAAAAGAGTATCAAACAACCACAGAAAAGACAAGTGATTATATCTTAAATCTTATAGTCGCCTTTAGTTTTAAAACAATATTTTTCCCACTTGTGTTTTTGTTTTTACTCTATCAACTTTTAAAAAGTGTTATTAGAATTGGGAAATAAAAAAGGTGGTCAAAATGACCACCTTTTTATATCCAACAAACTTCATTAAGATCAATATTAATATTAATCCTATCACCAGGTAACAATCTTTGCTCTTCCATATATTTTCGAGATATTTTACAATTAAAACAGACACCAGCTATGGTAAACTCTATTTGTAAAAAAGTCCCCTCTTCTTGCATATGAATAGAGTTTATTACACCTATAAGTGTATTTTCATTTATCATCCCTATACAATCATCTTTACATATTTCAATAAATTCAGACTTTATCATCACAACTGAATCCTTTTTTTTACCAGTACTATTAGGAACTGTTAACTCTTGTCCATCAATAAATCGTTTTACAAGATTTCCATTTATATCTTTTTCCCATGGTGCAAAAAGGAGATTTACACTTCCACTCTCAACTAATTCACCTTGGAAAAGTGCTATTTTTTTATCACAAATATTATTTAACCAGTTGTGGTCGTGACTTGAGATAAGTATTGTTGTATTATATTTTTTCTTTGCTAAGAGTATTGCTTCTTTTATAAGTTGTACAGAATTTGTATCTACCCCTGAAGTAGGTTCATCTAAAATTAAAACTTTTGGCTTAAGAACTAATCTAGAAGCTAAAGCTACCCTTTGTGATTCTCCACCTGAGAGTTGACTCCATTTTCTTTTTCCAAATGAACTATCAAGTCCAACTTGCTCTAGCGCTTCATAAACTTTTTTTTCAATATTGTCAGATTTATCTCGAATCCTTAATCCATATGCAATATTATCAAAAACTGTTCGTTTAAGAAGATATGGGTCTTGAGGTACCATAGCTATACTTTGTTTCATTTCTGCATTAAGTTTTTTATTCTCAATACCATTAAAAAGTATATCCCCTTTTGTTGGTTTATCAGCAAAAGAAAGTAGTGAAAGTAATGTAGACTTACCACTACCATTAGGTCCTAAAAAACCAATAATTTGATTTTCTTCTAATTTTAACCTATCAATACTAAGAACTTTTTTATCATCATAATACTGTTCAATACCATTAAGTTCATACAATACACTCATTGTGTCCATTTCCTTTTTAACATAGATAATGCTATATTTACTGTTAATGCCACTGCAAATAAAACAAGTCCCAAAGCAATACCTGTAACAAATTCACCTTTTCCTGTCTCTAATGCAATTGCAGTTGTTACAGTTCGTGTATGGTATTTTATATTTCCACCAACCATCATCGATATACCAATCTCTGTGATAATTCTCCCATAAGCAGTCATAGCAGCTGTCATAAGACCAAATCTAGCTTCAACTAATGTGGCAACTAATATTTGATACTGATGTGCCCCTAAACCTTTTAATGATTTATATAATCTTTTATCTACAGATTCAACTTGAGCTGCTGTTAAGGCTATAATTATAGGAAGTCCTAAAACTATTTGCCCTATAATTATTGCCTGTTGTGTAAATAATAAATTATATTCACCAAATGGTCCCACTTGAGAAAGCATAGTATATGCAATAAGTCCAATAACAACTGTTGGTAATGCTAAAAGAGTATCAACAATTGTTCTAATGACAGCTTTTCCAAAAAAATTATAATACCCAAGAAAAAAGCCAAGTGGTAAACCTATCAATAAACTAATTAACAATGACCATGATGAAACTGTTATTGTTGTTGTAATAGCAGAATATACACTCTCGTTTCCTGATATGAGTAATTCTATCGCTTCATTAAAACCATCTGTAAAAAGATTCATTCTTCTAATCTACCTTAGCCTTTTTGTATCTATTTTCCAGCATTAGGTATAAATAATGCTTGCCCCAATAATCTAAAATCAGCAATTGTTTGTTGTGTTTGAGGGTTTATAACCCACTGTGTAAATTGTTCTGCTAATTGAGGTTTCACATTTGCACATTTCTCTTTATTGATAGACACTACAGAGTATTGGTTAAATAATGTTTTATCACCCTCAACTACGACTTCTAAAGTATTACTATCACCTTTTTGAGACATATATTTAATCCAAGTTCCTCTATCTGTCATAGTATATCCACCTTTTTCAGCAGCCATGTTTATTGTTCTTAACATACCTTGTCCTGTTTGAACATACCAACTTGAAGCAGATTTTGCATCAACATTTGCATTTTTCCATAAAGAAAGCTCTTTTTTATTTGTCCCTGAATTATCACCACGGCTAAAAAACTTCTCCTCTTTATCTTTAATAGTTTTTAAAGCTGTACTTGGTGTCATACCTTTTATATGTGCAGGATCTTTTTTTGGTCCAATAATTACAAAATCATTATACATCACTTGTTTTCTATTTACCCCATACCCAGTAGCTATAAATTTTTTCTCAGATGCTGGTGCATGAACAAATAAAATATCTACATCACAGTTTCCACCCATTTTTAAAGCTTTTCCAGTTCCTGTTGCAACCCATTTTAGTGTAGTACCTGTATCTTTTTCAAACTTTGGAGCTAGATAATCTAAAAGTCCTGTATTATCTGTACTTGTTGTTGTTGCCATCATTAATGTATCTTTTGCAGTTAAACTTAAACTTAAAACTGCTGTTAATCCTAGTGTAATTAGTGTTTTATTCATTTTTTCCCTTTTTTAGTTAAATATATTTATTCTATTTTTTATTAATTTATTGTCAAACTTAACAACAAATACCTCTTGCTTTGTATCTATAGTTGAAGTATTATTATCTGTAACTAATATTGAGTTACTCTCATACAAAGCTGTAATCATTCCCGAACCATACTTATTATTTCTTGTTACCGTAAAATCTCCTTGTATTAAATTTCCTAAAACTAAATTTACTCTTCCTGATTTAGTTTTAAACTCTTTTTGATTTGTTGCTTTTACAACATCATGATATATATATTCACTTCCTTGAAGTTTATTTAGAACTGGTAGTGCAAAAAGATGCATATTTATCATTGCAGTAAGTGGATTACCTGGTAAGCACATCACAGCAGTTTTATCTAAACTTCCCATCATAATAGGTCGTCCAGGCTTCACATTTACCCCATGAAACATCACCTCTAATCCATTTTTTAAAAATGCTTCCCCTACAAAATCAGCTTCACCCATAGAGATACCACCTGTAGTAATAATCACATCATACTTTTTTAAACTTTTTATGAAACTCACAGAAGATTCTAAATTATCAGGGATAACACCACCATAAGAAGCATCAAAACCTATTTGTTTTAAAAGTGCAATAAGACCAAAAGAGTTACAGTTATAGATCTCCTCATCATTTGATATTTGCCATGGTTCTTTGAGTTCATTTCCCGTTGATACAATAATTATTGATAATTTTTTATAAACCTCTACAGTCATAATACCTTGAGATGCTAGTAAAATAATATGCGATGAGTTTAAAACTTCACCAGCTTCAAACATAACATTACCTTGTTGTTGCTCTTCACCTTTTAATCGTAAATTTGAACCTTCTTTTATATTCTCAGGTATCCTTACACTTTCATTTGTAACATCAAAACAATGTTCTATTGGGATAATAGTATCAGCATCAGAGGGTACTTTGGCCCCTGTCATTATTTTATAACACTCGCCACTATTTAATGATTCCTTAACAGCATCTCCATAATCTCCTGCAAAAATTGTTTTATTAATAGTAAGTGTTTTTCCAGCATCTTCAAACTTAACTGCGAATCCATCCATTGCAGAATTATTAAAAGCTGGAAGATTTTTTATACATACAATCTCTTTTGATAAAACCCTATTCATTGCATCCCACAAAGATACAATCTCTGTTAAAGTAGTATTTGTAACAAGTTCTAAACTCTTGTCCACTGCCTCATTAAAATCTAAGTATGTTAATTGATTAGTCATTTAATATCCTTATTTGTTTATATCTTTTAAACATCAATTCTACAACTTGTATTATCTCTGCCTCTGTCATATATTCACTAAAAGATATTGATATAGCATTTCTACTCTGATCTTGGGTATACCCCATCTCTTGAATTACTCTTGAAGGTTTTGATAATCCTAATGAACACCCTTCCCCATTTGTAATAAGTATCTCATCTAGAGCAAGTGTTCGTATTAGCTCTCTTGCTTTAATACCTTTTAAGCCAAAATGTAGTGTATACTCTAAAGTCTCATTTGAATCTACAAAAAGATAAATATCATCACCAAAAGTTTTCAGTAAAATATCTTTAAACAGTTCTTTTAAAGAGCTATTAAAAGAACTATTTTTATTTAATAACTCTTTGATTACCACAACTGCTAAATTATCTTTATATCCTATAGTTTGCTCTTCAAATAAACCATTTGCTAATATTATTCCAGATATTGCAAAACCACTTAACTTATATGGGTCAAAATACAACGCATCACTTTTAGTTGATATATCAAAGCTTCCGTTAGAGATAATTTTTCCGTTTGTTATTTTTTTAAGACTTTCTAAATCATTTTTTACATAAGTATCTACTGTATATGAAGAGATAAATATAAAATCTAAATTACTATTTTTTATACTATCAATATCTATATGTCCATCTTGCTTTAAACCAATCCAAACAACATCAAACCCTAAAGATTCATAAAGTTTACCTGCTTCATATAGTGCCTCTGTTTCACCTACACTAATGGCAATTTTCCCTTGCAATCCTAAATGACACAGTAAGCTTAAAAATCCATCACTATTAAATGAAAATGATTTTAAATCTCCAAAGTTAAATGACCTTAATAAATCAGCCTCTAATTTTAAATAGGTATCATTATTTTTTAATATATCCAATGCAAAATCAGCAGATACTGCTATATCTTTCGGTACTGGGTATTGATGGGTATTTAACTTTATCATTTAACTCTCTTTAAGATGTAATATATCTGTTTTACTATCGATAAATAAATCTTTAAATCTCTCTTGTGTATAGGCTCGAACATCTTTTTTGAGTATTTTAAAGTTTTCAATTATCTCTTTTGCTTTTGGAGTAAGTGTACTTCCACCTTGCTCTCCACCACCTTTTTGGGTTATTACAAGTTCATCCTCAATATACTTTTCAAGCACTTTTATATGTGTCCATGTTTTTTTGTAATTTAATCCCATCATTTGTGCTGCTTCAGCGATTGAGCCTTTTTCATCTATATACTCTAGAATTTCAGTTTTTCCACCACCAAATACTAAATTATTTTTATCATCTTCAATCCATACTTTAACTCTTACTTCCATTTTTATCTCCTTTGCTTTCTTTTAATCTAAAACATCCAAGTTGACAATTTATAACTTCAAAATCACTATTTTTAACAGTTGAACCAACTTTATGTAAGCTTGATTTTTTTGCCTCATCCCAATAAACTTTACAGTCTAGTTTCTTTTCTTTTTCATACTGTTGTACTAAATCATTATAAATATTCTCATCTTTATTTGAGAACTCTAAATTCCCAAATACCCCAAGTTCACAATCTGTAATCCTGATATTAAGACTTTTTGTAATTGCAGATATTGCAAAAGGCTCAACATCAATTAACCTAGCAACTTTAAAAGCTTTTATACATGATAGTTTTCCATTATCATTGAGATGGTTTTTTATTATCTGCTTTTGTTTTTCACTCAAAGATACTTTTACATTATCATCAATACTAGACATCAATTCTCCCTGCATGAGTGTAGATATTCATCTTTTTTCCTCTTGCAAATCCTATTAGGGTAACTCCATGTTTATGTGCTGTCTGAACACCTAAATATGTTGGGGCTGTTCTTGATATAATGATTGGAATTTTATGCATTACTGCTTTTGTAACCATCTCTGAACTTAATCTTCCAGATACAAAAAGGATTGACTTTGTTGTGTCAAGTCCTTGTAGTTTGCATTTTCCAACCACTTTATCAATTGCATTGTGTCTTCCTATATCTTCTGCTGTAATTGTATTTCCATCAAGAAGATATATCATCGCTTTATGAACACAACCAGTTAAGTTGTATAGTTCACTTTCATGGTAAAATATTTTAATCTCACTTGAGATTGTTTCTGGTTTTACTTTAAATGCCGTTTGATTAAATGGTATCTCTACCCCACCTTCAACATTTCCAGTTACTCCACCTCCACATCCACTTACTAATGTTTTTTCTGTGTAAAGATGTTCTAAGGAGTCTTCGTTTATAGTTGCAATCACATCAACTCTTAGTCCATCTTCACTTACTTTTAACTCTTTTATGTCTTTCATTGAAGAGATAACATTTTCACTCATTAAAAAACCAATTGCATGGGCATCTTGATCTTTTGGGATACACATCATTGAGATAGCTTTTTCACCATTTAAATATAAGTTTAATCTGGACTCATCGATAGTTACATCTTCTACTTGTGTTGCTTCATTTTCTATAAGTTTGTCTATAATAACTGTTTTTAAGTACTTGCTATTTTCCATTTTTATCTATACCTTTTAATATGCAAAATTTGCATATTTAAAATTATAAGAAAAACAATGGAGACTTTTTTCAAAGTCTTCATTGAATTCTTAGTTTCTTAAATCTTCTTCCTCTAAAACATCTGGTCTTAACTGTTCTAGATACTCAACTGGTAATTTACCTGTTATTACTCCTGGGATGTAACCTTTTACAGATACAAAATAAGAGTACACAGTTTCAAATGTAAAGAACGAAATAATCGCACTTCCCATAAAATGTATAAACAATATAAATCGTTTCAATTGAATTGTTTGTGCATGTGTGCTAGCATCTGGGAACATAAACCAAATTATAAATCCACTCATAACTAGTAAAAATCCAAAAGCAACATACATATAATAATTGATTCTATTCATAGGTTCATACATACCTCTTAAGAAAATTTTATTCCAAATTTTCACACTAGGTCGTACAAAAAACTTATGATCTTTAAATGCAACTATTGTCATAATTAACCATACAGGCATCCAACCTAATCCAACTATCTCATGTGTAGCTCTCATAAGTCTTGCAAGTTCTCCTCCACCAGTCCAGTTTCCAAATGTAATTGAAAAACCAGTGATAAATAGATAAATCATAATAACAATATTCAACAAAATCACAATTCTTTGAAAAACAGAATACACAAGTACCTTATCGTCATTTCTTGTTATTTTTGCTTGCTTTCTACCTTTTGCAACAACAAACATTATTGCAAATAATACAAACTCAAAAGAAAAAACTATAGGCAGTAAATGTTGTCTCTCTTCAAATGCTCTTATAACCTCAGGTGCAATTGCATTATAGTTTGGACCAAACAATGCAACTTCCATCTGCTCATGTCTTGTTAATGTCTCAAATGGAACTACTTGACCTGTAAAATTACCTTGTGCCATTTGCAATAAAAACTGATACACATAATTTATATCAGCAATTGTCGCTAACCAAAAATACCAATATGTTAAAAGAGCAAATAACAGACCTATAATTAAATAGGTCTTATATTCAGCTAAAAAACTTTTATTTTCCATACGCTTTATCCCATCCATATGGCGCCGACTGTACTCCGTGACCAGATGAAAGGACTCTTTCTCTATAAATATTAGAAACTGACTCAGAATCTCCAACTAACAGTGCTTTTGTAGAACACATAGCTGCACAAACTGGAACTTTACCCTCAGCAATTCTATTTTGCCCGTATAATTCTCGTTCATGTTCTGAATTAGTTTCATCAGGACCTCCTGCACACATTGTACATTTGTCCATAACACCTTTAGTTCCAAATGCTCCATCTTTAGGGAACTGCGGAGCTCCAAAAGGACAAGCATATAAACAATATGAACAACCAATACATTTATCTTTATCATGAAGCACTATTCCATCTTCCCTAATATAAAAACAATCTACTGGGCACACTTGTTCACAAGGCGCATCTGTACAGTGCATACAAGCAACAGATAAAGAAAATTCTTCACCTTGTTTACCCTCATTCACTGTAATTACTTTTCTTCTACTAATCTCTACTGGTAACTCATGAGCTTCGGCACAAGCAACTGAACAACCATCACAATGGATACATCGTTGTTCATCACAGTAAAATTTCATTCTTGAAAAATCTGGTTTACTCATATCTTACTCCTAAGCTCTTTCAATTCGACACAATCCACCTTTTGTCTCAGGGATTTGTGTAACAATGTCGTAACCATAATTAGTTACTGTATTTGCGCTCTCACCAATTGCGTATGGTGCTGTTCCTTCTGGGTACTTATGTAATAAGCTCTCCCCTTCCATAACACCTGCAAAATGAAATGGTAAGAACACTCTATCTTCAGATACACTATACGAATACTTAGCTTTTACTTTTATCTTAGTACCTTGTGGTGAATGTATCCACATCATAGAACCATCTCTGATACCATGTCGTCCAGCTAAGTCTGGATTAATATCACAGAACATCTCTGGTGTTAACTTCGCAAGATACTTCGATGCTCTATTTTCCATACCAGCACCATTTAAGTTTACAAGTCTACCTGTCACAAGATTTACTGGGAAATCTTTTGCCCAATCTTGTTTACTTTGTTCACTCACATATCTTGTATCAACTCTATAGTGATCTTTTTTGTCTGCAAAACTTGGATACTTTTTAGTCAAATCTGTTCGTGGAGAGTGTAATGGCTCTCTATGTAACGGTATTTGATCTGCAAATGTCCATACTTTTGCTCTAGCTTTTGCATTTCCATAAGGAGCGATTCCTCTCTCCATACATTTTTCAGCGATAATATTAGATGTATCAACTTTCCAGTTTTTACCTATTCTCTTTTTCTCGTCTTCTGTTAATGTAATACCAAGAACTTTTTCAATATTGTCTTTGGTAATTTCTGGATAACCATCTTTATTTGCAGAGTCTTTAGGTGCACTACCTTTGCCTGCAAGTAAATCTTGACCATCATGTTCTAGACCAAATCTATTTCTAAATCCCATACCACCTTCAGCAACACTTCTGTTGATGTTATATAATAATGGTGAACCAGAATGTTTTTCAGTCCAACAAGGCCATGGTAAACCATAATACTCACCAGTCATATCTCCATATCCTCGACCAGACACCTCGTCAAACATATGCCAATTTTCTTGATGTTCTTTCAATCTTTTTGCTGTCCAACCTGTTAAACCAATAGTTTTAATAGTTCTAGCAATCTCATCAGTCGCATCTTCTGGCCAATTGTAGTTAGTTTTATTTTCTCTAACTTTCATACCAGCAGTAAGCTGTTCATAAAAACCTAATCTCTTAGCTAATTCAAACATAATATCTTGATCTGCTTTTGATTCATACATTGGTTTAACTACTTCACTTCTCCACTGAGCAGATCTGTTTGTAGCAGTAACCGAACCTGCTGTTTCAAATTGTGTAGCAGCTGGTAAAATATATACATCATCTTGCTTATCAGTAATAATTGCACCCTCATTTACAAATGGGTCACAAAATACTGCAATATCAAGATTATCTAATGCTTCTTTTACTTTTTTAGTTTGTGCTGTTGATGTAATACCATTACCCATTACAAATAAAGCTTTTAATCTTGTACCTGCATTGTGAATTGCATCTTCTCCTGGATTACCACCAAGAACTCCAGCCCACCATCTAGCTAATGTAAATCCTTTTTTACCCATCCATGATGGATCTTTAAATCTACCTTGAAGCCAATCAAAATCAACATTCCACATTTTTGCAAAATATTTCCAAGAACCTTCACTTAATCCATAATACCCTGGTAATGTATGTGATAAACAACACATATCAGTAGCACCTTGAACATTATCGTGACCTCTTAAAATATTACATCCACCACCTTCAACACCCATGTTTCCAAGAGCAAGTTGTAAAATTGGAGCCATTCTTGTATTTGAACTTCCGTTAGTATGTTGAGTAAGTCCCATAGCCCAGATTAAAGTACCTGGAGTATTTTGTGCATAATGTTTAGTGATTTGAACAATTAAATCTGCTTTAACACCTGTAACATCTGCTACTCTTTCAATAGGCCAATTTTTAGCCTCTTTCATAATATCTTCCATACCATAAACTCTATCTTTGATAAAGTCTTCGTTATGCCATCCATTTTCAAATATAATATTTAACATCCCATACATAAATGGAATATCAGTACCTGGTCTAATTTGTGCATAATAATCAGCTTTTGCAGCTGTTTTTGTAAATCTAGGATCTACAACAATTATTTTTGCATTGTTTCTCTCTTTTGCTTTTAAGAAATGTTGGAATCCAACTGGGTGATTAACCGCAGGATTTGCTCCAAAAATAATGATCGCTTTTGAATTCTGGATATCTCCCAGAGAATTTGTCATAGCACCATAACCCCATGTATTTGCCACACCGGCAACTGTTGAGCTATGTCAAATTCTAGCTTGATGATCTATATTATTTGTTCCAAACATTGCAGCAAATTTTCTGAAGTAATATGATTGCTCCGTACCAAATTTTGCTGACCCTAAAAACATTGCTGAATCTGGTCCATCAGTTTTTCTTAAAGATTCTAATTTAGATGCAATTCCATCTAAAGCTTCATCCCAAGAAATTCTTTGCCATTTTCCACCTTTTTTTACCATCGGGTGTTTTAATCTTACCTCTGATCTAACCATATCAATCATATCAGCACCTTTACAACAGTGCCCTCCAAGTGATACTGGATGATCTTGAGCAACTTCCTGTCTTACCCAAACACCATTTTGAACTTCTGCTAATATACCACAACCAACTGAACAAGCTGTACAAATAGTTTTCACCATTTTAGAACCTGGGAATGGATTTTTAATCTCTTCCGCAGTTGCTTCTCTTGTTGCGTTTGCACTAGCAAAAGATGATGTGACACCAAATGCAGTAGCAATAGCAGACATTTTTAAAAATGATCTTCTACCAACTTTTGCACTGAGTGTTTCATATGTATTTATTGACATATGTATCTCCTGTCATTATTTTGCGAACTTGTAGAACTCTTCCCACACCGCAGTTTTTGTATAAAGAATCTCTTTTTTTCGAGAGCTTCCTTTTACAACACCATTGTTTGAATCATCTTGAACAGATGAATTACCACTAGCAGCCAATACACTTGTACTTGCAACTGTACCTGCAGTTATAATCGCTGAGTTTTTAATAAAATCTCTTCTGCTTTTTTGCACGACTGACCTCCTTATAGAAAAATAAGCCCCTATGAGTCCATAGAGACTTTAGAAAGAAAGCAAAACTCTTTTTCTAAAACCTCTTTGAAGAGATATCTACTTAAAGACTCTCCTCCACATCATAAGCTATATCAATTGGACATGATTCATCTATTCTATTTTTTGGTCCAAGTGCTTTTAATGCTTTATTTTTAGCTCTTCTTTGAGCTTCCTCTTCTGAAATATCTTCACATGATTCTTTCACTATTTTTTCTTTTGGAAGTGGTTTTGAAACTTCTAAATATAATCTTTCAAATGCTATAAAAGAGTGAAGAACTACCATAAGATCTTTATAAATATCTGCAGATTCATGCTCATAAATTTGAGCTGCTACTTCATCAACAAATTCGTTTAATATTGATGAAAATATACAATGTATCGTGTTTGAATATTCTTCTTCACCTTTTGCAACTAACTCACATAGTTCAGCTAAAAATGCAAATATAAATCCAATAGAATCTTCATATTCATAAAAATTTTTTTCATCTCGTCTTAGTTTTGTTTTTGCTATAAACTGAAGCATCTCTACTCTTTTTTTACCAGACTCAATTCCCTCATCATAAAAAGAGGCTGTAAGTCTTACCTTTTGAGTCAACGGATTATAAAAAAGATTATCATACTCTTCAACTAACTTTACATTTGATGTGGGATCTAATTTATTTGATAACTCAATAAGTGCTGCACCAGATGAACTATCTAAAGAGTTTTCTTTTAGTATATTAACTAATCTGACTAACTCTAAATAATTAGTAGTATCACTTGCCACTATAAAAAAGTTTGCAAATGTGTTGTAGTATAAAGCTCGTGCTTTTGTTATATCTTGGTTATTAGGCATCTACTGCTCCTTGAGATTTTTTATCATAATAACTTTGCATCATTATTTTTGGTTTACAGTCTGCACAACAATATAAACTTCTCTCTTTAACTGGGTCTGATGAAAATATTGGAGACATCATTGTTGCAATTTTTTGAATTGATTTTACTGTTGCAAACTCTTTTCCACACTCAACACAGGCAAAAAGTTCATCTTTGGCTAATATGTTTTCTTTAAACCAATTTGGTTCTAACTCAATAATATCTCGCTCTATAGTTAAACAATCAGCTTCAGGACAAGAAACTTCACAGTAACCACATGAGGTACAAAGACTTGGGTTGAGTCGTAGTGTGTTATCTTTTGCTTCTGCTTGAAGTGCATTCACATTACAAGCTCCAACACACACTAAACATAAAGTACAATTAGCCTCATTTACTTTTACTTTTGCATAATGGATATGTTCACCTGTTTGTACAACACCTAAATTCTCATCACCTACAATATGTTTTAATCGTAATGAAAAAATTTCTCTTTTACTGAAACTTTCTTGTGCTAGGTTATAGTAAGAGTCTTCGATAAATGAAACTTTTTCTAAAGCCTCTTGGAGTTGTTCTTTATCTTGAGCTACTAAAATAACATCTTTACCATATTTTTTTTGATAAATATCATTGAGTATTCTAATAGCATCACCAGTACCCTTAGAGATAAAATCAGTGTAAAATACAATTTGAGATGCTGATATTTGCGCTAAGGTTAAAAGAGTTGATTCATGTAAAAACTTCTCACCATCAATTGAAAATGGTAATACATTCTCTTTTAATTCTACTTGTAGGTTCTCTATATCCATTTTACTTGGGATGATTAAAGGGTGTGTTTCTTTATAAAATTTACTCATCTCAAACAGTGCTTCTTTATTTGAAGCAGCATAATCCAATGCACCACTAGGACATACAGAGATACAACCGCCACAACCATGACAATCAATTTGGGAAAATTCTAGATGTTTTTTTTCATCATCTTTTAATATAGCAACAGTAGGACAAACCTCTTCACACTTAGAGCATATCTCTTCTCTTCTTTCGTGATATTGACAAATAGTTGAATCATAAGTGGTAAATTTTGTATATTCAAAAGATTCTATATTAGCTCTTACTGTGGATAATACTTCTTTCAATGATGATTGTAAAGGATCAAATATACCACTTTGTTTCAGTCCCAACTCTTGTGCATCAAACCAAACTATTTGATCAATTTGTACTGTGATATCTTTATTGTTTTTATCAACAACAACTGTTAGGTTTCCGATATGACCCTCGATTGATTTTATACTATCACTTTGGATGTAATATAAATCAAACTCATCTTTATCTATATTTGACATAAAAGTTTTTGCTTCATCTTCAGTAGCTACTAATAAAACTTTATTTTCAATATTAGCTGAGTATGAAATATCTTGTGCGTAATCATATTTTGTTGCTGCAATCTCATAAAGTTTATGCACATTAATTATTTTATCAGCAATACTATCTTGTGTATTGTTTAAATAAAAATCTACATCTTTTGTGTAAACTTCTGAGTTAACTTCACCATTATTAGATATTAAAAAGCGTTTACTTTTTAATTCTTCTACATTTGAAGAGACTGTGATTTCCTCATTTAAAGGAAAATCTAAATTGATTTTGTTGTAATATACAAATTCTGACATATACTATATCCTAATTTAAAAATGGTAAAAAATTCTTTACCTAAATTTTATAGGATTACTATTTAACTCTAGCTTAAATTATAAAAAAAAATCACTTATTTATAAAAGCTTTATTTATATATATTTTTTGTACACTGTTATATGTTAAAAAGATTACCTATACTTATATTTTTACTTATATTATTTTATGTATATACTAAAGAAAGAAATTTCAAAGAAAACACCATAAAAATAGGTACTTCACTGCCAAATACTGGTATGATTAAACAGTGGGGAAAATCTGTAGAAGCAGGTGCAAACTCCTATTTTAAATATGCTAATGAAAACAATATTATAAAAGATAAAAAAATAGATTTAATAATATATGATGATAAATATGAACCTGATTTAACTCTAGATAATCTTAAGAAACTAATATATATTGATAAAGTTTATGCACTTTTTGGTTTTGTTGGCACCCCAACAGTAAAAAATATATTACCAATTTTGGATGAAGAAAACATACCATTAATAGCTCCATTTACAGGTGCCTCTTTTTTAAGAAGAAAAAATCATTCAAACTATATAAATTTTAGAAGCTCATATAATGAAGAGATAGAGACGCTGGTTAAATATCTTAACGATACCAAGAAACTAAATAAATTTGCTGTTTTTTACCAAAACGATGATTATGGTGAAGAGGGTTATGTTTCACTAATTAATTCACTCAAAAAGAGGAACCTTCAACTTGTAGCAGAAGGTTCTTATAAGAGAAATACTATCTCTATAAATCATGCAATACATGAAATAAGGCATACAACTCCTGAAGTTATAATGATGATTGGTGCGTATAAAGCTAACGCCCTATTTATAAAAAAAGCAAAAGAAGATTCAAATTTTAAAAACACTATATTTTGTAATATATCATTTGGAGATGCAAATGCAATGGTTCATGAGTTACAAGCATTAAATGTTGATACAAAAAACTTAATATTCTCACAAGTTGTTCCTAACTATTTAGATAGTTCTATCCCCGTTGTAAAAGAGTATCAAACATTGATGAAAAAATATTATCCAGATGAAAAACTTAGTTTTATATCTCTTGAAGCATTTCTAGCATCAAAAACTTTTGTTTGGGCACTTTCTAAAATTGAGGGGAATATTACAAGAAGTAAACTCTTAAAATTATTAAAAAAAGTTCCGCCTAATCTTTTAGAGGGTTTACACTTAAATTTTAAGAACTCACAACTACTAAATAAAATTTATCTTTTTGAATATGAAAAATCAACATTTAAGCTCATAAAATAATGAAAAACTTACTTAATCAGATAACAACTTATTATGAAAATTTAGATTTTAAATACAAAACAGGTTTCTTAGTATTTATAATCACTGGTGGGATGTTATGGATTATAATATTTTCACAAATCTCTATTTTTACAATTAAGCAAGATTTCGATGTTTTATATGATACAAGAACAAAAAAAATTATCCGTTTAGAAAATATAAAAGATGCCTATAATGTAAATATAAAAGATACACTTCATGATTTAAAAAATAATGATATTACAAAAGCACAATCAATAGATGTCCTTGAACTTGCAATTGATATTATAGATAAAAATTGGAAACTATATAAAGAAAATATTTATAAACCACAAAAACCTTTCTTTATCAAAAAATTTCTTGTTAAAGAAGATAAATACTATGAAAATAAAACTTTAGAAAAAAGCCTTATAAATAATATAGATAAAAAACTTCTCACTATTAAAAGCAATATTTATACTATTATAAAATCAAAAAAAATTCCTAGTATTGAAAATTTAAATCTTCAAATTAATGCTATTAGTATCTATATTACTAGTTTAATTAACTATGATTTATCACTTGCTGTACAAGAACAAAGAAATACTCAAAAAAGCTTTAATACAATTATGATTTTGTCAATTATTGCTATTATTTTAGTATTTTTATTTTCTGTTTTATTTTCAATTCTTATTATCAATAACTTTAAGAACCTCCATAATTCTCTCGAAGAAAAAGTTACAAATAAAACGAAAGAGCTAATGGAACTTAATAAATACCTTAAGGTGAAAGTATCAAAAGAGGTTTCACAAAACAGAAAAAAAGATCTTATCATGTTTCAACAAGCACGATTTGCCAGTCTGGGTGAGATGCTTAATAATATTGCACACCAATGGCGACAGCCATTGGGTTCTATTACTATGATTATTCAAAGTTTCCAAACAAAAATGGAGATGGGAAAACTTACAAATGAATTAATACAAACAAAAGTAGATGATGCCCTACTTCTTGCTAATAATATGTCAAATACTCTTGATGATTTTAAAAACTTTTTTAGTCCTGCAAAAAATAAAAGTATATTCTTTATAAGTGATTGTATTGAACACTCAATAGAGTTATCAAAATATCTTCTTGAAGCACAAAATATTCAGCTAAAACTTGAAATAAAAGATAATCTGGAACTTAACACCTATTATAATGAATTATCTCATGTTTTTTTAAATATTATTTCTAATTCCAAAGATGCTTTAAGTGCAACTTCTAAAAAAAATGATAAAATTATAAAAATTATTGTTAGCGAATTTAGAGATACCGTTATTATCAATTTTTTAGATAATGGTGGTGGTATAGATGAAGAGATTGTACCAAAGATTTTCGAACCTTACTACACAACAAAATATAAAAGTGCTGGTACTGGTATAGGGCTTTATATGTCAAAACAAATTCTTGAAAAACATATGAATGGTTCAATAACCTATAAAAATATTTTACATAAAATCGATGATCTTAATAATGATAAATGTTCACTATTTACAATAAAAATACCAATCAATGAAAACAAGGTAATATAATGGAAAACAGAAATTTAAATATTCTACTTGAATTTAATATACTCTATTTAGAAGATGATATAAACTTATCAAAACATACAACAGATGTACTTGAAGATTTTGTAAAAAATATCTATTCAGTACAAACATCACAAGAAGCTATGGATATAATTAAAACAAAAAAAATAGATCTTATTATTTCAGATATATTACTTGAAAATGAAAATGGTATTGATTTTTTAAAAGAACTTAAAAATAATAATATCTCTATACCTGCCATATTAACTACAGCATATACCGATACCAAATATTTACTTGATGCTATACAACTTAAAGTGGAAAACTATATCATCAAACCTATCAATATAAAAGAGCTTTTAAATACACTCCATGATGTACTACTCCCTATTGTACAAGAAAAACAAATCAAAAAAAATACAAATGTCATTAAAACTATCTCTGCTGTGACCGATTCAAAACAAGTGGAGGTGGTAAAATATATTATTGCTAACTTAGATAGTAATAACCAATTAATTACTTCATATAGTGAGATTACAGATACTATATCTATTTCTAAACCAACATTAATAAAACTATTTAAAGAGTTAACAGAGAAAAATATTTTAATCAAAACTTCACATAAGACTTATAGATTTAACGAACAAGCACTAGATAATATGTAAATTCACTATTATATAATAGTAATTATGGTAAAAATAATTTGACTAAAATATAACTTATGGTAAAATTAAGAAAAAAAGGGGAAAATAATGTTTATACAATTAAATGAAAGAGTTTATTTAAACTTTAATAAAATTACTAGAACAAAAATAGATCATGTAGAAGATGGTATTAGAGTGAGATTTTATGAGGGGCAAGATCAAGTTGCAAAATCACAAAAGTTTGATGATGTTGATAGTGCTAATAAATGGTTAAGTTCATTATTAGAAAAGGTTAATAAACAATTTTCATAAGCTCTTGGTACTAATTTAAAACTACAAAGGAAGAAACTAAAGTAATACTTGTTCAGTTCATTAATTTTATATAACTACTCTTGAACAACTCCTGTATATGTTGTAGTTTTAATAGCTTGTAAAATATTGGTTTCATCTATTTTAGATTCATCATATTTTACTTTAGCTATTTTTGTATTTAGAGTCACCTTTACCGCTTCTACACCATCAAGCTTTTTTATTGCTTTTTTAATCATCATAGTACAAAGTGGACAGTGCATCTTATCAATTTTGATATTTACTGTCTTACCAAAAGAAAATGAGATAGGTAAGAACAACAAGACTAAACTTATAAATATTTTTCTCATATTTTACTCCACAAAATAAACTGAAAACTCAGGATAAAATAATAATATCATCAACCCTAAACCAAATAAAACAATACTAATATATGTTTTAAGTTTTTTACTTTCACACTCACATTTCATTTTTTGTTTTTTTGTTAAAATAAAAATTATAAAAAATAGTACTGAGAGAATTCCAAGAGGAATCCTTAAAAAGTCTAACTGTATTAAAAATGACAATGAACCTAAAGAGATACCAAAAAACAGAAATAAAAATGCTGGTAAACAACATGCAGTTGAAAGTACAGCAGTAACTACTGCTGATACTACAAAACTACGATTTTTCATCATTTTTCTTGAGAAGTGTACTGATATTTGAAGTTTTTTGCATCGTAATAATCTACAACATCATCATCCATCTCAGCATAAGGATACCCAAGCATATTTAAAGGGTATTGCGCTGGTTTTGGTTCTAATATAAAATCTCTAGCATAATTAAATGCTACCCAGTTCATCTCCCAATTTCCAAAGAAATATTTTTTTAGATCTTGAATCTTTTTATCATTGATATCTCGTTTTTCTTGCTTCATAACTTTTGTTACATCTGCTGGATCTGCTGGAACCCAACCTATACCATTGAGATAAAACTCTGCACGACAATGTTGTCCACCTGTAATCTTTGCAAAACCTTTTTCATCAGCTTTACCACAAGATTTTGATATTTTTGAAGCACCTGCTCTTATACCAAATACTTCTCTTGCTGGAATTCCAGCATTTCTTAAAAGTGCTACAAATATAGAACTTACATCTGTACATTTTCCACCAAATAGCTTCTCTTCTATAATTCTAGTAGCATCTCCTACTCCACAACCTAGAACTTTTTCATCTCTATACATATGAGATACTGTCCAGTCAAATATTTTTTGACTTTTTTCTAAAGGTGTATCATTTTTATCTACAATAGTATATACAAAATTTGTGATAGTTTTTGATAATGGTGTATGTGTAGTACCTTTTAAAAACTCTTTCACTTTAGTTGGAAAAGTTGTACTATTAGTTGCTAAATTTAGGTTAACACTTCTTTCACTCATACTTACTTTAAAATGTACTTTTAATTTTCTTGATTTACTATTTTTATTCCATTTTGCATACAATAATTTTGTATTATATGGATTGTTATTTGAAATATGAGCTTCATCAAAATCTCCCTCATAAGAGATATCTAAAACCTTTTGATACTCACTATCAAGAGGTAGAGGAACCCAAAGTTGTGCTACTTGATTATTTATCTCTAATTCAAATGAATTTTCAATAGAAAAAACTCTTGTATCTTTTGTGATACCAAATCTATAAATATCAGAATTAGCAAATAGTATATTTGGAGCTATTACAGCCGAACTTGCAAGTATTGTTGCACCTTTTAGAAATAATCTTCTTTCCATTGTTTACCTTTTTTAGAGTCTGTAACTCTTTTTATTTTTGTTCGTAAGGAAACTCCTTATACAAAAGGTAAAGTAATATATACTTCATCTTAATACCATAACCTATGGTTTTGAACTTGTTACTGAAATAATAATAGATTAAAATAAAAATAAACTTAAAAGGTAAAATATATTTTACCAATTTTTTTTACTAACTTTAATTATATTTATACTATACTTTTATAATAAAGCACCTAAGGTATAGGTATACATAGATATAACTTCAATTGTCACATCTTAAATCTACCTATAATCATGCACAAATAAAATAAAGAGCAATTATGAAAAGTAAATATAAATTAACCAAATTTGTACAAGCAGCTGGTTGAGCAGCAAAAATGGGTCCGGGGGACCTGAAACAAACTATTTGCCAACTTAAACCAGATAATGAAAATATACTTGTAGGATTTGAAAATAATGAAGATGCATCAGTATTTAAAATAAATGATAATGAGGCATTGGTACAAACACTTGATTTTATAACACCAGTTGTTGATGATCCATATATCTATGGAAAAATTGCAGCAGCAAACTCTTTGTCAGATATATTTGCGATGGGTGCTGATGTGAAAACTGCTATGAATATAGTGGGTTTTGATGCTAAAAATTTTGGATATGAAGTTTTAAATGAGATACTTCGTGGCGGAAATGATAAAATAAAAGAGTGTGGTGGAGTTTTAATGGGTGGACACACCATTGAAACACCTGAGATGTACTATGGATTAAGTGTAACAGGGATGATACACCCCTCAAATATTTTAAAAAATAACAGTGGAAAAATTGGAGATGTTTTAATACTTACAAAGCCAATTGGGCTTGGTGTATTAACAACTGCAATAAAAAGAGATTTACTAGACCCCTCTATGATAAAGGAAGTAATAAAAGTAATGGAATGTTTAAACTATGAAACTTCAAAGATATTAAAAGAGTATAGAGTAAGTGCTTGTACAGATATTACAGGGTTTAGTCTTTTAGGACATAGTTTAGAGTCAACAAGAGATGATATATCTTATAAACTTTATAATGACTCTATTCCTGTTTTTGATAAAGTAAGAGAACTTACAGAACAAGATGTAGTACCAGGTGGAAGTAAAAAAAATAAAAAATACTTAGAAGATAAAGTATCCTATGCATCAAGTATTAGTGAGATAAGAAAACAAATTTTATGTGATGCACAAACTTCAGGAGGGCTTTTAGTAGCAATAGATAAAAATGATGCCAAAGAATATCTAAAAAGAATAGAGAATTTTACTTTTGGATATGCAAAAATTATTGGGGAAATTGTCCCAAGAGTTGATAAGCCAATTGTTGTTGTTTAGGGAAATGGTGAGAAGGTGTAGGAATCGAACCTACCGAGGCGTTTACACAAATACCTCCAATCAGGGTTGAAACCTGTGGTGTCCACCAGGATCACATACCCCCCAAAAACAAAGAAATTTTACACAATAAATATTAAAATAAACTGAAAGGGTAAAAATGTTTTTACTAAAATCTATACCTAAAGTGGATAAGTTTGTCCAACACAAAGCCTTTAGTGCGATGTCAGCTAAATTGATAACTAAAATATCAAAAGATATTATACAAAAACTTAGAGATGATATTTTAGAAGAGAAAGCAACATCTGTGGATGAGAATCTTCTTATTGAAGAGGTTCTAAAAAAATACAAAGAGATAACCTCACCATCCTTACAAAAAGTTATTAATGCCACAGGGGTAATAGTACATACAAATTTAGGAAGAAGTCTTATCTCTCCTGAAAGCTTTGATAGAGTTAAAGATATTGTAACTTCATATAATAATTTAGAGTATGATTTAGAAAAAGGACAACGGGGAGAACGATATTCTCATATCTCAAATACTCTTTGTCAACTTCTTGATTGTGAAGATGTTTTAATAGTTAACAATAATGCAAGTGCAGTATTTTTAGTTCTTAATACTTTTGCTAAAAATAAAGAAGTTGTAGTAAGTCGAGGAGAACTTGTGGAGATTGGTGGTAGTTTTCGAGTTCCTGATGTTATGGCAAGTAGTGGAGCTATTTTAAAAGAGATTGGTACAACTAATAAAACACACCTAAAAGACTATGAAAATGCTTGCAATGAAAACAGCGCAATTCTGATGAAAGTACATAAGTCAAACTACTCAATTGAAGGCTTTTCAAGTGAAGTATCTCATGAAGAGATAGTCAATGTAGCTACAAAAAACAATCTAATAGATTATTATGATATGGGTAGTGGTCATATGATTGATTTACCATATAATTTAAATCAAACAGAACCTAGTGTAAAAGAAATTATGAAAGTAAATCCAAGTTTAGTAAGCTTTTCTGGTGATAAACTTTTAGGTTCAGTACAAGCTGGAATTATTGTAGGGAAGAAAAAGTATATAGATAAATTAAAGAAAAACCAACTCTTAAGAATGTTACGAGTTGATAAACTTACCCTTGCTATTTTAGAAGACAATATCATCTCGCTTCTTCTTGATAAAAAAGAAAATATTCCTACTTTAAATATGCTTTTTACTCCAATAACTACTCTAAAGTCTAGAGCTAGTGAGGTAGAAAATAAAATACAAAATATTTGTACTTGTAATATTATTGAAACTCAAACAGTTATTGGGGGTGGAACAACTCCAAATAAAAAGATACCTACTATTGCTTTAAGTATTGAATTTAAAAATTATAAACCAAGTAAAATAGAAAAACTTTTTAGAGAAAAAAAAGTTATAGGTAGAATTGAAAACGATAAGTTTTTATTAGATTTTAGAAGTATTCAAGATTCAGAAATAGAATCAATAACTAAGATAATTAGTGAAATTTGTAATGGATAATTATATAATAGGTACATGTGGTCATAACGACCATGGGAAAACTGCATTGGTAAAAGCATTAAATGGATTTGAAGGTGATACAA
>JAIOSF010000020.1 GCA_021107755.1 Arcobacteraceae bacterium
AGTTTGGCCAGATGAAGCTAGACCAACTGCATTTGAGTTTATTAGTACTTATTCTTGTTAATAATTTAATAGTATTATAGATTATAAAAAGGGTGATAGGTTTTCCTATCACCCTTTTTTATTGTTTTCATTTAACGACATTTTAAACAAAAATTGGATAAAATCGCCATAATAATGTAAGATAATCTTAGACTATCTCTTAAATACAAACTAAATATTAACAAACAGAGATAAAACACATAAAGGAAAATAATGGGATGTAATTTAGACAAATTAACTTCATTCAAAGATAATTGTGGGTTTGGACTAGTAGCTCACTTAAAAAATAAACAAACACATCAAAATTTAGAAGATGCTATAACAGCATTAGAGAGAATGATGCACAGAGGTGCAGTTGCAGCAGATGGTAAAAGTGGAGATGGAAGTGGATTACTTCTATCAATTCCAGATGATTTTATGCGAAAAGTTGCTATGCAAAATGGGGTAGATCTTCCAAAGCTTTATGCAGTTGCAATGGTATTTTCAAAAGGGGAAGCACAGTTAGAAACTTTTAAATATTATTGTGAAAAAAATGACTTAAAAGTATTATTATGTCGAGAAGTTCCTGTAAATACAGATGCTTTGGGTGAGCAAGCTTTAGCTATATTACCTGAGATTACACAAGTTTTTGTTGTACCAAATACTTTGATCTCTTCAAAAAGATTTGATGCAATGTTATATCTTGCAAGAAAAGAATCAGAACATGCATTAAAAGATCAAGAAGATTTTTATATTCCAACATTTTCATCAAAAGTGATTGCTTATAAAGGGCTTGTTATGCCTACAACTATTAAGCAGTTTTATCTTGATTTAAATGATCAAGATTTTAAAATATCATTTGCACTCTTTCACCAAAGATTCTCAACAAATACATTACCAAAATGGAGACTTGCTCAACCATTTAGAGGAATAGCACACAACGGTGAGATAAACTCTGTTGAAGCAAATAGATTTAATGTTTTAGTAAAAACAGAAGCAATAAAATCTGAAATTTTTAGTGATGAAGAGTTGGAAAGAATTTTCCCACTTTTACAAGATGGTGGAAGTGATAGTGCTTCTTTAGATAATATGTTTGAATTTCTAATGATAAATGGTATGGACTTTTTTAAAGCTGCACGAAGTTTAGTACCAGCTCCTTGGCAAAATGCTCCATATATGGACTCAGAACTTAGAGCATTTTATGAATATTGTGCAATTAGATTTGAAGCTTGGGATGGACCAGCAGCTGTAAGTTTAACCGATGGGAGACATATTGGGTGTTTAATAGATAGAAACGGTTTAAGACCATCAAAATATTTCCAAACAAAAGATGATAGACTTTTTATCACAAGTGAATATGGTACAGTTTTAATTCCTGATGAAGATATTATTGATAGAGGAAGATTACAAAGTGGTCAAATGATTGCAGTTGATCTTAAAAATGGTCAAATATTAAAAAATGATGATATTAATGATTATTTAAAATCAACACAGAACTATGAAAAGTGGTTGACTTCAAATATGCAATATCTTCAAGAATATGTTGAAGATACATTTATCAATCTTGAGGATTATAGATTTGATGATTTAGAACATAGACAAAAATATGCAAATATAACTTATGAGACACTAGATCAGATGATTATCCCTATGGCTGATGATGGAAAAGAGCCAACAGGCTCTATGGGTGATGATACTCCGTTGGCATGTTTTTCAACATCAAATAGAAACTTTACAGATTTCTTTAGACAAAAGTTTGCACAAGTAACAAATCCACCAATTGATCCATATAGAGAAAAAATTGTAATGTCTTTAAATACTGGACTTGGTCATGCGTATAATATTTTAGAAGAGAGTGAACATAATACAAAAAGATTAAAAGCAGTTAGCCCAATTTTAATGAAAGAAAAATTTGATGTTATGATGAGATTTGGTGATAATCAAGATCCATTATATGATGAAGATTTTCAAAATAAAACTTTTAGTACAACATTTACAACTAACTTAGAAGTAGCATTACAAAAACTGTATGCTGAAGTAAAAGAAGCTGTGGTAAATGAAAATGTTAGTATAGTTATCTTAGATGACAGAACTGTATCAAAAGAGTCTAAAGTTATCCCAATGGCTATGGCAGTTGGATATATAAATCACAAGTTACAAAATGACAAAATTAGAAGTACCGTTTCAATAGTTGCAGTTACAAGTGAAGTGTACGATCCACATAGCGCTGCTGTGTTAATCGCATTTGGTGTGGCAGTTATCTATCCATATATGATGTATGCATCTATAGTATCCTATTATGAGAGAAAAAACATCTCATCTTATGAATTACAAAAGAAACTAAAACATAGTATGAAAGCTATTGGTTCAGGGCTACTAAAAATTATGTCAAAAATGGGGATTGCTACAATTGCTAGTTATAGAAACTCATCATTATTTGATATTATTGGTTTAAGTGATCAAATAGTAAAAGATTGTTTTGAACATGCAAATAGTGACTTATCTGGTCTTGGATATGAAGATATTGAAAAAAGAATAGAAAAGCTACATTTTAATGCATATTTTGATGATCAATCAATGTTTCCACTAAATATGGGTGGATTTTATAAATATATTGATGGTGGAGAGTACCATGATTATGCACCAGCAGTTACACATGCAATGCATAATAAAGCGGCATCTGGAAAAGAAGATATTAGTGATTTTAAAGGTTTAAAAAACTTAGTAGAAAATAGAGGTCAAAAATTTATTCGAGATTTCTTTGAATTTAATAGTGACAAACAAGCTATTAGTATTGATGAAGTGGAATCAAAAGAAGATATTTTCAAACGATTTGCAGCAGCAGCTATGTCATGTGGTTCTATCTCTGTTGAAGCTCATGAAGCAATTGCAGAAGCTATGAACACAATCGGAGCACAAAGTAACTCTGGAGAGGGTGGAGAAGATCCTGCTAGATTTGGAACAATTAAAAACTCTAAGATTAAGCAAGTTGCTTCTGGAAGATTTGGTGTAACACCAGGGTATTTAGTAAACTGTGAAGAGCTACAAATTAAACTAGCGCAAGGTGCAAAACCAGGTGAGGGTGGACAATTACCTGGTTCAAAAGTAACTCCTATGATTGCAACGCTCAGACATACAACTCCCGGTGTTACATTGATTTCACCACCTCCTCATCATGATATTTATTCTATTGAGGATTTAGCACAATTGATTTTTGATTTAAAGCAAATCAATCCAAAAGCTAAAATAGCTGTCAAACTTGTTTCATCAGTTGGTGTTGGAACTATTGCTTCAGGTGTTGCAAAAGCATATGCTGATAAGATTATTATCTCTGGGGCTGATGGTGGAACAGGTGCTGCTCCATTAACATCTATTAAACATACAGGTAATGCTTGGGAGATGGGACTTGCAGAGGCTCATAATTCACTAAAAGCAAATCATTTAAGAGGGATGGTTCATCTTCAAACTGATGGTGGATTAAAAACAGGACTTGATGTAGTAAAAGCAGCTATGCTTGGTGCTGAAAGTTATGCTTTTGGTACTTCTGTATTAACACTTTTAGGATGTAAAATTTTAAGAATTTGTCATACAAATAAATGTAGTGTTGGGGTTGCAACTCAAGATGAAGATTTAAGAGAAAAATTTAGTGGTACAGTTGAAAGACTTATCTCTTATTTTGAATTTTTAGCACAAGATGTACGAGAGATTTTGGCAACTTTAGGATATGAGAAGATTGAAGATATTATTGGTAGAAGTGATCTATTAAAAGTTCTTGATGATGAGTTTTCACAAAAATTTGATTTTCAAAATGTATTGAGAAGAATTGATGGAATTGATACTTGTCAAGTGGAGTCAAATACTCCTTATGATCAAAATGAAGACTCACATAAACTTCTAAGAAAGGTGCTGCCTACAATTCAAAGTCCAAACATCCCTGTAACAGTGGATGCAGAGATTTCAAATTTAAATAGAAGTTTTGGTACTTTAACATCAGGTGAAATTGCAAAAAGATATGGTGATGCGGGACTTCCTGAAGATACTATTACTTACAACTTAACAGGGATTGCTGGACAATCGTTTGGGACATTTTTAAGTCGTGGTGTTTCAATGTATCTAGATGGTGTTGCAAATGATTATGTTGGAAAAGGTATGAGTGGTGGAAAAATTATTATAAAACCAGCACTTCAAGGAAGCGATTATGCAGGTGCTGGTAATACCTGTTTATACGGTGCAACAGGTGGAAAGCTTTATGTAAGAGCAACTGTAGGTGAGAGATTTGCAGTAAGAAACTCTGGAACAATTGCAGTTGTTGAGGGAACAGGAGATTCTCCATGTGAATATATGACAGGTGGTATTGTTGTGATTTTAGGTCAAACAGGTATCAACTTTGGTGCCGGTATGACAGGTGGATTAGCATTTATTTATGATCCACACAGAGAGTTTACAGATAAGATGAATCAGGAGCTTATAGAAGCTTTAAGAATTGATACAGATGATACAGAGTTAGAGAGAATTTATCTAAAAAATACACTTAAAGATTATGTGAAAGAGACAGAATCTTTAAAAGCTATAGAGATTTTAGAACACTTTAGATCAGAGATTAGAAATTTCTGGATGGTAAAACCAAAAGATATGACAATTTTACCTTTAAACCCAGAGCAGGGAGATTAAGATATGTTAAATTTTACAAAAGTAGATAGAAATAATCCTTCAAAAAGAGGGGTTATGGAGAGGATTAAAGACTTCAGCGAAGTTTATAATGTGTTTGATAAAAATAAAGCACAAGAGCAAGCTGATAGATGTATAGGGTGTGGTGATCCATATTGTCATAATAAATGTCCTTTACATAATATAATTCCAGCATGGCTAAAGCAAACTGCTCAAAATGATATTGAATTAGCATTTAATATTTCAAATGAAACTTCACCTTTTCCTGAAATTTTGGGAAGAATTTGTCCACAAGATGTATTATGTGAGGGTGATTGTACACTCAATGATACTCACGGTGCTATTACTATTGGTGCAGTTGAAACACATATTAGTGAAACAGGATTTGAACAAGGTTTCAAACCAAAATTTGCTAGTGAAAAAATAGGAAAAAAAGTAGCAGTTGTGGGAAGTGGACCAGCTGGTATTAGTGTGGCTACTTTTCTTTTAAGAGCAGGTATTGATGTAGATATGTTTGAAAGAGCTAGTAGAGCTGGTGGTCTTTTAACTTATGGAATTCCAGGATTTAAACTTGATAAGTTTAGAGTGCAAAGAAGAATTGATTGGTTAGTTGAAGCTGGTATGAATCTTTATACAGATTGTGAAATTGGAAAAGATAAATCATTTGAAGAGTTAGAGAAAAATTACGATGCTGTATTTATAGGAATAGGTGCAACAAAAGGGAAGAAAACTGGAATTTCAGGGGAAGATAATGAAAATGTATATCTTGCTATGGAGTTTTTAACAGGAATCCAAAAAAGAAACTTCGAAGAGGAAAATACAAATTTTATAGATGTAAAAGATAAGAATGTAGTTGTAATAGGTGGTGGAGATACTGCTATGGACTGTGTAAGAACATCTATAAGAGAGGGAGCAACAACCGTTAAATGTCTTTATAGAAGAGATGAGGCTAATATGCCTGGAAGTAAAAAAGAGGTTGTAAACTCAAAAGAAGAGGGTGTGGAGTTTGTATTTAATGTGAGTCCAAAATCTATTGAGTCAAATGGTGTAATAGTTGAACAAACAACAATGAGTGAAGCTGATGAATCAGGAAGACAAAGTGTGAAAATAGTGCCAAATAGTGACTATTTAGAAGAGGCAGATATTATAATACTTGCACTAGGATTTGAGCAAGAGTTACCAAGCTTTATTAAAGAAAGTGAATTAGAACTAGATAGATGGAATGGATTAAAAATAAATGAAAAATACCAAACATCAAATTCTAAAATCTATGCAGGTGGAGATAGTGTAAGAGGTGCAGATTTAGCAGTTAGAGCTGCTGCTGATGGTAAAGTTGCTGCAAAATTTATCATAGATAATTTGAAAAGATAGTAAGTATTATGAAAGAGGATTTATTTAATTTATTACGAAATGGAGCTGATGCAAACACTTCTGATGCAAATGGTTTTACCCTTTTGATGCATTTTACAAGAAATAATGATACTCTTTCTATGGGATTATTATTAAGTTATGCGGCTAAAATAAATGAAAAAGATGCTCTTAATATGACAGCTCTAGATTATGCCATAAAAGATAAGCATTTAGAAGCTGTAGAGTTTTTAGTGAATAATGGAGCACATGTAAGTAGTGAAACTTATATGTATGCAATAAAGATGGGAAATAGAGATATCATAGATTTTCTTGATAGCCTAGATCCTGACAAGTATATATTTTTAAAAAATAAAAATAAACTAAAAAGACAACAAATATGAAATTAAAACAGGAAAAAATAAAAACCCTTCTTGATGCCCTTCCTTACATCAAAGAGTTTAGAAATAAAATTATTGTTATAAAATATGGTGGTAGTGCACAAACAAGTCCAGAATTACAAGAGAAATTCGCAAGAGATATTACACTTTTACAACTCGTTGGGATAAAACCAGTTATTGTTCATGGTGGTGGAGCTAAAATATCTGATATGTTAAATAAACTTCAAATACCATCAACTTTTGTAGATGGTCACCGAGTAACTTGTGAAGAGTCTATGAGAATTGTCGAGATGGTTTTAAGTGGTGAGATAAATAAAAATATCACTTCACTTTTAAATTATCATGGAACAAAATCTATAGGTATTAGTGGAAAAGATAGTAACTGTATAGAAGCCATTGCAAAAGATGGTGGAAAGTTCGGTTATACAGGTGAAGTTACCTCTATAAATGCACAGATGATTGAAGATTTGATAAAAGAAGGCTTTGTTCCTGTTATTGCACCAATTGCGAATAGTGAGAGTCCAAATCATCCAGGATTTAATATCAATGCAGATATTGCAGCATCTCAAATTGCGATTGCACTTAAAGCAAATAAAGTACTATTTTTAACTGATACAGTAGGTGTTTTAGATAAAAATAAAGAGCTTTTAAATTCTCTTGATAAAGAGGATGTACAACGATATAAAGATGATGGAACAATTGCTGGTGGGATGATACCAAAAGTTGATAGTTGTATTGATGCAATTTATAATGGAGTACATAAAGCTCATATTATAGATGGAAGAGTTGAACATAGTATATTACTTGAATTATTTACAAGTGATGGTATCGGTACACAATTTTTACAGAAGTAAAAAATGGGATATATAAAACTAAACCAAAAAGCTTTTTTTCATAATCTCGATTACTTTTCACAAAGTTGTGGCTCTAAAGATAAAGTTGCCATTGCTTTAAAAGACAATGCTTATGGTCATGGGATTGAACAGATAGCTTCAATGGCCAGTAAATATGGGATAAAACATGTATTTGTTCGAGATTTAACGGAAGCTTCTATTGCACAAAAGTTTGGTTTTGAGTCTATCTTAGTTTTATATGACATCCCAACTAAAAAAGAAGATGATTCTCTAATTATCTCAATTAACTCACTTTCATTTATAAAACAAATCCCATCTGGAAGTAAGTGTGAATTTAAAATAGATACAGGGATGAATAGAAATGGTATCTATCTTGCAGAGATTGAAGAAGCATGTAAACTTATCAAAGAGAAAAAGTTGATCTTAAATGGTATCTTTACACACTTTTGTTGCTCAGATGAAGAAAATAGTATCACAAAAGAGCAAGAGGAGAATTTTCAACTAGCTATCCAAGAGACAAAAAAATATATAGATTACAACTTTAGAGTACATTGTGCAAATAGTACAGGTGTTTTTAAAGTTAATATGAATTTATATGATATAGCAAGGGTAGGTATAGGTATTTATGGTTACTTAGATACTAAAGAGGAACAATATTTACAACCAGTGCTTTCACTTCATGCTCAAAAATTAGCAACTAAAAATATTAAAAAGGGGAACCATATAGGGTATGGAAGTGATTCTTTTATAACACCATCTGATATGGTTGTATCAAATTATAATATTGGATACGGAGATGGGTTATTTAGAGCTAATTCTCATAAACAAAGAAAAATAGCAAATGGATTAGAGATACTTGGTCGAGTTTCTATGGATAGTTTTTCTGTAGAATCTAAAGACGATGAAGTATGTGTTTTTGATAATGTAACCCATCTAGCACAAGTGCACAATACAATCAAATATGAGATACTCACAAGTTTAAAACCATCAATAAAAAGGCTGATTGTTGAGTAATCGAATCCCATTTGGAGAGATTAATCAAAAAAAGAAAAATGCAGTATTTTTATCTATCTACACAGATGAAATAGCCCCTTGGAAATACTTCAACGATGATATAAAACACACACGGTGTCCCGCTGTTATTATGATAGATAGATGGGATGGACGGATTGGTTTTCCAGGTGGGACACTAGAGGAGGGAGAACCACTTTTAGATGCCTTGGTGCGGGAAATCAAAGAGGAAGTTGGTATTCGAGTTCGACCTGAAAAAGTAAAAGGTGTCGTTTCCCATGAAGATGAAAATTTTGTAACACATCTTTATGCTCTTCATGTAAATGAATTAGAGTTTTTACATATCTATTATCATATCTTAAATAACTTTTCTCGTTCTATTTTAAATCATGCATATGAGGAAGCGGATGAGTCACATTTTATGTCTGAAATTACAGGGATAAAAATAGTTCCAATAGTACAACATAGAAATAAAGGGATTAATAAATTTTTAGAAAATAGTTTTGCAGGGAGCTGTAGAAAAGATTTTGAAGTATTTATCAAAGAGATTTTACAAATAGAAAGTTTTGTATAAATTGCAAAATGCAATATTTTTTAAATTCTTCAAAAAATTCTGTTAAAATCTTTTTATGAACATAACACAACAACAAAAAGATATCTTAGAATCTATAAAACAGTATAAGAATATTAAAATAAATGCCTTTGCAGGCACTGGAAAAACAACTACTCTCAAACTTATCTCAGAAACATATTCTTCAAAAAAGATACTTTATTTGGCTTTCAATAGTGCAATAAAAAATGAAGCTATGGGAATATTCCCATCAAATACAAGTGTAAAAACAACCCATGGATTAGCTTATGTTGCAGTGAAAAAACATACCTCTATCAATCTAGATTCTTTGGTAAACTATAGAGCTATAGATATATCAAAAGAGTTTGGTATCACTTACAATCAAGCTATAGGGGCATTAAAAATATTTGAAAACTTTTGTAACAATACAAAAGAGGAAATAGCCAAAGATGATATAGAACATAAAAGTGCAAAGAAGATGTTTGATTTGATGCTTATAGGAAAGATGAAGCCTACTCATAGTTTTTATTTAAAGTATTATTATCTTCTTCTCTCAACTGAGCAAATTCCACAATTCAACTATGATATTATCATGCTTGATGAAGCACAAGATACAAATGAAGTAACTCTTGGTATCTTTGAAGCTTTAAGTTCTAAAACAAAAATATATGTGGGAGATAAACATCAGCAAATATATTCTTTTCGTGGAAGTAAAAATGCCCTTGATAAAATCAAATGTGATAAAAAACTCTATTTGAGTTCAAGTTTTAGATTCAATAATGATATAGCTCAATTTGCAAATAAACTTCTCGCGAAGTTTAAAAATGAAAATATAGAGATAAAAGCTTCAAAAGATACAGATAAGACTATCATTACAAATGGATATATCTCAAGAACTAACGCACAACTCATAGCTACTATTTCAAATCGGATAGAAAATAGAAAACCCTTTGTAACTGTAAGAGATCCAAATGAGATATTTAATCTAACTATTGAGGTGTATTATTTATTAAACAATGAAAAAGAGAAAATAGTACGAAATAGATTTTTAAAAGATTTTAGCAGTGATGAGGATATTGCAGATTATGCAAAAGAGGTTGAGGATTTTGAACTAAAATCAGCTTTAAAAGTTGCTAAAGAGTACAAAGAAAAGATATTTGAATTTCAAGAGGTAGCAAAAAAGTTTTATGATGCTTGGAAAAATAGAGTCAATAATGGTTTTGAACAAAGGATAGATGAGATACTTTTTCTAACAACAGCACATACAGCTAAAGGTTTAGAGTGGGATAGAGTAACTATAGCAGATGATTTTACAGATTTTGCAGACTTGATAGTTGACTTTGGTTGTGATAGTTTAGAAGAGTTCAATCAAGAGCAAAACTTCCTACCAAATCAAGAACTTCTTGATGAGTTTAATCTTTTTTATGTAGCAATCACTCGAGCTAAAAAATCACTTGTAAAAGATAGTGAAAATTTTCATTATCTTATGGCTAAAAATGTAGATAAACTTATAGACACAAGAATCAAAGATGCAAAAGCAAATATAGAAGCGATCCAATCAGGGAAAAAAGTAAGTGTTTCTAAGATGCAACAAGAGGATAAACAACTATTAAGACAACAAAAAAATCAAGAAGATGGAAAAGCAAAAAATAGTGGGCTAAAATGGAGTTTAGAGGATAAAATTAAACTCAAAAGTATGTTCAAAAAAGCAAATTCTATTACTCAAATAGCCTCAAAATTAGAACGAACTACAGGGGCTATTTTGGGAGAACTTTTAAAAAGTGAAGTTATCACAAAAGCACAGCAATTAAAACTCTCAGAGTTAGTAAAAACAAATGGGAACTTAGCTACAATTACCAGTATAAAATAGCGGGATAGTTTATGATAATTTTAGATTTTGAAACAAATACAACACACCAATATGATGTGATAGAAGCTGCTGCTGTGAAAATAGAGATAAGAGATGGTGAATTTGTTGTAATAGATAAGTTTCATAGATACTATCTCTCACGCCACAATGTTAATCCATACTCTTATGCCGTACATAGACTCACCCCTGAGCTTATCTTAGAACACAGAAACAAACAAGAGACAAAATATCCTGCATACTTCAAAGAAGATGAAGATTTTGCATCTTTTTGCGAAGGGTGTACAACTTTAGTAGCTCACAATATTAGCTTTGAGTTAAGACATATAGAAAAGCTAGTAAAGTTTGAAAAGCATATTTGTACTATGAAAGAGAACAAACATATAGTGAAGGCTTTGAACAAAAATGGAAACATAAAAAATCCAAAATTAGATGAAACTTGTATCTACTATGATATAGACTTTGACCCAAACTCATACCATAGTGCTACTTATGATGTAAGTAAAACTTATGAGATATTGAAAAAGATGAAACTAACAAATTTAACAAAGGTATAACTATATGGGATTTATCCAATTTAATCTATCAGAACCAATGCAAAAGGCACTTACAAAGAACAATTTTTTAACTCCAACACCTATACAACAAAAAGTTATCCCTTTAGTTTTGAAGTCACAAGATATTATGGCAAAAGCACAAACAGGAAGTGGAAAAACTGCAAGTTTTGTTTTGCCTATTTTGCAAAAGTGGCTTGATAGTTCTTATAATGGCAAAGCAAAAATAAGAACGCTCGTTTTAACACCCACAAGAGAACTTACTTTACAAGTGGCTGAGAGTTTTAAAGTTTTTAGTTCAAACTTTTCAAAAAAACCTAGAATTATAAGTGTAATTGGTGGAGAAGAGATAGCAACACAACTTTATGATTTACAAAAAGGGTGTGATATCTTAGTTGCAACCCCTGGAAGGCTACTTGATATTTTGAGAAAAAAACAGATTAATTTATCTTCTTTAGAGTTTTTTGTTTTAGATGAAGCAGATAAGATGTTAGATTTGGGTTTTGCAAACGAGTTAGATTTAGTTCTTGAAAATTTATCGAAAAACAGAAGAAATTTATTTTTCTCTGCAACCTATCCTCAAAAGATATTAGAGGTTGTATCAAAAATAACAGATGATGTAGTTCAGATAAATATAGAAGATGAAACACCAATAGTTGAAAATATAACACAACGGGCAATATTAGTAAATCAAGAGAAAAGAAATCCTCTTTTAAGAGAACTTTTAAAAACAAATAATTTTAAACAAGTGTTAGTTTTTGTATCAAATAATAGAGCAGCTGATAATCTTGCAGTTAAGTTTAGAAAATATGGTTTTAATGCAGAATCCTTTCATGGAAATCTAGACCAAGATGAAAGAGTGTTTACCCTAGAAGATTTTAAAACGAAAAAGATAGATATACTTTTTTCTTCTGATATTTCAGCAAGAGGTTTGCATATAGAGGATATATCTTGTGTTATAAATTATGATCTACCAAGAAGTTCAAATGACTATATTCATAGAATTGGAAGAACTGCCAGAGCTGGAAAAAGCGGAACGGCAATATCATTTATCACATTAGAAAACTTTGAGCATTTTAAACTTATAGAAAAACGCGCACAAATAGAACTTGAAAAAGAGCAAATTGAAGGTTTCGAGTTTGTTGGAACAGTTACAAGACAAAAAGGTGGCGCTCCAGTTAAAGGAAAACGGAAAAGTAAAAAAGATAAATTGCGTGAGCAGATTGGCAAATAAACTAAGCTATGAATATTATCTATAAAATTTATACTTTACTTTTAAAAAAATATGGTGCTCAAGGTTGGTGGCCATTTTTAGGTATTGGTTATCATCCGAATGACTATAGCTATCCTAAAAATAGCAATCAAATATTTGAAGTTGTCTTGGGTTCAATATTAACTCAAAATACCACTTTTGTATCTGTAACAAAAGCTATGAATAATCTACAAGAGAATAATTGTATCACAAGTGAATCTATAAAAGCTATGGATGTAGATAAACTCAAAGAGTTTATAAAACCAGCAGGGTACTTTAATCAAAAGGCAAATTATATTTTGGAGTTTATACAATTTTATGATAGTTTAGATGGAACTATTCCAACACGCGAGGAGCTTTTAAAAGTAAAGGGAATAGGGGAAGAGACTGCTGATTCTATCCTTTTATATGGTTATAATCAAGCTCAATTTAAAGTAGATGCATATACTAAAAGGTTGCTTTTGGAGTTGGATTTGATTGATGAAAAGGCTAAGTATAAAGATATGAAAAAACTATTTGAAGATGCTTTAGAAAAAGAGATACAAGATGAAGATAAAAGAAGAAAAATCTATCAAGAGTTTCATGCTTTGATTGTGGAGCATGGGAAACATAATTACTCTAAAAAGCCTTATGGTATAGACTGCTTTTTGAAAGATGAGATATGATAAATCTATTAGATAAAAACAAAAACTTCAACATACTCCTTGCAGGGATTATAAGTATCATCATAGGTGTTGGTGTAGCACGATTTGCATTTACTACACTGCTTCCTTCTATGCTTGAAGATTTTTTGTCTGTGACCAATGCTGGGCTTTTTGCTTCTTTTAACTATGCTGGATATCTAAGTGGTGCTGTATTTAGTATATTTTTAAAAGATATCAATAGTAAAGTAAAATATTTTAGGATAGGGATAGTTTTAAGTGTACTTACAACACTTATACTTGCAACTACCACAAATGAGACTTTATGGTTTGTGTCTCGTGTGATTGCTGGGTTTGGGTCGGCTATGGTTTTGATAGTTGGTGGTGCTATAGTGATGGTAAAAATCAATTATGAAGATAAAACAAAAGCTATGGGGATACATTTTAGTGGGATTGGTTTTGCTATAACTGTAAGTGAGCTTATAGCTCAGTATACCCTTAAAAGTGGTACTTGGAGTGATGCTTGGATGGTACTTACTATCTTTGCTTTTTTTGCGTCTATTTATGCTATTTATATTTTATCTTTTGATAAAGAGTTGAAAAAAGAGGCAACGAAACATAAAGTTTCAAAAGATATGTTTACACCTTATGTTGTCTTGCTAATTTTGGCTTATTTTACAGCAGGGGTGAGCTTCGTGGTTCAAGCTACTTTTTTTCCTGATATTATCAACTCTTTAGAGGGGCTTGATGGGTATGGAAGTTTAGGTTGGCTTGTGGTTGGTATTGCTGGAATACCATCTGCAATTATCTGGATGAGACTTGCCCATAGGTACAATAGTGTAGATATCATCATCTTGGCATTTGTGTTGCAAATAGTGGGTATCTTAATACCTACTATGACAAATAATATCTATCTAAACCTTTTAAGTGGGGCATTATATGGAAGTACTTTTATAGGTCATGTGGCTCTTTTTATGCATTATGGTGGAAAGTTAGCAGGAAAAAATCCAGTGATATTTATGGGCTCTATGACTGCTGCTTATGGGATAGGGCAGGTGAGTGCACCACTTTATAGTATAGCTTTGATAGAGAAGTTTGGTAATTATAATATGACTTTGTATGTTACAGCTTTTATAGCCAGTATTGGTATTTTGTTGTTATTGTATGCGAAAAAATTACGAGCTAAGCATTATGAGAATATTAAATATTAATTATTTGAATCAAGAATTTTATACTTTGATTGTCTAGTAGGGAAGGCTTTTTATTATTAAAAGCCTTCTAGCCAATTACTTATTTTACTGGCATAGTCATATATTCTGAAGTGTTATCAGTTTTTTCTGGATCATATATTTTTTGATAGAAACAATTTATATTGTAATTAAAATATAATGGTGTAAATAAGAATGTCCAAAATCCATGAAACCAATAAGGATTAGATTTATCAAAATTTAGATAGTTATTTAGTCTATTTCTTGCTTTATATCCCCATATTATCGTAAGAATCCATGAAATATTGCTAAAAAAAGTTGCAAAATTATCAATAATAATATTAGGAAAAAAGATATTAAAAAGTATTGAAATAACACTAGCATATATAAAAAATATCAATGTAGTAATCAATCTTTCTGATAATTTATTATCATTACCGATATGATTGTTTATTTTTTTACTTTGTTTCCTTATATAATGGGCATTGTATATTCCAAGTGTAATTGCTGATAAAAAAAATAGTTTCCAAGTGCTTTCAGTTTTTAATTCTTTAATAAGTGTATATTCAATCATACTTACTCTATACTTTCTTGAGTATCTTTTATCTCTATTTCACACACTGCTTTATCTACATTTTTTAAATCAGGTCTACCTACTAATAGTCCCATATTAACAGTACCTTGAATACAAACAATATCATTTTCTTTGACATATACGGCAACTGTAGAAGTAGCTTCAGTTTTTGCCCATAAAATTTTCTTACCTGGTGTCATCTCTTTTGAAATAAAACCACCATTTCGTAATGTTCCAATAACTTCATCATCATTATTTTTATTTTTTACATCATAGTAAACTCCGCCACCTATAAAACTTGATGGTCTATATACATATACCATCCCTTTACCTTCTGTCGGTGTTTTGAAGCCCATAAATTGTTTCCCTTTTGCTCCACATCCTGTAAATCCAAGTGCTAATGTTACTCCAATAATTCCTGTTGTAACTAATGATAGGTTTATCTTCATTTTCTCTCCATGTTATTTTATTAAATTATTTATATTATTTTAGTTTATTTACAAATATTCTAGAAATCAAATAAATAATTAGTATAAAATTCTATCTAAACAATGTCACATATAGTGTCACACTTTTGAGAAATTCTAAAAATTATAATTTAGATTGTATTTAATTTTTTATAGAAAAGTTTACTGAATAATCCCATCATGCCACTGAACCAGTGTAAGCCTATACCCATCAGTCACAGGTAAAACCTCGTGGCTAAAGTAAGGATTACTAGGAAAGACTACCATATCTCCCGCTTTTGGTTTGAGTTTTATTTGATTGTTCTCTTTATCGTAAAGGTAGTTGAATATTAACTCTCCACCACTAAAACTGTAGCCATCGTTTTCCTCTTGACAAGTAGTAGCAAAAAGTACAGTTGTGACTTTTCTTTGAGGGGCAACATTTATGAAACCTACAGTATTACTGTTTTCATCAACTAATTCACTTGAATCATCGGCGTGTTTTTTGTAGAAAAAGCCTTTTTTGTATTGGAGCATTTGTACTTTTGTACTAAAAGTTAGCGGAGTGTTAAAAAACTCCTCTATTTGTGGTTGAAAATTTTGAAACTGAGTATTATAGATATTTGAAAGCTGCTTGTTGAGTTTTAAAATATTTGTTTTTCTTTGTTTTATATTTAGCTTTGGTTGTACAATTCCATCTACAACAGTTGCTTTAATTTTGGCTTGTGCTATATCATCTTTTTGTTTTGAATAATCAACTATCTCTTTCAATAGTTCAGGGGTGAAAAAATTCTCTATTATCAAATATGGATACTCTTTGTACGGATTTGGTAATAGAAGATTTTCTATTGCGATGTTTTCAAAAAGAGGATCACAATATATATGGTTAGATAGTTGCATTTTCTCTCTTTTTTATAAGTATTAGAATAAGGGTTTTGTATTAAAATTTATGAGTTATTTATCCTCTAGCTTTTCTAAACAAGCAGAGTAAGTAGCATCACATTTATCATAACATTTTTCAACATTTGAATCACCATTTGCATCACAAATAGTTAAGCAAGCAGAATATGCAGCCTCACATTGATCAGCAGCTTCATTTGCAACTTCATCAGCTGCTATAAGATTTACACAAAGAATTGAAGCAATTAAGAAAATTGCTGTTTTTTTAAGTATCATTTACACTTCCTTTAATTTTAAGATAAGTTTTTTTTGTTAGTATAAATGTATTCTTTATTTGAAGAATACACAACATTTGTTAACTCTAGTATCTACAAGTCTAACGCCAATTATAACTATAGATATCTAGGGTTCTTTTTAGCCCTTATTCATAATTGAAATTATAAACTAAAAATGAGATTTTTAAGCTGAAATATTTCTGAATTTTTTGGAGCTTTTTATAACCCCTTTATTCATCGTATTTACAAGAAAAAAATTATTAAAATTTTCCTATTTATTTTTGAAAAAATCATTAAAATTTGTTAAAAAAAAAGTTTTTTTTTAAAAAATTGATAGTGAAGTTTTGTTTGTGAATATTTCTAGAGCTTTTGTTCCACTATATGAGTTCCCCCAGTTGTTTAATCGAGGACTAAATACAGCTATACTCATGAGCTTTGGAACAATAGCAACTATACCTCCACCAACACCACTTTTACCAGGTAATCCCACATGAAATGCAAAATCACCACTCGCATCATAATGTCCACAGGTGAGCATCACAGCATTTATTCTTTTTGCTTGACTAGATGTTATAAATTCTTTGTTTGTAATGGGATCTGTTCCATGATTTGCAAGAAACAACATAGCTCGTGAGAGCTCTTTTGTACTCATGGTAATGGCACAATGTTTAAAGTAGGTTTTGACCACATCATCAACATTGTTATCAAGGTTGTTAAAACTCTTCATAAGATTTGCTAGGGCTATATTTCTATGTCCATGTTTATATTCTGAAAACCATACATCTCTATCATATGTAATATCTTGATTATCACTTATTTCTTGAATGAAACCTAGAATCTTATCATAAGTATTATCTACATTTTTATAGTGTGATAGAAGTGTATCAGTTACTACTATTGCTCCAGCATTTATAAATGGATTTCTTGGGATACCATGTTCGTATTCTAGCTGTACTAAAGAGTTAAAAGGATTTCCAGATGGTTCTCTCCCAACTTTTCTATAGAGTTCTTTACTATAGATATTTAAAGCTTTTGTAAAAGTAAATACTTTAGAAATGCTTTGAATAGAAAACTTCGTATCACTACACCCTATATGATGACTTGTACCATCCATAAGGGTAATACTCATAGCAAATTGATCAGGGAGTACTTTTGCTAAAGCTGGTATATAATCAGCAACTTTTCCATTTGTTAATGTTGGTTGTAACTCTTGAAATATCTCATCTAATATTTGTTGATAATTTATCATAATAACCTATTCTGCTAGTTTTTTGTTAAATTTTGTAACAAAACTTGGTAGAAGTTTATAAAACAGTTTTATATACTCTTTTTCCTGTTTTCTATCATCAATTAAAGATTCTAAAGCTTTATTGTTTAATGATAAAAACAGTAGTCTAATAGAACCCTTTAGGTTGATATTTTTCTTTATACTAAAATCTATAATTTCATTTGTCAATATTTGAAAAGTTGTGTTTTCTTCAAAAGGTTTATTGTGACTCATATTGTTTTTATAGATTACATCTTGTTTATGTTTTGTACTTTCTATAATAGTTAGAATAGATTTTTCATAGTTGTTCTGTGGAGTATATTTAATATGAAGTTTCTCTTGTAATTGAAATATATCACCATTTTGAGAAAAGTTTTGTTCTCCAAAAGTTTTAGTGAGTATATCAATAGATTCTTTTTGATAAGAAGATCTATTTGAAAAGTTTTTTTTCAATAAAATTATAATAAATAATATTGTTAAAATAATGAGTATAATGTAAAAAAAGTTCAAAGTTTTCCTTTTGTGTTAATGGTGTAATTATAGTATTCTTACTCTTAATAATTAACAAATTTAAATATCGTTAAATAATTTTTTAATGATAAAAGTTAAAAAATATTGTATAATTCAAAAAAAATAAATTTGAGGAAAAAAATGAAAACGAAAAAACAAATTGTAGAGTCATATTATGAAAATCTATGGAATAAGCAAGATAAAACTTACATAGATAAGTTATTCGATGACAATATTGTTTTTAGAGGTTCTTTAGGAATTGAAACTAGAGGAAAAGAGGGCTTTATAGAATACTTTGATATGATAACAACTGCAATACCAAATTTGTATCATGGGATTGAAGTATTGATTGTTGAAGATAATCAAGTAGCTGTTCGAGCTGTGTATAATGGTACACATAAGGGAAAATTATTTGATTTTGAAGCAACAAATAATAGAATAAAATATAATGGTGCATCATTTTTTAAAATTGAAAATGAAAAAATAGTTGAGATTTGGGTTCTTGGGGACTTAAATGTTTTATATAAACAATTAGGAAAATAAATAATACTATTGTTTAAAAAAAAGAGAGATAATAGTTTTATTTACTCTCTTTTTTTTTCACTTCAAAAATATCTGTTCTTCTATCTTTTAAGTTTTTTACACTTCCAAATTCATGGAGTTCTCGTAAAAGATCTATATCAACATCAGCAATTAAAACCATCTCTGTATTTGTTGTAGCTTCTGCTTTTATACCATTTGCTGGAAAAGAAAAATCACAAGGGGTAAAAACCATAGACTGCGCAAACTGCATATCCATATTGTGAACATTTGGTAAGTTTCCAACACTTCCTGCAATTGCAACATAACATTCATTTTCAATCGCTCTTGCTTGGGAACAAAGTCTTACTCTTGAGTAACCATTTTGAGTATCTGTTAAAAATGGCACAAATAAAATATCCATTCCCTCACTAGCTAATAGTCTGCTAAGTTCTGGAAACTCTGAATCATAACAGATAAGTATCCCTATTTTTCCACAATCTGTATCAAATGTTTTAAGTTCACTTCCCCCTTGCATCCCCCATACTTTTGCTTCATCAGGAGTAACATGTATCTTTTCATAACGATCAATAGTTCCATCTCTTCTACATAAATATCCAACATTATAAAGATGACCATCTTTTATCTCTGGCATACTTCCTGAGATGATATTTATATTGTATGATATTGCAAACTCTGAAAACTTTTGAATAATATCATGGGTATGTTTGGCTAACTCTCTTATAGCTTGTGGTTCTGAAAGATGGTTGTTTTCAGCCATTAATGGGGCATTAAAAAACTCTGGGAAAAGTGCAAAATCAGAACGATATCCTGAAACTGTATCTATAAAGTATTCTGCTTGTTGTAGCAATTCTTCAAGGTTTTTATAGGGTCTCATTTGCCATTGAATTAAGCCTAATCGAACCACTTTTTTATTTATACTTGCTAGTTTATTAGGTTTTTCATAATAGATATTATCCCACTCTAGTAAAACGGCAAATTCTCCAGAAGCTTTATCTCCCTCTAAATATCCTTTTAAAACTTTAGCGGGATGAAAATCATTAGATATTTGAAAATTAAGTACAGGATCATGAATCTCTTTTCTTTTTACCTTTTCAATATACTCTTTTGGAGTAAGTTCATTCTCATACTTATGATAATTTGGGATTCTTCCACCAAAAGCTATCCCTTTAAGATTGTGTTTTTCACACAACTCTTTTCTATAGTCATACAACCGTCTTCCAAGTCTTAGACCTCTAAATTTTGGCTTCACAAATACATCAATACCATAAAGTATATCACCTTTATTTGAATGTGTAGAAAATGTATAGTTTCCAGTTATCTCTTTATAAGTGTGATGATTTGAAAATTCATCATAATTAACAATGATAGAAAATGCACAAGCAGCTAACTCACCATCTATTTTTATAACAATTTGTCCCTCTTGAAACTTCTCGATTAATGTTTTAAGTTGATTTTCTTTCCAATAAGCATCTTGCATTGTTTCATAGGAGAGTAACATTGTCTCTTTTAATTCATCGTAATCATCCATACTTAAAAATTTAAGTTCAATATTCTCTTTGTTTTGTGTTTCCATTTTTTCCTAACCTAATAATATTTTATAATTATAGCTAAATTTAAAACGATATAATGGTTTATAAAGTTCTATTTTTAAATTTTTCAAAGAGGTCTCGCCTCTCTGTTTGTATCTCTACATCACTTGCAATTACTTTCTTTTTGAATTTTTTATAAAGTTTGTATTGGATATAAATTGCAATAAATCCTAGTATTGCTACATAAGATAAAAGTGTAGTTAGTTCAATTGTAAAATAATCAAACAACATAGCACTAATACTTCCACATACAATAGCAATAGATATCATAAAAGAACGCAACATCAAATAATCTTTGAGTTCAATAGCTTCATCTTGCATAAAATCAACGGTGTGAACTCTGGCTATCTCAAAGGTGATAGCTTGAATAGTAAATATTGATAATATCACATAAGTAAAAACCACAATAGAGTGGCTTAAAATTGGGTATGAGGATATTTGAATAATATCTAAAATGATAGTAAATAGATAAATATTATATATCCTAATATGTTTAAATAGCGGTTGTACTATCCCATCAAGAGCTCCAAGAAGCATAAAAAAACTTATCATAAAAACTGGAAGATAAGTACCTTCAAGTTTTGTGATATAAGGCAGTAGTGTCCAGTCAATATAGGTAACTAAAAACAAAACTATAGATTGTAGGTACAAGAAATATGATTTTTGTACCTCATGAAATAGAGTTGTATAATTTCTAAATGCCATTTGAACTTCGATACATCAAATACCCATCAATATTGTTAGGATAGTAGTTCTTTAAAACTTTTTTGATTTTGAAATTGTTTTTTTCATAAAGTTTTATGGCACTTTTATTTATAGTTTTTACTTCTAAAGTGAAACTTTTTGTTTCTAATATTTTAAAAGAATATTCTAAAAGTTTTGTTGCAATACCCTGACCTTGAAACTCTTTTTTTATACACAAAGAGTAGAGTCTATAATTGTTTTTTCTTTTTAGCCACAAAATATATCCCACAATTTTATTATCTTGTTTATAAACAAAAAGATGATTTCTTTTTATGTGGTAATAAAAAGAACCTACACTTAGTCCAAAATCATCTTTGGAAAATACAGAACTTTCAAGGTTAAAAAGCTCTTTTGTATTCTCTTTTGTTGCTACTGAAATCATTGTTTTTGATAAATAGTATATTTAGGAATTAATTTATCGGGTCTATAAGACATCTTTACTTTCTTTAAGTTTTCAAATCCCATATCATCCCCTACATTTATATAAATACTTCCATAGAGTTCTTGAAGATATTTTGTAAACTCTCTAAAGATAAATTGAGCACATCCTAAAACTTCAAAATCTGTTTTTTCGATAATAACACTTGAAGTTGTCTCGTTGATTCTCTCCCCTACAGTAAAACCTTTAATCTCATCATCAATATACAATACCATCCCTACAACATCAAGATTTTCGTAGTCATTTAAAAGTCTTTTTATAGCAAATCTTTCAAAATAGATACCATCAAGAAAAGTTTCTACCTCCTCTTTTGGCATATAAATAGTTCTATCTTTTACCCATTTGTTAAATAGTGTTGTGATACCCTCCTTGTGTTTTTCTATATCTATAATCTCAACTCTATGGTTTGGATATACTTTTTTAAATTTGTTTATCTCATTTCTTTTTGATTTATAAGGGTCCCCTTTAAGTTCTATTAAATCTTCTGTTTCATAGATATAGTCAACAAGTTTTTTCTCTATTAAAAAATCTTTTAACATATCATAAATAACTGTCCCCTCTTCGAGGTAGTTTACAAATCCTTCAAGTAAGTTTTCATGTACATATTCTATTTTCGAATAATTTTTATTACTGTTGTGTGTGTTCATAATATCAAAACAATCAATCATCGCTTCATAGGTATTCTCTTTTTTCCCTAAGGGTGGTAAAAGCATAGTTAATTCACCAGAATTTAATATAAACAGACAAAAAGTGTCATTAACAATTGCATAAAAACCTGTAGCAGTTGAAAGCCAGATATAGTTTCCAGCAAAAGTATAATCACTAATATCAACATTTATCACATCAAGATAGTGATCCATCACCTCTTTTGCTTTTAAATCAAAGTGTTTTAAAGTATAATTACTAACAGTTAAAGTAGACATAGGAAGCCTCCAAATTTAATTTTGCGAATTATACATCTTTTTTGGCAATTTGCATCAAAAAATTTGGTAAATTTTCAATATAATTACAAAGTAATAAAAAGCAAGGGATATCACAGATTATGAATGAGAAAGATATAGAACAAATTGAAAATTTATTAGAACAACTATTAGAAGAAATATCTCAATATAAAGAGGAAAATAGCACTGTTCACCCTTATGATATTGCTGAACAATTATTACATTTAAGAGATTTAGATGAGGAGCAATACTCATCAATTTTACGAAAAATACCAAGTACTCTTCTTGCTGAAGTTCTCTCCGAGATGCCTGATTATGTGCAAGAGGAGATTAGTGAGTATATTAGTACAAAAAAACTTGTAGCTATTACTTCAAATATGGATACCGATGATGCTGCGGATTTCATCCAAAATATTAGTGAGGACCATGAAGATGTAGCACAAACTATTTTAGAAAGTTTCGATGATGAAGATAAAGAACTTTTAGAGCAACTTATTGCATATAGTGATGATGAAGCTGGTTCTTATATGCAATCAGAGTTATTTAGTGCTAAAGAAAATGAAAATATTGGTGATGCTATTAAAAGATTAAAAGCTCTTAAAGAGAGCGGAGAAGTTGATAATATTTGGCATTGTCATATTACTAATATAAAAGGAAAATATATAGGAAGTGTAGGTTTAGAAGAGCTTATCATTTTTGAACATACATCAAAATTTTCAGATATACCAAGTGAAAAGTTTAGAACCTACAATATTTCCCATAAAGCAACTATCAAAGAGGTTGTAGATATGGTAACAAATTATAACCTTACGAGTGTACCTGTTTTAGATGATAACAATAGGTTAGTAGGGAGAATTACTTCTGATGATGTGTACGATATCATCCAAGAAAGTGCAACAGAGCAAATCTATAACATGGCTGGGGTAAATGATGAAACAGAGCAAGTTGAAAGCATCTATGAAATAGGAAAAGGGCGAGCTGTATGGTTAGCAATAAATCTTGTTACTGCTATTGCAGCTTCAGTTGTAATTGGTATTTTTGATACAACTATTCAGTCACTTGTAGCTTTAGCCATTTTGATGCCAATTGTAGCTTCTATGGGTGGAAATGCGGGAACTCAAACCTTAACAGTAACAGTAAGACAGATGGCTTTAGGGGATATTGAAAAAGAGGATGCTAGAAAAACAATCCAAAAAGAGGTGTTGATATCCTTAGCAAATGGTTTATTGTTTGCTATGATTATTGGGGTTATATCATATTTATGGTTCTCTATGCCAATGCTTGGAGTGGTTATAGCACTTTCAATGATTATTAATCTTTTAGGAGCTGGGTTCTTTGGTGCTGTTATCCCTTTAAGTTTACAAAAAATGGGGATAGACCCAGCGATTGGAAGTACAGTTTTACTTACAACTGTTACTGATGTGGTTGGGTTTTTTAGCTTTTTAGGTTTAGCAACTTTAATATTATTATAGGAAAAATATATGATACGAGACAAATTAGATAACTTTCACCTTGAAGATGTTAGAAGTGAAGTACATCCCTCAGTATTTTTCAAACATGAAAATTATGACCTTTTTATTTTAAGACTTCCTCAAAGTGAAGATGGGAAAATTTTACAAATGAGTAATGCTTTTGTAGTTACAGATGATTCCTATTATTATTTTGATAAAAGTAAAGATTTGTTTGTAGATTTGAAAAATATAAAAGGTTTTTATAGATTCTTAGATAAAAAAATAGATACTGTTTTAAAAATTATTTTAGATAATTTCAACAGTATTGAGGCAATAGAAGATAAGTTTTATGATGGAAAATCAATCAAAGATTTTAACCAACAATGGTTTGCTTATAAAACAGATATAGTAAGGATAAATAGAGTACTTTTTAAAGCAGTACAAACTATGAGTGATTTGATACTAAATTATAAACACGAAGAGGAGTATCTTGAGAGAAACTTTGAGGATATTGAGGAGCATTTACAAAGGGCTTATAGAAATAGTGGATTACTTTTAGAAAAGCTTGATGCATTATATAATTTTAATCTCACACAAACAAACGAGTCAATGAACCAAACTGTTTATGTTCTTACACTTTTATCTGGGATATTTTTGCCACTAAACTTAATAGTTGGATTTTTTGGGATGAATACTACTTCGTTACCATTTACCGTTGGTGATGGTGGTACTTATAAAGTGGTATGGTTACTTATTAGTATTGGAGTTATAGCTTCAATTGTTACTTATATGTTTAAGAGGAAGTAGAATTATTCTGTTTCCTCTTTCTCTTTTGGTACAGTTTTAGAGGCTTTTAGTTTTATAGTTTCATGATTTTTATATGCTTGAAAAAGTTTTATAGTTACTTCTCCTCTTGTTTTTGTAGCATGTTTATAGTTTGTTTGATAAGCAATAAGAGCAACAATTGCTGTTTTTGTAGAGTTTAAATTAAATGATATTTTATATGAAATATTAATCTTTGTAAAAACTTCTTGTGTGATCTGTTCTACCTCTTCAAAGTTATTATTCACATCAAACTCAAACTCTATTAAATCTGTTATTAGTCCATTTTTCTTTAATGAATAGTTATAAAATACTTTTGTAAAGATATAACTATTTGGTATATATATTGTACGACCTACATTTTTTATCTCTTTAATATTTGTATAATCTTCTATCTCATTGAGTTTCATTTTTACTAATGAAATATCAATTATATCCCCAATAGTGTGTTTTGTTTCAAACTGTACCATAACTCTATCGCCCACTTTTACAATACTAGTAAAAAAGATATAGATAGCCCCTGCAATATTTAGAATAATTTCTCTAGTTGCTAAAGTAAGCGCAGCTGCAATTACACTTAAAAATGTGATAATATACATAATATCGTCAATATACCTCATAGCTACAAATACAATAATTAAAATTGCAAAAAGAAGTGAGAGAAGTTTTTTATAGTTTTTTTGATCTTCGTGATTTTCTGGATTGTGTGTTAGGAAAAAAACCAAAGAGGAAAGTAGTTTATAAATAATATAAAATACTATAATCATTCCAACAGTAAAGAGGTGTTTCATAAAAATATCATTTTTATACTCTTCATATTTTTTTAATAACTCCTCTTTAGATTCTAAAAGGTTTTTTTCTGTTTTTTCAATATTTTCACTATATTCAATAAAATAGTCTAAGTCCTCTTTGAGTGATTGAAGTTTGCTATTCTCTTTATCTGTATTAAGCATAGTTAGATATCTGTTTTTAATAGTTGATTTTGCTATGTAAAAATCATCTTTGAGGGTTTTATATTTTTGTATAGTTTTTTCTATATCTTTAAGAGATGTATGGAGGATGAAATCTCTTAATGTAATAGTTGAAATAGTATATTTATATTGTTTTAAAAGAGTATTAAAGTTTTGATTTGTTTCATATAACTCAAGTTTTGATTTATAAATAGATAATCTTTTTTTGAGTTCCTCTTGTGCTGTTGAGGTTGTTTTTTTAAGTTTTTGTTCAATAACTGTAATGTTATTTATTAGTATATTATAGTTTTTATAGTTTTGATAAGTTTTTAACCAAATGTTCTTTTCAATAGTTGAGGTTGTGTTGGCTACTGTATCATCAGCTATAAGTGACAAACAAACAAATAAAAAAATAAATAAAATTTTCAACTTTATATCCTTATAAATAGTGTATAATTATATCATAAATTATAATCTTAGGAACTTTTTATGTTAACAACAAACTTTATGCTTACTATTGGATTAATTATTTTAACAATTGTTATATCAAAGCTATCAGAATATTTTATCCGAAAAATAGGTGAAAGAAAAAGAATCATTCCCAAAAGAGTTTATTATGTAACTAAATTTTCACATTTTGTCATTATATTTATGGGAATATTGTTTTTAGCTGTTATTTGGAATGTTCAATTAGGTGGTATTATGGTATTCGCATCATCAATTTTTGCTGTAATTGGTGTAGCACTTTTTGCTCAATGGTCAATATTAAGTAACCTGACTTCAAGTATTATTATATTTTTTACCTTTCCAGCGCGAGTTGGGGATAAGATAAAAGTGATTGATGGGGACAACTCTATAACAGGAGAGATTATTGAGATATCATTATTTCAAATTGAAATTTTAGATGAAGAGAACAATATAGTGTTGTATCCAAATAATCTTTTTTTACAAAAACCAATTATGAAAATCAAAAATAAAAATAAAGTTACAAAAGAGGATACTATTGAGGCAACTGACTAGCATTAAAAGATAAATCTTTTTTTGTAACATCTACTAAAAAATCTTGTTTTATAAGCTCTCTCCCTATTAAAAGAGGAAATTTCATACTTCCTCTAAAGCTTAAAGACAACTCTATATTGTAAGTTTTATTATAAATAACAATAGGTGTTTGTATGAAATATCTTGTTTGTATAGTTCCATTTGAACTTTTTACATTGGCAATTCTAGAAATCTTTTTTGTGATATAGTTACCTGTAAATTTTTTATTATTTTCATCAAGTGTAATGAATTTTACATAACCATCTTTGGTTGGTTTTATTGTCATACAATGTAGTGATGAGGTTTTTGCTCCTGTGTCTATTTTAGCTCTTACAGATTTTAGGTTTAAGTCAGGTAAATCAAATTTATCAATTTTTCCTAAAATGAGTTCTTGTGAAAAAATATTTGTAACAAATACAATAGTAAATAATATAGTTTTAAACATCTTCTATCCCATAAAGTTTTGAGAGAATTAGTATCATACTATCTATAGACTTTTTTGTAGTAGTCTCTTCAACTGTATGGTATCCAATAGTAGGAAGCTGTAAAGTGGTCCCTTGAATAGCCCCTTTTGTGGCATGGATTATCCGTCCAAGTTCTGTAACACCAAGAGAGCCTTTTGTATCGTTTTGAGACATAATGTTTTTTAAATAAGCGTCTTTAAAATGGTAGTTAATATTATTTTCTATACAGATATTTTTTATTTGATTTTTTAAAGAAGAACGAAATACACCATTCTCATCTCGATTTCGTAATACTACATCAAGATGTTGAATATCTTCTACATTCTTATAAGGGCTTGTATCTAATACAAGTAGTTTTTTTGTATCAATATCAAATCGTCTAAAATATTCCAATAAAAATCTCCAACTTTTTCCAGCCTCTTCAGAAGCTGTAAAAAATGAAGTTCCTTTATATCCTTTAGTGTACATATAGATGATGATTGCTACAGAGATAACATTATCTAGTTGGGCATAAACTAAATCATTTTCATCAATTTTGAGTTTATCAACAAAACCTATAGGAGTTCCTGGCATAAGATGGTCAAAGCCATCAACTTTAAAAATTATGTTATTTCGTCTTTGACATAAAAAAGTCTCTTTTATACTCCCTAATCCTAAATATGTACCAGACCACGGTTCATAAGCTTGTACTTTTTGATCTACAAATCTATCTGTAAAGTTTTTTAAAAGTTGTTCTGAGTTTGAGTTCCCAGTTAAGTCCGCTTGGTTCTTTGCAATAAAAGCTGCATATTGAAACTCATTGTGTCCTGTACAAATAAGTCCATGTCTATCTGCATGTGCTGAAATATAGCCACTAGTAGGAGCACTTCCTTTTGCCACAAGAACACCATCATAGTATTCAACATCTACACCAAGTTCTTCTAACTCTCTTTTTACAAACATAAAAAAAGGATGTTCTGCACCAACAACACTAGGTATTCGTATAAGTTGTTTTAAAATATCATAAAAAAGTTCCATTATTCTATTATCTCTTCATTATTTAATTCATAGAATTCACTTTGTTCGATTATCTCTTCATTAAAGTATTCTATTTTTGTTTCAGCTAACTCAAGGTTACCAAACTTTGCTATATGAAAAACCGCATCCCCCTCTTGTACAAGAGGAATCTCTGATTTTCCAATAATAATTCCATCAAATGGGGAACTTACTTCAAATGTTTGATCACCTAAAGGTTCATCAATATAAGCTATCACTTCATTTAATTTTACTGTGTCTCCAAGTGCTTTAATAGTGCGTAACATCCCACTTTCAACAGATCGAATCCATTTACTAGTTTTAGTTATCACTGGTAATTTTGACTGTTTTTTTCTAGTAATCTGAGGTAACATATTATTTGCTCGTAATACATTTACTAAGCCATTTACACCTATTCGGATAGAAGTTTCATCAAATCGTAAAGCCTCTCCTGCTTCATACAAAAGTATTGGTACACCTCTATCTTGGGCAACAGCTCGAAGCGATCCATCTCGAAGTTCAGAGTGCAATACAACAGGTGCTGCAAATGCTTTTGCAAGGTTAAAGGTATATTCGTTGTTTATATTTGTGCGTACTTGCGGAAGGTTTGATTTATGAATAGAAGCTGTATGTAAATCTATACCAAGATCACATTTTAAAACTATTTCATCAAAAAATACCTTTGCAACTCGACCTGCTAAACTTCCTTTACTACTTCCAGGGAAAGACCTATTTAAGTCTCTTCTATCTGGAAGATATCTTGAGAGGTTCATTATCCCATATACATTTACAATAGGTACAAGAATAAGTGTCCCTTTTAGCCGTTTTAAAATATTGAGTTTTCTAAATCTTCTAATAATCTCAATACCATTTAACTCATCACCATGAATAGCAGCACTTATAAATACAATAGGACCATCTTTTTTCCCTCGCATCACTCTTACTGGAAGTTGAGTAGGGGTGTTATAAAGTTTTGGAAGCTCTATATTTATAGTTGTATTAGCACCCTTTGGTATATCAATACCACCAAGAGTGAACTTCTCATCTGGCATATTTTATGCTCCTATATTATCTCTTTTTATTTTCCGTTTTTTTGTAGGGTTATCTGGACATCTTGGAGTTACATTCTTTTCAATATAATCTATGATTTTACCTGCAATATCAAGACCTGTAGATTTTTCAATTCCCTCTAATCCTGGACTTGAATTTACCTCCATAACAAGTGGTCCACGAGCTGATGGTATCATATCAACTCCACAAACACCAAGTCCCATAGCTTTTGCAGCAGCAAGTGCGGTTGCTTTTTCTTTTCTGTTTAGTTTATATGCTGTTGCACTTCCCCCTTGGTGTAGATTTGATCTAAAATCTCCCTCAGCACCTTGTCTTTTCATAGCGCCAACAACCTCTCCACCAACAACTAAAGCTCGAATGTCAGCACCTCCTGCTTCTTCAATGTACTCTTGAACAAGTAAGTTTACCTCCATACCGTAAAAAGCATCTAAAACAGACTTTGCTGCTTTTTCACTATCAACAAGTACAACACCAACACCTTGTGTCCCTTCTAAAATTTTAAGAACTAATGGTGCTCCACCACTGAGTTCAATCACATCTTTTGCATTTGACTTATTAGAGGCAAAAATTGTTTTTGGCATATCAACACCAAACTTTGAAAGAACCTGTAAACTTCTAAGTTTATCTCTACTTCTTTTAATAGCAAGATTTCCAGAAGTTGAAAAAGTATCCATCATCTCAAAGTGTCTTACCATCGCTGTTCCATAAAATGTACGACTAGCTCCAATTCTAGGAATAATAGCATCAGGAGCTGGAAGTTCTTTTCCTTGATAGTTTACTTTTAACTCCCCTTTCATAATCTCAATAGCACATTTTAAGTAGTCTATAACTTTAATATCCCATCCTCTTTGTTCACCCGCTTCTACTAATCTTTTTGTAGAATACAATTCTTTATTTCTTGATAATATATATACTCTCATTTTGGTCCTTATTTTACTTCTTTACTTAAATACTCTTTGCTTACATCTACAAGAAATTTTCCACTTAAAAATCGTCTCCCTATTAACATAGGGTATTTCATATCTGCTCTATTTGTAAGAGATATTACACTTTTATATTTTTTCCCCATAAAATTTACACTTACTTTTATAGCTGGTCTTTCCTGAAGTTGTCCATTTGAACTTTTCACTTTTTTTATTTTATAAATAGGAAAAGTCATCCTTTTCCCATGATATGCCTCATGAACTTCATCCAAAAGTGTAAAACTTACTGTATCTCCAACAATATCGATATGATCACAATGTAAGGCATTTGAATCAGCGCCAGTGTCAACTTTTGCATCTAAATCAAACAGTTCCAAATCGATAATAGATATAAGTTCTCTTTTTCCAACTATTTTTTTTTCACCCATCTTTTTTCCTACTATTTAAAAGTCTGTAATTATACCATAGAATAAAAGTATATTAACTGTATAATTTCAAAATGAATACCCAAAGATTATATATACAAGAACACGAGCCATTGAATTTTACATTTCATCAAAATAAATATGATTTTATTGTTAATGAGATACCAAGTATTGAGTTTAAAAATAGAGGAAACTTCTTGATTTTAAAAATCAAAAAACAACATCTCTCCACATGGGAGTTATTAGGTTATATCTCTACAACTTTAGATATAGATGAACATCTAATAGGGTATGCTGGATTAAAAGATAAAAATGCAACAACAACACAATATATCTCAATACCTATGAATAAAAGTAGGGATATTGAATATTTAAATAGTAAAAATATTACTATATTGGAAACTTATAAACATGACAAAAAATTAAAAATAGGTGATTTAAAAGCAAATAGATTTAGAATCACTTTAAAAGATGTAAAACAAGAGGAATTACCAAAAATATATCAAACAATTTCTCAAATACAAAAGCATGGTATGCCTAACTATTTTGGATATCAAAGATTTGGACAAGAGTGTAGTTTTGAAAAGACAAAGCGAGTTGTTTATGGCGAAGAGATAATTGGTGATAAAAAACTTAATAAGTTTTTAAAACTAGCATATCAAAGTTATTTTTTCAATGGATGGTTAATAAAAAGAATGGAGCTTTCAAAAGAGCAAAAGAGTAATAAACTTATCCAACTTGATGGGGATATTTGCAACCTTCATGATAGAACAGTTGTAACAGGATTGCTTCCTGGTAGAGATATTTTAAGGGCCAAAGGTAAAGCTAGAATTATAGAAGAGCAATTTGATGATATGTTTATCCATGAAAAAGGTTATAGGAGAGATGCTTGGATAAAACCTCAAAATATTAAAAATAGATTTATAGCAGATAAAGACTTTTTAGAGTTAGAGTTTACTCTTCCAAAAAGCAGTTACGCAACTGTTTTTATTGAAAATATCGCAAATAAAAACTTTACCTATTAAGGGAGACAATATTATTCTACGATTTTATGCTAAAATGTTTAAAGGGATATTTTGATGATACGGATAAATTTGATATTGTTACTTTTTATTATATGTGTAGAAGCTTCATCAATTGTGATAGATGAAGAGACATCTAATACAAAAATATTATCTCAAAGTTTTATATATAAAGACAACACAAAATCCTTAACAATTAAAGAGATCCAAAATAGTGGTATATCCTTTGAAGAGATTAAGAAATCAAGAGTATCTTTTGGATATTCACCAAGTTTTGATGTCTGGATAAAGTTTACACTCCATAACAGTAGTGATAAAAAAATAAAAAAAATTATAGAGTATGCTAATCCTTTAACAACGCATATTGAATTTTTTGATATAACAAATAAAAATACTTATAAAGATGGACTTTTTCAAATTAATACAAACAGAAAAACTGTAAATCCATATTTTGAAATTTCATTAGAACCAAATGAGGTAAGTACATATTATATAAAAGCCTCTTCTAATATAACAACTTTGATTATAGAATTAAATTTATGGAATACACAAGATTTTTATAATAAAGAGTTACAACATCAATCTATTTTACAGCTATTTTTTGGTGCAATGCTTGTATTGGCTTTTTATAATATATTTATATACTTTTTTACTAAAGATGTAAGTTACCTTTTTTATGTTTTCTATATATTTGGAGTTGTTATTCACCAATTGATGTATAGTGGAATTACTTATATTTACTTTTTTGATAGTGAAAATATTGAATTTTTTATTAAAGGTGCAACTTTTATAGTGGCTATTCCTATATTTGCTTTAGGTCTATTTATAAAGTATTTTATAAAACTTAAACAATATCCTTTATTAAATAAGATATTAAATATATATCTATTTTTATTTCCATTTTTAAGTTTATTATTTGTTGTAACTTATTCATTTGATAAATTTCGTAATATATTCACGGTTATATTATTAATATATCTAGTGTATATAGCTATATATACAGCAATAAAAGGAAATAGACAATCTTTTTTTATAATCGCTGGTTGGATTGTAATGTTTATTGGTGGTATAGTAATGTATCTATCAAGTACGGGAATTTTTAATGTATATCAATATTTTCCATATGTAGTTGAATTAACTTTTGTCTTAGAAGCTTTACTTTTCTCTATAGCTTTAGCAGATAAAATAAATCAATTACAGTATGAAAAAAATAAGTCAGATAGAGACCTTATAACACTACAAAAAACAGAAAAAAAGAGATTAATTGTTGAAGTTGAAAATAAGACACAAGAGCTTAAAAGTGCATTAGATGTACAAACAACTTTACTTAAAGAGTTAAATCATAGAGTTAAAAATAATATGCAAACAATAATATCTCTGGTAAGACTCCAAGCAGATGAAGTAGAAGATGAAAATATGCAAAATATTTTCACAACTATACAAAACAGAATAAGTGCTATGAGTTATTTGCATGAATTACTTTATAAACAAAGTGATATATCTCATGTAAATGTTCATGAGTATTTTGATAATCTTATTGGGGGATTACAAGATAGCTATGAAAATGAGAGTGAAATTATTTATGATATACGGATAAACTTAGAAGTAGAGTCAGCTATATCTCGTGGACTTATTTTAAATGAGCTTGTTACAAACTCTTTTAAGTATGCTTTTTTAGATAAGTTAGGAAATATTTGGATCACTTTATATAAAAAAGAGGATAGTTTTTATCTCACGATAGAAGATGATGGAGTAGGTTATAACTCTGATCAAACAAAACATTCTTTCGGTCTTATTCTTGTAAAAACACTTGTAGAAAACCATCTTCAAGGAACTATTACAACAACAAGTACAAAGAGTGGAGTAAAAAACCAAATTATATGGAGAGAAGATGCCCAAAGCTAAGATACTAATAGTAGAAGACAATCCTATAACAGCAGCAGATTTAAAAAGTGCATTAAAAAAATTAGATTTTTATATAACAAATATTGTGTCTTCATATAATGAAGCCTTGATTAGTATAAAACAAAATGAGCCAGATATGATTATGATGGATATTGATCTTGGTAAAAGTAAGAATGGTATAGAACTAGCATATGAAATAAAAAAAAGTAAAAACATTTCTATTTTGTATTTAACATCATTTTCAGATGATGATACTATGGAAAAAGCTTTTGCTACAGACCCTGTAGGCTATCTTGTAAAACCTTTTAAGCGTGAAGAGTTGAAAACTACTATAATGTTAGCACTTTATAAAATTAATAAGTTAGAATATGAAAATATAAATCAAGATCATACCTATATAGGATATGGATATTATTTTGATTTAAAAACAGCACAACTTTACTATAAAAGTAAATATATCAAACTTGGTATAAAAGAAAAACAACTCTTAGCAGTATTGACAGAAGCACAAGGTTTGGTTATATCTAATGAGCAACTTGAACATAAACTTTGGGCAGATAATGCTCCATCTAACAGCTCATTACGAACACTTGTCTATAGACTTAAATCAAAACTTGGATGTAATATAATCGAAACATCATATTCCAATGGATATAAGCTATCTTTTTTTAAATAGTTTTATTTCCATAATATAAAAATCTTCTCCTTCTTTTAATACTTAGTTTAAACTAAGACACAATAAATACATTCTAAATAATTATAAAATAACCCCTAAACCTTAATTTAATCTTAAATCATGTGACAATTCAATCTATACTTCTCTTGTACAATATTTATCTAACTTAATACAAAGGATAAATTATGTTCAACATAAACAAAAACAATACATTAGAGGTGCTACAACAACTTGTAGAAAACAATATTTCACAAAAACTCAGTTATATGCCAGAGAGTTTTAATGAACAACAAAAAGGTGCAATTGAGTTATTTCGAAAAAGAATTTTTTTAGAAAAAATTGTTGATGAATCAATTGCTTTTAACAAAAAAATTATCTTTCCAAATGAAAATAAAAATATTCATCTAGCAACTACAGCAGAATCACTAGTTGAAGTATTTAAATTAAGAAGTGATGTATATTCTAGTTTAAATTATCAAGATGAGTTTCCAGATACTATTGAGGGCTTAAATTTTGATAAGTATGATTCTAATGCAGCTATATTATTTTATAAAGTAGATAAACAAATTACTGGTACTACAAGACTAATATTTGATTCAACGAATAAATTACCTTCTGAAGATAAATTTTCTTTTAATAATCAAAGAGATAAATATAATACAATAGGTGAATTATCACGATTAATAGTTCGTAAAAATACTAAAGGTTTAGGTTTAGAGTTTAAAAATATAATGGGTGGAATATATCATATATTTATAAATAATGATATTGATATCACTTTTCTTGCAATTATTAAAGAACATTATAAACTATATACAAAATTTGGTGGAAGTGAAATCATTTTCAATTCAGATAACTATGGTAACTTAGGACATCCTGTCTATATACTTTCCTGGGACCCATCAAAAGTATCTCCATTTTTTAAGAAAGCTTTTTTAAAATAAAAAATTAAAAGCAAATAAAGATAAACTTTTATCTCTATTTGCTCAAATGTAGTTCTTTACTGTAATTAAAATAAGTTTTTTTCAATTTAACTTCTCTTATGATATAATATAGAAAATTATAATTTAATACAGGAACCGCAAGTGTCAATAAAGCTAAAAGAGATTACATATAAAGTATTAAAAAAAATAAAAGGTAAAGAGGTTGTTTTACCTGCTGACTATTCTAAACTTTTTGAAGAGTGTGCCCAAGAGATAAATTTTGATTTGACTAATCAAGAGTTAGTTTTAAAAGACCTTAACCATGACACTAGTAAGCTAAATGATTTAGTAAAAACTACAAATAAAAATCTTGAAACATTACAAACTTCTACTAAAAATGCTCAAGAAGCAATTGTGAGTAAAGATACAAAAAAACTTGAAAAAATAAGTCAAGATCTTGATGAAATGAAAAAAAAGATACAGTTCTTACAACAAGAATTGTTCTCAGATACATTAACAAAAGCATATAATAGAAAATGGTTTGATATGCAATATGTTCATAATAACAAGTTTAAAGAAGATGGTTTTTTAGCATTTATTGATTTAAATAAATTTAAACAAATTAATGATTCATATGGTCACTTGGTAGGAGATATGGTTTTAAAATATTTAAGCAATTTTTTAAAAAAAGAGGTTACTTTTAAACATAGACATGTAATAAGATATGCAGGAGATGAGTTTTTACTGTTAATAGATGATAAAATATCATACAAAAAAGTAAGTGAAGAGTTAAATCATATACAAGAAAAACTAACAAAACAAAAATTAAAAATAAAAAGTTCTGATAATATTACATTTACTTTTGGTTTTTCTTATGGTTTAGTAGAGTTTAAAAATAATGATTTAGTAGATAAAATTATTGAAGATGCTGATGGAAAAATGTATGAGGACAAACAAAAGTCCAAATAGGACTAAAGTAACTAGTGCGACTCTTTGAGTTTTTTGTCTAGATAAAATGTACCAAAAGGTATAATTGACATTAAAAATGTAAATATATTAAACTTAATATTCCACTTTTGCTCATTTGATGCTTCATATTGCATATACAAATATCCCATCCATAAAGCTCCATGAATCATACCAACAATTTTTGTAGCTATAAGTATTCCAGCCACATATTTTAATGGCATCGCAATAAAAAGAAGTATCAAAAATGAATACCCCTCAATTTTTGCTATTTTTCTAAATTTTTCTTTTTTTATATCCAATTTATATTCCTTTTTTTAAAAAGAAGATGATAGTAAAAAAAGCTAGAAATAAACTTAAATTTATAATCTAAGTTTAATATTTTTATAAACAAATCCTATATTAATATGATAGAAACTTAAGATTCATACGGATAATATTTTGGGTCATGAGTAAGTACTTGTTTATAGTATTGAATATTTTTATAGTAGTTGATAATTGTTATAACTATAAATGCTATGATTCCCATTATCCAATAAAAAAACCATTGACTTATCATTCCAATAAATCCACCTTCATAGATATAATCAATCACTTGAAAAAATAAAAAAAATAAAGTTGTAGATTGAAAAGTGAGATTACTATTTTTGTTAAAATCTAGTATCTCTACAGTTTTTAGCTTTCTTTTGTAGTACCATAAAACAAAAGACAATCCTAGAGCTATTAATATGTAAGTAGTAGCATCTAATAGAAGCAAGATAGTTTTTACATTCCCTAAAAAAATAGAGTATATTATAAGTATAGCTACAAATGTAGCTAGAAAAAGTTGTCCAATTTGTTTATTTGTCATATTAACCTACTATTAAAAATTATGAAACTATAATCAACTATTGCTTAATTTTTATAGGAGTATATAGAGATAATGATAGCCTGAAGTGCCAATAGAGCCCATATTATATGACTTCTATAGTTGTCATAAATATAATCAATCTTCTGTTTTAGATTCACTGTTCTTCTTTTGGAAATATCTTTTTTACAAATAAGTATATAACAATAGGTGCAACAGCAAAAAGTAAAAGAAAATATATCGTATCTATCTGAAATGTTATAGATATCAGCATTATGATTGCGTATAGAAGTAATAATATAATTTTCATTTTCAACCTACTTGACTTTTTTCTGTTTTATTTATTATATCTTTTTGCTCTTGAAAATAGAATAATCATAAAGAATATAAACTGTAAATTTAACATTACATTAACTCTATTATAATATAATATTATATGAAAAAATTATTCCCTTATTTAACTATATTATTAATTGTAGTCGTTATAGCATTATTGTTTGTATCAATGTCAACTAGTCAGAATATGACTGTAGTTTACACAGGAAATACTCAAAAAAAGCCTATTGAAATAGTACTTAATAAGTTTCAAGATAGTGATTGTGGGATGGTTATAGACAGTATTACTTACGCTTCACAAGTAGTTTCTCCATCAGGAAAAACATATTTTTTTCATGACCATGGTGGTATGGTAAATTGGCTCTCAAATAAAAGTTTTAAAGATGATGCTATTATTTGGGTGATGACAAAAGATACGAAGAGATATGTAGATGGAAGAACAGCTTGGTATAGTAGAACAGATGATACTCCTATGTTTTATGGTTTTGGTGCTTATGAAAATAAAAAAGATGGATTAATAGATTTTGAAACTATGTCTTTACATATGTTACGAGGAGAACATCTAGGAAATCAGAAGATTAAAAAAATGCTTTTAGAGGGACAAAACTAGTGGAAACGGTTGATATATTAAGTATTATTACTATTGCATTTTTAGGTTCTTTTGGACATTGTATTGGTATGTGTGGTGGGATTGTAATTGCTTATAGTAGTACAAAGGTACAAAACCAATGGAGTAAATCACAACAATCTGTTGCTCATCTTTTATACTCATTTGGAAGAATCTTAACTTATGCTATTTTAGGTGCAGTATTTGGATATCTTGGTGGAGTTGCAACATTCTCTAATACTGCTAATGGTATATTGTGGTTAGTTGCTGGTACTGCTATGCTTTTAACAGGTTTTTCACTTTTAGGGAAAATCAAATTCTTAACACTTATTGAACACTCATTTTCAAAATCAACTTGGTATCAAGAGAATTTTAAAGCACTTCTAAAAAGTCAAACATTTTTTAGCTTCTTTTTACTTGGGATGTTAAATGGGCTACTTCCTTGTGGATTTGTCTACTTTTTTGCAATCACAGCTGCTAGTACTGCTGATCCATTGTATGGTGCTATGGTGATGATGATTTTTGGTCTTAGTACCATTCCCGCTTTATTTAGTTTAGGATTTTTTGTAGGTTTATTTAAACAATCAGGTCTTAGAAATATTATGATAAAACTAGCTGCTATTTCTGTAATACTGTATGGTAGTTACACTATTTACAATGGATATGATTATCTAGTAAGTCCAGATAGAACTCTCTTAGAATGTCATTAAAAACTTGAGATAGATTTGATTTATTCTAGTGCTTTAGCTCAAATACTACTGATAATCTTAGCTTTATTTTTATTTGTAGAAACTGTCAAATGGACTGATCATATTTTACTTTTAAAAAGACTCAAAAATATTCCTTTTCCTGAACACTATAAAAAAGTATTAGAACAAATACCTTATTATGGGTTATTAGATGAAAAGACAAAACTGAAATTACACTATAAAATGCTAGTTTTCATAGAAGAAAAAGAGTGGATAGGGATAAAAAATGATGTAACTTTTGAGATGAAAGTTGTGATTAGTTTTTATGCTTGTTTGATGATAGTAAATCTTGATGAAAAAAGCTATGGGAATTTAAGTACAATATATGTATATCCTTATGAGTATGTAATAGATGAGATTAAAAGTTATGGTGGAATTCGTACAGAAGAGAAGTCTGTATTAGAGGGACAAAGTACAGGTGGAGTTGTTCTTATATCTTGGCACCATGCAAAAAAAGAGGCATATCATATTAAAAATCATAATGTAATTATCCATGAGTTTGCCCATGAATTAGATTTTGAGGATGGGGTTGCTGATGGTGTACCTATTTTAGAAAATATGGGATATAATAGTTGGGCAAATATTATGTTTCATACTTATAAAACTTTAAATAAAAAGTCACTAAAAAACAGATTTTTAGGAAAGTATAAACTTTTTGGACACTATGCTGCACTAAATGAGGCAGAGTTTTTTGCAGTATCAAGTGAATTGTTTTTTACAAAGCCAAAACAACTACAACAAGAGTTTCCTGCTGTTTACAAACAACTAAAAGGTTTTTATACTATTGATACAATAAAATTATTTGAAAAAGGGAAAAGTCAAAGTGTTTAAAAAGTTACTAATAGTTTGTTTTTTGGTTGTTTCATCTTTTGGTTATGATAAAATATATTTCTTACCAAATGAATCAAAAATAGCCCAAAAAGAGATAGTTGAGTTAATAGAAAATGCCAAATTAAATATTGATATAGTGATGTATAATATTGACTACAAAAAGTTTGAAAAAGCCTTGAAAAAAGCTAGTAAAAATGGAGTGAATGTCTCTGTAGTATATGAGAAGTCAAAATTAAAGTTTCATAAAAATATAAAGCTTATTAAAACTAAAAGAAAATTACATATAAAACTAGCTATAATCGACAATAAATTTGCCATATATGGAAGTGCAAATTGGAAAAAAGAATCATTTGAAGAAAATTATGAGATTATAAATATCACAGATGAGGAAGAAAAGATAAAAAAATTTCAACAAATAGTTGAACAAATAAAAAGGGAAAATTAGATGTTAGAATTGGCAATTGGAGCATACTGTATATATTTTTTAGTAAATATTTATACACTCTTTATGCAAGTAGATTATGTACAAAAAGCGAAAAATCAAGATGCAGTTATATTAACACCTGCAAAGTATAAAATAGCAGGGGAATATAGTGTAGAGAACAATAGACTTTCAATGGCAAGTACTATGTATGAGTTTGTTCTGTTTTTTATCTGGATAAGTTTTGGACTAGTTGCATTAGATCAGTTAACAAATGGTTTTGATGGATGGATGAAAGCTGTTGTATTTGTAGACTTATTTATTATTATTAATTGGGTTTTAGGGTTACCATTTGAGTTATATAAAACTTTTAAACTAGACAAAAAATATGGGTTTTCTAATATGACACCAGCTTTATATATTAAAGATACAATCAAAACAGGAATTTTATTTTTGCTTTTTGGAAGTTTAGTGATTGCTGCTTTAAGTTGGATTATAGAATCATTCCCATCTTGGTGGATATATGGATTTGTATTTATATTTGGTGTTATTATCTTAATAAATATGGTTTATCCACTTGTAAGAGATAAGATGTATGATAAATTTAGTCCATTAGAAGATAAAGAGTTAGAAACTAAAATAAATGCACTTTTAGAGAAAGTTAGCTTTAAAAGTAGTGGAGTTTTTAGTGTGGATGCAAGTAAAAGAGATAATCGTCTGAATGCTTATTTTGGAGGACTTGGAAGTACAAAAAGGGTAGTGCTTTTTGATACACTTGTTGAAAAGTTAACTCATAATGAACTTCTTGCAGTTTTAGGTCATGAGTTAGGGCATTTTAAAAATGGAGATATCTTAAAAAATATCGGAATCATGGGGTTTGTGATGTTTGTATTTTTTGGAATATTTGGTAACCTTCCAGAAGAATTATTTTTACAATTAAATTTAAATAACCAGCCTTATGCTATCATCATATTATTTTTGATGTTTAGCCCTATATTATCATTTTTTCTAATGCCTTTAATATCAGCAATTAGTAGACATAATGAGTATGCAGCAGATGAATTTGGGAGTTCAATGGCTACTAAAGAGGATTTAGTAAATGCTCTTTTAAAATTAGCAAATGAAAATAAGTCATTTCCACTGTCTCATCCTTTGTATATATTTTTCTTCTATTCACATCCACCTTTAGTAGAAAGACTTAAAGAGTTAGGATATGTGGGTGCTGGAATAGGGGAAGTGAATAAAGATGATGAGGCACTAAAAGAGAATCTTGAAAACATATAAACAAATAATAAAAGAGTATAGTGCTCTTTTAAGAGAGGTTACCCATATACCAGCAAAAGAGGTGGAGATACTTCTTTTATATCTTTTAGAGAAAAATACAATTTGGCTCCATCTTAATTATGAGAAAGAGTGTAGTTGTGAAGTGGAGTTAAAAAAACTAGTACAAAGAAGAGCTACACAATATCCAATAGAATATATCACAAAACAAGCTAGTTTTTATGGTGAGATGTTTGAGGTGATGGATGGTGTACTTATCCCTCGCCCAGAAACAGAGATACTTGTAGATAAAGCTTTAGAAGTTTTGAAAGATATCAAATCACCTAATGTTTTAGAGATTGGAGTTGGAAGTGGTATTATTTCAGTTATGTTAGCTTTGTTGATTGATGAGATAGAAATAGTAGCAGTTGATATCAACGATAAAGCTCTAGAGTTAGCCAAAAGAAATGCTATAAAACATCAAGTTGAAGATAAAATTAGATTTATAAAAAGTGACCTTTTTACAAATGTTCCAGATGAGCTAAAGTTTGATATGGTGGTTTCAAATCCCCCATATATAGCGGATGATTATAAATTACCAAAAAATGTAAAATATGAACCTTCAAATGCACTTTTTGGTGGAGAAGTAGGTGATGAGCTACTAAAAAATATTATAGATACAACATTAGAAAAAAAGATAAAATATCTTCTTTGTGAGATGGGATATGATCAAAAAAAACCATTAAATAACTATATAAATACACATTATAAAGTCCAAAAATTAGAATTTTATAAAGACCTTGAGGACTTTGATAGAGGCTTTTTTTTAAAGGGTTGATTGACTTTGACTCAACTTTATGCTATAATATTCTCGCTATAAAAATAGCAAAATATAATTAAATATTAAAAAGGTTTATAGAATATGGCAAAAAGTTTATATGAAACATTAGAGATTAGTGAAAATGCAACAGCAGCAGAGATAAAAAAAGCTTATAGAGCATTAGCTAAAAAATATCATCCTGATATGAATAAAGACCCAAAAGCAGAAGAGAAATTTAAAGAGATAAATGCAGCGTACGAAGTATTAGGTGATGAGCAAAAAAAATCACAATATGATATGCATGGTGATGATATGTTTGGTGGTCAAAACTTCCACGACTTTGCAAGAGGGCAGGGTGCAGGAGTTGATATCAATGATATCTTACGACAGATGTTTGGACAAGGTGGCGGAGGTTTTAGCCAAGGTGGTTTTTCTAATGGTGGAGGCTTTGGCGGAGGCTCTTTTGGACGAAGTGGCTTTGGTGAACCTGATTTAGATGTAAGTGCAAATTTAACAATAGACTTTAATACAGCTATTTTAGGGGGAGTAAAAAATGTCTCAATTAATGGAGAGTCATTTGATATTAAAATCCCTGAAGGTATCAGTGAAGGGCAAAAAATACGAGCCAAAGGGAAAGGTCGTCAAGCTCATGGATATCCTCGAGGTGATTTAATAATCTCTTTAAATATTCGTCCAAGTGATGAGTATGAAAGAGATGAAGATGATCTTGTAAAATCATTTGATATCCCTTTAAAAACAGCACTATTTGGTGGAAAAGTTGTAATACCAACACTTACTAAAGATATTACTTTAAAAGTTCCACAAAATACAAAACAAAATCAAAAGTTTAGAGTAAAAGATTTAGGTGTATATAATAGAAAAACAAAAGAGAAAGGTAGTCTTTATCTTAAAGCAAATATTATTTTACCAAAATTAGAGTCTTTAGATGATGAGTTAGTAAAACTACTAGAAGAAAAATTACCAGAAGGATTATAAGATGTCTTTTGGAAAATCATATTGTGAACCAGTTTATCTTATAAGTGAAGTTGCAACAATACTGAATATTCACCCACAAACTTTAAGACAATATGAGAGAGAAGGTCTAGTAACTCCTAGTCGTACTAGTGGTAAAATTAGACTTTATTCTCAAGAAGATATTGATTATATAAAAAGTATATTGGTTTTAACTAGAGAAGATGGTATAAATATTGCAGGGGTGAGTAAAATATTGCACTTAGAAGAAAAAATTAGGAAACTAGAGATTTCAATTTGTGAATTACAAGCAAAAGGATTAAGTGAAGCTACAAGTAAAGCACTTGTAGTGAAAAAAAGTCAATATGATATCATAGTTTTTGAGGAATAATGGATTGAGCTAAAAAAAGCCTAGCTTGATTTTGCTAAGCTATATTTAATTGAGTAACCTCTCATTAGTGGAGGTAAATCATATTGACTTTCAATATCTTGAGCTGAAAGTCTAGTATTTATATTTGTACTACTTTTATGTGTTTGTTTTGTAGTCTCTTCCTCTTGTGGCTCTTCAGGAGAGCTAAAACCTGTTGCAACTATAGTTATCTTTATCTCATCAACAGCTAAATTATCATCAGTAGTTGTTCCAAAAATAATATCTGGAGTTCCTATTAGCGTTTCATGTATATGTTCCATAACATCACCGATAGCAAACATAGAAACATTTGGGTTTACTGTCCAATGTATCATAATCCCTTTTGCACCGCTTAGTGAAATCTCATCTAAAAGTGGTGATTTGACAGCTTGTTCAAGAGCTTGATTTGCTGCATCATCACCCTTAGCTTTTCCAATTCCCATGAGTGCAATACCTTTATGTTGCATGATAGTTCTTACATCAGCAAAATCCACATTGATATCATCACTTCCTGGTTTTAAGATAACCTCACTCATCCCATTTACAGCTTGGTATAGAACATCATCGACAACTTTAAAAGCATCTTTCATACCAATATTTGCTTCAACAATATGTCTTAAACGATCATTTGGTATGATGATTATTGAATCACTAACTTTTTTTAACTCTTCAAGACCAAGGTTTGCTAATCCTGTTCTTTTTTTACCTTCCCATTTAAAAGGTTTTGTTACTACAGAAACAGTTAATGCACCTACTTCTTTAGCAGCTTTAGCTACAACAGCAGCTGCACCAGTTCCAGTTCCACCACCAAGACCAGCAGCTATAAACACAATATCAGAACCATCTAAAGATTCTTTTATCTCTTGATAGTTTTCTAGTGCTGAATCTCGCCCAATATCAGGACGCATACCAGCACCTAGTCCGCGAGTTAATTCAATACCTAGTTGTATTTTTTTAGGAGCTTTTGATAAATTTAAAACTTGTAAGTCTGTATTTGCAACAATTAAGTCAATCTTATGAGTTCCCTCATTTATCATGTGGTTGATCATATTACAACCACCACCACCTACACCAACTACTGCAATTTTAGCAGCATTTTGTTCTAGGACTTTTGATGGTTTTTGAACTCTTATATTACTATGATCAAAAAGATTTTCGTTCATTAAATCCACCTCGCCATCTTATCTAATGCTGAACTAAAGAGTGATTTCTTACCCTCTTTAGGTTTGCTTTTTTTAATATCTTGAATATTATTTAGTGACTCACTTGAATCATGTTTGTTGTTTTTAATCTCTTTTATATCAGACATAGCATGATCATCAGTTTGTTTTCTAGTGTTCATTTGAAGAAGATTTGTATTACTATCTAACTCAAAAACATTATCACAATCTAACTCGTATAATAACAATCCAACAATAGTTGACATTGTAGGGATATTAAAATTTATATAACCATTTTGTATGTTTTTTGGGTTAGAGATTCGTACTGGTATATCTTTAAATATTTCAGTTGCTAACTCTTTAATACCAGGTATATAAGTCATTCCACCTGTAAGAACAATACCTCCATCAATACTCTCAATTGCTGCACTATCTACAAGTCTATCATAGATTATAGAGAGTGTTTCTTCAATTCTTGCATGGATAATAGGTTGAATTTGCTCTAGTGAAATCTCTTTTGATTCAGACTCATTTCCTAGCAGTGGAAGCTTTACTTTTTTTATACTATTTTCATTTTCGTTTGCATCGTAAGGTAAAAGTGTCGCGTATTGTTTTTTTATCATATTTGCAGCACTATATGGTGTATGAAAAGTTGAAACAATATCGTGTGTAATATTTTCACTTCCTATTGGTAAAAAGTCATTATAGAGTATAGTTGAACCTTTTTGTACAACAAATTGACTAGTTGTACCTCCTAGGTTAATAACAGCAGCTCCTAATTTCTTTTGATCATCATTAAGTGTAGATATTGCATTTGCATATCCTGATAATACAAATTTGTCAACTTCTAAGTTTACTTGCTTGAGTGCATTTCTAACATTTGTAAGGGATGTTTTTTTTGCTGTTATTATATTGACTGATACTTCAATTCTTGAACCGTTCATATTTAAAGGGTTTGTAATAGTTGTACCATCATCAACTCTAAAAAATATAGGTAATACATGAATCACTTCATAATCAGAAATAACTTGTGCATTGTAAAGTGCCATTTTTAAAACTTGTTTGATATCATTGTGTGTGATTTGTCCACTTGGGATATTTACTACACCATTACTCATCAATGTTTTTGTATTTGCACCACTTATAGAAACCACAGCTTTTGATGTTTGTGTTCCTGAACTATTTGTTGCCGTTGCTACTGCATCATTGATACATTGACTTGCTTTATCAATATCAACAATATTTCCTTTTTTTATACCTTCACTTTTAGTTTGTCCAACACCTAAAATATTTATTTTATTACTATAGTCGTTTGAAGCAACTATAGCAATTATATTTGTTGTACCAATATCAATAGCTAAGATAGAATTGTTCAAATATTACTCGCTTAAGTATGATTTTACATCATATTTGTTTTGTAGTTTTTCTAAAAACAAACTTGTGATAGCGTTTGTTTTTGCACCTTCAATTGAAGACTTAACCATCTCTATATTTTTTTCATCAAAAGTTGGCATAGTTGTATCTTCAATTTTAAACAGTACAGCTTTTGTTCCTAAGTTCATATAATTCTCTTTTTTAGATGATTTAAAAATATTTTGTAATACTTGTGCTGTTTCTTCATTACTTAATCCATTTATCTCAACATTAGATGCTCTTGTAATATACCCTATATCTGTACCATTAAAGTTTTTAAGCTCTTTTTGTGCTAACTCTTCAAGTTGTTTGTTTTTTTGTTCCATGATATAGTTTTTATTAATTTGAGATTTAACATCTTCAAACGGTAAAATTTGTGGCTGTATTTTTTTATTTAATCGTACCACATAGTAGTTGTTATCTTTTAATATTGGTTTTAAAACTTCATTATTGGCAGCTTTAAAAATTTCTTCTAACTCTTTTTGTGGTAAAAAGTCAGAACCATCATAAATTGTGGTTGTGTTTTGAAATTGTGTTTTTTCTTTTTTTAGGTTAAGGTATTCTCTTAAAGCAGTTTTTTTCATCTGTTTAATATCTTTTCCTTCAATATTTTCTATTTTAGAGTAACTAATATCATACCCTTGTAAAGATTTATAGTTTTCTTTGTTCTCTTCCCAATATTTTTTAAGTTGATCTAATGTTGGTGTGATTTTTATTAAATTATCATTTATAACTTTTACACTCACTTTATCTTGACTAAAAAGTAAACTACCAATATTGGTTATCTCATTTTTTTCAAGAGGAAGATTATATATTTTTTGTACTTTTGCTACAAGGAGGTCTTTTTTTAATTGTTCTTCAAATTCACTTACTGTTCTTCTATTTTGTTTTAAAACACTTACATAGGTATTTTTATCAAATTTTCCATCTTTTAAAAATGATGGTATCTTTACTAACTCTTTTGCAACTTCTAAATCAGTAGTGATAAGTCCTAAATCATCTGCATAATTTAAAAATAAATATTTTTGAATCACTCTTTGTAGTGCCATCTCTTCAAGTTTAAATTGTTTTGCTAACTCTTGATTGAAATTTTTACCAAGCATATTTTGATATTGTGAATAAAGATTGCTATACTCACTTTGTAAATCTGCTAATGGAACCTCTTTATCTCCAACAACTGCAACAGCACTATCTGACTTACCATAATTGTAACTACCCCAACCAACAAAACCAGCACCTACAAATGCTATTGTACTAACCCAGATTGTTACTATCAGCCATTTTTTGTGTCTTTGCATCCATGTTATCATATTATTATTTTCCTAGTATTTATTTAAATTCTTTCAATTATACAATTTTCTTGATTATTAATTTCTGAATCATCATAAGGATCCATGTGAATATTTATAACCCAATTTTTTGTGCTATCAAGTGTTGTTATTTTCTCTTCAATTCTGTCACTTGCTTTATGAGCTTCCATAAGACTTATAAGACAATCAAACACTAAATGTACTTCTACAAAGTTATCATTTCCTGCTGTTCTTGTTTTTAAAAAGTGGTGATCATTAACAACTTTTTCATTATGAATAATATCAATTATTTTTTCTGAAATTTCATCTTCCAAAGCTCTATCAAGAAGTACTAAAATACCCTCTTCAATAAGTTCATAAGCACTATAAATAATATATATAGAAATAGCTGCACCAACAAGTATATCAACAATTTCATAACCTGTAAGGTATACAGCCACTATTGAAAATAGTACAGCTCCATTTACCCATACATCTGTTTTATAATGTAATGCATCCGCTTTTATAACCATATTGTTTGTTTTTTTAGCAACAGCATTGAGATATGCTACAAGCCCTATAGTTATAAAAAGTGATATAATCATCACAATAAGAGAAATATCTAAATAAGAAGATGTTTCACCTGAGAAGTATTTTTTAACTGCTGTATATAAAAGAAAAAGTCCAGACATAGAGATAATTACACCCTCTATTACACTTGCAAGTGCCTCTATTTTTCCTCTACCATAGTTAAATTCATCATCAGCAGGCTTTTCAGAATTTGTAATAGCAAAATAGTTGAATAGTGATACAAACATATCTAGTATACTATCAACCGCACTTGCTAACACAGCAACAGAACCACTTAAGAGTCCAACTGCAAATTTCATCAATGTGAGAAATGCAGCTACACTACTAGATACTATTGTTGCTTTTTTTTGTAAAGTCATAGACTATCTTCTACCTCTTGAGTCTCTATCTCCACCACTTCTACTTCTATCTCCACTACTTCGGTTTCTGTCTCTATTTCCACCACTTCTATTTCTATCACGGTTTCCACCACTTCGGTTTCTACTTCGGTTCCCACCTCGTCCACCTCTTGAATCTCTACCACCACTTTTTAAAGCTCGTTCAAGTAAAAATTCAATATCTTTTTGAGATTTACCAATAGTATCTTTACCTTTTATTTGTGTTTGATTCATAAGAATTGTAGCTAGTTTGTATGTGATACTTGATAGATCATATTGCTCTTTTAATTGCTCTACTAGTTCATAAACTGTTTCATCAATCTCTTGCGTTGAAATTTTATCTTTTAATGTTGCTATTGCTTTATCTTTTACAGAAGCTTTGTTTGGGATAATTTTACTTTCAATATTTGAACCAACATCTTTTTGTATTTTTTGTAAGCTTCTAAACTCTGCCGGAGTTACAATAGAAACTGCACTTCCTACATTACCACCACGACCAGTTCGTCCAATTCTATGAACATAACTTTCACTATCAAATGGAAGTTGGTAGTTAAATACATGAGATACACCTTTTACATCAAGTCCACGAGCAGCTACATCTGTTGCAACTAATACTTCTAGTGTATCACTTTTAAATGCACGAATAACTTCTTCTCTTTGTCTTTGTTCCATATCTCCATGAAGACCTTTTGCACTGTATCCTTGCGCTACTAGGAAAGTTGAAAGTCTATCAACATCTCTTTTCATTTTACAAAATACAATCGCTTTTTCAGGGTTTTTAAAATCAAAAAGTCTGATTAAAGCATCATCTCTTTCATACTCTTCAACCACATAAAATGATTGTGCAATTTTTGTATTTGTCATCTCTTGTTTTGTTACAGTGATAAATGATGGTTCATTTAAAATTTTCTCAGCAAGTTTTTTAATAGGTGCTGGCATGGTTGCCGAGAACATTAAAGTTTGTTTTCTGTTTTTTAGATAATTAAAAATCTCTTTAATATCATCTAAAAATCCCATATCCATCATCTCATCTGCTTCATCAAGAACTACATATTTTGGATCAATGCTAATTTGTTTTTTAGAAAGTAAATCTAAAAATCTTCCTGGAGTTGCAACGATAATTGAAGCACTCTCTACATGTTTTATTTGTCTAGCATATGCTGTTCCACCATATACTGTTGCAGTTTTTATATTTAAAAACTTTCCAAATTTAAATAGTTCATCACTTACTTGAATAGCAAGTTCTCTTGTTGGTACGATAACAACCATCTCAACTTTTCCAGTACACTCCATCATGTTTAGAAGTGGAAGACCAAATGCTGCTGTTTTACCTGTACCTGTTTGTGCTTGGGCTACTATGTCTTTTCCCATAAGTACTTGAGGGATTGCCTCTTCTTGAACTGGACTTGGTTGGATAAATCCAGCTGTTTCTATAGCTTTGTTAAGCTCTTGTTTTAGATTAAAATCTGTAAATTTCATATTTTCTTAATTACCTTTGTGTATAAATACGGTATCTTTAAAAATAGAAACTTAACTTATTTAAGTTTGCCTGCAAAGATTCCCTATATTTATGCGATTATATCCAAAGACACCTTAAAATCTAGTTTAACTAAAATTAAGCTATAATAATCTTATGCAGGGATATATAATTAATATAAATAGTGTTAAAGATGAAGACTTAATAGTTACCATACTTACAGAAAGTAATCTTTATACAACATACCGTTTTTATGGAGCTAGACACTCTATTATTCATGTTGGATTTAAAATAGATTTTGAATTAGAAACTAATCTAAAAAGTAGTATCCCAAGATTAAAAGATGTGATTCAAATAGGATATCCATGGATACAAGATGCTCAAAAATTATATAGTTGGCAAAGGTTTATAAAACTTTTTTATCCGCATCTAAAAGATGTAGAAGAGATTGAAGAGTTTTATTTTAATCTCCTTGATACACTAGCACACAAGATGGTAAAGCAAAATCCTAAAAGAGCAATAATTGAGAACTATGTACAGTTATGTGAACATGAAGGACGATTACATACTGAATATGAATGTTTATTATGTGAAGAGATTATTGAAAATGATATATCATTAGTAAGAAGTTTTTTACCAACTCATGCTAAATGCAGTTACAGTAAAAGATTTTCCATCAATAAGATAAAAGAGCTGTTTGAAGAAAAAAGTTCATTACAGTTAAGTGATGAAGAGGTAGAGTATTTATGGGATATTTTACTGCAAGGTTTATAAAACATATCCAAATAATAACTATTTTTATGATATTGTAGTTATAATCAATGAATAAAATATAAGGGTTTAGTAATGGAGATGTTTGAGATTTCAATGTTTGTTTTAGTTGTTTTGATTTTTAATTGGTATGTATATGATAGGTATGTTCAAAGGGAGCATCAGTTATTAAAAAATTATCCAATTATAGGGAGACTAAGATATGTGTTAGAAGAGGTGAGGGAACCTTTTCGACAATATTTTGGTGATGAAAAATTTTATGAATCAAAAGATAAATTAGATTGGGTATATAAAGCAGCAAGAGATTTACCAAACTACTCTTCGTTTTCCCCAGCACAACCATTGCCTAAACCTAAGTTTTTATTAAAGCATTCAACTATAGTTTTAAATGAGGATGAAGTTGAAAATGACTTTAGTGTCACTTTTGGTGAAAAAAGAAATAAACCATTTGTTACAAAATCAATTATAGGGCGTGCTGCTATGAGTGATGGTTCTATTAGTCCAGAGGGTACAAGAGCTTTTGTCCGTGGAGCTTTTATGGGAAATTTTCCTATAAACACAGGAGAGGGGAGTTTAACAAGTAACTTTTTTATTACACATGTAAATTATGATGAAAAATGTACAACAATAGTAAAAGGGACACCACTCCAAATATTTATAAAATCAATGGTGAGAAAACTGTTTAATGGATATCAGGCTTCTAGAGCTTATAGGCAAATGGTTTTTGGAAATCATTCAGAAGCAGAAACTTATGTATTTGATGAAAAATCAAAACGATTTCATAGACCAAACTGGGATGCACCTTTAGAAGATTTTCCTACAGAAGTTCCATCTGATATGCCTGATATTATTTTTCAAATTAGTTCAGGATTATATGGTGCAAGAGATAAAGATGGAAAATTTGATCCCCTAAGATACCAAAAAGTTATGCGATTTTGTAAAATGACAGAGATAAAAATAGCACAAGGTGCAAAACAAACTGGTGGTAAAGTTATTGGTAGCAAAGTAACAGAAGCCATAGCGTATTACAGAGGTGTAGAAGCATACAAAGACCTTTTTTCGCCAAATAGATTTCCTTATGCAAACTCTATTGAGGAACTTTTTGATTTTATCGGAACATTGCAAGAGCTTTCAGATAAGCCTGTAGGTATTAAAATAGTTATATCTGATACAAATAATATTTTACCAATTGTTAATGAGATGAAAAAAAGGATAAATGAAAATAATAGTGCTTATCCTGATTTTATAACAATAGATGGTGGAAGTGGTGGAAGTGCTACAGCTCCTATTGAACTTATGGAGAGAATTGGCTTAAGTGTAAAAGATGCTATATATTTAGCAGATAAATTATTTAAAGAAGCTGGAATTAGAGATCAAGTTAAATTAGTTGCAAGTGGAAAAGTTTTAACACCAGATGATGTGATTATATTAATGTCATTGGGAGCTGATTTTATACAAATAGCAAGAGGTTTTATGATGAGTGCAGGGTGTATTAGAGCTCGATATTGTTCTGGTACAACAGGGAGAAAGTGTCCTGTTGGATTAGCAACACAGGATAAAACACTAAGAGGAAGATATCTTGTTTATAAACATGCAAATTATATTAGAGATTATCATAAAAATATTCTTAAAGGGATAAAAATGGTATTAGCTGTTATGGGTAAAAAAAATGTGAAGCAGTTATCAAACAAAAATCTTATGTTTATAGATAGAAATCTTAAAATTCATGATAATATTGATGAAGTTTTTGAAAAAAAATTAGATTTTTGTACTAGTAATGATTGTATAATTTAATTTATATAGTATTGTTATGATAAAATAATGCTAAATTAAAAATAATAGATTAAAATATAGGAGAATGTGAAGTATGGGTAGAGCCTTTGAGTATAGAAAAGCAGCAAAAATGAAGAGATGGGGAAATATGTCAAGAGTATTCCCAAAACTTGCAAAAGCTATTACAATGGCTGCAAAAGGTGGAAGTAGTGATCCTGATACAAATGCAGCATTACGAACAGCAATACAAACCGCAAAAGCACAAAACTTACCTAAAGACAATATTGAGGCAGCTATCAAAAGAGCAAGTGCAAAAGATGTTGCAAATATGGCGGAGGTAAACTACGAGGGTAAATGGCAACATGGTGTTCTCATTTTTGTTGAAACTGCTACAGAAAATACAGCAAGAACTGTTGCAAATATAAAAACAATTTTTAATAAAAACGGAGGTTCTTTAGTACCTACAGGTTCATTAGAATTTCATTTTGATAGAAAAGCAATATTTGAAATGAAAAAACCAGATATTGATATGGATGATTTAGAGATGGAACTTATCGATGCAGGTCTTGAAGAGATTAAAGTAGAAGATGAAGAAAATATAGCTATTATTGCTGACTATACAGATTTTGGAAATATATCTAATAAATTACATGAGATGGAATTAGAATATGAAAAAGGAACATTATCAAGAGTACCAAATGCACCAGTTGAAATTACTGATGAGCAGATGGATGAGTTAGCAGTATTACTAGAGAAACTTGAAGATGATGATGATGTGCAGAATGTTTATACAAATTTAGAATAGAAGGGTAATAAGAATGTCAAATAAATATAGATTAGTTACAAGAAGTGATATGGATGGTTTAGTTTGTGCAGTAATATTAAAGCAATTAGATATGATTGATGAGATTAAATTTGTACATCCAAAAGATATGCAAGATGGTAAAATAGAGATAACATCAAATGATATCATTACAAATCTTCCATATTGTGAACAAGCTTATATGGTATTTGATCATCATGAAAGTGAAACGATTAGAAATGAAAAAGCTGACAATCATGTAATTATCCCTGATGCACCAAGTGCTGCTAGAGTTGTATATGATTATTATGGTGGAAAAGAAAAACTTCCAAAAGTGAGTGAATTGATGATGGCAGCTGTTGATAAAGCAGATGCTGCACAGTTTAGTGTAGATGAGATTTTACACCCTGAGGGTTGGGAGTTACTGAGTTTTATTATGGATTCAAGAACTGGGCTTGGAAGATTTAGAGATTTTAGAATATCAAATTATCAGCTAATGATGGATTTGATTGATTATTGTATTGACCATACTATTGAAGAGATTATGCAACTTCCAGATGTAGTTGAGAGAACAGATTTATACAAACATTATGAAGATCAATTTAGAATGCAACTTGAAGAGTGTTCTATTATGTACAACAATTTAATAGTATTAGATTTAAGAGAGGAAGAGGTTATCTACCCTGGAAATCGATTTATTATGTATGCAGTGAATCCAGAGATAAATATCTCTATTCATGTTTTAAATGGTTTCCAAAATCAAAATACAGTTTTTGCTATAGGAAAATCTATTGTAAATAGAAATTCAAATACAAATATTGGTGAGCTTTGTTTAAAATATGGTGGTGGTGGACACACTGCTGCTGGGACTTGTCAAGTTGCAAATGAAGATGCAGAGAGAATATTAGAGGAATTAATTGAAGCTATAACAAATGACGGTTAGTTTTAACTAACTGCCGCTTTTATGGCATTGATATAGCTTTTATTTGAAAGGTTATTATCTTTTTTGTAAGCTATGTCAAAAGCAGTTCCATGGTCTACAGATGTTCTAAGAATTGGTAGATTCAAAGATATATTAATACTCTCCTCAAAATAGAGTGCTTTTAATGGAGCTAAACCCTGATCATGGTACATTGCTACAAAGTATTTATATTTTTTTCTTATATGTGGAGTAAATGCTATATCTGGTACTTGTAGTTCAAAGTTTGATTTTAGATTTTTATTTACTATTTTAATAGCTTTTTTTATCTTTTTTTCTTCATCTCCTAAAACTCCATTATCTCCTGCGTGTGGATTAAGTCCTAGTACTGCAATACTATTTTTTGGTTTTCCAATTGCATTATAAAAGTCAGTCAAAAAAGTGACCAATTTTTTTGTTTTAATCTGTTTGGGAACTTTTTTTAAAGCAATATGCTCCGTAAAAAGTGCCACAAACATCTTTTCACAGCCAAGCATCATAATAGCGTCTTGTTTAAATATATCTCGCAACATATCAGTATGTCCAACATAATTTATCCCTGCTTTACTCCAAGATTCTTTATTTATAGGAAGTGTACAGATAGCATCAACTTTGCCATTTTTTGCTAGACTTATACAATTTATAAAAGAAGTATATGAGAATAACCCAGAATCTTCCTTTACAAGTCCTGGATTTATATCTGTTTTTTTATATTTTCCAAATGTATTAAAATTTATAGGTATTAATAGATTCAGTTTTTTTGCAGCTGTTTTTAACAGCTTTTTATCTATACAATATATTGGTGTACAAAGTTTTGATACTATTTCATGATTTTCTAAAGCTAGCTGGATACCAACACCATTTGTATCACCAATACTTATAGCAACTTTTTTTAACATCTTATTGTACTAACTTTTTCATATCTATTATTGCTTTTTCTAGTCCTGTAAATACACTTCGTGCAATAATACTTTGACCAATATTTAACTCCTCTATCTCATTGATATTTGTCATATATTTCACATTTTGATAATTAAGTCCGTGACCTGCTGCAACTTTGAGTTGTAGTTTATGTGCATATTTTGATGCATTTTGAATCTCTTGGATTGAATTATTGAATTTTTTTGTAAGAGTATTTCGTGGTAATTCTAACTCTTTGATACTATGGTGTGAGTTTTGTAATCCCCCATATAACATAGCATAGATATTTGCAAAACTTCCAGTATGTAGCTCTATCCACTCTACATTGAGTTCACGAGATAATTCTATCATCTGTTGTGTTGGGTCAATAAAAAGGGAAACTTCTATCTCATTTTGATGTAGTTTCTCTATTACTTTTTGAAGTTTTTCCATATTTGAAGCTAAATCAAGTCCACCCTCAGTGGTTACTTCATCTCTATTTTCAGGAACAAGTGTTGCTCTATGGGGTTTTAACTTACAAACAATATCAATAATATCTTTATTGATACTACACTCTAAATTTACAGGAAGAGGGGAGAGTTTGATAATATTTATAGCATCCTCGTCGTGTATATGTCTTCTATCTTCTCTTAAATGTATAGTGATTTGATCTGCACCACTTAATTTACAAATACCAATTGCATCAATAATATTTGGATCATTTATCTTTCTAGCTTCTCTTAAAACAGCAATATGGTCAATATTTACACCTAATAACATAAAAATACCTTTTGTTTAGTTTTTTTGTATTCTATCAAATATATTCTAAACTCACACCATCAGTCTCATAAAAAATTTCTGCATTAAAGACATTTCCCCTTTGAGATTTAAGATTATTAAGTTTTAACCCATCCCCTTTAAATAGTCTTTTTACTTGTCTAAAAGTGAGAAATTTGTTCATAAATCTTTCCCATACTATTTTTTCACAAGAGTTACATTTATAACCACTATTTATTTTTATAACTTCTCCCCCACATTGGCATAAAAACATTGTTGTTGATTTTGTCTCCTCATCAAATAATAGTTCTACTTTCCCTTCATGAATAAAAGCTTTTGTATCAAATAGATTGTTTGTATTTGATTTAAAACCTTTGAGCATGATAGTTTCCCCCTTGAAAAGTTTTTTTGCCTCTTTTTCTTTGAATTCTCTTTTAAAACTAAACTTCCACACCTGTGCTTTACATTTATCACACTCAAAAAGTGCATCATGGATGATAACATCGCCACCACATTTACATCTTGATAAAATCTCTTTTTCCATAATACAATACCTTTTTTTTGATTTTGTATAGAAATCATATCAAAAAATTTAAGAGTGATTAAAAAATATGGCAATTTGCAATTTTAATTGTTTATTTTATGGTTTGTTATGTATTCTTCTCTTGTTCCACATCTCCTGAGGTGGAATGAATATAGAAGTTAAAATAGATTACTGAAATCTCTTAACTTCTACAAAATTTATTTATAAATACTTGTAGTGAATATAGTATTATAAGTGTGGATGATGTTTTATGATAACGGTGGACTTCACCGACAGTTTAGCTATTCGATGCTAGGTTTGTTATCTTATTCGCCATAATGTGACCACATCCTAGAGATTCTAATAACTTTATCTATTTCTCTTACTTCGTAAACGAGACTATGTTGAATATTTATTCTTCTAGAATATGAACCGTTTAAATTACCTACTAGTTTCTCATAAGGTGGGGGATTCTGAAATGGATTTTTTCTAATGATCTCAATAAGCTCTTTAGCTTTTTTATCTAAATTAGCACTTGATAATTTCTTAGCATCTTTTAGTGCTAACTTACTATAAAGTATTTTGTACTCTACCATTCAATATTTTCATTAAACTCTTCATCGCTTGCTTCCATTGACTCTTGAATTGAGGATGCCATATTTGGTATAGAGTTTAAATATAGTGTTTCTTCTATTGCATTCCAGTCTTCTTGTGAAAGCATCACTACATTGTTTCTTTTTCCGGTAATAAGTACAGGTTCATGTGTTTGTGCTGTTTCATCCATCACATTATAAATATCTGCTCTTACTTGACTTACTGACATAACTTTTGTCATAGGTAACCTTTTGGTTGATTTTGTATATTGTACTAAATATCGTACGGTTTGTCAAGATGTGATAATTAAGTATTTTATTGCCTAAGTTTTTATATTCTTAACTAGAAATTGGAAACAATATAGTAGTAAATTTAATTGTACCTGTCCCC
>JAIOSF010000014.1 GCA_021107755.1 Arcobacteraceae bacterium
AAACAACTCGTTCAAACTCTCTTCTTAAAGTGCCTTACTTTAATTGGACGCGAATTATAATAAAATTTTTGCCCTTTGTCAAGGGGTTTGGCTTAATTATTGCTGAAATTTTGAAAGTTTTTCTTTTTGGGTTATTTGCCATTAATATTTCTTTAGTAATATACAGAAATTTTTGATATAATTGCATCTATATATATAAGAGGATTTTTTAATGAGTTTAGAAACAATTGATAAAGAGTATGTACTAAATACTTATGCAAGAAACTATGTTAACTTTAAAAAAGGTGTTAATGCAACACTTTATAGTGATGAAGGTAAAGACTATATTGACTTTACAAGTGGTATCGGTGTTGTATCTTGTGGACATGGAAATGAAAGAATCGCTAATGCTATTTGTAACCAAGTAAAAAACATAACACACATCTCAAATCTATATGCGATTGAGCCACAAGCAATGCTAGCTCAAAAGATAGCACAATTAAGTGGATATGATGTAGCTATGTTTTTTGCCAATAGTGGTGCAGAAGCAAATGAGGGTGCTATCAAAATTGCTAGAAAATATGGTAAAACTAAATTTGATAATAAAAAATACAAAGTTATTACTTTAGAGCATTCGTTTCATGGAAGAACAATTACAACAGTAAAAGCAACTGGACAGGGTGATATGCATAGTGAAAACTTCACACCATATCCAGATGGATTTTCATACAATACAAGTATAAATGATGTATATAATTCTATTGATGATGAAACTGTTGCAGTGATGATAGAACTTGTGCAAGGTGAAGGTGGGGTTCAACCCTTACCTAAAGAAGAGGTGCAAAAACTTGCAAAACATCTAAAAGAAAATAATATACTTCTTATAATAGATGAAGTACAAACAGGAGCATTTAGAACTGGTGAATTTTTAGCATCAAATCTTTATGATATTAAACCAGATATTATCACAATGGCTAAAGGTGTTGGTAGTGGAGTTCCTATTGGTGTAGTTATGACTACCCATAAAGATATATTAACTCCTGGTGATCATGGAAGTACTTTTGGTGGGAACTATTTAAGCACAGCTTCTGCTTTAGAAGCTTGTACTATCTTAGATGAGTTAAAAAACAATGGTTCCTTAGATGAAACTATGATATATTTTGAAGAGAAATTAAAATCTTTTTATGAAGCACATAAAGATCTATTTACTGATATGGTAGGACTTGGACTTATGAGAGGATTGAGAGTAAAAGATAATGACACTCTTATGAATATCATTAAACAATCATTTAATTGTGGTGTGTTAGTTTTAAAAGCTGGAAAAAATACATTACGATTTTTACCACCATTAACTATTACTAAAGTAGAAACAGATGAGGGATTTAAAAGATTGGAGAAAGCCGTTGAAAATATTTAATATAATTCTTAGTTCAAGTATACTTTTGACTACAACTCTTATAGGGAGTGAAGATTTTTTATCACAAACAAAAAAAGATAGTATAAAATACTCCTACGAAAAAGCTATGGAAGATAGTAATAAATTAAAAGAGGATTGGATCAACCCAATTACTTATAAGTATATTTATAATGATGGTGAAGTTTATACTACAAAAAGATCAGCTATCACTGTTTCTCAACCTATTTTTAAAAGTGGGGGAATCTATTCTGCAATAAAATATGCAAATAGCTATGAAAAATATTCTAATACAGATATAGATACTCAAAAAAAAGAATTAATTAAACAAGTTATTAGTCTTTTATACCAAATAAAACAAATTGACATCTCTATTGCCAAACAAAAACTACTTGTAAAAAATGCAAAAATTGATGTACAAAGAAAAAAAGAGCAAGTACTTAATGGTATTACCGATTCTTCGTTTTTAGATAATGCAATTATAGAAGCAAATACAAGAGAAAATACACTTGTTGATTTAGAGTATCAAAAAATTGAACTTGTGAATACTTTAGCAACTGTTTCAGATAAAAAATATGAAGAGTTAGAATTACCTATATTTTCAATGATAGATAATGATAAGTTTGTAGAAAATAATATTTATATAAAAAAAGCATCTCAAGATATTGATACCTCTTATTGGGTAAAAAATATGGTTATCTCTTCATATCTCCCAACTGTTAACTTTACTGCTGATTATACAAAGTATCATGATATAGATAATAATCCTGCATTAAGTGAAGAGGGAACTAAAAATGTTGGGTTTAATATTACAATTCCACTTGATGTGAGAGTATCGTACGATATACAAAGTAACAAAATTGCCTACTTACAAAAAAAACTTGCTTTAGAAGATAAGAAAAAAGAGGAGATTTCTCTTTATAAAAATTCTATTGCAAAAATTGAAAGTTTAGAAAAAAAAATAAATATTGCATCAAATGATGTGGAACTTTATGATTCACTTTTAACACAACTACAAGAGCAACTAAGTGTTGGTATGTCAACTCCTTCTGATGTACAAACTATGGAAAATTCTAAAAAAATAAAAGCTTTAGATGTAAAAAGTTTAAATATAGATATACAAATAGAACTTTTAGATATATATTCAAGAATTGAAAGTTAGTATGATTGGCACGGTTACGTTTAGCCAATACTTCAATGATTGGCTTTATTCTAAAGATGGATATTACTCAAATTACAAAACTATAGGTAAAGAAGGTGATTTTTATACAGCTGTTAGTAGTAGTTCCTTTTTTGGGGGAACTATAGGGAAAAGAGTTGTAGATATTATCAATGATGGATTTCTAAGTGAAGAGGCAACTATTATTGAGATAGGTGCACATCATGGTTACCTACTTTCAGATATGATTCAATTTATATTTACTTTAAACCCAGAACTTATAAAAACACTTAAATTTGCTATAGTTGAAAGATATGAACACTTACGAATAAAACAACAAGAGTATTTCAAACAATGTTTCGGAGATGAGATTGAGCTTATACATTATAATGACATTAGTGAGGTAAACGAAAAAGAGGCATTTGTAGTAGCAAATGAAATCTTTGATGCATTTGCTTGTGATTTAGTCTATACAAATGATAAAAATACTTTACAATACGCTGTTGTAGAAAATGATACTATAAAATTTATAGATAATGATGATACTTTTTTAGCACAATATTGTGAAAAATATAAAGTTACAAAAGGGGAAGTAGCTCGAGGGTATGAAGAGTTTGCTTCAAATCTGTGTAATAATATAAAAAAATTTGAATTTGTAACATTTGACTATGGAGAGAAATACCCGAGAAATGATTTTTCTTGTAGAATATATGAAAATCATAATGTATATCCTATCTTTGATGAAAATATAAAATTAGAAAACCTATATAAACAAAGTGATATAACTTATGATGTAAATTTTACTCATGTTATTGATAGCTTTAAAAAAGCTGGTGCAGTTAACTTAAGTTATGAGACTCAGTTAAAAGCACTTGTAAGTTTTGGTATTATTGAGCTTCTTGAGATACTACACAAAAATGTAGATGAAGACACTTATTTAAAAGAGGCGAACAAAGTAAAAACACTTCTCAATCCTATAGGTATGGGAGATAGATTTAAAATGGTTAGTTTTAGGAAAGGTAAATAATGAATTTGATAGTAAATGGTGAGAGTCATACATTTAATGATGGTTTTACACTAGAGCAAATCATAGAAAAATTGATGATAAAAGATAAAGTTATGGCATGTGCTGTAAATATGGAAATCGTTAAAAAAGAGAATTGGGGAACTTTTGTACCCAAAGAAGATGATAAATTAGAATTATTACAATTTGTAGGTGGTGGTTGATATGGTTCATGATATAGGAAGTGTTTGTACTTATTGTGGTGTTGGTTGTGATATTACAGCACAAGTTGAAGATAATAAAATATTAAAAATATATGCCCAAAGTGATGGATATGTAAGTCGTGGAAAACTTTGCATCAAAGGAAAATATGGTTTTGATTTTGTTGCAAGCGATAACAGAATACGAAACACAAGAATCAAAAAGTCATTTATAGAGAAAAATCTTGAAGACTTCCCACAAGAGTTAAAAGCTAGAACTCATACTTTATCTTCAATTGACGATGAGTGGTATGAATCAAATTATGAATTAGCTACATCAATTGCTGCTTGGAAACTTAGTCAAATAAAAGAGAAATATGGACGACACTCATTTTGTGCAACTGGTGGGGCTAGAACTTCGTGCGAAAGCGGATTTTTACTTCAAAAGTTCACAAGAGAAACTATGGAGTCACCACATATAGATAACTGTGCTAGAGTTTGTCATGCACCAAGTCTAAATGGAATGGCAGCAACTATAGGTGAAGGTGCTGCAACAAATCCATATGATGATATCTTTAAAACTGAGTTTATGATGGTAATTGGTTCAAATACAACTGAAGCTCACCCAATAGTTGCCAATCGTATGATAGAAGCAGCACGAGCAAAAACAACTGAACTTGTAGTGTGTGATGTACGAAAAATTCAACTAAGTAAATTTGCTACAGATACAGTAGTAATGCCTTATGAGTCAAACCTATTATTTCTGAATGCTATTGCATATGTAATACTTCATGAGAAACTTTACAATCAAGGGTTTATAGATACAAGAACAAAAGAGTTTGAAGCTTATAAAAACTCAATTTTAAATGATGAAAAAGCAAATCCTGAATATTTTAGAACAATAAAAGGGTATGAACTTTTAGCAGATCAAATACCAGAAATTGCAAGAAAATATGCTACAAAAAAATCAATGATTTTTTGGGGATTAGGAATTACTGAAAATATTGATGGTAGTTATGCAGTTATGTCTATAGTAAATCTAGCTCTTATGACTGGAAATATTGGGAAGATAGGCGCTGGACTTATGCCTTTAAGAGGTCAAAATAATGTTCAAGGAACCTGTGATATGGGATGTCTTCCTTACTATGGTCCTGATTATACAAAGCCAAAAGAGGATGGACTTAAAACTCCAGATCTTATGGATGCTATGCTTGAAGATAAAATAAAAGCAATGGTAGTTATGGGAGAAGATACAGCTCATATACATCCAAATTTAAATAAAGTCAACAAAGCTTTAGAAAACTTAGAACTTCTTATCACTCAAGATTTATTTATGAATGAGATAGCGAAAAAATCAGACATAGTTTTTGGGGTAAAATCAGCTTATGAAAAAACTGGTGTATATGTAAATGCTATGAGAAGATTACATTTATCTCAACCACTAGTTGAAAATAACTTACCAGATGATTGGCAAGTTTTAAGAGATATTGAAAATAAAATCAAAGGTGAGTTCCTCTTTAAATCAAGCGAAGATGTGTGGGAGCAAGTAAGAGTTGAAGCTCCATATAGATATGGAGGTGCAAGTTATCACAAACTAATGAAACATAGAAGTAAAGGGATGCAATGGCCAGTCGCTAAAGATGATACACCTATTTTACATCTTGAAAAATTCAATACACCCGATGGTCTTGGAACTTTTAAATATAATGGTTACCAACTACGAGGTCAAGTGAAAAAACTTATAGAGGGTGAGAAGTTTGATACTTTTTATCTCACAACTGGTAGAAATCTAATCCATTATAACAATTCAGCTCAAACAAAAGAGAGTCCAAAACTCTATGAAAAACATAGTGAAGATACTATTTTAGCCTGTATAGAAGATAGAGATAAAATTAAATCAGAAAAAGTAATTCTCAAAACCATACATGGGGAAACAAAACCATTAACTATAAAGTTTGTAAAAACTATAAAACCACAAACATTATTTTGTAGTTTTCATCATGCTAAGTCTCATATGAACTATATCTTTGGTGATGAGAGTGATGTAAATACTAAAACAGCTTTATTTAAATCATTGGAAGTAAGTGTAGTAGAAGTTCACTAAACTACACTTACCAACCCATTTTCAATCTTTATTCTTCCTCCTAACTCATATTCAAAAACTTCACTTGGATATTTTTCCATCGCTTCATCATAGGTTGGATTTGTTTTACAATATAATAAAAAATCATCTTCAACTCCATAGTCATCAGTACAAGCACAGATACTATTGATAAATTCATCTACATCATAGATAGCTTTTGCTTGATTGTTTATAAGAAGTTTATTTGTCCCTTCACTCTCTCCTACTCTATGAGGTAATACAAAAATCTCTTTCCCCATCTTTAAAGCATACTCAACACTTCTCATGGTACCACTGTCTACATCTGCTTGAGTAACAATAAGTATATCTCCTAAAGCTACTACTAATTCATTGCGGATTGGGAAATTGTAATGAATTGAGGGAGTTTCTGGTTTGAATTGACTGAGCATTAAACCTTTTTGTTCTATATCTTGGATAAGCTTATTGTTTATTATTGGATATCGGATATCTAGTCCATTACCAGCTACCCCTATTGTACTTTTAGCCCCTGCAGATGTATGTGCAATAGCATCAACACCCATAGCAGCTCCACTTACTATGACAATATTATTTTGTGATAGTTTTTTTGCAATATCATTTGTGTATTGTTTTGTATAAGGTGTAGGACGCCTGCTTCCTACTATAGAAACTTTTTTTCTTTTTAGAAGTTCTAAGTTACCTATATAAAATATCTCTTTGGGATATTTTTTCATGTTTTCTAACTCTTGGATATTTTGAGTTAATTGTTTTATTGTATTCATGAAAAAAGTGTACCATAAGTTTTTCTACAAAAGAAAAAATATGGCAAATTGCAATTTTTTTGTTATTATAACTGATTTATATAAACTAAATCTAATCCTTCTAAAAGATATTTTGAATCTTTGAGTGTTTGAAGTGTAATACCATAAGGGTGTCCAATAGCAATTGCAGTACCAAATTTTTTGGCTGTTTTTATCGCTTTTTTTAATTGACCTTGAATATATAGTTTATTTTTATTATTGTCTAAAAAGATATTTCTACTCAGCATCCTTACACCATATTTATTTGCAGACTCTGCTGCTACAGACTTGGCAGTAGTTCTACTATCAACAAAAGTGTAGTTATATCTTTTTAAAACTTTAAATAGCTTATCCATAGCTATTTGATTTGCAGTAAACTTACTTCCTGTATGATTATTGATAAAAGTCGCTTTTGGGTAAAAGTTTTGCAATTCTTTTATTCTGTTTTCAATAGTTACAATATTATCAGTTATATAGAGTGTCTTTTCCTCTTCATATTGAAAACTACTAGCTTGTAGTGGTAAATGTATCATATAGTTATCAAGTTGTTTAGCGATTTTTGCTGAGTTTGGATGACCCTCTGTTGGAGGGAGAAAAGACATATTTACTATATACCCTATATTTAATATCTTATTTACTTGTGTTTTTGTTGTTACATCATCTATAATTATTGCTAATTTTGGTTTATATACTTTTTGTTCTTGACTTGGTATTGTTGTAGTATTTTGTTCCTCTACAGTTTTTGTTGGCTCTTCTTTTGTATCAATTTTTGGTTGTTGTATTTGTTGATGTTGAATATCTCCCACTTCTCCATAGTCTGGCTCTTCAAAGTGAAATCTTTGTTGTTGCTTTTTTGGTTCTTTTTTTTCTATATAAGTATTATTATCTGTATTTTTAGCATATTCTATCTCTAGTGCTTTTGTTTTCTCTTCAAATGTTATTAGTTTTTTATTTTGTTGGAGTATTGTATTTTTTTCTTGTTGTATATCTACTACTATCTCTTTTTTATCCACAAATAGATATGCACCAATAATAGATGCTAAAAAAATAGTAACCACTATTGTCGTTAATATTGTTATAATTTTTTGGTAAGATTTCTTTTTAGATTTTAATCTTCGAGGAGGTTTTTTATGTATTCTTTTTTTCATAAAATATACTTAAAACCGCAGGTTTCCCTACAGTTTTAAAAATCTAGTTTGTCTCTTGATTTACTATTTTATTTGAACCAATCCATGGCATCATTGCACGAAGTTTATTACCTGTTACAGTGATTAGTTTCGTTTTGTCATTATTTCTTTCTGCGTTCATTCTTGGGTATCCTGCTTGACCTTCAAGGATGAAGTCTTTTGCAAATCTACCATCTTGAATCTCTGTTAAGATATCTCTCATAGCTTGTTTAGATTCTGCATTGATAACTCTTTTACCAGATACATAATCTCCATACTCAGCAGTATTTGAAATAGAATATCTCATATCTGCAATACCACCTTCGAACATTAAATCAACGATAAGTTTTAACTCATGTAAACACTCAAAGTATGCCAATTCAGGAGCGTAACCAGCTTCTGTTAATGTTTCAAAACCAGCTTGAACTAAAGATGCAGCACCACCACAAAGAACAGCTTGCTCTCCAAATAGGTCAGTTTCTGTTTCATCTTTGAAAGTTGTTTCAATAATAGCAGTTCTACCACCACCAATTGCTGATGCGTAAGAAAGTGCTAACTCTTTAGTTGTTCCACTTGGGTTTTGACCAACAGCGATAAGATCTGGAATACCTCCACCTCTTACAAACTCTGATCTAACTGTATGACCTGGAGCTTTTGGTGCAATCATTGTTACATTGATATCAGCTCTTGGGATAATTCTTCCATAGTGAATGTTAAACCCGTGACCAAATGCAATAGTTGCACCTTGTTTTAAGTTTGGCTCAATTTCATTAGCATAGATTTCTGCTTGATTTTCATCTGGTAACAAAATCATAACAACATCACTACAAGCTGACGCTTCTGCAACTGTTAATGTTTCAAAACCTTTTGCTTCAGCTTTAGCCCAAGATGATCCACCTTTTCTTAAACCTACACATACTTCAACTCCACTATCTCTTAAGTTTTCTGCGTGTGCGTGACCTTGTGAACCGAAACCTATCATTGCTACTTTTTTTGATTTGATTAAGTCGATATTACAATCTTTGTCATAATAAACATTTAATGCCATTTTAATTCCTTTTGTTATATTGATTTCGCGATTATACCCAAAGGAACTATTGAGTTAGCTTAACTACTTTTACAATAATTTAGGTATCATTATAAAAATAAACTCTCAAGGAAACCATTTGGATTATTTAAAAAAGATATATGAAGAGCAGACTAAACCTATAGTAAAGTTAGTAGATGAGCAATATATTTTAAATAGTAAATACAAAATAGGAACTATAATTCTTATTAATGATAATGCCATACTGAATCTTACAAACAATAGTTCTCAAAAAATATATATAGACCATGATAACCTTAATGGTGCATACAATCATGATATTGTTTTAGTACAAGTTATCTTCAATCCAAAAGGGAGAACAAAAGCAAAAGTGATTCAAATACTTGAGCGTTCAAATCATAGTATTCTTTGTTTTGTAAAAAATTCGAATCTTTATACAGTAAAAGAAAATGCTTTTATAGATTGTGAGGTTGTAAACAATAGAGATGGGGATATTGTTCTTTTTGAAAAAGGAAAAATCATCAAAGTATTTGGAAATATCGCTGATGCTTCAATTGATGAAAAAATATCTTTGTATCTTTATAATGAGTTTTATAGACTAGACCCAATGGAGTCTTTAGAGTTTAATAAACTTGATAATTCTAATAGAGTTGACTTAACTCATCTTGATTTTTGTACTATTGATCCAGTAAGTGCAAAAGATTATGATGATGCAATCTATTATGATCAAAAGGAACAAGAACTCTATGTAGCAATAGCAGATGTAAGTGCCTATGTACAAGAGGGAAGCGAACTAGACTTGGAAGCTTATAAACGATCTTTTACAGTGTATCTTCCAAATAAGATGCTTCCAATGCTTCCATTTGAACTAAGTACTGATTTATGTTCTCTTGTACCAAATGAAGTTAGACCCGCCTATGTATTTAAAATGAAGTTGGATATTAAAAATCAAACAGTAATACAAAGTTCTGTTTTTGAAGCACTCATTGAGTCAAAAAATAGATACACTTATGAATATATAGATGAAGTTATTGAGGAAAATAATCCAAATCATCCACAAGTAAAACTCTATGAGATTACAAAAAAATTTCGAGAAAAGAGACTTAAAAAAGGGTATGACTTTAGAAGTGATGAGATTCGTCTCATCTTAGATGATGAAGAAAAACTTATAGGATTTACAACAGAAACCTCATCAGCCTCACATAGTTTAGTTGAGGAGTGTATGCTTTTAACAAATCAAGAATCAGCAAAAAAACTAAACCTTACAGGTATTTTTAGAGTCCATGATGAACCTTCATCTTCAAAAATAAAAAAACTTCTTGATGATGTAAGTGCATTAGGTATAAAAGCACAACTCAAAGATGACATCCATGCAACAATTATTAGCATTCAACAAAAAGCCGCTAATGTAGGGCTAGGACAAGAAGTAGATGATCTCATCATTCAAGCACAACAACAAGCTAGCTATAGTAGTTTAAAAAGAGAACATTTTGGACTTGGATTTAAAGATTATTCACATTTCACCTCCCCTATAAGAAGATATGCAGACTTAGTACTTCACCGTATTTTAAAAACAAATAAGATACCACAAAATATTGAAGAGGTATGTGAATATGTAAGTACAAAAGAGCGAGAGATTGCAACTCTTGTTTGGGATTATGAGGATAGAAAATATGCAAGATATTTAAGTAATCACATACACAAAACTTTTGAAGCTACTTTGGTGGATACTGATAATAGTATTGTAAAACTTGATAATGAGGTAAAAGGTGCAAGAGTTTATATAGATAATTACGCGGGAGAAAAACTATTCTCAAAATTACATATCAAAATAGTAAGTAGTGATATTATCTCTAAAAAAATCATAGGAACTATTCAAAGATAAATTGAATTTTTCTACTGAATATTATATAATACTCATATTTTATTTAGAAAGGATTTTAAAATGCATATTATTTGTCCCCACTGTTTAAGTGTTAATAATGTTCCAAAAAAAGAAAGCTACTCAAAAGCAAACTGTGGAAAATGTAAAAACTCACTCCTTGAAACAAAACCTGTGAACTTAACTGAGTCAAACTTTGATGAAGTATTAGTAAATAGTGATATTCCTGTTATTGTAGATTTTTGGGCACCTTGGTGTGGTCCTTGTAAAATGATGAGTCCTACTTTTGAAAAAGTGAGTACAGGCTATCCACTTAAAGTTTTATTTACTAAAGTAAACACCCAAGAGGAACAAAACCTTAGAGCAAAATTTGGTATACGAAGTATCCCTACTCTTGCTATATTTAAAAATGGTAAAGAGATAGAAAGAGTTTCTGGGGCTTTAGATGAACAAAATCTAAAGATATTTATCTCTAAACATCTTTAGACAGTTTTACTTTTTACATCTTCTTTTCCATTAAATTCTTTTTCATCTGCACTTGATACTACTAGTTTAGCTATAGAATCAGTTTGCACAGCTATCTCATAAGTAGCTGATGCAATATTTGCATTTTCTTGAGTTTGTCTATCTAATGAATTTACCGCATCATTAATTTGTAATATTCCACTTTGTTGCTCTTTCGATAAAGTCTCCACTGTATGTATAAGTTCAATTGTTTGGGAAATATTTTCATTAAGTTTTGTATAACCATCTATCATTTTATCTGATATTGTCTTTCCCTCATTAGCTTTTTCTGTAGCATTTTGAACCAGTGATTTTATCTCATTTGCAGCTTCAGCAGATCTTGACGCTAGATTTCTAACCTCTTGAGCAACAACAGCAAAGCCTTTTCCTGCTTCACCAGCAGTTGCAGCCTCTACTGCTGCATTTAGTGAAAGAATATTTGTTTGGAATGCTATTTGGTCTATTACTGATATTGCTTCATTAATAGCTGTTACCTCTGTATCTATTTTATTCATAGCTATTGTTGTTTGTTTTGCTAAATTTTCACCTTCACCAGCAGAATTTGTTACTTGAGATGCCAAATTTGCCATTTTTGCAACAGTATTTGTATTTGAAGATATATTATTTGTTACCTCTTCAATTGCAGCTGCAGTTTCCTCTAATCTTGCTGCTGCGTCGTTTGAGTTTCTATTTAATATATCCACATTTTTAAGTAAAATGTGACTACTATTTTCTAATGTTAATCCACTTTGTTTATTAATAGTTAACATCTCTGTAATTGAATCAGCAACATTATTTACACCATTTGATAATTTCAATAGATGCTCTTTAACGCCATCTGTTTTCACTTTATCTCTATAGTCATAGTTCGAAAACTTTTCCAATATATATAAAATTGAATCAATATTTTTCTCAATATTTTCACCCATTTTATTTAGTAAAGTAGTTAACTCTTTCAAGGCAGGATTATTACTAGTCACCCCTACTCTTTGAGATAAATCACCTTGTTCAAAATTTTCTAGAACATGAATTGCATTATCTATTACTTTTCTATCTTCTTCTAAATCTTTTTTTATTGTTGCTATATTTTGATTTACAACTTTTGCCATATCTCCTATCTCATTGTTTGGCTCTTCCAACATATGAGTGCTGGTTGTTTTTTTATTAAGATAATCAAAAAACTCAAATAAATTCTTTTTAAAATTTGATATCAATGAAGATATATTTTTAGCAACAATTGAGAATATTAAACTAAAGGTTACTATAGCTATAAGACTAATGATAATGTTTTGAGTAACTGTATTTGATACAATATCATCAGTACTTTCAATACTCTGAGATATCTCAGTAAATTTTTGATTAAACTTATCAGTTGTTTTTGCAACAAGATCATCTATAATAGAAAAAAGCTTTATCTCTATTGGCTTTACTTCATCTGAAAGAATCTCTCTTCCATATACTTCATCTTCCTCTATCTCTTCTTGCAAAACTTCTAGAATCAAATGGTATGTTTTAAACTCTTTTTTAAGTGTATCATGCATTTGGTGAAGCTTTTCGTTAGACTTTTTATATTTATTTAAAAACTCTTTAAGTGCTAATAGTTTTTTGTCTGTATTTGCTAATGCTTCTTTGTAGTGTACATTTTCAAATACAGGTTTTTTTGCAATTATACTTTCGAAAGCCTCCATTTTTGTAAGTGTTACATTTAGCTTTATCTCTTTTGCAATTGCATTTAAAATTAAAGTTTGTTCTTTTAGTAACTGGTTACTTTTTCTAATATGATTAATATTTGAAGACATATCGCTCATAGCGAAATATCCACTTAAAGCTAAAATTACTAAAAATCCAACTCCAACAACATTTAATACAACCAACTGTATTGAAATTTTCATATTTTTTAACAATATATCATCCTTTTGTTATTTTTGTGTCAACTTACTAACACAATTATTAATTACTATGCAATAGTACTATTTAACTAATTTTTTTAAATCTTTTGGATGATATTTTTCTTTACAATCTTTTAAGTCTGATACATTTTTAGCAGCTTTTACACATGACAATTTTGTAGCTAAAAACTCTTGTGCAGCACTATTTCCTTTATACTTTTCCATTTTAGAATGGATTCTACTATCCATCATTTCAGATTTTTTTTCAAATTCTCCAGCATTTAAAGCTGTAAGCATAAGTGTCCCTGCAATTGTTCCTATTAAAACTTTTTTCATAATTATCTCCTTGAATGTTTATTCAGTTTATAAAATGATTACATAATTTTCTTTAATTTCTCTAATAAAAATAAAAAAGCCAATTACTTTTTGGTAATTGGCTCAAGTTTCATAACTGATAATTTAATACTATTCAAACTCCATTTGTTTGAATAATGTAGCAATGTTTTGTTTCCCTAACTCTTTAAAAGTATCAAGATGTTGATATGCACTCATATCAATATTATAGGCTTCATTAAGTCCACCATCATTATCAATAACTTCCATTATTTTCTTTCTTAGATACAATAAATAGTCTTTTGTATACTTTGTAACTGTACCCATATCAGTCACATCTCCGTGTCCTGGAACTACTATTTTTGCATCCAGTGCTGCAAATCTATCCCACGCTTCAAGCCATTTTTGAGTTTCTGTGATTTTGAATATTGGGAGTAGTCTTTGGTTAAATGCTAAATCACCTGCAAAAACTATTTTCTCTTTTGGTAACCAAATACAGATATCACTATGTTCATGAGCATATCCAAAATATAAAGCTTCAACCATTCTTCCACCTAGATCAAATACTTTTTTATCTTTAAAAGTCTCATCTGGAAGAACAATTTTTGTACCCAATATTTTATCTCTTTGAGTTCTTTGATATCTTTTTAATATACCCTCACCTAATTCTATAATCTCTTGTTTCGCTATCTCTTGAGCCACTAGTGTTGCCCCTTGCTCTTTCCAATAACTACTTCCAAGCATAGCATGACCTTGTGAGTTTTCTAAAATCACATATTTTACAGGTTTATTAGTGATTTTTTTAATCTCTTCATGAAAACTTTTTGCCAAAAGATAACTTGAACTTGCATTCCATACTAAGACTGAATCATCACCTACTACAAATCCAAGGTTATTATTGTGTCCTGAGTTTTCATAACTTCCTGGACTTGTTTGCCCAATTGAAGTATAAACACCATCAGCTACTTTTTCTAGTTTCGAGTATAACATTGACTCTGGATATCTATCAAGTGAACTAGTTTTTAAACCAGCTTTACTCCAACCTTCATAACTATCTTTGTAGTGAATTACATTTTTATATCCCATATCTTTAAGCTGTTTAGCTGCCAATAAACTTCTATTTCCTGTATTACAATGAACTATAAAAGTTTCATCGGGTTGAATCACTTCAGCAATTGTAAACTCCAATATACCTCTTTGTATATTTGTCACTTTATTTGCTTTGATAAATCCACCTGATTTTAAAATCTCCTCTTTCGTTCGCACATCAATTATATGTGTATTTGGATTTTTTTTCAGTATAGTAACTAACTGTTGTGTATCTATACTTTTCACTGTTTTTTTAGCTTCTGTCATAAGTTGTTCTGGAGTTAATACCTCTGCACTCACTAAAGAAAAAGAACCTATTACTAGAACTGTAGTTATGATAGTCTTTTTTAACATACTATTCCTTATTGTGGAACTATTGTTGTAAGATTTAACATTTTCCAGCTATACATTCCACCTCTATACCAAAGTAGTTTTTCTTTTGGATACCCAATTTTAAGAAGATTTTCTATCGCCCAAGTTGATTGTGGACACCATACTCCATTACAAAACAAAAGAAGTGTTTTTGCATTTTTAAAGTCATATTCACCCTCTTCATATACTACCCCAGCTGTATCCATAACTATCTCAAAATCATAATGTGTTGGATCAAATGATTTAAAAGGAAGATTTACTGCCCCAGGAATTGTACCTTTTGCATACCAAGGTTTCATTCTTGCATCAACTAATACTAAACTTTTATCAGTTTGCTTTTTCTTCATGAACTCAATTACTTCTAACTCACCGTATGTTTCAATACCATCAGCTATTTTTATTGGAGAGATTTTACCAATAGTTGTTATGAAAGTTTTTTTACATTTGTCTGGAACACTACTTTTTGCATAATCTCCACCCCAAACTACATCAGGATCTCCACCATTTACTTTAGCCTTGTCAGTACAAACCTTATCGTGATTTCTTGTTATAACAGTTGTTTTTTTAAAACCATAATCATCTACATACTCTAAATTTACCCCTGCACCCTTAAGATCAGGTCCTTTAGCCAATACTAAAGTTCCAAACATCAACGCACTAATAAGTGTTAGTTTTACTATTTTACTCATCATAATTTCCCCTTTTATTTTCTTTTGTACTATAAAATAAAATTATAATCCTTTTTATTAAATAGGAACTTAAATTATATTACTGGTAGATTAATGAAAAATAACAACTTAAACTAAAAATAGATACAATTACTCTATGTATAAAAATGTTTTTGATAAAGAATTAGCCAGTGGTATAACTTATAATGGATATATGTTTTATGGTCAATGTGACTATTTAGTAGAACAATATTCAAATAATATAGCACTACAACTAGCAAATGGTGAGGATATCCAAAAAATATATTTTGATGAATATGATTTTAAAGAGTGTAGTAATTTTTTATCTCAATCATCTTTATTTAGTGCAAATAATATCTTGCTTATAAAGAGTGTTAAAACTATCCCTAAAAAAGAGGTGGATGCTCTTCTTGATATTTGTTCAACAAATAGTGATAGTAAAGTGATTTTTTGCTGTATCGGGGAAACAGATTTTAAAAATATGGCAAAAAGCTTTACTAAAAAAACAAAAAGTGTAGAGGTGAGGTTTTTTACCCCAACGGATAAAGAGGCAATACACATATTAAATGAAGAGGTAAAAAAGAGAAATCTTCAATGTGGCTTTGGAGAGTTACAATATCTTTACAATATGCACCAAAAAGATTTAAGTCTTAGTGCTAATGATCTTAATAAACTAGCAATTTTAGACCAACCAATAAGTGTCAATATAATAAATAGTCAATGTTTTGGTATGGGTGCTGTTATAATTGATGATTTTTTTAATAAACTTTTTGGTGGTGGAAATATCAATCGTGATTTATATATGTTGCTTGAAGAGGGGATGAATGAGATATACCTTATCAATCAAACAACTTCATTTATTCAACAACTTTTTAATATTAATAGTTATTTTAGACTTTATGGAAGATTAGATATTGTGGAAATTTGGGGATTTAAACTTCCTACAAATATTGCAAATGCTCGAGCATCTCTTGCTCAAAGGTATAAGCAAGAGCAATTTTTAGAGTTCCTAGAGTTCTTTTTACAGCTAGAATTAGAGCTAAAAACTAAAACTCATCTTGATACAAATAGTTATACTCAAGCTTGTTTTAGAAAATTTTCAGCTAGTTTAAGATAAAATCGCCCTCCAAAAGGGTTTTTGTCTTTAAAAGAGATAAAATCCTTAACCTTACTGAATGATTTTATTATTCGGTGAATACCAAAAGGAGAAAACTAAATGGCTAGAATTAGACATTACGAAACTATGTTTATAGTTAAGGCAACACTAACTGATGAGGAAACTCAAGCACAAATTGCAACTGTTAAAGAAAATATCGCAAAAAACGGTGGTGAGATAGTTGCTGTTGATGATATGGGAACAAGAAATCTTGCTTATGAGATTGAAAAACAAAAAAGAGGTTACTACTATGTAGTATATTTTACAGCTCCAACAGAAGCTATCAAAGAATTAGAAAGAAATTATAGAGTTAATGAAAACATCATTAGATTTATCTTTATAAAATCTGAAAGTAAAACTGAGATTCAACACTGGACAAAAATGTCAACTGAAGCTGCAAAAAAAGTTGCTAAATAATTAAAGCCTAAATTGCAAAGGGGTCAAATATGTACAATAAAGTGATTATGATAGGAAATTTAACTCGAGATATCGAATTAAAATATCTTCCAAGTGGAAGTGCTATAGCTAAAGGTGCTCTAGCAACAAGCCACAAATACAAAATGCAAAATGGTGAACAAAAAGAAGAAGTTTGTTTTCTTGATTTCACTGTATTTGGTAAAGGTGGAGAGATTCTTAATCAGTATGTACGAAAAGGCTCAAAAGTTATGCTTGAGGGTAGACTTGTATTTGAACAATGGCAAGCACAAGATGGAAGCAATAGAAGTAGACACACACTGAGAGTTGAAGAGTTTAAATTTTTAGATTCTAAAAATGATTCACAAGGTGGTGGAAATAACTATAATGCACCTCAAATGCAACAGCCACAACAACAGATGCAACAACCGCAACAAAACTATAGTCAACCTGTGCAACAAAACTATAATAACCAACAACAAGGTGGTATGCAAAACTCTTATGAGCAAAACATCCCAACAATAGATATAGATAACGACGAAATACCGTTTTAGACTATAATAATATAAATAGAAGGAAATACTATGGCTGAAAGAAGAAAATTCGCAAAAAAATATTGTAAATACAGTGCAATGAAATTAGATTTTATTGATTATAAAGATGCAGATCTTTTAAAAATATCTATGTCTGAAAGAGGTAAAATTATGCCTCGAAGACTTACAGGTACATCAAAAAGATACCAAGAGCAAGTTGAAAATGCTATTAAAAGAGCAAGACATATGGCACTTGTACCATATATTGTAAATACAAATGACTTAACAGAGTCTGCTTATTCTAAAAGATAATCTTTAAGATAAATTAGATTTACAAAAGGGTAGTTTCTTTATTGAAACTACCCTTTTTTTATGTTCAATTTAAGATTAATTTAATATGTTTCATATAAATTTTTAGCTATAATCGCGGAAATTTATATAAAAAGAAGACAAAAATGAGAGAAATAAGAAACATCGCGGTTATAGCACACGTTGACCACGGTAAAACTACACTTGTAGATGAGCTTTTAAAACAATCTGGAACATTTGGGGAAAGAGATGAGCTTGAAGATAGAATGATGGATAGTAATGATATCGAAAAAGAAAGAGGTATCACAATCTTAGCTAAAAACACAGCGATTGACTATAAAGATGTAAGAATCAACATCATTGACACTCCGGGCCATGCTGACTTTGGTGGAGAAGTTGAACGAGTTTTAAAAATGGTTGATTCTGTTTTATTACTTGTTGATGCTCAAGAGGGTGTTATGCCACAAACTAAATTTGTTGTAAAAAAAGCACTTGAAATTGGACATAGACCAATTGTTGTTGTAAATAAAATAGATAAAGATGCAGCAGAGCCAGATAGAGTTGTTGATGAAGTATTTGACCTATTTGACCAAATGGGTGCGACTGAAGAACAACTAGAGTTCCCAGTTATATATGCAGCAGCAAAAAATGGTATCTCTAAATTATCTTTAGATGATGACAATGCTACTATGATACCACTACTTGATATGATCTTAGAAGAGGTACCAGCTCCAACAGGAAGTGATGAAAATGGTCTTCAACTTCAAGTATTTACTCTAGGGTATGATAACTTTATTGGTAAAATTGGTATTGCTAGAATTTTTAACGGTACTATCTCTATGGGTGAAACTGTAACTTTAGTAAAAGCAGATGGTGAAAAAACAAATGGACGAATTACTAAACTCATTGGGTTTAGAGGTTTAGAAAAAATGGATATTCAAAAAGCAGGTCATGGTGATATTGTTGCTATTGCTGGTTTTGAAACTGTTGATGTTGGAGATTCTTTATGTGATCCTAAAAATCCAATGCCACTTGATCCATTACATATTGAAGAGCCAACATTATCTGTAACATTTGCAGTTAATAACTCTCCACTAGCTGGAACAGAAGGGAAATTTGTAACTTCAAATAAAATCCAAGAGAGACTAGCAGCTGAGATGAACACAAATATTGCTATGCAATATGAACCAAAAGGTGATGCAGCATTTGAGGTAAGAGGAAGAGGTGAGTTACAAATCACTATTCTTGCAGAAAACATGAGAAGAGAAGGTTTTGAGTTTTCTATCTCTAGACCAGAAGTTATTGTTAGAATTGAAGATGGTGTAAAAATGGAACCATTTGAACATCTTGTATGTGATGTACCTGATGAATTTACAGGGACAGTTATCGAAACACTTGGAAAAAGAAAAGCTGTAATGTCAAATATGATACCAATGAATGATGGACAAACAAGATTAGAGTTTGAAATTCCAGCTCGTGGTCTTATTGGATATAGAGGACAATTTTTAACAGATACAAAAGGTGAGGGTGTAATGAATCACTCTTTCTTAGAATTTAGACCATATTCAGGAACTGTAACTAGTAGAATGAATGGTGCTTTAGTATCAACAGAAAATGGTGAAGCAGTATCATATTCAATCTTTAATCTTCAAGATAGAGGAGTTATGTTTATAGACCCTCAAGATAAAGTATATGCAGGTATGGTTATTGGTGAACACTCAAGAGCAAATGACCTTGATGTAAATCCAGTAAAAGCAAAACAACAATCAAATGTAAGATCAAGTGGAGCTGATGAAGCTATCAAAATTATCCCATCAAGAGATATGTCTTTAGAACATGCTTTAGAGTGGATTGAAGATGATGAGCTTGTTGAAGTTACACCTATTACTGTAAGAATCAGAAAAAGAGAACTCGATCCTTCAAAAAGAAGAAGAGCGGAAAAAGCAAAAAAAGGTTTATAATATAAAGTTTTCTATAAACTCTTTATGCCCTTGTGGAAGTGGTGACAAATATAAAAAATGTTGTCAACCTTTCCACAAAGGGAAACTCCCAAAATCTGCTGTAGAACTTATGCGGTCAAGATACTGTGCATTTGCACTCAATAATCCCAAATATATTATCAATACTACTCATCAAAATAATCAAGATTTTACAGAAGATACAGAAAATTGGTTAAAAGGTATACAAGACTTTTCAAATTCTTGTGAATTTAAGAATCTTCAAATTTTGGACTCCTATGAGGAGGAAAATCAAGCATTTGTGACATTTAAAGCAACAATATTTTGTGAAAATAAAAACTGTAGTTTTACTGAAAAAAGTAAATTCTTAAAAGAAAATGAAAAATGGCTCTATTTAAGTGGTATATTTTTATGAAACTTATTGTAAACTGTTGATACTTAATTAGAAAAGGAAAAAAATGCAAATTTACGTTGGTAATATGAATTACAGAACTACAGAAGAGGATATCAACAAACTATTTAGCCAATACGGAGAAGTAGAATCAGTTAAACTGATCAGTGATAGAGAAACAGGAAGAGCTAAAGGATTCGGATTTGTAACTATGAATGATGATAGTGCAGCAAAAGAAGCAATCGAAGCGTTAAACGAAAAAGAATTCGAAGGAAGATCTTTAAGAATTAACGAAGCAAAACCTAGAGAAGAAAGACCAAGAAGAGAATACTAATCTTTTTTTAGATCTTTAAAACCGTCATAGTTTTTACTATGGCGGTTTTTTTATGCTAACATAGTAGCTCAATCCTATATTCAGTTTTATTTAAGATTAAAGAAAATAGCTTTAGTAATTAACTTTTTTTATCTATCTAGGAAATCAATAATGCCTAAAATATTTGGCTATTTGTCTTCAAGTCGCGCGTAATTTTTTTGTTAATCTTAAATAAAACTGAATATAGGATTGAGCTACTAATATAAAAGCACTTTACAAATTTGATTTGCTCTTAAATAAAATTTAGATACAATAATCCCCATTATATTAAAATTAAGGTTTATACTGTGAGTTTAAAAGAGAATATTGACTATCTAAAAAAAGAGATCTCTACTGAAGAGAGTTTTATGGAGAGCTTTTTCAAAATTGAAAAAATCTATAAAAAATATAAATTAGCGATAATTGCAATAATCGCTATAATAGTTGTTGGGACAATTGGATACTATATTTCAAACTACATCCAACTTCAAAATAAAATTGCAGCAAACGAATCGTTTAACAAACTTTTAGAAAATCCAAATGATAAAGAAGCACTTGATGCTTTAAAAGAAAAAAATAAAAAACTTTATGACATTGTACTTTTTATGCAAGACTCTAGTGCAACTACAGAAGTAGAATTTTTAAAAGAATTAAGTATTTATTCTCAAGCAATCAAAGAGCAAGATGTAGCTAAATTAACATCAGTAACTCAGGAACAAAACTTTTTATTAAAAGATTTTGCACTATTTAACAAAGCATTAATATTGGTTCAAAAACAACAATATAAAGAAGCAAAAGAAGATATCAAGCAGATACCTGAAAACTCAAATTTAAATGTATTAGTAAAAATGCTAGAACATTATCTATTGACAAAATAAAAAGGGCAATTATGAAAAAATCAAGTTTATTACTACTAATAACTTTTGTTGTAGTATTGTTTCAAGGGTGTAGTTCAAAAAAATATTATGAACCAGAAGTGGTTTATGATAGTAATATTGCTGTATATGATTTAGGTTCTAAAATAACTAATATTAATAGTGATGGTGCTACACTTGATGATGGAAAATTTGTCTCTAAAGAGGGATTATCAAGTGAATTTTTAGAAGAGGGGTACACTTTTCTTAATAAAAACAATGGCGTATTACTCTCAACAAATGATGAATCTTTTTTAGCAATAACAAAAGATGGGCATACTGAAAAAATACAATTTGATAAAAATATTGTTTCTGCAACAATTGAAGATAATCTTGTAGCTATGAGTTTTATTGATAACTCTATCTCTTTATTTGATATAAAAGAGAAAAAAGTGGTTTTTAAAGAGTATTTTACAGTTTCTATTTTAAATGATATTCGAATCACTAATCCTATTTTCTTAACAAGCCTTGTACTTTTCCCTACACTTGATGGGAAAATAGTAATTGTAGATAAAAATAAAAAAACAATCTATAAAACAATCAACTTAGATCCACAAAATGATATCCATAATATTATATATCTGAATGCTATAGGAGATACTTTAGTTGCAGCAACACCAAATAAAATATTTAGTTTTGTAAATGGTCAAGTAAAGATTTTATCAGATGATATAAAAAATGTTGCTGTTAAAGGTAAAAACATTTTCGTATCAACTTTAGATGGTAGAGTACTAAAATATGATGAAAGACTTAATCTATTAGATAGTAAAAAATTTAAATTTGCAAAATTCCATGCTATGGTATATGGGGATAGTTTATATATCTTAGAATCTCAAGGCTATCTTATACAAATAGATAATGATTTTCAAAATGTAGCTGTGATTGATTTCTCTTTTGATGAGAAAGAGAAAGTTATGGCAATTGATAATACAATTTATTTTGAAGATAGCTATATAACTTTAAAATAATGACTGATATTATAGTTGCTTTCAAAGAGCATTTAACTATAATTAAATCACTATCAACACATACTGTTGATGCTTATATCAGGGATGTAGAAGATTTTGAAATTTTTCTACTTCTTACAAAGACAAAACTACTAAACTCTACAAGTGAAGAGCTAATAGATTATCTCAAAACAATTAAAAATCCAAGAACTCAAAATAGACACCTAAGTAGTATCAATAGTTTTTATAACTTTTGTAATCAATCATTTGATATAGCAGATAAACCAAAAGCTTCTTTTGCAAAGTTACCAAAAACACTACCCAAATACCTATCCAATGAACAAATTATAAATAATCTACAACTTATAGATACTACAAAAGAGTTAGGTCTTAGAGATTATGCAATGGTACTTTTTTTATATGCTACAGGGGTAAGAGTTAGTGAACTTATACAAATTAAAAAAAATGATATAGAAGATACTCTTATAAAAGTACTCTATGCTAAAGGCTCCAAACAAAGAGTTGTCCCTATTGCACAAACAGCACTTGATGCTCTTTATAAATATCTTAACACAAGAAAAACAAAAAGTAATTATCTTTTTATTAACTATAAAGGGGAGCCAATAAGTAGAATCTCCGTTTATAAAATCACAAAAAAATACTTTAATGTATCTCCCCATGTATTTAGACACTCTTATGCTACAAGTTTAATACTTGGCGGTGCAGATTTAATGGTAGTTAGTGAGCTTTTGGGACATACAAATATAGAAACAACCCAAATATATACCCACATACAGCAACAACACCTTAATGAAACAATCAAACAATATCATCCCTTAAATAGGAGATACTCATGATACTTTGTGATATAGGAAATACAACCTATCATTTTAAAACTAAAAATAGTGATTTTAAAATTGGTGTAAATGAAACACTAACCAAAATTAAAAGTTTAAAAAAACAGATATATTTTATAAGTGTGAATAAAAAAGCTACAAAAAAACTTTTAAAAAATTTTCCAAATGCAATTGATATCTCTAAATTCATTAACTTTAAAACATCCTATCAAGGGATGGGGATAGATAGACAAATTGTTTGTAAATATATTCAAAATGGGATTATAGTAGATATTGGAAGTGCAATCACTGTTGATATTATGAAAAAAGGTAAACATTTGGGTGGATTTATACTTCCAGGAATTGGTGCATATAAAAGAATTTATCCAAATATCTCAAAAAAACTAGCCTTTAAATTTGATACTGATATAAATTTAGATAAAATTCCACTAATAACAAATGATGCAATTAATTATTCAATTCTAAATTCAATAATTGCACCCATTAAAAATATTTACAAAAAATATAAGACACCAATTTATTTTACTGGTGAAGATAGTAAACTATTACTCTCATATTTTGAAGAGATACCATATAAATATAAAAAGAATTTAATATTTAATAGTATGAAAAAAGTGATACATAAGAATATAAAAGGAAAATAGATGTTAACAATAGCTCTACCAAAAGGTAGGATTGCAGAACAAACTTTAGAAAAATTTGAACAGGTTTTTAATGAAAAGTTTGTTTTTGAAGATAGAAAACTTATACTTAAAAAGGCTGGCTTTACTTTTTTAAATGTACGAAATCAAGATGTACCAACTTATGTTATGCATGGTGCTGCTGATTTAGGAGTTGTTGGACTAGATGTACTTGAAGAGAAAGAGTATGATATTATTAAGTTACTTGACTTAAAAATTGGTCAATGTAAAGTTGCTATTGGATTGAAAGCTGGTGATACAATAGATTGGACAAGATCAGAAATCACAGTTGCCACAAAACATGAAAAAATAGCAAAAAGATTTTTTGAACAAAAAGCTATGGCTGTAAATATCGTGAAACTTTATGGTTCTATTGAACTAGCTCCACTTGTAGGTCTTAGTGATTGTATTGTTGATATTGTTGAAACTGGTGAAACCATGAGACAAAATGGTCTTGAGGTGGGTGATACTATTATGCAAAGTAGTGTTTATCTTATCTCAAATAAAAACTCTTACTATAGTAAAAAAGAGCTAGTACTAAATTTACGAGAAAAGCTTGCAACCACTTGACCTATATGCTACTATTGAAGAGCATCTTGACTTTAAAGAGGAGATTGAACATCTTTATAACTCTATTGCACACATAGTATTTGCAATCAATCCAACTAGTGTCATTGATATAGGTTGTGGACAAGGTGACTTTTGTCAAATACTTGAATCAAATGGACTAAAAACTTTAGGTGTAGATTTAAGCCAAAAACAAATCCAAATAGCAAAATCAAAAAAAATAGACGCTCAATGTATTGATATCAAAGATTGTAAAGAAAAATTTGACTGTGCTACTGCGGTATTTGATGTAATAAATTATATCCCTAAAAATAATATCAAAGAGTTTTTAACCCACACCTATAATTTACTAGAAAACAATGGTTATTTTATCTTTGATATTAATAGTTTATATGGTTTTGAAGAAGTGGCGCAAGGAACTCTTACAATAGATACTGACGATAAATTTATAGCTATAGATGCAAATTTTGAAGATAACTGTTTAGCTACAGATATCACCTTATTTACAAAAGAGACAACTTTATATAAAAAAGATTATGGTACTATAAAACAATATTATCATGAAAATAAAGAGTTGAAAAAAATTCTTCAAGCTGTTGGGTTTAAAATAGAAAATATTATAAATTTTAACCTCCATAGTGATGAAGATTTTGATAAATTTATATTTGTATGTAAAAGGGTTAAAAATGATTTTTAATGTAATAGAAGATGTTGAATATAAAGAGTTACTTGAGGGACAGATTTTTGAAGTTATCGAGTTTTTAATTGAAAAAGGGGAAGAGTTTTCAATCACTGCAAACATAAATGGAGTAAGTTTTAATCCAACCGTACCAGAAAGTATATCTGAATCGTTTCCACACTTCACACTATTTACACTTGCTAATTATACCTACACTACAATACAACTAAATGAGACTAGTATTAGTTTTGAGACAGGATTTGGTGCTGAAAATTTTGGTTCAATAGTTACTATACCATTATATGCAATATTCCAAATAGTGATTGATGAATCAATATTATTTTTAAATCCTACTGCCACTGTAACTAAATATTTTCAGAAAAAAGAAGACGATAAAGAGGAATTATTAGATCAAGAAACTCGTTCTAAAAATGCTTTTATAATGAACACTAAAAATAAGAAATTATTTTAAACTAATACCCTATTGAGAAAGTAAATCTTTTAAACTTTGTTGAGGGTTTTTCCCATCAAGTATCAATTTTACTTCGTTTGCAATAGGAGTATAGATATTATTTTGGCTTGAGAGTTTATAGATAGCCTCAGCTGTTTTTACACCCTCAGCTACCTCTCCTAACTCTTCTAAAATCAGATCAAGACTTTTTCCAGATGCTAAACCAAGTCCTACTCTAAAATTACGACTAAGGGTACTTGAAGCAGTTAAAAACAGATCCCCTGCTCCACTTAAACCTATAAAGGTATCTTTGTGTGAACCATAAAAGGAACCAAATCTATCCATCTCTACAAGTCCTCTTGAGATTAAAGAAGCCCTTGCATTTTGTCCTAAGTGTAATCCATCACAAATACCACTTGCGATTGCTAATACATTTTTATAAGCCCCTGCAATCTCAGCCCCAATCACATCATCACTATAATATGTTTTAATAAACTTTGGAAACAATGGTGCAAACTGTTCGTATAACTTTTTTGATGTAGAATTAAGAACAAGTGCTGTTGGTAACCCTTGTATCACTTCACTAGCAAAAGATGGCCCTGAGATAAAACCTAAGTTTTCATTAGGAACAAACTTTCCATAAATCTCTTTTAGAAAAGCACCTGTTGATGCTTCAATCCCTTTTGCAGCTACTAGTATTTTTTGATTTTTATAAATAAAATTTTCTTGTAACCACTCCCTTATTTGTTGTGCTGGAATTGCAATAATTAAAAGCTCACAATTTAAAGCAGTCTCTAAATCTACAAAGTTTTCAATATCTCTTTTTGTTCTACTTGTGATCAAGCATTTTTGATTTTGGCTCAGTGCAAAATATAAAGCTTGTCCCCATTTTCCAGCACCTATAACACAAATAGAACTCATAGATTTATGCTAGTCTTTCTTTTAAAAGTTCACTAACTTTTTGTGGATTTGCACTCCCTTTAGAAGCTTTCATTGTTTGCCCTACAAAGAAAGCAAACATTTTTTCTTTTCCACCTTTGTACTCAGCAACTTTATCTTCATTATTTGAAAGTATCTCATCAATCATCGCTAATAGAGCACCATCATCACTAACCTGTTTTAACCCTAGTTTTTCTATCACCGCTTCAACACTAACATCGTTTTCCATTAGATAATCAAGTACTTCTTTTCCTGCTTTTCCAGAGATAGTTCCATCTTCAATTGCTTTTACAAGCTCCCCTAGTTTTGTAGCACTTACAGGAGAATTTGTGACACTTTGTCCTTCACCAAATCTTCCTTGAAGTTCAACTGTTAGCCAAGTTGTAGCCATCTTACCACTAATTCCAACAGCTAACATCGCTTCAAAATAATCGGCCATTTCCTTTGTACTACAAATAACTCCTGCATCATAAGCTTTTACTCCATACTCTTTTACAAATCTCTCTTTTTTAGCATCTGGAAGTTCTGGGATATCAGAATATTTTTCTATCATCTCATCAGTAATAATAAGTGGAAGTAAATCAGGATCTGGAAAATATCTATAATCAGCAGCATCCTCTTTTCCTCTCATACTTCTAGTTTCCCCTGTATTTACATCAAAAAGTCTTGTTTCTTGAACAACTTCTCTCTCATAAACACCATCTTCCCAAGCTTCTGTTTGTCTTTGTACTTCATATTTGATAGCTTTTTCAATAAATTTAAAACTATTCATATTTTTGATTTCACACCTAGTGTAAAGTTTATCATCACCTTTTGGTCGAATAGAAACATTTACATCCGCTCTAAAAGATCCCTCTTCCATATTTGCATCACTAATTCCAATATATCTAACAATTGAGTGAAGCTTCTTTAGATATAAAAGTGCTTCTTCGGCACTTCTCATATCTGGTTCTGATACAATCTCAAGAAGTGGAGTTCCAGCTCTATTTAAATCAACTCTTGAGTGGTCTCCTGCATGAGAACTTTTCCCAGCATCATTTTCCAAGTGAGCTCTTGTAACTCCAATGATTTTACTTGTCCCATCTTCAAAATCTATCTCAACTTTACCCAATCCAACAACTGGCACTTCAAATTGTGAGATTTGATATCCTGTTGGTAAATCTGGATAAAAATAGTTTTTTCTGTTAAAAATAGATTTCTTATTGATCACAGCATCAATTGCAGTTCCTAATTGAATTGCTTTATGAACTGCTTCTTTATTTAAAACTGGTAATGCACCTGGAAGTCCTAAACAAGTTGGACATACATTTGTATTTGGCTCTTCTCCAAAACTTGTAGCACAACTACACCATAACTTACTATTTGTATTTAACTGTGCATGAACCTCTAAACCTATAATTGTTTCAAACATTTATTCTCTTTCCTTTTTCTATCTTAATGCTTTTATCTTCGCAGTTATTTTTTGTGTTTCAAAATACTCATTAAGGTAGTTTTGTTCTCTTTTTTCCATAATTTTTTGAAAAATCTGCTCTTTTATTTGCTCTAAAGACAATGTTTGAATATCATTTTTCTCTTTAATAAAGAACATATTGTATTGTTGATTTTGAGCAAATATTGCACTAAATTGATTTACTGCTGTTGTGTTTATTATATATTTCACTTGTGGTGTTAATTCGTTTTGTTTTAAACTGAGTGCTTGACTTACTACATTTTCATTATTCATCATTGGGTTTGATTTTATCTCATTTAATAACTCTTTACTTTTTGAGATATAAGCCACTACTTCTATTTGATTTGCAAGGGTAAATTGCTCTTTGTTATTTTCATAATAAATTTTAATATCATCTTCTGTTGCTATTTTTATATTACCTGTTGCTATTTTTCGTACAAGTTTTTGATGCAAAAGTTGCTCTTTTACTTTCTTTTCAAATGCATCATAATCTTGTTGTTGTCTAACAAGTGATTTAAACTCTAACGCACTCATCTTATTTTGTGCTGCTAAATTTGCTATATAATTATCAACATCAAATATATCTACACTTACATTATTTTTTTTAATCTCTTGATTATATATTTTCTCATCAATTAAAAACTTTACCGCTTCATTTTTTGAAAGAGATTTTTCTTCCATAGTTTTATCTATCTCATACAGTGTAATTGGTTCTTCATTTACAATAAGCGCTATGGCATTTATTAAACCTGCATTTGCAAAACTTACTGTTACTATTAAACTTAGTATATATTTTTTCATTTATCTAATTCCTTTTAAAAAATCTCATTTTACCATAAAGATAGTAAAATCATTATCTAAATACCCATCTTTTAGAATAATATTTTGTGTATATCGCCTGCAAATCTCTTCTATATCATATTGTTTTATATTATTAAATGTTACATTTTTAAGATAATTAAACACAAAACCTTTAGTTGAAGCTTCAAAACATCTCTTAATAAATATCTCTACCTCATCAAAAGTTAAGATATTCATAGCACCACTACAGATATAATAATCTGCTTCAAGAAGTTCTGATGTAAGTATATTTTGAACTATAAACTGTTCACTTGGAAAGCGAATATTACACACATCTATCATCTTCTCTTCACAGTCTATACCAACATATTTTTGGGGTAGTTTATGGTTGTGTTTAAGATAATTATAATACTCACCAAAACCACATCCAACATCTACTATAGATGAGTTTTGGATATTTTTTTTTATACACTTAGTAAGTATCTCAAATCTTTTATACTGGGTAAATTTACTATTCCAGTGTACCCCTTGTGCGGATACACCAAACTCTTTTACAGATTTTTCATAAAAATCTTTATTAGATAATATCTTCAATTTGCTCTATAACTACATTGTTGTCTTTTAAAAACTGTGATACCACTTCAGAATTTGTATGTTCGTAGGCTTTTTCATATACTATTCTTTTTATTCCACTTGCGATTAAATTTTTACTACACTCACTACAAGGTTCCAATGTGACATATATACTAGCACCCTCGATACTTATCCCTTTTCTTGCTGCCCAAATGATAGCATTCATCTCTGCGTGTATCTCATAGGTTTTTGACCAATCATGATGATCTTTTGTATACTCACCATCCCAATGTGTACAACAATTTGTAAAACCTGCTGGCGTACCATTGTATCCTGTACTTAATATTCTTCCATCTTTTACTATGACAGCCCCTACTTGTTTTGAGACACATTTACTCGCGCTTGCTATCTCTTTGGCTATATTTATAAAGTTTTTATCAGTAAGCATTTTTTGCCTTTATTTACATTATGATATGATTATACCATATATCTACTAAAGAGGATTTAAGTCCACAACAAAAGGAGTTTAGGATGAAAAAGATTGTTACAATATCACTACTTGTTGGTTGTTTATTTGCTAAAGAATATACACTGAATTTTCAAGGAGAGGGGGTTAAAGAGAATCAAACTATAAAAATAGAACTGCAAGCTGATGAAGAGGGGAAACCAGTCGCAAATCAAAAAATTGACATACGAAATCTAGAACAACCTCGTTCTTTAAAAATCATCACCGCCTCTGGACTTGTAGGAACTTTGAAAGATGAAAGAGAAATTATAGCCTACTATAAAACAAACCTAGATGTGGGAGGATTGAAGATACGGAATCTTTATAAACCAGCGGTTGCTAGAGTCTATGGAGATGAAAACAATATTACTATGAGTTTCGATAAAGACCATTATCAAAATATTATATCTTTTTTAAGATACCACAATATCAAAGATGATGTGATAAAAGATATTGATAATATGTATGGAACTTGGGAAGAGATATCAAAGTAGTAACTACTTAATCTTCCTAATAAAAACAACTTTTAAATAGTTGTCTTCCCTAAACTTATCACTTACCCTAAAATCTTTTGGCAAAGAAAAAGTTTTCTCTATTTTATATTGACTTTTTGATTCTCTAAATGCTTTATCTATAAAGTCTCTAAACTTTGCTAGGTTAAAATTTGCATAGTTAGTTGAGGCTACTATTACTCCACCTTTATTGGTTATTTGGATAATCTCTTTAAGTAACTTTACATAATCTTTTGAGACACTAAAGGTATGTTTTTTAGATCTTGCAAAACTAGGGGGATCAACTACAACTATATCAAAAAGTAGTTTTTGTTTAATCGCTAGTTTAAAGTACTCAAATACATCTTTTACTATGATATTTTCATTGTCTGGATTAATACCATTTACACTAAACTGTTCTTTTGTTTTAGCTAAACTTCTATTTGCCAAATCTACACTTGTAGTTTTAAAAGCTCCCCCTAAACTAGCATATACAGAAAAAGCCCCGGTATAGGAGAAAGTATTTAAAACCGTTTTACCTTTTGCATACTTATCTCTTATAGTTTTTCTCACCTCTTTTTGGTCTAAAAATATTCCAACCATTGGACCATCATCTAGGTATATTGCAAAGTTTACACCATTTTCTTTTACGAGAAGTGGCTCAGGGGCAACCTCTCCAGATACAAAATCTTTATCACTTTCAAGATATTGACCATTTGAGGCAAATCTTCTTTTTTGATAAATACCTTTGTAGTCTACACTTTGTTTTAAAGCTTCTATGATGGCATCTTTAAAAGTATAAATACCAAGACTATACCAAGTAAGAAGATAATATCCATCGAAATAATCTATAGTTAAACCACCTACTCCATCACCAGGACCATTAAATACTCTAAATGCGGTAGTTTGAGTATCATCAAAAAACTCTTTTCTATATTCTATAGCAGATTTTATTTTAGCTACAAAAAACTCTTTATCAAAAATTTCATCTTTTTTATCTGATAATACCCAGCCAAAACCTTTATTTTGTTTTCCAAAATACCCTTTTGCGATAAATTTTTTGTGAGAATCAAGAAGATTTACTATAGTTCCCTCTTCTATATTTTGAAGATTATCTATACTCTCTTGTGATATTAGTGGGTAACCATTTTTGTATTGTTCGTGGTATTGTGATTTAACTTGTAGGTTAATTGTAGTTGTCATCCAAGATTTCTATTCAGAAATCTTAGAGATAAGTTTTTTTGCATTTTCTAATGCTTTTTCACTGCTATCTTTATCAAAAGTAAGGGCCACTGCCATTCTTCGCCCCACATGAGTTTGCGGTTTACCAAATACCCTTACAAAAGAGTTTGTAGTAAAGATACTTGGGTCTATTTTTAACTCAGGAGTAAATGTATCTGTAGTAGACTTGTATGCAGCACTTGCACCTGCACCGTAAGTGATATAATCAAGTGGCAAACCTAATACTGCTCTTACATGAAGTGCAAACTGTGGTTGCGATTGAGTTATCATAGTAACCATACCTGTATCGTGAGGTCTAGGGCTTACTTCACTAAAATATACCTCATCATCTTTTACAAATAATTCAACACCAAATAATCCTCGTCCCCCTAGTCCATCAGTGATTTTTTGTGCTACTTCAATAGCTTTTTGTTTTGCCATTTCACTCATATTCATTGGTTGCCACGAGAAGATATAGTCACCATCTTTTTGAATATGCCCTATAGGTTCACAAAATGTTGTCCCTGTTTCATTTCTAACTGTTAAAAGTGTAATTTCATAATCAAATGAGATAAACTCTTCAACGATAAGTTCACTTGCATCTCCTCTAGCTTCTTTTGCTAATTCCCAAGAAGCATTTAAATCTGATGGTGATTTTGCAATACTTTGTCCATGACCACTACTACTCATAACAGGTTTAATAACACAAGGAAAACCAATATTATTTGCAGCAATTTCTAGCCCTTCAAATGTTGTAACAAACTCATACTTAGATGCTGGAAGTTGTAACTCTTCACAAGCAAATACTCTGATATTTTTTCTATTCATAGTTTTATTTACAGCTTCTGCATTTGGTATTACATGAAACCCTTCATTTTCAGCTTTAAAAAGTGCTGAAATACTAATAGCTTCAACCTCTGGTAAAATAAAGTCTGGTTTTTCTCTTCGGATAATATCCATCACTTCATTTTCATTTTTCATATTAATTACATATGATTTGTTTGCTACAAGATGAGCTGGTGCATTTGCATAACTATCTACAGCTATTGTTTCTATCCCTAATCTTTGAGCCTCTATAACGACCTCTTTCCCTAATTCTCCACTTCCAAGTAACATTATTTTGATACTATTTGATTTTAATGGTGCAGTAAATTCCATACATATATTCCTATTATTTTAATGTATGTATTTTATTATATCTATGGTTAAGAGTTTATTTAGTATAATCATCAAAAATTATTATAGAAGGAAATTACTATGGGTATGCCTAGCGGAGTAGAACTATTTATTATCGTTGCAGTTGTTGTGCTGTTATTTGGAGGAAAGAAGATTCCAGAACTTGCAAAAGGTCTTGGAAAAGGTATCAAAGACTTTAAAGGTGCAATCAAAGAAGATGAGCCAGAAACAATGACAACAAATGAGAAAAAGATAGAAGAAGAAAAAGTTGCTGCTGCAAATACAGAAGCAACTAAAGAAGAGTCTAAAACTACTGACACAAAAACAACTGCGTAAACTTAAAGGATTAATTTAAGTGCAAAATATTGTTAAAAAACATATTGAAGATGTATTAGAACGAGAAATTGTTCTAGAAAAACCCAAAGATATCTCTTTGGGTCATTTTGCTACACCTGTAGCATTCTCTTTAGCAAAAGAGTTACGAAAAAATCCTATGATGATAGCTGATGAACTCGCACAAAAATTTGAAAATAGTGAAATATTTGAAAATGTAAGTGCTGTAAAAGGGTTTGTAAATTTTAAATTATCAAATAACTTTTTAACTTCTCAAATCAACAAAGCTTTAGAACTTAAAGAAGATTTTGCTGCATCTGATGCTAAAGATGAAAAAATCCTTTTGGAATTTGTTAGTGCAAATCCTACAGGACCTCTCCACATTGGTCATGCAAGAGGAGCAATCTTTGGTGATGCTCTTTTAAAAGTAGGAAGATACTTAGGATATGATATCACAGCTGAGTACTATGTAAATGATGCTGGGGCTCAGATGGATCTACTTGCCCTTTCATTGTATCTAGCAGGACGAGAAAACATCTTAAAAAAAGATGTAGAGTATCCTGAAAAATACTATAGAGGTGACTATCTTGTAGATATCGCTAGACTATGCGCGGAAAAGTATGGTGCAGAAGTTTTTGAAGATGTATCAAAAGAGCAAGAGCTAGCACAATTTGCAAAAGATGAAGTTTTAGCAATGATCAAAAGTGATTTATCTGACCTTGGTGTAGAGTTTGACACTTTTATCAGTGAAAAATCACTCTACGACAAATGGGATGAAACAAAAGCAGTTCTTGAATCAACTGGAAGTATCTACAATAAAGATGGAAAAGATTTCATCCGTTCAACTGATCATGGAGATGATAGCGATAGAGTTGTTGTGCGTGAAAATGGAATCCCAACATATCTAGCTGGAGATATTATCTACCACAAACACAAGTATGATAGAAACTATGATAAGTATATCAATATTTGGGGTGCAGATCACCATGGATATATCAAAAGGGTAAAAGCTGCTATTGAATTTCTTGGGAATGATTCGAGTAAATTAGAGATTATACTTTCTCAGATGGTAGCCCTACTTCAAGGTGGACAACCATACAAGATGAGTAAACGAGCGGGAACTGTAATCCTAATGAGTGATATTGTTGAGGAAATTGGTGCAGATAGTTTACGATTTGTATTTTTAACGAAAAAAAGTGATACACACCTAGAGTTTGATATAGATTTATTAAAAAATAATGATTCATCAAATCCAGTTTTTTATATCAATTATGCTCACGCACGAATCAATCAGTTATTTAAAAAAGCAGAACTTACTGTAGAAGATGTAAAAGATGCCTCAATAGAAAGTATCAATCAAGATGCACAAGACTTAGTATATGAAGCACTTCTTTTAGGTACTGTTTTAAATGAAGCTTTTGATAAAAGAGATATGCAAAAAATCACAGACTATTTACATAGTTTAGCAGCCTCAGTTCATAAATTCTATAATGAACATAAAATTATAGGATTAGATAATCAAAATCAGTATTTAAAAGTTTTAAGTATGGTAGCATTATCTATAAGAACTGGTCTTAAAGTATTAGGAATAACAGCTAAAGAGGTGATGTAACATGAATGCTAATCAAGTAGTTAAATTAGTGGGTATTGCGTTTGTTGTTATTATTGTAGTTATGATAGCAACTGGAAATATGGGTGGTTCAAAAGAAGCCACAGGGAACTATCATAGTGTTATGACAGGTGGTTAATAAATCACAAAAGAGTTGTTACTTTAACAACTCTTTTTTATAAATCTCTTCATTAAAAGAAACCAAAACTTTATCATCATACTCTACAACTGGTCTTTTTAAAAGCATATTTTCTTTACACAACCATTCAAGTTTTCCATTATCATCAAGATTTAACTCTTTTAAACCTAAGTCTTTATATTTAGTTCCTCGATTATTAAAAAGTATATTAATATCCACTTTTGTTGCAAAGTATTTAACCTTCTCACATTCTAGTGGTACAGCTCTAAAATCTATAAATGTATGTTCTAAATCATTATCTTTACAAAACTTAATAGCTTTTCGTACTGTACTACAAGTTTTAATTCCATAAATATTTATCATTGTCTATTCTATAATAGCTGGTACTACAAAGTAGTTATTTTCACTTTTTGGAGCATTTTGCATAATAGCTGTTGCTTCACCTTCAACTTTAAAAGCAACATCTTCTCTTAATGGTTGACCACCAGAGATTGTAGTAAAGGTTGCGTCAACATGACTTACATCTATCTCATTTAAGTTTTCAACAAATGCTACAATATCTCCTAGCTCTTTGGCTATTTTTTCTTTTTTATCTTCATCAATTGTAAGTGATGAAAGCTTTGCAAGTTTGTCAACTGTTGTGTTATCTATTGTCATTATTTCTCCTATTTTTTAAATTTATTTTCTTTTATCATAAAAATCTTTTTTGAATTGTACCCAATTGTCATTTAAGATAGCAACTCTAGCTTCCCTCATAAGATTTAAGTAATAGTGTAAATTATGTATTGAGGCTAGTCTAAAATAGGTCATCTCTCCACTTTTATAAAGATGATTTAAATAGGCTCGACTATAGTTTTGACAAGTATAACAGCTACACTCTTCATCTAATGGTTTTTCATCTTCTTTGAATTTTGCGTTTCTTATATTCAATCGTCCAAAACTAGTAAAAAGTGTCCCATTTCGTGCATTTCTTGTAGGCATAACACAATCAAACATATCTACACCTCTATCAATACCCTCTATTAAATCCTCAGGAGTACCAACTCCCATAAGATATCTAGGTTTCTCTTTTGGCATAAATTGTGTAGTCCACTCAATAGTATCGTACATCTCATTATTAAGTTCACCCACACTTAATCCACCTATTGCAAAACCATCATAGTCGGTTAAAGCACACAGTTGTTCTGCTGACATTTTCCGAAACTCTTTATCAATTCCACCTTGGATAATTGCAAAGATATTTTGATTTACCCCTACCCCTTTTTCTTTTTGAGACATATGATATTCGATAGCTTCTTTTGCCCATTTTGTTGTACGATTTATTGAGAGTTCAATTCTTGCTCTTGTATTTGGTAAAGCAACCAAATCATCAAGTATCATCATAATATCACTGTTAAAATCATATTGTGCATCAAGAACTGATTTAGGGGTAAAATAGTGTAAACTTCCATCAATATGAGATTTAAACATCATCCCATCTTCATCTTGTTTTGTATTTTTACTTAAGCTAAATGCTTGAAATCCACCACTATCTGTTAAAAAATTGTTTGGAAACTTTGAAAAGCCATGAAGCCCTCCCATTTTTTTAATAATTTTACTTCCAGGGCGTAAATACATATGATAGGTATTTCCTAAAATAATTTTAGCTCCTAGATTTAACATATCATTATGATCAAGGGCTTTTACACTTGCTTGTGTTCCAACTGGCATAAAAACTGGTGTTTGTACATCTCCATGAGCCATTTTTAAAGTGGTAGCTCTTGCATTTCCACTTGTAGCATCTACTGTAAACTGCATAATTCTCCGTTAAATCTATTTATTTTTGAATAATATTGTATGTTGGATATGGTATTTGAATATTATTTGCAGCCAATGCATCAAATATATCCATATTGACTTTATATTGTATCTCATTATATTGTTGTGTTAAAGCCCAATATCGTAGTTCTATATTTATTGAAGCATCTGCAAACTCTTTGATACCTACTTGAGCTTTTACCTCTTTTGAAATCTCTTCATATTTTTCTAAAACTTCACTAATTACTTTTATAGCTACTTTTGGATCACTTTGATAATCAATTCCAACTGTCATCTCTACAATTGTATATTCAAAAGAGTTTGTAAGTATCTCTCCAACTATATGTTTATTTGGGATAGTAATAAGTTCTTTATCTTCTGTTTCAAGAACAGTATATGCTAGTTTTATCTCTTTTACTAATCCTGTACAACCTTGTATCTTAATAGTATTTCCAACTATAAAAGGTCTTGTTGCAATAATAGAAAGTCCTGCTCCAAAGTTTGATAATAAACCTTGTAAAGCTAAACCAGCACCCAAAGACATAGCACCAATTGCTGCTACAAATGGGGTAATTGTAATACCAAGTTTTCCTAAAGCTATGATAGCAACACCCACTATAATAACAATTTTTAAAGTAGTTGCTATAAATTTTGTAAGGGTAATGTCCATATTTTTTGTTAATAAAAGCTTCTCAACAAAAAGTGCAACTTTTTTTGCAACCATAAAACCTATAATTAAAATTATAATTGCACCAATAATTTGAAAACTATAATTTACAAAAAATTCTATAATAACATTATAGATTTTTTGCATATTTTCTATCTCTTTTTCCACTCTTTCTCTCTTTTAAATATTAATTTTTTATTTGTTTAAACTTTAGTATTCTTCTTAAAGTCTTATTATATCATTTATTAGATATAATCACAAAAAATAATATAAATGGGATTTAATTATATGAAAAATATTTTATTACTAACGCTATCATTTGTACTGACAATTTCTCTTTTTGCAAAAGAGATGCAAGAGGTACAACCAGAACCAACAAGATTGGAATCGTATACAAAACTTCAAAAAGTACTTGCAGCTGTTGAAATGCTTTATGTTGAAGATATGAATTTAAGTAAAATTGTAGATAAATCTATCTCTGGATTACTTCATGAACTAGATGCACATTCATCGATGCTTAACAAAGAATCATACAAAGATATGCAAGTTGAAACAAAAGGTGAATTTGGTGGTCTTGGGATTGTTATTGGACAAAGGGATGGTGCATTAACTATTATCTCTCCTATTGATGATACACCAGCATTTAAAGCAGGTGTTGAATCTGGTGACATCATCTTAAAAATAGATGAACAATCAACAATTAATATGACACTAGAAGATGCTGTTGATTTGATGCGAGGAAAAGTTGGGACTCCAATTAGTATCACTGTGGTGCGAAAAAGTGAAAATAAACCTATTAAAATAGATATTATTAGAGATATTATTAAAATACAATCTGTATATGCAAAAACAATCAATGAAGATATCTTGTATTTACGAATCTCATCTTTCATGGATATGAAAGTAGCTAGTGAGCTTAGAAAGTATATTAAAGAACATAAAGCAAAAACAAAAGGGATTATCCTAGACCTTAGAAACAATCCTGGTGGGCAGCTTGGACAAGCAATTGATACTGTTGATTTATTTGTAGATAAAGGAATTATTGTTTCACAAAAAGGTCGTGATGAAAAAGATGATGAAGTGTTCAATGCAAGTTCTTCTAATACAGCAACTGATGTACCAATGGTTGTTCTTGTAAATGGGGGAAGTGCTAGTGCTAGTGAGATTGTTGCTGGTGGACTTCAAGATTCAAAAAGAGCTATCGTAATTGGAGAAACAACTTTTGGGAAAGGGAGTGTTCAAAGAATCATCCCAATTACAGATGATGGAAGTGAAGCAATCAAACTTACCATTGCAAAATACTATTTACCTAGTGGAAGAACAATTCAAGCAAAAGGCATTATCCCTGACATTACGGTTGCACCAGGGGAAGTTGTATCAAGAGATGAATCTGCATTTAAAATCAAAGAATCAGATATGAGAAATCATCTAGAGGAAGAACTTAACAAAGTAGACACAAAGAAAAAGAAAACAAAAGAAGATGAAAAAAAAGAGCAAGATGCTAAAAAAATCATAACAAAAGAGCAAGTTATGAAAGATAATCAATTAAAATCAGCACTTGATATATTAAAATCATTAATCATAATAAAAGGATAGGACAACAAATGAAAATAAGTGAAATTGTAGCACTTGGTCTTTGGCCAGAATCGAAAAAAACTACAACTCAAAAAGGTATTGGAGAGCTTGAAGAATTAGGCTATAACCTATTTTATATTGGTAAAAATGCAGACCTTTACACATGTCCTGGAGAGGAACATAAAGTTTTACTTGTACGAAGTGATCGTTGTTCAGTATTTGATATCCCTTTAAATCTTGAGATTGAAGGGAAAGGTGTTTCTCAAACAGCTATATCAAATGATGGAGCAGCATTTGCTAGAAAATCTGGAATAAGAACAGCTATTTTAGATGAAACTGTTGATGAATCTGTAAGTATAGCTAATAGATGTCAAATTATGGAACTATGTAAACCATTGGAAGCAGAGATTGAGGGAGATATTGTTCAATTTGAATTTATCTTCAGAAACTATTTAACAGGTTCATTATTTGAAGCTTGTCAAAATGGAAATGACCCTTATGGATTAAATTTACCATCTGATTTAAAAGAGTGGGATAAATTTGAAACACCAATTTTCACACCTACTACAAAAGGTGTAAAAGATATACCGTTAAACTCTAGTACTGTAAGAGAAAAATTTCCAGAAATCATATCTAGTTTAGAAAAACTTTTTAAAGACTTTACTGTCTTTGCTCAAGACAATGGTATTATTGTAGTTGATACAAAATTTGAAATATTTGTAAATTCTAAAGGTGAATGGATTTTAGGTGATGAGATTTTAACACCTGAGAGTTCGAGATTTATAGCAGATGAAGATTTTCAAAAAGGTAATTATATCTCAATGGACAAACAGATTCTTCGAAATTTTGCCAAAGAAAATAGTTGGAAAGAGAAAGCAAAAGATTTAAAATCTGGCGAAAAACTAGATGTTGAAGTTCCAGATTCAATTAAAAATGTAATTTTAGATGGATATGAAACTATCCATAATAGATTACATAAGTAAGCTACTAAAGTGGTTGTCTAAATTGTTGTAAGACAATTTTAGATATAATCGCAACAATATATAGATATAGAAGGTAATAAATGAAAGCAATTATAAATATTGGACTTAAAAAAGGTGTTTTAGACTCAGCTGGGAAAGCTACTCATCACAGACTTGATACTGTTGGTTTTGCTGATATAGTAAAAGATATTAGAGTTGGGAAACAAATTATCATGGAATTAAATTGTACAGATGAAGCAACTGCAAAAGCAGAAGCTACAAAAATGTGTGAACAACTTTTAGCAAATACTGTAATTGAAGATTACGAAATTATTATAGAAGCGTAATTGAGATGTTAGTAGCAGTATTACAATTTCCTGGAACTAACTGTGAGTATGATACAAAATACGCATTTGAAAAGTTGGGTGCTGAAGTAACCATTGTATGGCATGAAGAAACCAGCCTACCACAAAATGTTGATTTAGTAGTAGCTCCTGGTGGATTTTCTTATGGAGATTATTTAAGAAGTGGTGCTTTAGCTAAATTTGCTCCAATTATGGATGCCGTAAAAACATATGCAGCTAATGGTGGAAAAGTTTTAGGTATCTGTAATGGATTTCAAATTCTTGCTGAGACAGGACTACTTCCAGGTGCTTTAAAAAGAAATGACAACTTACACTTTATCTCAAAACACCATCACTTAAAAGTTGTAAATAATGACAATGCATTTTTACAAGAATTAGCTGTAGGAGATGTTGTAAATATCCCTGTTGCACATCATGATGGAAACTACTATATTGATGAGGATGGACTACAAGAGCTTAAAGATAATGGGCAAATTTTATTACAGTATTGTGATAAAAATGGTTCAAATAAAGTTCTTAACGGAAGTGTAAGTCAAATCGCAGGTGTATGTAATAAAGAAAAAAATGTTTTTGGACTTATGCCTCACCCAGAGCGAGCTATGGAAACACTTTTAGGTTGTGATGATGGTGTTAAAATGCTTCAAGGCTTTTTTAAATAATCATGTATAAGTAGAAAATAGTGAATAATTTAATAAAACTAATTCTACTTATTATTCTTTCTTTTAGTTCTCTTTTATCAAATGATAATGGGAAATCAAAAGAGATCTATCTCTCTTATGAAAAATACCCAAATAGAGTATTCACTGGTCAAAAATTTGATATTCAATTAAGCTCCATAATTTTAAAAGACCCAACTTCATATGATAAGATCATAACAACCTTTACAACTGAAGAGGGTATTGATATTTTAACTACAGATGTTGTATGGGAAGAGATTAAATCAAATAGATATACAACTACTATTTCATATAAAGTATACGACAAAGAGTTTATTTTACCCAGAATTACACTTGCACTTATTAAAAATGGTCAAATTATTGATTATATATCTGTTGAGTCTCCAAAAATAGAATATGAAAAAATCGCAATAAATCAAAAACTTTTTTCAAATATAATTGCAAAAAATTTACAAGTTCATACTGTAAAAACAAAACAATATACAAATAATATTTTACATACAACACTTCACATTGAAGGGATTAATAGTAATTTAGAAGATATTCACTTCAACTCTTATGAAGACCAAGGCATCAATAGCTTAACCCAAAACTATCCAAATCAAAGTTTGTATTACTATGTAATGATACCAAGTCACACTAAACAGATAAACTTCACATTTTATAATACCCTACAAAAAGAGTTTATCACTATACAAATTCCTATTATTTTAGATGAAGAGTTAGTAAGCACTCAAACAGAACTAAACCCATACAATAGTAGTATACTTATTTATAAACAAGTATTTAGTGGTGTGTTTTTGGCATTGTTTATTATCATGTATATCATCACCAGACATAATCGGTATCTAATACTTATGACAATCATGATAATAATACTTGCTTACTTATTTATACCCAATAAAAAAATATTGTTAAATGAGAATACAAAAGTATATATACTTCCAACAAGCAACTCTACTGTATATAATATTTTAGATAGAAAACATATTGTAGAGCAAATTAATGAAAAAGATAAGTTCATCAAAGTACTTTTTGAAAATGAAAATATAGGATGGATAAAGGAAAGTGATGTTGAGTAAAATTAGAGCAGTATTAACCGTACTTCAATTTACTATTACTGTTTCAGTTGTTATTATTTGTATGTATATATTTAAAAACAACAACCACAAAATTAGAAGATTATGGGCTAAAATGCAAATGAAACTAATGGGTGTAGAGGTTATTGTAAAAGGGGAACTTGATCCAAATGCACAAATGCTCCTTATGAATCATCAATCAATTTTAGATATTGTTGTTATGGAATCATTACATCCAAAAAACTTAGCTTGGGTAGCAAAACAAGAGATAGCAAAAATTCCGTGGTTTGGTCGAATTTTAAAAGCACCTCGTATGATAATCGTAGAAAGAGAGAGCAAAACAAGCTTAGTAAAACTACTAAGAGATGCCAAAGATAGAATAGCAAAAAAAAGACCAATAGCAATATTTCCAGAAGGAACTAGAACCGATGGGAAAAAATTGCGAAAATTTAAAGCAGGGGCTAAAATGATTGCAGATAAAAATAATCTTTTAGTACAACCTGTTATTATAATTCGAACCAAAGAGATTTTCGATTCCCAAAAACTTACACAGCAAAGTGGAAAAGTAAAAGTTATTTTTCTCCCATCTATACAATCTCAAAGAAAAACACCATGGTATGAGGAGAGTGAAGAGATAATGGCTGAAACGCTCAAAAAAGAACTACGAAATGACATTTAATTTAAGTACAATACTTGCAGTTGGTATTGGTGGATTTATTGGTGCAGTTGGACGGTTTTATGTAGGTGTTCAAGTTGTGAAATATTTTCCACATGAATTACCACTAGCTACTCTAACTGTAAATATTGTTGGTAGTTTTTTTATAGGTTTTTTAGTTGCTTTATTTTTGATCTTTACACCATCAGATATTGTAAAAGGTTTTTTGATAACTGGTATACTAGGAGCTTTGACTACCTATTCAACATTTGCTATTGAAAGTTATATGTTACTTAATAATAATATTTGGTATGGGATTTTGAATATTGTTTTAAATGTAGTAGGTACAATATTAGCAGCTGGAACAGGATACAAACTAGTATCTTATTTTATTAGATAAGGATTTTATAAAATGCAATTATACATATATGCAAAAAGTGGACATAGTTTTGGATTAGAAAATATTAGGCGAGCTAGTGCCTTACATAATATGCTAGAAAAAAGTGACCCTATATTATGTAGTGCAGACTATAGAGCTGCAACATTTGCTAAAACAGAACTTGGTGTAAAAAAAGGTGTAGGTGTAGATGTAATAGGGAACATGCCAAATGTTATGGAAAGAGGTGATATGCTCATCTATGATGATAGCAATGAAGCAAGTCCTACTATGCAAGCGCATATGAAAGAATTTTGTACTCATTTGTATAAAGTTGGAACTGATATCCCTTTTGATATAGTTGATGAGACATTTTTTGAAGAAGTAGAAAAAACAAATGAAAAAGCGATATTTTTTGCTGATGATGATTATGCTGAATGGTTTTTTAAACTTATTCAAACTGGGTCAAAACAAGATATTCCTCTTATTTGGGGACATTATTTTTTCTTTAAAAATGAATCTAAAATAGCTTCCTACTTTAGTGAAGTAATAGAGGAAGATGGATATATCCCAACAGTAAAATCTACAAAGTATCTTTTAACAGCTTCAGTTCATACAGCACTTGAATCAATTGCAAGTGGTAACTATCCTGTATTTTTTCATAGAGGAGATAAGCCAGTTGAACATAGAGATTTACTTGAAAAGTACAATATCCCTATTATCCAAAAAGTAGAAAACATGGAAGAGCTTATAAAAAGTTTTGAACAAATAGTTCAAAGCTATCCGCCATTAAATCCAATTAAAAAGTTTGATATTACAAAGATTAAAAATGAGATAGAAGATACTATCAAAAAATTTGAGATGATTCAACCATCTTTAGAATATAAATTCTAAAAATGGTTTTTTGCAAAACTAGTAAAGTTCTCCATCTTTTATAGAAAAGTTTTCTAAAAAGTTTTCTAAAGTATATTTATCTCTATACTCTTGTGTCATAAGATGAATTAAGATATCTCCTAAATCAACTATAGTCCAATCACCATCCTCTTCTGTTCTTACAAACTCTTCACCTGCTGGTTTGAGTTCCACTTTTAAATGTTCTAAAAGAGCAAGTGAGTGTTTTGTATTTAAAGCAGTTGCTATAATTACTTGATTTGTTATATAACCTTTATCTGTAAGGTCAAACACCTCTATATCTTCAGCTTTTCTAGCATCAAGTAACTCAACTATTCTTTTTAATCTTTCTTCCATATATTCTTTACCTTTTGTTGTATTTTTTTTGGGATATATTTTAAATCAAAGTTATCTCGTAAAAAAGTAGAACTTATATCTATATCCATATTTATAGCTTTAAAGTGTATTATATCATTTTTTACTTCATATCCCTCTCGAGAAATTACAATGAACTTTACAAGCTCTTGCAGTTGATTAAAATCATTCCATAAATGGAGTGTTTGTAAATTATCTGCACCAATTACTAAATAAATATTCTTTGGCTTATATTTTTCATTCAAATATTTCACTGTTTCTATTGTAGGAACTGCCCTATTTTGTTTTATCTCAAAATCTATCACTTCAACTTTTTTATCCTCTTCAAAAAGGGTTGTAAGTAATTCAAATCTCTCTTTTGGTTCTAAATGATATTTGTCCTTAAAAGGACTTAGGTAGGTAGGTACTACAAATAACTTATCTGCATTAATATTCTCAATAACTTCATTGACTATATTTTCATGTGCTATGTGGGGTGGATCAAAACTACCACCAAATATTGCAATATTCACTATACTATATCCATAATAAGTGTTTTTATATTCTTTTTCTCTTGTATCTCTATAAGCTTTAATCCCTCTATCTCTAAGCTAATCAACTCCTCAAAACTTCTAATATTGTTTTGTGCTAACTCTTTTACAATCTTTCCTCTATAGTATTTTGCCCAATGACTTACAACTTTCCCGTCTTTTAAAAATTTAAATGTAATAGTGGGAGCAGTTGGTTTATAAAACTTGTCATAAAACCCTGCTCGCAAATCAATAACCTCATCTCCCAAATAGTTATCTAAAGTCTCTTTGGTAGCTAATTTATACTTGTTTATAACATCTATAGTAGGTAAGTTCTCCCCTTGTTTGAACTTATAATCAGGGATTAGGTCATCTGCTTTTAAAGGACCGAAAAGATTTGAAAATAATAGTACATTTTCATCACAATACTTTTGTTGTTCTACTGATAAACTATCATAATCAAGTGCGTCAAAAGCGACACCCGTATATCTTCTAATCGCTTTCATAGTTGGTTTTTCTGTCACAGTAGTAGAGTATTTTTCACACTCTTTAAGATTTTTCAATCCAAACCAAGTAGAGAGTTCCCCTATTGTACTCTTTCTTAAAAACTCTTCATAAGAAGTTACTACTTCATTTCGTATATTGTTATATTCTTGAAAGTAAAAATTATTTAAAGAGTAAGAGGAGTCTCCCCCTTCTCTTTTTGTTTCCGCTGGTGCTAATAATATTTTCATGTGAGATTTTATCATAATTATAATTGTAATTCATTTATAGGATTAAGTAAAACTCTGATATATTTATCATAAGGAGTTATTATGATACAAACATTTATTAAAAAACTAATCCTTATTGGATTAATATCAACTACATATTTATTTGCTGAAACGCAATCCTTTACTGTAGAAAATGATGCCTTAGCAAGTCATGATGATGGATATTATACAAATGGTCTCTTTTATACATATATAGATGAAATCGAACATCCTTCCTATTTAAACTTTATGAAAGATTTAAAAACAGATGGTGCAATATCTTTTACTCATCTTATGTTTACCCCTGAGAATAAAAAACAAACGACAGCACAATTCAATGAAATACCTTATGCTGGATATGCAAAATTGAATTTTTTATTGTATAAATCTTCAAAAAACTATTTTCACGAATTTGGTTTTAATATTGGGCTTGTTGGACCTTCAACTTTAGCAGAAGAATTTCAATCTAATTTTCATAGTCTTATAGGGCAAGATAAAGCAAAAGGTTGGGACACTCAACTTAAAGATCAATTTACATCTGGGATATCTTACCAATTTGCTTATAAAACAGATAGTTTTAATATAGGAAATGTAAACATAGATTGGACAAATAATATTAGAATTGATGCTGGAAATTTTTATAGTGGAATTTTAGCCTCAAGCACAATTAGAATAGGAAGTATCGCTTATGATAGTTTTGCAACTACTGGTAATTTTACAGTTACTGATGAAAATCACCTCATAAATAGTCAATATCCAAAAGATTTTAATTGGTCTATTTCTTTTGGATTATTTGCGAATCAAATTGAAAACTATTATATCATTAATGAAGCAAGAGATTTAGGATACAATTTAGAAAAGCTTGATTATATATCGGGAGAACAAGTAAACTATACTATTTATTATGATGAGATTCAATATACTTTTACAATCAAATCTGTATATCTTAATGACCACCTATTTACAAGTGCCAATAAACAATGGGGTGGATTAACTATTAGTTGGAAATTTTAAAAGATTTACAAGTTCACTTAACTTCTCTATTTTATAAGTAGCTTTTGAAAAGTCGTGTGTTTTTGTAAACTCGTTGTGTACTACAACACACTCTATTCCAGCTTGATATGCAGAAGTTAAACCTCTTTGTGAGTCTTCAACTACAATTGCCTCATTTTTAGAAGCATCAAAAAGTTTTAATCCAGTTAAATATGGTTCAGGATGTGGCTTTGCATGTGTATAATCCTCTTCACAAAGAACAAAATCCATAAAATCTGTAATCCCCCGATTGTGATGAATTATCTCAAAATCAACTCTTCTTGATGTGGTTACTATTCCCATTTGAAAGTTTTGTGAAAGTTGGTGTAAAATATCTTTTACATTTTCTATTTCAATATTTTCTGTTCGTAAAAACTGTTGATAATATTGATTTCTTTTATCCCTTGCAACTGCTATTTTTTCTTCAGATAATCCAAGTTTCAATGCTGGTTCCCATGCAGTTTTTCCATGAGCCATAATATCCATATACTCATCAAACTGCAAATTGATATCAAAAAACTCTTTGAGTGCTTTCTTACTCGCTTCATAATACCAAATCTCTGTCTCAACTAAAACACCATCATTATCAAAAAGGATATATTTTTTCATTAAATTTTCCAATTATATATTATATATGTAATTGTAGCAAATAAGATTTAAGTATAAAGTTAGTATATCAGTATAATTGTATCGTATACTCATCTATGATGGAATAATTTATATTATTTTTTTCTAAAATATTTATGAAACTTACTAACTCGAAAGTATATCTACTTGTTTGATTTTGAACTTTTGATATTACTTGATGTGACATTTTGTCGTATTCTAAATATAAAAATCTTTGTAAAATATTTGGTAAAATATTTTTTATATTTTCAAAAGATTTATAATAGTCACATTTCTTTATATCAAAGTTTTTAATTAGTTCGTACAACACTTTGGGTTCAATTGGTTTTAGTAATCTTTTCCTTTTATAGTTATTTTCACAATATTCACAACCCATGGAACAACTAGCCTCTAATATATCGCTTATAATTATAGTTTTTATTTTACTATTTGTTGATATAATTGCTTCTATAGTTTGTCTATATTTTTCTTTTAAATAATCTACTATAATCACATCTATATCATCAATAGTGAAGCTAGTATCATCGTACAACTTGTTATAGAATAGATTCCAATCTTGTTCCATAGTTATATAGTGATTTAACAGTTCTTTTAGACTTTCATCATTATCTAGCAATAAAATATTCAACTAAAATCCTATATATTGGTTTATTCTTATAAATTCTGTATAATATAATTTATAAGATGATATTTTATTATACTAAACGATATATATATCGTTGCTTAAATGATACTATTACCAAAAAGGAACATAATTGCCAGCAAATAAAGTTGAAGATATAGAACTAGAATACTTAGAAAAATATGCAAATCAAATGCTCGATAAAGTTTCTAAAAATATTATTAAATATAGAAAGGAAAAAAACTTGAGTCAACTTGATTTAGCAAGAGCAATGGGATACAAAAGTGCGGCATATCTAGGAAAAGCCGAAATTAGAAAAGATAATCATCATTTCAATATCAAACAAATAGCAAAAATAGCAAAAATATTAAATATTAATATTGAGTTATTTTTTAAATAACACCAACCTCTTTTTCTCATATTTAAATAAATATATAGGTTTTTACTGTAACTTATGGTAAAATTTATCATTATAATTTAAATCAAGGAATAACTTTGGAACAATACTATTTACCAATTCTAACTTTTCATGTGATAAGTGTACTATCATGGATGGCAATGCTTTTTTATCTTCCACGACTTTATGTCTATCATCAAGAAAATAGTGAAAAAAAAGAGTTTATAGAGATAGTCAAAATACAAGAGTTAAAACTTTATAAATATATTGGTGTTCCAGCAATGTGGGCAAGCATTATAAGTGGTATTTTAATGATTGTTGCAAATCCGACACTTATGAGTCATGGTTGGTTTCATGCAAAACTTACAGTTGTAATACTCCTTATTGCGTACTCTTTTAGTTTAGGCTACTATAGAAAACAATTAGAAAATGACACTTGTACCAAAAGTGGGAAATTTTTTCGAGCCTACAATGAGGTACCAACCATTTTTGCTATTTTAATCGTAACATTTGTAATTATGAAATCAATTCCTATAGTATTTTCAATTGGGATAACTTTATTTTTTGGATTCATTATGTTTATGATTATGAAACCTAAAAAAGAGATTTGACTTTAATCATTGTATTTATGTATAATAACTTATAATAAAACGACTACTAAATAGGAAAAACATGTTCAATAATAAAAATATACTCATAACAGGTGGAACTGGTAGTTTTGGTAAAAAATATACTAAAATTTTACTTCAAAAATACAAACCAAATAAAATTATAATTTATAGTAGAGATGAACTCAAACAATATGAGATGGCTCAAGAATATACTAACTCATGTATGAGGTATTTTATTGGTGATGTGAGAGATGGTCCCAGATTAAAAAAAGCTATGAAAGATGTAGATTTTGTAATCCATGCAGCAGCTTTAAAACATGTTCCAATAGCTGAATACAATCCTATGGAATGTATCAAAACAAATATCAATGGTGCCCAAAATGTTATCGATGCTGCATTGGAGAACCATGTAGAAAAAGTTATAGCATTATCTACAGATAAAGCAGCAAATCCAGTAAATCTTTACGGTGCTACAAAACTAGCATCTGATAAACTTTTTGTTGCTGCAAATAATCTAGCTGGCGATCAAAATACCTCCTTTGCTGTTGTAAGATATGGGAATGTTGTGGGAAGCCGTGGTAGTGTTATACCATTTTTTAGAAAGCTTATCAGTGAGGGAGTAACAAAACTCCCGATTACTGATGATAAAATGACACGATTTTTCATCACCCTTGAAGATGGGGTGAACTTTGTACTTAAAAACTTCGAACGAATGCAAGGGGGAGAGATCTTTATCCCTAAAATTGCATCAATGAAAATAATTGATATGGCAAAAGCATTAGCTCCAAATTTACCTTATGAAGTAATTGGAATACGCCCAGGTGAAAAACTTCATGAGATAATGTGTCCTGCAGATGATAGCCATCTCACTTTAGAATTTGATGACCACTTTGTAATCAAACCTACTATAATATTTACACAAAAATATAATTATGAAAAAAACATCCTAGGTGAAATTGGAAATCCAGTAAAGCAAGGATTTGAATATAATTCAGGGAACAATACCCAATGGCTTACAAATGCAGAGTTATTAGAGATGGCTAAAGAATATTAGATGGATTTTATACATTATGGTAAACAATCAATAGATCAAGATGATATAGAAAATGTTGTTAAAGTTTTAAAAAGTAATTATATTACAACTGGTCCTAAAGCAGGAGAATTTGAAAATGCTATTGCTAAATACTGCAATGTTAAATATTGTGTTGTTGTTGCGAATGGTACAGCAGCATTACATTTAGCTTCATTAGCTTTACTAAAAGAAAATGACAAGGTATTAACTACAGTTAACTCATTTTTAGCTACATCTAATTCTATATTATATGTAAAAGCAAAACCAATTTTCGTAGATATTACAAAAGATGGAAATATTGATTTAGACTTGTGTGAAATAGAGCTTAAAAAAGACTCTTCAATAAAAGCACTTTATGGAGTTTCTTTTAGTGGAAATATGCTTAATCAAGATAAATTAAAATATTTAAAAGAAACTTATAATATCAAAATCTTAGAAGATAATGCACATGCTCTAGGTGCTACTTACAATGGGATAAAGGCAGGAGGTTGCAAAAATTCCGATTGTAGTATCTTTTCATTTCATCCTGTAAAACATATTACAACGGGTGAAGGTGGTGCTATCACTACAAATAGTAAAGAGTTGTATGAAAAGATTTTAAGATTAAGAGGTCATGGAATCGTAAAAACAGAAGATATGAAACCTTGGGGATATGAGATGAGAGAGCTTGGTTATAACTATCGTATTACTGATATTCAGTGTGCACTGGGGATTTCCCAACTAAAAAAGTTACCCTCATTTATAAAAAGAAGAATAGAAATAGCCAAAAAATATGATGAAGTCTTTCAAAATACAATTGTTAACCCACTTTATACCTTTAATGGTCACTCATCTTATCATCTTTATATAGTTCAAGTTGATTTTGATAAACTCAATATATCAAAAGAGGAATTATTTCTAAAATTTCATGAAAAAAATATTTCTACTCAACTACATTATCTTCCTATTAATAAACAGCCCTATTATGAAAGTTTGGGATATGGAGACGAAAAAACACCTGAAATGGATAAGTACTATCAAAAATCTTTTTCTCTACCAATATATCCACTTTTAACAGACGAGGAACAAGATTATGTTATTAAAACATTGTTTGAGATATTAGATGCCTAAATGTGTAGCTATCATCCCAGCAAGAGGAGGAAGTAAAAGAATTCCTCGAAAAAATATTAAAAACTTTTTTGGAAAACCTTTAATTGCATATAGTATAGAGGTTGCTATCAAAAGTAATCTTTTTGAAAAAGTTATTGTAACTACAGATGATGAACAAATAGCAAAAATAGCAAAACAATATGGAGCGGTAGTTCCTTTCATGCGACCAAAAGAGTTAAGTGATGATTTTATTGGTACTGCTGATGTGATACATCATACTATAGAATACCTTGAAACTCAAGGTGAACACTATGAGTATATTTGTACTTTATATGCCACAGCTCCTTTACTTCAAAAAGAGTATCTCATAGAAGGGTACAAAAAACTAAAAGATAGTGATGCAATAAATGCTTTTAGTGCAACCTCAATGTCCTTTCCAATTCAAAGAACTTTTAAACTTAATATTGATGGAAGATGTGAAATGTTCACCCCAGAACACTATATGACACGAAGTCAAGACTTAGAAGAGGCATATCAAGATGCTGGGCAATTTTATTGGACAAAGCAAGGGATAAAATCAGATGAGATAATGTTTGGAAAAGATAGTATCCCCATCATTCTTCCTAGACATCTTGTACAAGATATAGATACACTTGAAGATTGGAAACGGGCCGAACTGATGTATCAAGCTTTAGAACAAGATAAAAATAATGTCAATTAAATCAAAAAATATCCTTTTTCGGGCAGACTCATCATCTAATATAGGTACTGGACATATTATGAGAGATTTGGTTTTAGCCCAAAAGTATGCCAAAAAAGGTAATAATATAACCTTTGCCACACAAAATATAGAAGGTAATATTAATTTTAAAATTAAAGAAGCTGAATACAACTTAAAAATACTAAAATCAAATGATCTAGAAGAGTTAGATAAACTAATCAAAAAGCTCAAAATAGATATGATAGTAATAGACCATTATGAAATAGGTGAAAGTCAAGAAAGAAAATTAAAAATTAAAAACAAAAAATTAAAAATTATGGTATTTGATGATACTTACGAAAAACACTATTGTGATATACTCTTAAACCATAATATAAATGCTGATAAAAAAAAGTATAAAGAGAAAGTTCCAAAACAGTGCAAGCTAAAATGTGGAAGTAAATATACACTACTTAGAGATGAATTTATAAAAGAGAAAAAAAGATTAAAAAAGAGATTCAACACTCAACATTCATCATTCAATATTTTAATAGCCATGGGTGGGGTAGATACTGCAAATCTAAATATTTCTATTTTAAAAATTTTGCGTAAATATAAAAATATAAAGGTGACTTTAGTAACCACTTCATCAAATCAAAATTTAGCTACCTTGCAAAATTATTGTAAAAATAAAAGATGGATAGATTTGCAAATAAACTCTACTAAAATTGCTAAACTGATAAGAAAAAGTGATTTTGGAATCATCACTCCAAGTGTTACTGCAAATGAACTATACTTTATGAAAACTCCATTTATAGCTATAAAAACAGCAGACAATCAAAAAGAGATGTATAAATTTTTAAAAAAGAAACAATACCTTACAATGGATAAGTTTAACAAAAATAAATTAAATCAATTTATAAAAAAGTTACTACCATGAGTACTATCTCCCTTATAAACTTCATTGACTTAACCTTAAAAGAAAAAAAGCTTATTTTGTCATGGAGAAATAATCCAAATATTAGAAAATGGATGTTTACAACAGAAACAATATCCCTAGAACAACACTTGAAATTTATAGAAACATTAAAAAATTCTAAAGATAAACAATATTTTGTAGTAAAAGATGATAATAATTACTTAGGAGTTATCGATTTTTGCAATGTCACAAAAACAAGTTTAGAAATGGGACTTTATAAAAATCCAGAGGTTTCTAATGTTGGAAAAATATTATTAAATAGTGTACTACAACATGCATTTAATAGTTTAAAAGTAGAAACTATTATCTCTGAAGTCTTTGAAGTAAATAAAAAAGCATATGAACTTTATATATCAATAGGATTTAAACCTTATAGTAGTAAGATATTCAATAATAAAAAAGTGACATGTATGGAGTTAAAAAATGGAAATCGGTAATTTTGATTTAGAAAGAGATGGTACATTTATCATAGCAGAACTTAGTGCTAACCATGGAGGAAAAATCGAAATTGCCAAAGAGACAATAAAGGCTGCAAAAGAGATAGGGGCAAATGCTATCAAACTCCAAACATATACAGCAGATACCCTTACCCTAGATTGTGATAATAAAGATTTTATAATAAAGGGGGGCACTCTTTGGGATGATAAAAAACTTTATGATTTATATAAAGAAGCTTATCTTCCATGGGAGTGGCATGAAGAACTTTTCTCATATGCAAGAGAGATTGAAATAGATATTTTTTCTTCACCTTTTGATAAAACTGCTGTAGATTTTTTAGAGCAATTTAATCCATCTGCATACAAAATAGCATCATTTGAAATCACAGACCACGAACTCATTCGATATACAGCATCCAAAGGAAAACCTATAATTATTAGCACTGGCATTGCCACAATTGATGAGATACAAGATGCTGTTAATATTTGTAGAAATACAGGTAATAAAAATATCATTTTACTCAAATGTACAAGTAGTTACCCTGCACCTCTTGAAGATGCAAACCTACTTACTATTCCAAATTTAGCTCAAACTTTTAATGTGACAAGTGGTTTTTCAGATCATACACTTGGTTCAACAGCACCAATTGTAGCAGTAACTCTTGGTGCAAAAGTTGTTGAGAAACATTTTATATTAGATAGATCAATAGGTGGTGCAGATGCTAGTTTTTCCCTTGATAAAGAGGAGTTTTCACAAATGATAGAAGCAATAAGAGCTACAGAAAAGCTTTTAGGAAAAGTTGATTATAGTATGAATGAAAAGAAAGAAAAATCAAGACAATTTGCAAGAAGTCTTTATGTGTGTAAAGATATAAAAGAAGGAGAGAAGTTCAGTGAAGAGAATATTAAAAGTGTAAGACCTAGTTATGGGATGCATCCAAAATACCTTCACGACATTATAGGGGGAAAAGCAAAAAAAGACTATAAACTTGGGGATAGATTAAACTAATATTAAGAAAAGTTTATTATAATCACTAATACTTAATCAAAGGTTGTAAAATGGCAAACAAAATTCAGCAAACTGTAAAAGAACTCCATGAAAAAAGAATGAAAATGTGGGATGAAAGTATCGAAAATCATAAAAAATATATTGATTCTAGTACAGGTTTATTTTTAGATAAATATACTAAAGAACGAGTTTGCCCTGTTTGTTCAAGTAAAAATTTTCTCAAAATTTTCTCAAAAGAGGGTGGAACTTATGTAAAATGTCTAGATTGCAGTATGATATATTTAAATCCTGTGTTTAAAGATGAAGCTATCATTGAATACTATCAGATAAATCATACAGAGCAAGCTGAACTTGTAGAGTCAGACACCGATAATTTTTATATTGATATTTATAATGGTGGCTTAGACAGTATTCAAAAAGCAACTTCAAGTATTTCAAATATTTTAGATATTGGTTGCTCATCAGGAACATTTTTAGATTTGGCAAGACAAAGAAATTTAACTACATATGGTATTGAACTTAATAAAGCAGAATTTGAATTTGCAAAAAATAAAGGGCATAAGGTTTTCAATGATTTATTAGAAAACATCACTTTTGATACAAAATTTAATGCTATTACAATGTGGGATGTATTTGAACATATTATCAATGGAGAGTTTTATCTTAATCTAATGAAGTGTTTATTAAATGAAAATGGTGTTATTTTTTTACAAATTCCAAGTTCTGATTCCCTTGCTGCAAAAATTTTACAAGAACATTGTAATATGTATGATGGATTAGAACATGTAAATTTATATGGTGTAGAAACTATCAAAAAATTAGCACATAAATGTAATTTAGAAGTGCTAAGTTTAAAAACAGTAATTTCTGAAATAGGTGTTATTAATAATTATCTGAACTATGAAAATCCATATATAGGAAACACTAAAAATAAAGAGTTTATAGCAAATCTTATAGATGAAAAAAAACTTCATGAAACTTTGCAGGGATACAAACTCCAAGTTATTCTAGGAGAAAAAAAATGAAAATTTGTACAAAATGTGTAATGCCAAATACGAAACCTGATTTACACTTTGATAAAAATGGAGTCTGTGATGCATGTAGATCCCAAGAATCAAAAAATAAAGAGATAGATTGGAAATCAAGAGAAAAAGAGTTTTTAGATCTAGTTCAAAAATATAAAACTCACCCAGACTATGATTGTATAATAGGTGTAAGTGGTGGGAAAGACTCTACATATCAAGTATTAAAAGTACTTGAATTAGGTCTCAATCCTCTTTGTATATGTTTTGAACCCACAATTCCTACAGAAATTGGTCGTAAAAATCTTGATAATTTAAATAATTTAGGGGTAGACTTAATACATATAAAAAGAAATCCTATTGTGTATAAAAAACTTGCTCGTGAAGCATTTATACGAACAGGAGATAATGAATGGCAAAATCATTTAGGTATATTTACAACTGTTCCTAAATTTGCTGTAAATTTCAATATTCCACTAATCATTTGGGGAGAAAGTCCTCAAATAGAATATGGTGGTCCAGCAACAAGTAAAACAAGAAATACTTTGGATAGACAATGGTTAGAGGAATTTGGGGGACTATTGGGCAATAGAATCTCAGATATGATAGGTGTTGAAGGATTAACCCAGAAAGACTTATCTTTATACACTTATGCAAAAGATGATGATATCCATAGAGTTGGAGTGACTGGATTATTTTTAGGATATTATTTTAAATGGGATTTAAGAGAAGTTCTTAAAAAATCAAAAGAGCATGGTTTTTCAGTCCAAGACAGACCAGTAGAAACTACTTATGAAAATTTTGAAAATTTAGATTGCTATAGTAACCACTTACATGACTATTTAAAATATGTAAAATATGGCTTTGGAAGAGCAACAGACAATGCCTGTTTAGATGTAAGACTTGGATATATTACAAGAGAAGAAGCTGTAAGACTTGTAAATAAATATGATGGTATTCCACCTAAAAAAGCTATCAAAGAATATTTGAAATATACGGGCTTTACACAAGAAGAGTTTGATAAAATTGTTGACTCATATATAAATAAGCGAATTTTTCAAAGAGATGAAAATAGAAAATTTATAAAAGATATTGATGGTTCACTAGTGCGTAAGGAAGAATATATTGTCAAATAATACTTTGGTAATCATTGACTATAAAATGGGCAATCTTCGTTCAGTCCAAAAAGCTTTTGAAAAAATAGGGTGTAGTGCTATTATTTCTAATGATAAACAAGTCATCTTAGATGCAAAGAAATTAGTTTTGCCAGGAGTTGGTGCTTTTAAAGATGGGATGAAACATTTACAAGAACTAGAATTAATAGATATTCTTAATAAAAAAGTTTTAGATGATAAAACACCTATTTTAGGTATCTGTTTAGGGATGCAACTTTTATCAAATAAAAGTTATGAGAATGGGGAAACAGCTGGGCTAGGTTGGATTAACGCAGAGGTTGTTAAATTTGAATTTGATACTCAAAAATTAAAAGTACCTCATGTAGGTTGGAATGAAATAATATTTCAGGATAGAAATAATATATTATTTAAAAACATAGAAGATCATAAAGACTTTTATTTTGTTCACTCTTATTATTTTAAAGCAAATGAAAAAGTAACTATTGCAACTACTGATTATGGATTTGAATTTACTTCTGCTGTAAACAAAAACAATATTTTTGCAACACAGTTTCATCCAGAAAAAAGTCAAGCAAATGGATTACAAATACTAAAAAATTTTTGGGAATACTAAAAAATGTTAAAACATAGAGTTATACCTTGTGTCCTCTTAAAAGATTGGCAACTTGTCAAAAGTATCCAGTTTGGTTCATTTAGAACTATAGGTCATCCCACTTCAACTGCAAGAATTTATAATTCAAGAGATGTTGATGAACTTATTGTATTAGATATTGATGCTAGTTTAAAAAATGATGAGATTAATACAGAGATTATAACAGATATTGCAGATGAATGTTTTATGCCTCTAACCATAGGTGGAGGGATAAATTCAATTGAAGATATTTATAAAGTACTCAAAGCAGGTGCAGATAAAGTTTCTATAAATACTAAAGCTATAGAAGATAAAGAATTTATCAAAAAAGCCAGCACAATTTTTGGTTCACAATGTATTGTCTGTTCAATAGATGTAAAAAAACATAACAATCAATATAAAGTATATAGCAGAAAAAATGGTATTTTAGATATTGATCCTTTAGAACTTGCCATAGAATATGAAAAATATGGTGCAGGTGAAATATTATTAACCTCTGTTAATAATGATGGAACAACAAATGGATACGATTTGGAGCTCTTGCAATATTTCCAAAAAAAAGTTACTATACCTATTATTATTAATGGTGGGGCTGGTATTCCGCAACATTGTGTTGAAGCTATTCAAAATGGTGCTGATGCTGTAGCTGCTGCATATATTTTTCACTTTTCACAATATACACCAAACGATATTAAGCAAGAGATGCATCATAATAATATTGATGTAAGAATCTTATAGAATAAAGGATATCATCATGGCTAATAAAAATATTTTTTTACGTTCCAATCGTCTATACTTTGAACCATTAGAAGAAAAACATCTTACACCTAGTTATATAAGTTGGCTTAATGGTTCAAAAACAACACAATATAATTCCCATGGTGTTTTTCCAAATACCAAACAAAAAACGCTACGATATATAGAAAGTATTCAAAATGATTCAAGCACTATTGTTTTGGCAATAATTGAACAACTTACTGATACTCATATAGGAAATATCGCTATCCAATATATTGATTTTTCAAATTCAACTTGTGAAATATCTATAATGATTGGGGATAGAAACTATTGGTCTCATGGCTATGGATATGAGGCTTTTCATAGGATTATACAACATTGTTTTAACAAATTAAATCTTAACAAAATTTCAATTGGTACAACAAGTGATAATATCAGTATGCAAAATGTTGCCAAAAAATTAGGTATGACACAAGAAGGAACTCGACGATCAGAGATTAAAAGAGATTCGCAATACTTCGATATCTATTTATACGGTTTACTCAAAGATGAATATAAGATTCCAAAACAAAAAATAGTAGCTTCTATTGAAGCAAGAATGACTTCAAGTAGACTACCTGGAAAAGTATTAAAATTAATAAATAATATTCCTGCTTTAGAACTTATGGTAAAAAGAGTTTTAAGAGCTGAAAAACTTGATGAAGTTATAATTGCAACAACAACCAATGAAGAAGATGCTCCTATTATAAAATGGTGTGAACAAAATAAAATAAAATATTTTAGAGGAAGTGAAGAAAATGTGTATGAAAGAGTACTAAATACTCATATTACAAATAATACAGATATTATAGTAGAACTAACAGGAGATTGCCCTCTTCTTGATCCGGTATTAATTGATGAAGCTATTGAGTGCTACTTAAATAATAAGTATGAATATGTATCAAATTGTATTGAAGAAAGTTATCCCTTAGGGATGGCTGTTGAAGTGTTTTCTTTAGAAGCTTTGAAAACGATTGCCGACAATAGAGAACTAAGTATTATAGATAAAGAACATGTATCTCCATTTTTTTATACCTCTAATCAATATAAAATATTTAATATCACTGCCCCTAATAATCTAACCTTTCCAGAATTATCAGTGACACTTGATACACAAGAAGACTTTGTAGTAATAGAAAAAATTGATCAATGCTTTGACAATAATAATTACACAATAAAAGATATTATTAATATAGCTAAAAAAAATCCGAAATGGATATCAATAAATACAAATATTCATCGTAAAGGATTAGAATGACGCTTAATGTTGCGTTAATAGGATTGGGAAATATCTCTTTACTATTTGATGATGAAATAAATACAAAAACTGTTTTATCTCATGCAAAAGCTTTATATAAAAATAAACATTTTCATTTAAAATATTGCGTTGATATTAATACTAACAATGAATCAAAACTTAGAAATTTTTTTCCTAAAGTACTTTTTTATACTAATGTTTTGGAGCTTTTAAAACAAACGGATATTGATATAATTGTCCTTGCAACACCAACATCTACACATTTTGATATACTTACTAAACTAAAGAACCATCCAAGTATTAAATACTTTTTAGTGGAAAAGCCATTATTTGATACACATAATAGTTTAGATTCTATTGATGAAAAGATTGCCAATAAACTCATTATTAATTATATTAGAATTTTTGAACCAAATATTCAAGAATTTAAAAATAAAATCCAAAATAAACAATTTGGCACTCCACAAAGAATAGTTTTAACATACACAAAAGGGACTAAAAATAATGGTTCTCATTTTATAAGTCTCATTAACTTTTTATTCTCAAATCCAAAAATTGATAATTTAAATATTTTATCTATACAAGATGGTTTACAAAATGATCCAACACTAGATATTATAGCCTATATGAATTATGAAAATAAAGAAACTCCTTTGTATTTAATTGGATTAGATCATAACAAATATAGTGTTTTTGATATAGATTTCTATTTTGAAAATGGAAAAGTTCGTATTGAAGATACCGAGCAAAATATGTTGATATCAAATGCTATTCAAGATGAAACTTATACTACATATACTACTTTAAAAAAGTCTAACAATATAAAACTAGATTTTGATAGAATTATGAAATATCCATATGAATATATTTACAATATTATTAACAATAATATCTCCCCTATTAATTTTATTGAGCATGAGAAAAAAAATATACAGTTTTATAATAAACTAGAAAGAAAGGAGTTCTTTAATGAATAGATTAGCTATCAACGGTGGAACAAAAGTCAGAACTAAAAAATTTCCTAAATATAATTCTATAGGACAAAATGAGATAAATGCAGTAACTGAAGTGATGAGAAATGGTACATTATCAAAATTTATTGGTGCTTGGTGTGAAGATTTTTATGGAGGGGAAAAGGTACAAGAGTTTGAAAAACTTTGGAGTGAAAAATTTGATGCAAAACATACTATTAGTGTAAATTCAAATAGCTCTGGTATTGTTGCCGCATTAGGTGCTTGTGGAATTGGATTAGGTGATGAAGTTATAGTAAGTCCTTACTCTATGTCTATCTCTGCTACGGCACCTCTTGTTTACAATGCTACTCCTGTCTTTTGTGATCTTAACACAGATAACTATGGCTTTGATTTGAAACATTTAAAAAGTTTAATCAGTGAAAATACAAAAGCTATAATCGTTGTACATATATTTGGAATACCTTCAGATATGGATGAAATTCTTAAAATTGCCAAAGAACACAATCTCTATGTTATTGAAGATTGTGCTCAAGCACCACTTGCCATTTATAAAGGGAAAAAAGTAGGAACTTTAGGGGATATTGGAATTTTTAGTCTTAACTACCACAAACATATTCATACAGGTGAAGGTGGAATGTGTACAACAAATAATGATAAACTTGCAAATAAATTACAACTAATAAGAAATCATGCAGAGTCAGTTGTTGAAGCAAAAGGGGAAAGTGACCTTGTAAATATGCTAGGATTTAATTTTAGAATCACTGAAATACAAGCTGCTATTGGTATTGAACAACTTAAAAAACTTGATGATGAAGTAAAAATCCGTCAAAAATATGCAAAAATGTATGATGAAGCACTCAGAAAATATCCATTTATTAAAGTTAATAACCTTCAAGATAGACAAAGTGCACACTATATACAAGTATTTGAATTTGATCCGAAATTAGCTGGAATTAGTAGAGAACAATTCATTAAGGCTGTACATGCCGAACTTGAACCAGTTGAAGGGAGAGAAAAGGAAGGGGTTCCTATTTATGGAGGTTATGTGAAGCCTGTGTATCTACTCCCAATATTTCAGCAAAAGCAAGTATATAACAAACAAAACTTTTGTTTTAAGGATACAATAAGCTACCAAAAAGGGATATGTCCAAATGTTGAAAAGCTCTATACTGAAACAATATGGGAACATGATTTAACAAGATCTCCACTTCGTGAAGAAGATATAAAAGATGTAATTTTAGCTTATACAAAAGTTTGTGATAATATTAATGAGCTTAAAAAATAGACTCTTAATATTTGCAAATGACGCAGCTAGTGCAAGTGTAACTTTAGCTTATGCTTATCTCTATAAAAATCAATATAGGGAAGTATTAGCCTTCCCTAAAGATGTAATTGCTAAAAATATTTATAAAGAGTATATCCCCTCTTGTATTTGCGAGCAAAATATAACTTTTGAAGATACTGATACTATTATCACGGGAACATCTGGTATTGATCCATCTTACGAAATGAATGCTATTGTCAATGCTAAAAAACATAACGTAGCTAAAGTTATCGTAATAGTTGATAACACAATTCATTTTGATATGCGATTTTTATATAAAGATACTATAATACCTGAACAATATATACCTGATGAAATTTGGATATTTCAAAAAAACTTTATCTCTAATATTGAATATTTAAATAAAAAATTTATATATACTGATGATATTTATACTAAATTTTTAAATACTATTTTTAACAAAAAGAAACCACAAATAGTTCATCCTTTTATAAAAAAAAATAAAAATAACTATTTAGTGATACTTACAGAGTATATTTATGATTTTTATAGACTCAAATATGGGTTTAATGAATATGACATGCTAGAACATATCTTAGAAGAGATAGATAACTCCATGTTAAATATTCCAATTTTTTTAAAACTGCACCCTAAAGAACATAGCAATAAGTTCAATATTCTTCTAAGAAAATATTCTCATATTGATATTATAAATGATTCATGTAATATACAAGAATTAATTTATTATTCTAAAGTTGTTTTTGGAATTAACTCCTCTGTATTTAAAGAGTGTAAATCATTTCAAAAAGCAACCTATAGTATTCAAATCGATTCAAAAGAAGTTATTTATCCAACTTATTTAAATTCAGAATCTGTAATAAGTACAAAGAAACAACTTTTATCAACCTTAAAAAAACACTTTTATTAATAGTTTCATCTTTCGCTCACTGCATTTTTCATATCTCTAAATACCGCAATAAGCCCTTTTGCCCAATAATCTTTTAGTAAAGATAAATTTTCATTTGAGTGTAACTCTCTTTGTGTTAAATTTATTGTAAAATTTATGTAACTATCAACTAAGTGAGTGTAATCTAAGAATATTTGCCCAAATACATTAATTGATAACTCTTTAGATTTTTCTAAAATCCATATCATTAAATCAAGTTTTTTAGTAAGGAAGTCATCTCGTGAAGTTATCTTTTGCTTTTGAAATTTTTTTGCTCTTTGTATAATAGACGTTAAAATTTTTATATCTTTTTTATAACAATCGGTTTCTAATACTTTTGATATATTATCGAAATTACTTATTAAATCAATACCTTTACTATCAAGTTTTTCTGAAAGTTCTATAAACTCATCTTCAGTCATAGGTTTTAATCCATCTATATAAACACCATCTGATAAGTTGTATGCTTCATATTTCAAATATGGTTTCATATTTTCTATTATTACATCGTAATTCTTTCTAAAACTTATGAGTGACCTGTTTGTTTTAACTGTATCTCGTAAATTACCTTTAACTTCTAAGATATCTTCTCTTGATATAATATCTTCTCTTTTATTCTCAATCTCTAATACTTCTGTTTGCATATAAGCACTATCACTACTATATCTTGCACCTGTTTCTTGATTAAATGCAGCATCATTCCCAATTGTAAATAACTTTTTTCCACCTAGATGAGCCATTACATGAAAAGAAAATGTTCCTACATTTGGGACACTTCCCAAACATCCAATATCTTTATTAATTGTTGTAAACTGACTAACATAATAGTGTAATTTTCTTTCTCTTAAAACATCCATTACATCAGGATGTTGCTGGGATAAAAGAATAATCACACTATTATTTAAATATTCAGGATCTTCTGTTGTTAAAAAATCTGCACATAAATGGGATGGATCTATAGAAAAAATTACATCTGGAACTATATTATACTTCTCAAGTTTTCTTACGATAACATCAACACAAGCTATAATATATTTATCCTGATATTTTCTAATTAACTCTATATAAGTATCAACAGATGGACCTGCACTCACTAAAAGTATCTCTTTAGATTCAAAAATATCTTTTTTGTGTATATCATGAACTACTAAGAACCTATCTTTACTTCTTATAAAACTAACTGTTCTTTTAACATTTTCAATAATTGCACTATAAGGGAAAGCTCCCGCATAATTATTTTCACAAAATTCTACTAATTGTGTCTTAATATAATCCAAGTTTTGTAATAAAGTATAATGCTTAATATTATAGTTCATATAACTATGACAATGATAAAAACCACTAAATACTTGTTCTCTTTCCATAGTATCATCACTGACACTTAAAAAAAGTGTTCTATTACCTTCTTCAAATATGCTGTAATCCATTGTGAATAATGATAGTCTAAAAATTTCTAGTTCAGGTTCAATTATTAAAGTAGTATAGGATTGTATTTTTTTTTCAATCTCTTGAATATGATATCCAAGTCCTACACCTATATATGCAAATTTCATTATTTTTTGAAACTCAACATTTTCTAAATCAACCTTTTCATTAATAAAGTCAACAACAGGTAATACTTCACCTAAACCATAAGGCATAGATAGTTTATGTGATATTCCATCTTTTCTAAGTAAATCTAGTGAACTATTTGCCGTAAAATCTACATATTTTGCTCTTTCTTCAGCATCGATATAGCTGTTCGCTGCATAATAATAACCATTATTTTCCAAGTTTAAAATATCAAAATAACTATCTCGTAACTCTAATGAATATTTTTCTTTAATTTTATTATCAGAAATATCCTTTGAAAATTGTTCAACTTCTTGAAATATATCAAAAAAATTTTCTTTTAAGAAACTCAAATTTTTTTGATATACTACTATTAATGATTTTTCTATTTCAGCTAAATCAATATCCATAATTTTTCCTTGTATTATATGTTGAAAAGATTGTATTAGAATTGTACTAGAAAGTCAATAAAAAAGCCCAAGCAATTTATACTTGGGCTTAAAATACTTAACTAAAAACTATTGTAATAGTCTTAATACATTCTGACTCATAGCATTTGCTTGACTTATTGCATAAGTTCCAGCTTGTGCTACAATATTTTGTTTATTAAAGTTTGCTGACTCTTGTGCATAATCAACATCTCTAATTACTGATTCAGCTGCTTTTGTATTAGTAAC
>JAIOSF010000023.1 GCA_021107755.1 Arcobacteraceae bacterium
AAACAACTCGTTCAAACTCTCTTCTTAAAGTGCCTTACTTTAATTGGACGCGAATTATAATAAAATTTTTGCCCTTTGTCAAGGGGTTTGGCTTAATTATTGCTGAAATTTTGAAAGTTTTTCTTTTCGGGTTATTTGCTAGTTTTTAAAAGCCCATTTTAAAGGCTTTTAATGATTAAAGTTTAGATTTTATTTTTGGTGGATTTTTAGGTTGAAAAAGTTCTATTGCGCGATTAACCATTTTTGAGTTTAAAACATCATCCATATTTAATTCAACTTGAGAAAGATTTGGTTCTTTCATCGCACTCATACTTGCTACACAACTAGAAGGAGTATCCTCATGAAGTTCAATATCTTCTATCATTGAACCTACTGGATTGTTATACGAAGGTTGAACTATCCGGGCCGTTTCCTTTGTGACTTCTTTTTGAATTTTTTCAAATTCTAATTCTGTTGCGTCTCCAAATACTTCAGCTACAAATATTTTAATATGTGCAAAGTTTTTATAAAGAAGTGTTTTACAATCACCTTGTGCAACACTATTTATCTTTAATATATTATTTTCATATGAAGAGTATGTAAAACTTTTTTCAAAACATTCACCTAGTTCATAACTTTTATTATAGATGTTATCAATGAGTTTTTTAAATAATACTTGAGAACTATCTTCTTCAACTATTATTGGCTCATTTTCTATAATTTTAGGTTCTTCTACTTTATTATGTGTTGGTTCTTGGGGTACTATTTCTTGTTGTGGTTTTAGCTGTTCTTGTTTTTGTTCTACTATTTTTTCTGTATGAGTTTTCATAGTAGGTATTTGTTCATTTTGTACTTGGTTAATAACTTCATCGATTGTATGTAAACTTACTGCTTCTACCATTTTAGATAGTGTTAATATAAGAACAAATCCACCATCACTATTCATACTTAATAGATGTTTTGAATCTGCAAGTATTTTAAAAAATCTATCAAATACATAGATATCAAACTTTACATCATTAAGTAACATTTTTTGTTTGAGATATATACCTATCTCATCTAAAACTTGCCCTACTTCATAGTTTTCTAGTGATGTTATAATAGGTCGTATATCACCTTTATTTAATATAGTATCAAATAAATTATCCATAAAAAGTGGATCAATCATCCCTAACATATCTGTAACTGTTGCAACTGTTATAATACTTTTTGAATAGATAATAGCTTGATCAAGTAGTGTTAGTGTATCTCTTAAACTTCCTTGCCCTGCTCGAGTTAGTATCTCTAAAGCTTGCTCTTCATATCGAATATTTTCAATATTTAATATATGGCTTAGATGATGTATTATATTTTTATCTGATATTCTTTTAAATCTAAAATGTTGCGTACGACTTAAAATTGTAGCTGGCAGTTTTAAAGGATCAGTAGTTGCTAAAATAAATTTAACAAAATCAGGTGGTTCTTCAAGTGTTTTTAATAGTGCATTAAATGCTTGAGTGGTGAGCATATGAACTTCATCGATAATAAATACTTTAAATTTAGCACTTGTAGGTTTATATTTTGTGTGTTCAATTAACTCTTTTATATCATCAATTCCACGATTTGATGCTGCATCCATCTCTATAATATCTAAGTGTCTATTTTCATTTGCACTATTACACCCTTGACACACTTCACAAGGTTTTGAAGTTGGAGCATTTTCACACACTAAAGCTTTTGCCATAATTCTAGCTGTACTTGTTTTCCCACTTCCTCTAAGTCCACTTAAAAGGTAAGCGTGTGATAATCTATTAGTATCTAAAGCAAGTGCTAAAGTTGTAGAGATAGTATCTTGACCAATTAAATCTTCAAATCTTTTTGGTCTATATTTTAAAGCTAATACTTGTCTTTGTTTTGTTATTTGATTATCCATTATAGTAAACCTTTTAGCCAAATTTTTGCAACATTTTTAAGATTATCAGGATTTTCTGACGCAAAAAATTTAATGTTTGTTTCTTCAAATTTATTGATACAATTATACTCTAACTTCAAAAAATCTACAATTGCATCACCACTGTGTATTGTAACTGCATCATTTAAGTATTTTGAAATCTCATTTTCTATTAAAGGGAAGTGCGTACACCCTAGTATTACTGCATCGATAGTTTGTAAGTTTTTAAAATAGTGTTTCATAGTTGAATTTAAAATCTCTCCACTATAAATACCCTCTTCTACTATTGGAACAAAAAGTCCTGTTGCAATTGAGGTGATATTTTTATAGGCTAAATTATTTAGAGCTAAAGCATATCTATTTGAGCTAATTGTTGCATTTGTACCAATAACTAAGATATTTGAATCTTTTGAAGAGATTTTATTTTCTAATGCTTTTACTCCAGAATCGATAACACCAATAACTGGTATAGTTGTATTTGCTCTGAGTTCCTCTAAGGCATAAGCACTCACACTATTACACGCTACTATTAAAATATCCACATCAAAGTTTTTAAAAAACTCCAATGCTTCTAGTGAATATCGTACAATTGTATTTTTATCTTTTACCCCATAAGGGACTCTTGCTGTATCCCCAAAGTATATAATCTCTTCAAAAAGTTTATTTTCAAGTAGTGATTTTACAACTGTTAAACCACCAACTCCACTATCAAATACAGCTGCTCTCATGAGAAGTAACCCCTATTTATAATCTAAAATTCTTTTTGTATTATTGATACTATCAAAAAATATCACTTGAAATATTGGATTTGTTTCTACATTTGTTTCATTTATTGTTATAAATGGTTGAAACTCAAACTTGTTTCCATCTTTTGTTTCTATAATAAAATTGAGTTTTCCAAGTGTTTTAATACAATTTTGAATATCTTTTTGTAGTTTTTCATTTTTTATAGTAAGTATATTATCTTCCGGGTGTTGAATAAACATATTTTTTAAAGCTATTACTTTCTCTTTAAATATCTGCTTTCCCCAAGTTATTGTACCATTTGTAAAGTGGTATTTTCCTGTTTTGTTCATCAATGGATGCTGAGAAGACTCTTTTACATCTTCAATTAATTTTAAGAAGTGATTTTTTCCACCAACAATTTCAAGTAGTTCTAAAACTTTTTTTTGAATCTCTAGTTTTTCATCGTGAGATATATTATTAAATTTCATAAAAGCTCTTAACCATTCATCGAGATAAGAAATTCAGCATTTGTCTTTGTCTCTTTCATTTTTTTGTAAAGGAACTTTAATGACTCAACTTCATCCATCTCTGCCATAGCATTTCTAAGTATCCATATTTTTTGTAACTCATCTGGGTGCAACAGGAGTTCCTCTTTTCTAGTACCAGATTTAACCACATCTACTGCTGGGTATACTCTTCTCTCTGCTGCTTTTCTACTCAATACAACTTCACTATTTCCTGTCCCTTTAAACTCTTCAAAAATAACTTCATCCATTTTTGAACCAGTTTCAACCAAAGTTGTTGCAATAATAGTTAAACTACCACCCTCTTCTATATTTCTAGCAGCTCCAAAAAATCTTTTTGGTTTATGTAAGGCATTTGCATCAACTCCACCTGATAATACTTTTCCTGAACTAGGAGTTACTGTATTGTAAGCACGAGCTAGTCTAGTGATAGAATCAAGAAGTATCACCACATCTTTTCCCATCTCAACTTCTCTTTTTGCTTTATTTATAACCATTTCTGCTACTTTGATATGGTTTTGAGCAGGTAAATCAAAAGTTGAGCTATACACTTCACCTTTAACTGATCTTTGCATATCTGTAACCTCTTCAGGTCTTTCATCTATAAGGAGTACCATTAAAGTTACATCAGGATGATTTCTACTAATCCCATGTGCTATCTCTTTAAGTAACTCTGTTTTACCAGATTTTGGTTGAGCTACTATCAGTCCTCTTTGACCTTTACCCATAGGAGCAAACATATCCATAACTCGACCAGTTAATTTAGCTGGATCATATTCAAATTGAAATTTTTCTGTTGAATACAGTGGCGTAAGGTTATCAAAAAGTGGTCTGTTTTTTGATTGATTTACTGGTAAATAGTTGATAGCTTCAATTTTTAAAAGAGCGTAGTATTTTTCACTCTCTTTACTTGGAGGTCGAACTTGTCCTGAAACAATATCCCCACTTCTTAAAGCAAATCTTTTTATTTGTGTAGCACTTACATAAGAATCGCTATATGTATCACTGAACTTTCCATCAAGTGGTCTTAAAAATCCAAATCCAGCTTCTTTAATATCTAAAATACCTGTAAAAAGAATATATCCACCTTGTTCTGTTTGTGATTCAAGAATTGCAAATATTAAATCTTGTCGTTGATACTCTTGCGGATTTTCTATCTCTAATTCTCTTGCACTGTGGATAAGTTCATCTGTAGTTTTTTCCCTTAAAAGCTCTATTGTAAGACCTTTAACTGGTACATGTGTTCTTGATTTTTTCGATGTTGTTGTTTTTCGAGTAGGTCTCTTTTTTGATTCTGGTTGAGTTGTTTCTTCCATTAAATTGTGTTGCCTTTTGATTTTAATTGAGTAGTTGATTGGTAAATAATCCAATAATTAGTCTTGAGATTTAATGATACAAATAAAATGTATCAATTTTTGTTGCTCTAATTATATTAAAGTATAACTTAATCTTTTCTTCTATGGTACACTATTGGTACTTAGCATCTCATCTATTATTTTTTTTACATCTTTTGCAATATCTTCTGTAATGGTTGCTTTGATTGATGGCAATATAGCAGCATAGTCAGCATCAAACTGTTGTTGCATAGTTTTTGTAAAAAAAGTATCTTCTAAGATTTTTTCTTGTATTAAATCTTTAAATGGTTCTGGATTAATCAAATCTTTATCCGCAGTAATAAAATCGTTAAGCATATGTATTAATGCAGCATATCGTAAATTATATTCAAAATCTAAATCAAAATTTGCATCGTCTTTATATAAATATATAATTTTACTTAATGAATCAATTATCACCTCTGAACGAACTTGTAAGTTTAACTGATTAATCTTATCTACAGTCTCTTTTAAGTCTTGTAAGGATTCTAAAACCACATTCCCAAGACCAATTTGATAATACAGTTGATACTTACAAATTATATCTGATAACTTCTCTTTGCTAAGGTATTTATCTAATATTTGATTTGTTTGCATAGTTTGATTGTATCGTGTTGTTTATTACAGTAAAATAAATTTTTACTATTATCTATTTATCTTTTTTTTGGATAGTTTATCATATAAATTTAATATATTTTCATAATCTTCATGAAAACTAATATCAATTAAATCTACTTCACCGTTAAAAATAGAAACTGCTGTATCTACTTTTTCTTTTGTAAAAACATCATATAAAGCTTGTTCATACTCTGCCCATTCTAATTGCTCTTCATATATACGGCAAAGTTGTGCTAATAGATGTCCCATTGGATGATTTAAAGTTTCAAGTAAGCCTATAGCTTCTTGATAATCTCCTAACATAAGATACAGTTGTATCCGTAACTCATGAAGTGTAAAATTATTTTTAAAAATAACTCCTATATGCTTCTCAATATTTAAATTGTTATCTAACTCTTCTGTGCTATCAAGAATATCTTGGGGGTCATACTCTTTAAAATTTAAAATCATATCTCGTACAAACTTTCCTTTATTGGTATTGTTATAAATCATATCTTCAACTGGATAAACTTCAGATATACTTGGGATAATAACTTGACATGAATAAAATCCAAGATAATCATATTCTCTTATATAGATATCTTTATGAAGCTTTTTTGTTATGTTTAATAAAAATTGATATTCATCAGCTGTATTTTTTCCAGTATACTTCCAATTAGTATATTCAAAATCACTTTTGGTATTTAAAAAACTAAATCCTATTTTTCCATTTGAATCTATAAAATGTGATTCAATATTAAAATTATCACTTACAACACTCATATCAAAAGTTGGTGATTCAAAACTATCCATATCATTTAAGTTTCTCCCCTGCATAAGCTCAGTCATAGTTCTTTCTAGTGATACCTCTAAAATAGGATGTGCTCCAAAAGAGACAAAAAGTGTAGAGTTTTTTGGATCAATCAATGAGATAGCAGTTACAGGGAATTCTCCCCCTAATGAAGCATCAAGAACCTCTACTATGTAGCCTAAAGCTCGTAACTCATTTATATCATTGTAAAGTTTCTCATAAGATTTTAAAAGAGTATCTGGAAACTTTGGCAAAGAGTAGCCATTTTTAATAATTTGAATTTTTGTATACCTTTCAAAAATCTCACTTAACGCTTGTACTTGTGCCTCTTGAGGAGTATTTCCAGTTGCAAGTCCATTACTACCATAAAGGTTATTTAAAATATTAATAGGTATATATGCTGTTGTGTTAGTGGATAGATTTTTAAAAGGGAGAGATACTATTTTATCTATATAATCACTGTTATAATTTATAAAGTTTTCAGCTGATAGTTCACTATTTGGGTCATAAAAACTTTTTAAATTCTCATCTAAAAAATTCTCATCAAATGCAAATATCTTCTCATCTGGATAATATTGACGATTTGGCAAAGAGAATTCAGTAAAAAAATTGTTTGTTTGTAATCTTTCTATAAACTCTCCCAAAGCACTAGCTGTACTAGCAAGAGAGACTATCCCTTTTCCGTTTGAAAATATATGTTGTGGAGCATCATCGCAAGTGAGATTTACTGAATAACAATTTTGTAATGGATGTTTTTCTATAGAAAATGTTGTCTGTAACTCCATACCTGATAGTACAGCTCTCATTTTTGTTATCGATTCTTCAAGAGAACTATTTTTTGATAAAAGATTCATATAAACACTTTCAATAATTAATTTTTTAGCAGTATAGCGAAATTAAATCAGAAGTGAAGAGTATTGGTTATTTATATCCGTGTCTTTCTAAAAAACTTTTTGCATGACTATATCCATTATCAGCTGCTTTATGCATCCACTTAATACCCTCTTTTGTATCTTGCTCTACACCATGTCCATAATAATAAAAATACCCTATATAATATATTGCTAAATTATCACCTTGTTTTGCAGCTTCTTGATAATACTTCATAGCAATTTTATAATCTTGGTCTACTAAAGTCCCTGCTCTATAAAACTCACCTAGTTTAGATTGGGCATAAATATTTCCAGAAGTTGCAGATTTTTCCAACAGTTCTAAAGCTTTATCATAATTTTTTTCGGTACCCTCACCACTATAATACATCATCCCAAGATTAAATTGGGCAAGTGGGTCTCCCTTTTTAGCAGCTTGTTCGTACCAATATAAAGCTTTTTCATAATCAAGTTGCACATGGGTACCAAAATAATAGAATTTTGCTAGATTATTTTGTGCTGCTATGGAGTTATTGTTAGCTGCTTTTTTATACCAATATAAAGCTGTATCCATATATTTATCATTTTGTTTAGCATCATAATATAATGCCAAGTTTAATTGTGCAACCACATAGTCTCTACTTGCTGCCATTTTATAATATTGGATTGCTAGATTTTGATTTTTTTCTACACCAAATCCGTGTTCATACATATAACCTAGATTATTTTGAGCTTCTACGCTACCATTTTGTGCAGCTTGTAAATACCAAAAAAAAGCTTGGTTTAAATCTTTTTCTATAGCAATACCTTCATAATACATCAATCCTATATTAAATTGTGCATCTATATCACCCTCTAAAGCTTTTTGAAAATCTTTTTCAAAAAACTCCTTTTGATTAATTCTATTATCACCATAAATATTACAAAAGAAAATAGATATTATAAATATAACCATTATTCCTTGTTTCATATTTTATCCATTCGTATTATTGTTATCTAAATTTACCTCTTGAGGCACTTTTTCATCTAAATATTTTATTTTTTTCTTAGGCTTTAGTGTTGTATTTAGATCTGAATTCTGTGAAAAATCAGTTATTTGAAAACTTTTTACTAAGCCATCACCCTCTTTTGGTTTTTCATTTAATGATTTTTGTATAGCAGTTTTATTGTTCCTATTTTGTTCTATATATATCTCTTCTCTTTTCTCTTTTACTATCTCTGTTGAATCTCTTTTTGTATAAATTGTATTGAGATCTATAGTTTGCACTGTAGTATTTCTATCATAACTAGTTGCATTTAAATCAATTCTGTTTTTATCAACAAACCAACTGTTATCTAAATCAACTAAATCACACATAAATCCATCAGATACTACATAATTACACATTTTCCATTCTTTTTTTAAACCAAGTATATACTCCACTCTATCCCAAAAAAGCTGGTATGTAAAGCTGTTTTCATCTATATAATACCTATTCTCTTCCTCTATCCCATAGGTTCTAGATATAGATATTGTACCCTTAATTGTAGATTCGCTTTGGTTGTCATCTACTTTGAAATTAAAATTGTCATTTTGTATATCCATAGTATATAATTTATGAACAGCTTTTGGCTTTGTAACATTTAGGTCATTTCTATACGAATCTATAATAAAAGCATCTTTATCTGTAATAGTAAAAACTCTTTTTACAGCATGTAAAAGTTGATCTTTTGTTATATTTTTATCAAAACTTTTAGTTGTACTTGTATATTCACTTTTTGATGCACAGCCAATAATAAAAAAAACACTCACCAAAGAGAGTATAATATATATAAATATAATTTTTGTTCTATCTACTTGTCGCATATAATCCCAACCTACTCATAGTTTTATAATCTTCATCAGATTTTATCATATCACCCAACACATATATATTATTCATCTCACCATACAAAATAATACTTTTCACTGCATGTTTTCTTACTCTATCATCATTTATATTTGTACAATAATCTTTATTAAGACGAATATAGTCAATCTCTAAATCACTTAATTCATCCAAAGAAAAATCATCCAAAGAAAATCTTTTTAATAATATTTCAGAATCAAACTTATGTATTATCTCCACTAAACTTTTAAATTTAACTAAATTCTCTTTAGCATTATAAGAGGTAACACTAAATATTAGATTATTTTTAGCGATATCATTATAGAGTAAAATTCCCTCTAGCCAAGATAAAAACTTCTTATCTATTAAAGATTTCATAGAAAGATTTATCGCTATTTTATGTTCAACTTTTTCATGTTCTAAATAATTTAAAACTTTTTCTATCAATATTCTATCAAAAGATGAGGAAAGATTTATCTTTTCAGCAACAGATATAAATATACCAATAGGAAACATCTCAAATGTATCACTATTGATTATAATAGGTGATGCATCTTGCATTATAATATTTTCATCATTATCCATTTCAAATGTATCATAAATAAACTTAATGGTAAAGTCTTCCCTTTTTATAATATCTTCAACAAGCAACTCATGTTGTCTTGTTTTTTCTATTAACTCAGCATTATCAGATACTGTATAAAGTGCTTTTTTATTATTTGCACAATTTAGATAAGACTCATGAGCACTATGAAGTATAGAATCTGTTGTACCATAGTTATCAAATGGTGTTGCACCAAAATATACAACATCACCATCAATAAGATATTTACTTTTTATTTGTTGTTGAAGATTACTCGAGAGATATTCTAGTATTTGTTTTAAATTATCTAAATTATCTACCTCTATAATAAGAGCAAATTCTGCACCAAAAAAACGGTAAACATTGCTATTTATTTTTGTGTATTTTTTTAATAATCCCACCATAGTATGCCCAAAATCTTTAATAAGATTATTTGCATCATTACTTCCATTTTTAGTGGCAAAATCTCCTAAGTTATTGATTTTACAAAGAACTATATACCCTGTTTTATTTGTTACAAACATAGTCTTCATATCTTTTTCAAATACTTTTTTATTATCTAAACCTGTTACTTCATCGATGAAATCTTTTCTCTCTAATAAACTTTTGTTAATGTTTGTTTCATTAGTTAAACTAGCAACTTTTTTTGATAGTAATTGTAGCTTTAAAAATATTGAATCTATATGCATCAGCTTAGTATTTACTTTCTCTAATCGCACATATTGGTTATTTAAAATATCATCCACATAACCACCTATTTTTGCTATAGGTTTCTCAATATCTTTTTTTACTACTTGGGTATAAAAAACATATAATATAATAATAGTAATTATAAATAAACTAAAAGAATATATAAATATTTTTTTGATAAAAGTTTTTGTTTGTTCAATTAAAGGGGCTTTATTAAGAGTATATTTCACTTCTACATACGGTTTACTATCATACTGAATTTTAAAATTTTTATTGGTTTGAATAGTATCAAAACTTATGATATTTTCTAACCATGATGTTGTGGTAGTATCTTCATTTAACTGCTCGTTTACCACTAACTTATAAAAGTTTAGAGTTGATGTAGAGTTATAAACATCTCCTGCATCATAAGCTTGAAACTTTATCAAAACTGGTGTTTTAATATCAAAATATACATTTGGGATAAATTCATAACTATTTTCATTTAAAGATACTATTTTACCAAACTTATAGTCTGTTGTTACATCACTTAGTTTGTATTTTTCATTATTTATTTTATTAGAATTAATAAGTATAGCTTTTTTTGAAAAAACAAACCTTTTATAATCAATTTGGATATCTTTAAAAAACTCAACTGTTAAAAATGTTTTAATAGATGAATCTATTTTGGCAAAATTATTATCAATTGTTGTATTTTTTAATAACTCTTGTAAATATATCTCCATATTATAATTTTGCTTTTGAAATTTCTCTACAGCATCACTTTTAATATCTTCAAAATATATAAAAAAGGTTAAGCTAAATGCAACAACAAAAGCAACAATTAAATACAAAAAATACTTTACTATTGACATACTAATTCTCTTCTAAAGTGTTATATTTAAAATATAGTTTTTGTTTAATACCTATTTTTTCTATTCTTGGTTTATTTTTTTGTAAATTATTTGGTAACTTTTCTAATACCTCTTGAGCCTCTTCATAAGTACTATATATCCCACCCATTGCTTTATACATCGTACTTTCTTGTCCAAATTTGAATACAAATATATCTATAGCATCACTATTTTTTAAATAAAAATCTTGACCAGATTCTTGAGTATATAGAGTTGCTAAGTTTAATGTATAATACTCTTTTGGAGCATTTAAAAATCTATCCTGAAAATCTCCAAAAGAGTTTACTTTTATAGATTGATTTTCTTCAATACTTTTAGGAGTATTCTCTTTTGGAGTCTTTTGTAACTCCTCTTCAATAATTAAATCGTCATTTACAGGGATAGTTGAATTATATTTTTTATAAAGTTCTTGTTTACTAGTGATTGTCTCAATAACTGGTTCATATTTTACTTTTATATCTTCTAGTTTCTCAAGTGCTGCATTTGCATCTTCATAGGTTTTAAAAACGCCATACATTACTTTTACCCACTCATTCTCTTCTCCGTAAGTAAATACAAAACTATTATCATAAATTTTCTCTTTATCTAAAAGCTCTTTTGCTTGAGCTATTGAAGAGAAAGAGGTTATATTTATTGTATAAAGATCTTTTGGTGCATTTAAAAATACCTTTTTAAATTTTTGATTTGTTTGAAATGGTTTTACTTTTTTTACTTTTTGTTTTGTTTGAAGTTTTTTATTTTTAAAACCATTATAAAGCTCTTTTATATCTTTTATACTAAATACTTTTTTATTTAAATTTGTAACATTTAAATCATCTGAAGTAGCTTGCGCTAGTTGCTCTGTATCAAATATATTATATGCAATATTTGTTTTTATTTTATTTTTATCAAGAGTATCAAATACAAAAATATCTTTTGAAATTTTCTTTTCATTTCCAAAATCTAAAGCTTGATACACTTTATCAAAATAGTAGATTCTAACCGTCCATTTATTATCGTCACTTTCTAAAAATTTACTCTCAAACTCTAATAAATCATCTAAACTATTTTTTGTAGCTGTTGTGTTATTATCTGCCACGACTGCTGTATTGCTATCTTCTATCTTTGTTAAGTTTTCATCCACTGCAATTGTTGTATTACTATCTATATTCTCTGTGACATTATTATCTATGCTTGCTGTTATCTCTTTTTCTTTATTTTTTTCTAAATCATTTACTAAAGCATCCTGAGCAGGTGTCTTTAATAAATTTGTATAATCACTTCTTGTAAAATCTATAAAATTATCTTCATTAATATTAAGTTTAAAATATGATAAAAGGTCCCCTGTATTAGATAAAAGTTTAAAATAATCAGTAATAGCACTTTTTTTATTTTCTATTAAATCTAACTGTGCACTATTTAATTGTCTTTGCCCTTGCAATAACTCTTGTAAATCTTGCTCACCTAATTTAAAACCATCCCAATAAGCATTTACCATCTCTTGTGAAGCTAATACTTCTGCTTTTGTACTTACTGAAGCATTTGTAACAGATACAATTGATCTATGAAGTTTAGAAAGTGTCCACTTTAGTTTTCTTATCTCCTCTTTGAGTCTATAGTTCAATTCTCTAACTAAAGAGTTCATAGTTAATATCTTATTTTTATCTCTTCCTTTATTATAAAAGTTATATGATAAAACAACTTGTACTTTATTATTTCTCTCATTCTCTTCAAAATCTTCTTGATCAGTAATCTTTTCAGTACTTAGTTCTAAATCAACTTTTGGTTTAAATCCAGATTTTGAGTTTAACAGTTGATATTTTTGAGATTCAATATTTAATTTATAAGTTTTTATATTAATATTATTTTCTATAGCATTTTGAACAATTTGATCAAAATCATCAATAGATGTATCAAAGCTTTCCTCATAAGGGAATGTTTTTACAAATTCATCACCAACAATATATTTATAATACTCTAAAGACTCATTAAATTTTGACTGTATCTTAATAAGCTTTGATTCTGCATTTGAAACATTCGCTTTAATACTACTTAAATCTCCAATTGTAGTAGCACCTGATTCATATTTAATATTTACAATCTCTAAAACTTCTTGTAATCTATCCATATTTTCTATATTTACAGTTAAGGAGTTGAAGTTAAATAGTACATCAAAATAAGCTTTTATTGCATTTTCTATCTCTTTTGCTATAACAAGCCTATAAGCATTTTTTGCTACCTCATATTTTTTTTCTAAACTTTTAATCTCAGTATAAGTGTCCCCACCTGCATAGATATTCTGTCTTACTGATAGTTTATAACTTTCATCTCCAAAATATTTGTTAGTTTTTCCATCATCTCCTGGTTTTGTCTCAGTTCTTGCACTTTTATAGGTTCCATCAATTGATGGCAAATATCCAGCATATGCATCATCTAGTTTTATATTAGACTGTATCACTTTTTCTCTTGCAGCTTTTACATTATTGCTTTGAGAAACAGTTTCAAGTACCACGTCAATTAGTGATACTTTTATGTAATTATCTCTGTCTACTATATCTTCTTTATAGTTTGTAACCGCCCCATTAAGCTGTGGTTGTAACTCCTGAGCTAATGACATATTAAAAACTAAGCCTAAAGATAAAACAATACTGAACAATCTTTTTATCATCTACTTATTTACCTTTACTGTTATATAAACAAATCCAGCTTCATTTTCAGGAAGCTTACTTCTAATAGTATCATCTAACAACCTAATTCGAACATCGCTTTTATTATACCCTTGCTTTCTTATTAAATTTCGAGTATTTAAAGTTCTTGCAAGTGATATTTGTTTTGCAATTGTTGAACTTATTTGATTTGTTGGTTCCACTGAAGATATTATAACCTTATGCTTTGGAAATTTATTTTTCATTTGTTGAATAAATTGTTTTACTTGAACTATAGTGGGGTCATCCAACAGTATCTCCTTATCAGCAAATGTAACTATAAGATAATCATCTTTTTGTACTGTTGCTTGCAATGTACTATTTGTATCATTAGCTTGTACTAAATCTTGCCCAGCTCTCTCTAACTCTTTTTTCTCTTGAACTTCACTAATAATACTTGTTTTTATAACTTTTTGTTCAACAATCTCTTTTTGCTCTATTGGTATTTGTTTTTTTTTAGGTTCATTAATTTTATTTATTTCTGGTACCTGTTCTGTAATAAGTTGACTTGTTGCAATAGTTCCTGTATATGAAACTTTAAATTTAAATTGTGCATAATATCCTAGGTTCACTATTAAGATTAACATAAATAGTAATAGCACCAAAATTGTTGATGAAAATATATCAACAAAGGGTGGCCAAGGGTTAAACTCTTCTACACACTTTTTTCCCATTATTGATTAATTGTCCCTGTATTTTCTTTTTTCAACTCCAAATGCTCAACTAATAATGCTAACATCTCATTATTTTGTTGTTGCAACTCAAGCATCTTTTTCATTGTTTTATTCTCATTCATAATTGCACCTGAAACCTCTTGTAGTGATTCCTCCATAATATTTGCATTTGAAAATTGGTTTATATTTAGCTCTTTCAAGCCATTTGATATATTTTCTAAAACAGTCATCTGTTTTTGTGTAGTTTCATTTCCATTATCAATACTTTCACTCAACATCCCAAACATCGCTTCATTTGATTTATTATATTTTTCCATTTGCTCAGATAAAGCACTAATGTTATCAACAAACATATCCATCATACCACCTGACATATTGTTTGATATACCTGAAGCACCACTAGAATCATCTTGAGAAAAGGAGTGCCCCTCAACAATTTGCCCTTTCATCCAATCTTGTACATCTTCTAAAAATATAGCTTCATTTCTATTTAAAATATATCCCATGATACTTAATATAATCGCAGCTGCAACCCCAAATAAAGATGAGGCGAAGCCAATAGCCATACCACTTAAAGGTTGTGAAAATCCAGCAATAACTTCTGCTAAATTTATATCTCCAGAAAGTCCTAAAATAATAGCACCCATTTCATCAATAGCTTTTAAAAGACCTGTAAATGTACCAAATAAACCTATCATCAAAACAGTACCTGTAAAAAAGGTTATATATGCTTTTGTATTAGAAAACTTATCTTCAAGCCAACCTAATACATCATCTATCTCTTGTTTTGTAAAAAAAAGAACTTTTTTTCTCGCTCTATTTTGAAACATATTAGCTACATTTTGAGGAAAAACTTTATTTATCCCACGAAGATAAAACTCTAACTGTTCCCCTTTTTTGTATCGTAAAACACCAAAGGTTCCCGTTAGCATAGTGAGTTGAAATGCAGCACTAAGAACAATAATAAGACCAATACCCAACACAGTAACAATAGCAACATTAAAAGTAATTGTTGCCATAAAAAATGTATAAGCTGTATCAAAATTAGCATAAATTAAGAAAAACAGAAACATAAATAAAACGAAATAGATTTTTAATATTTTTAGTCTACGCACAATTTATCCCTAAAACATAAATAACATAATTGATATAACTAATCCTAAAGCCACTGTTGTAACTGTTTTAGTCATATTATCAGCAAGATTTACAAACCCATCTTCTTTATCAATAATTTCACCTAGCATCACCATACCTATAGTAGCACCATTAATATCAGTGATCATTTTATATGTACGATAATAAATCCCAGATATAACATAATTTTCATGGATCATTTGTTTAAATTCATCTTTCTCTATATCTTTAATCATAGCAGTAAATTTTGTATCATAAAATGTTTGTTCAACTGTATAGTCATTTATCATATCTCTATATCTTCCATTTTTTGCATCTATAGAAATTAGTGATAACATTTTTTTATCAAGTAAAAAAACATACTCATCATTTAAACTTTCAAAAATCTTTCTATAATTATGGATAGACTCTTTTACCTCAATCACACCATATACATTACCATCTTTTATTAAAGGTTGTAAATAAGTATTAAAAACTCCATCTGACATAACCTCTAACCCATATATTGTATTTTTAGATTTAATTACAGAGATAATACTTGAACGAAATATCTCTTTATTATTAGCAACAGAATAAAATGATACTTTATAGTTATTAATACCTTTTTTGCCAAAAGAATCATTGATAGCTTTTTGAGATACCAAAATCTCTTGTTCTTGGTTTTGCTCAATTTGAGCTAATAAAGGTTTATTTTCCTCTATAACTGAAATCATTTTTTTAAACTCTAATTCTTTACTATCAAATAAAGTTGTAACTTTTATACGATAATCTTTTGCCATACTTTGATATACTTTTTCAGATACATTACTTGTCATAGTCATAATGATATACATCGCTATAACTATACCAAATACAGCGAGAGTTGTAATTGTAGTAAACCAAAGTCCCTTATTTTTTTTAAATCTTAATAGTAGCTCGTGTAAATAATTCATTAAACTTAACATTCATATATTCCTTAATTATTATAACTGACTATCGTAACTAAGTTTTTATTAAAAAGTAATAAATTTTATTACAAAAGTATCTTTTTTGGGACTTCTTTACGACTTCTTTATAACCGAATTTAATCAATGCTCACCTAAAGAGTTTTTTGTAATATCCTTTAATGGTTTGAGTAAATAATGCATTACTGTTCTTTTAGAAGTTAGAATATTAATATTAGCAATCATACCCATCATAATTGGAGAATCTTTATCAAACTGATAATCATTTGCTTGAATTTTTACTAAATAATAGGTATTCCCCATCTTATCCATTGTACTATCAGGTGCAATACCTACAAGTTTCCCTTTTAATAATCCATATCTAGAAAAATCATAAGAGGTAATCTCAATAGATACATTTTGACCAACCCAAATCAGAGCTCTATCAGATGTTTTTATCTTTGCTTCAATCATAAGATTATCTTCAAGGGGTGTAATCTCTGCCATTTTATCACCTGCTTTTACAATCCCATTTACTGTATGGAAATAAAGCATATTTATCACACCATTTACTGGACTTACAACCTCTTTTCTCACATCTCTATCTATATTTGCTTTATTTTTCTCTTGAAGTTTTTTTATCTCTACTTGTACTAATGAATATTGTTCATAAAGTTTTGATTTTTCATCAGATTGAACTGTTTTAATTTTTCTTTGCCACTCTTTTATCTCCTCTTTAACTATAGGAATAGAGCTTCTCACTTCTTCTATTTGTGTATAAATTTTTTGTTTTTTAGCAAGTTCAACTATATAGTTTTTTCTTGAAGTAACTTTTTTCTTCAATAGATCCTCTTGGATAGCCATATTTTCAGTAGCAAGTCTTAACTCCATTGATAGGTTTTCAAACTTTGATTGTAACTCATCTAATTTTAACTCTTTTTGTCTAAGTTGATCTTTTGCTATCTCTATTTTATTTTGATATTTAATCTTCTCTTCTCTAAAAATAAACATCTCATTTTCTATAATTCTTGGCAAAAGCTTTTTGAAGGCATCACTAAATACTAATTTATCATCCTCATCAATTAAAGCCTTTACTCTTTGGGCTTTTGCTTCATATGCCATGAGTTCTATCTCTTTTGATTTTAAATCAGCATCAAAATACTCATTTTCAAGTCTATAAAGTACTTGTCCTTTTGTTACTCTATCACCTGGACTTACAAGAATCTCAGAGATAATTCCACCCTCTAGATGTTGTAACACTTTTGTTTGACCAGAAGGTATAACTTTCCCCTCACCTCGAACCACTTCATCTATTTGAGTAAAAGATGCCCATAATAAAAAGATAACAAAAAATAGTGCTATAGGGATAACTACAGGATAGTAGTTCCAGTTTTCCTCTTCTAAAAATCTATTCATCATGAAGTAGCCTTTGTATTTTGTCCACTAAGAGCAGCTAAAACTTTTTGCTTTGGTCCATCTGCTACAATTTTTCCATTATTTAAAACAATAACTCTATCTACAAGATCAAGAGCTGAAAATCTATGAGTGATAATTATTACTGTTTTATGAGATGCTATGACACCTTTGAGTTGATTTATGAGCGTTTTTTCTAGCCCTACATCAAGACCAGAAGTTGGCTCATCAAGAATCAACATAGGAGGATCATTTACAATGGCTCGTGCCATTGCTACAAGCTGTCTTTGACCTGTTGAAAGATTACTACCTCTTTCTCCCACTTGTAGACCATCCCCTTTCCCAGATTTTTTTACAAGTTCTTCTAGTCCAGTGATACGGATAAGCTCCATCATCTTTTCTTTACTTATTGTTCGTGAGAGTTCAATATTTTCTTTTAAAGAGCCATTGAATAAAAATGGTTCCTGCGGCATCACCCCAATATTTTGTCGTATCTCAACAGGATGCATTGTAGAGGTATCGTGTCCATCAAAATATATAGACCCTGAACTAGGAGAATAAAGCCCTGTAAGAAGTTTCAAAAGAGTACTTTTCCCAGCACCTGTTTGTCCAATAATACCTACTTTTTCACCCTGTTTAATTCTAAAAGAGATTTTATCTAAAGATGGATATTTACTATCTTTAAAGAAGTAATCAACATCTTTAAACTCAATCTCTCCTCGTAATTTTCCAATACCAACCTCAATCTCTTTTTGACTCTCAATTGGAAGGTGCCAAAAATTATTTATGGTGTTGATAGATTCATTTATCTCTTTAAATCGTATAACCATCATCGAAACATTTATCACAGGCACCATAGCACGACTTGCTAATATTGTAACAGCTATAAGTCCCCCAACACTCAAGTTTTTTGCAGCAATCTCAAATACACCAACAACAATAACCAACATAGTTACAAGTTGAATTACTGTTTGTGATAAATTCATTGAAAGTGCATTTAAAGATTGTATTCTTAAACCTATTGCATCTGTAAATGCAACGATGTTTCTCCAATTAAAAAGTTTTGTAGAGGCAGAATTTGTAAGTTTTATACTCTCACTACCTTGTATTGACTCCACTAAATAACTATGTTTAGATTGTACATTTTCAAGGTTTTTAGCACTAAGATTTGATATAGGAATTTGCATTAATACATTAAACACAAGGATAATAATAGCAGCAACAGCAGGAACAGCAGCAACAGCAGGTGAGATTAAAAATATAACAAGAAGTGCAATAAAAAAGAAAGGAAAATCTATCACTTGCACTAAAGATCGAGTAGCAAAAAACTCTCGTACTTGTTGTAACTCACGAAATAGATTTGCTTTACTTCCTGTCATCATCTCATCATATTGAACTTGTATAAGTAAAACTCTTTTCATAAGCTCCTCTTCAAGATGAAGTCCAAGCTTTTTCCCTGTTTTTTCTATAATATAGTTTCGCACACTTTTAAATGCCAAATCAAATAAGAGGATAATAACCACACCAATACTCAAAACAAATAAAGTCTCAAAAGCACTATTTGGTACTACCCTATCATAAACACTCATAGTAAATAAAGGGACTGCCAGCGCAAATATATTAATAAAAAAAGTTAAAATTCCTATTTCAATATAAGATCGCCAAAAAGACTTTACAGGTTCAAAAAACCACGACTTTTTTTTATCTTTATCTATATGGTCTTTTTTTTGTGATTCTCTAAATACCACTATAGCACTTGTATATTCTTTAAGTACTGCTTTTTCAATAGTTTTTTCAGTTTTTTCAAATGGGTCAAATAGATAAACTGTATTTCCATTTCTTTTTAAATATACCATTGGATGGTTAAACTTATCAAAAATGATACAAGGGAGGAAATAATCAGGTATCTCATAACCATCAATATCTCTTTTAAGTGCATTTAACCCTAAATTTGAAACTACCTCTATAACACACGATTCATCAAAGCCATTTTCATTTTTAGGGGTAAAACTTGCGATTGTTTCTAAAGAGATATCCCCATAATAAAAATCTAAAATAAATTTCGTAGCAATTAAAAGTGGATCAGTTTGAAACTCACCACTTTTAGTTACTTTTTTATTTTCTTCCAATAGTGCTACCTTATATTTTTAATTTTAGTTTATATTCTTTATTCATTTTAGCAAATAGTGATTGAAAAACAGATTTCCAATTTCTATTTTGTTTTTGTCTAAAGAGTTTCATAGATGGATATAAGTAGGATTCTTCTCCTTTGTTTAACCATCTCCAGTCTGGATATTTTTGAAGAAGTGTATATGTTTTTACTCCAATAGCTCCAGCTAGATGTGCAACACTTGTATCAGAACTTATTACCAAATCGAGTTCTTTCATCAATGATGCAGTTTTTGAAAAATCTGTTAACTTATGGGTTAAATCTATTATATCATTTTCATAGCCATTTTCTTTGATTTGTTCACTTCCATGTCCAACTTGCAGTGAATATATTTGTATTTTAGAGTTTTTAATAAGTGGGGCAAAATTGATTAAATCAAATACTTTTCCATCATAACTCTCACCTGTTGCAGATGCTGACCAACAAAGTCCTATTTTGATTTTGTCATCTTTTAGATTAAACTGTTCATCTTTTTGGACTTTAAAATATGGTCTTGTAGGAAAATCATCAAAACTTTTCACATCTAAAATATACGGTAAACTCATAATAGGTAGATGAAAATCAAAAGGTGGAGTTTTATTCTCTTCCCTTCCTACAACTATATCTAAACACTCTATTGACTCAAAAAGTGTTTTTAATTCATCTCTACATTCAACTGCTAATTTACAACCAAGTTTTTTAAGTTGAGGCAAAAATCTTGCATACATAATACTATCACCAAAACCTTGTTCACTATGTACTAGTATAATTTTTCCCTCCGTATTTTGACCTTTTTTTACCATAGGGTGCGAAAAAATATGTTTGTGTTTTATAATGTGAGATTTCATCTCCTCTTTTTGAAATCTCCACTCATACTCTTTTAATCCATTAACAAAATCTCCAATAGATAAATAAACAGTTGAAAGATCAAAATGTGCATTTTCAAAATCTGGTTTTAATTCGCAAGCTCGTTTATAAGAATCTATAGCTTTTTTTGTAAATCCGAGATTTTTATATGATGTTCCCACATTACTATAGGCATTATATCCAATTGGATCTAGCTCAATAGATTTTTCATGATATTTAGCTGCTTTTTTATACTCATATAGTTTATTATATACATTTCCAAGATTTGTATAGGCACCACTATGATTTGGCATTTTCTTTATGGCTGTTTCTAAAGCTTTAATTGATTCATCATATCTTTTTGCTTTATTCAGTGCAGCTCCCATATTACTATAAACTTCTATATAATTTGGATCAACATTTAAAGCTATTTGAAATATCTCTGCACTTTGGTCATATTTTTTTTGTTTATAGAGTACAACTCCAATATTATTAACTGCTTTTGCAAAATTTGGATTTATTCTTACTGCATTTTTATATGCAATAATTGCTTTATTATTATCCCCTAAATTTTCAAATACCATACCAATATTATTATAAAGATTATAATCTTTTGGATTTTGTTTCAATCCCATAGAGTATACTTGTAAAGCTTCTTTATTTAGATTTAATTTTTTTAATAAATTACCAAAATTATGATAAATTGCAATATCTTTATTATCTAGTTTAACAATCTCTTGATAATATTTTATAGCTTCTTTGTATTGTTTATTTTTGTGACACTGTATAGCTTTATATTTTAAACTTTCTAATTGACTCATTATCCCTACTATTGTTGATTTACTAATACTTTTTGAAAATTATTTAAAGATTTTATATGAGCATCAATAATACCCATCCAACCTTTTCTTGCCCAATTTGCCAATATAGCATCATCTAGTTTTACAAGTTTTTCTTTATTTATGATATAAAACTCTTCTATAATTGTTTGCTCACCCTCTTTTGTTTTTATTTTTAAGTTTTTTTGAATAAGTAGATCTAGTTTTTGCAACTCTTTGATAATTATTTTAGATATATTTCGTTGTTGGTCTAGTCTTTTTACCAACTCTATTTTCTCAGATGCAATTTTCTCCAACTCACCATTTTTTGAGAGTATACTATTTTGTTTTTTCATCCCTACATATTTTTTGTCATTATCAATTGCTACAACTGTATTATAATTATTATTTTCATTTTTTACAACAATATTCAAAAAAGGATATGTTTGTACAAATCGAGGAAGATAATGTTCAGAGTTTTTATAAAGAGTCACCTTTTCTGATATACCGGTAAAAGCTATAAACTCACCTATTTCACCACCACTAATAAGAACAGGTGCTACACAACTCATATCTAAAACTTCATCTACTCCAAGAGGTACAATTCCTATATGTTTGGCTACCTCTAAAGCATCTACATTACTAAACTTTGTTTTATTGTGTTTCTTTTTATCTAAAATTTCTATATTTTTATACATTTTTTTCCTTTATCTATTATGGTACATCTGTAAAATCTATCGTTAATGTTGTATTACCAAGATTATAAGTAGTTTCACTAATTGTACTACCACTATCTCCAGTAGCCGCACCATCATAAGTGGTCCCACCAGCTGTGATACTTATATTTTCTGCTTGTGAACTGTCTAGTTTTAAAGTAAAGTTTGTACCTGCTCCATTCCAGCTATCAAATAAAGCATCTGTAAATATAACTTCATTATCATCTGTACCTGTCAGTGACATATTAGAAATATCTAAAGTTTCAATATTATCATAGTCATCAACTGACCCAAAGTTAGCATTATTGGCTGCAAATGTACCAGTTAAACTAATCTCATCAGAACCTACACCACCATCAAGTGTGGTAAATGAACTTACATTTGAATAGTCAAGAGTAAAAGTATCATCTCCACCTAATCCATAAATATTATCAGGTTCATCTCCACTTAAAGTGATATTGTCAGCTACACTTGATAACTCTAAATTTTCAAACTCATCTAAGTTTGTAAAATCTAAATTACCTGTTACGCTTGTAGTTCCAAATTGCAAGGTATCTGTACCACCACTATCAACTACATTTAATTCATTTCTAAAGTTATCAAATTCACTTACATCATCAAAAGTTACAGTATCATCTCCACTATACATATTCAATGTTTCTATACCACTAAAATCTATCACATCTGCAGAATCAATAGTACCACTATTATTAAATGTAACATTATCAGTTCCACTTGTATCTGTGATATTATCATTTATATCAAGATCTGCTATATCTACTTTTATAGTGTCATTTCCAGCTCCAAGATTAACTGTATCATTCCCACTATTTAGGTTAAGTATATCATCTGTTGCTGTTCCCGTAATATTTTCATTTCCAGTAGAATCATTAATTGTTACTGTTCCAGTTGAGTTAATACCACTTAAATCAAGCGTATCACCACTTGCAACATTTATAGTTACACTACCAAGTGAAATTGTTCCACTTGTTTCAGTTAATAAATCATTTAAATCTGTTGATGTTATTGTTCCTGTATCTGTTATAGTGATATTCTCATTACCAAGATTAGTGAAGTTTCCACTGTTATAAACACTATTAAGATCACTCAAGCTTCCACTTATTGTTGTAAATGAGCTAGCATTGATAGTTCCTGTTGCATTATCATTATCAATTGTTACTAAATCTGCTGCTGATACTGTTGTTCCTGATAAAGTTACTGCTAAACTATTGTTAGTAACTGTAGTAATCTCACCTGAAGCTAAAGCTGTTTTTACATCTGCTATATTACCTGTTAGTGCTGTTATGCTTGTAGCATCTATAGCTTCTGAAGTTTTACCCTCAATAGTAATCAAATCTGCCGCTGCTGTTGAAGATGCTGCCATTGTTATAGTTATAGCATCTGCATTGGTTGTATTTAATGTTTTTAATGTAGTTGCATCATGTTCTACTGCTGTTGTAGTCACCACACCTGTAGCACTATCACTATTTATAGTATTTATATCAGATACTGATGTCGTTCCACTTACAGTTGCTGATAAAGAGCCATCTGTAACAGTTGTGATACTACTTGAAGAGAGAACTGTTTTTACATCTGTTGCATCTCCTGTTAATTCTGTAATATTTGTAGCATCTACTGCAACACCTGTTTTTCCATCTATAATACTTAAATCTGATGCTGATGTTGAAGATGCTGCCATTGTTACAGTTATCATATCTGCATTATCTGTGGTTAATGTTTTTAATGTAGTTGCATCACCCTCTGATACTACTGCTGTTACTACTGCTGTTGTGGTATCTGCAATTGTACTAGTATCTGATACTGATATTGATCCACCTGTGATTGTTACATTTGAATTTGCAGCAATCCCTAGTGCATCTGTTATATTCACAGCACTTGCCCCAACACTTCCAGAGGTTTCAGTTATAGTTGTAATTGTCCCCACTCCAAATGTATCTACTTTTGCATTCAATGCAAGTAAATCTGTTGCATCAACACTTGTATCATTTGTTGTAAATGTGATAATATCATTTGTATCAACATTAGTAATTGCAGCCAATGTAGTTGTCACAGCACCTGTTAATATTGTTGCAGTGAGTACACCAGTTGTTTTGTTTGCTATAGTATCAACATTTGTTGCTGTTGTTGTGTCATCTATTGTAACGGCTTCATCTCCTAATCCATTGTATTGTGTCACATTTGTTACATAAATATCAATTAACTCAGATGCATCACCATGAATTGTTGATGTAATTGCACTTACATCTATTTGTTGGTTTGTTTTACTATTAAGTGTTACTAAGTCTGCTGCATCTGTAACTGCATCTGTAACTGTTAAGTTCAATGCATCTGTTGCTGTTGCATTTGTTAAATTTGTTACTAAATTTGTTGCTGTATCTGCTGTTACTGTTGCTGTTACAACTCCATCAATAGCATCTGCAACACTATTTACATCACTAGCATCTACATTTGCATCACTTAATGTAACATTTCCAGTTCCACTTAATGCATTTGTTTTACCAGACAGTTTACCCATAGTAGTTGTTAATGTTTTAGTTGCATCAACAACAATATTTGAATCTCCAAAATCTCCACTAAATGTGGAGTTATTAGTAAACTGTATAGTTTCACTACTACCACTATCTAAAGCTAAAATTGTACTAAAATCTGTTGCACTATTACCACTTACTTCAACTACTGCAGATCCTGCACCACTTAACACTACAGTTCCTGTAGTTACTTGTGCTTCTGTCAAAGTCACTGTTCCACTATTTACTAAGATATTATCTACTGTAAAATTATTTGCACCATTTATATCTCGTGCAGTCAAGTCTACACTATTGTCAACTTGTAAAGTTACTGTTCCTGTTCCCCTATTGATAGTGATATTATCAAAGTCATGATCATTGCTTGAAGCTGTTGCTTCAATAATAAGACTTCCTGTTCCTACCATATCAATAGTCATAGTTTGATTATCTAAATCTGTTGCACTTAAAGTTAAAGTTTCACCATCTGCTATACTTATTGTTTCAAAATTCAGAAGTGTTACATTTGACAAATCAAGATTACCACTTAACTGTAAAGTATCTGTACCAGCACCTGCATCTAAAGTATCAAGACCTGTTGTTGATGTAAGGATAAAAGTATCATCACCTGAACCTGTTTTTATAATCTCAACATTTGTTAAAGTATCATCTGCTCCTCCAAATGTCAATGTTGCACTACTATTTCCAGCTACATCAACTGTAAGATCATCACTTGAGGCTGAATAATCAGCTGTATCAACTCCAGCTCCTGCATCAAATGATTTAAAGTTTGTATCATCTTTTACTGAATCATTTCTAAGAATATCATTTTGGTTTGAACCAATAAAGTTTTCAAAATCCACAAATACATCTGCTCCATCACCACTTGATGTACCTGCATCAACATCAATAGTAACAGCATCTGTTGAACCATCATACGATAAAGTATCTTCCCCTATTCCTGCTACAAATGAGTTATCATTTGCATCACCTTGTACTATATTTCCATTTTCATCATTTGAAACATCGATATGTTCTATACCTGATATTTGATCTGTACCCTCACCTGTTGCATGATCTGCATCAGCTCGTAAATTAATATTAATAGCATTTGTACTTCCAGAATAATCTATCCAGTCACCATTTGCACCATCATTTCCACCATCTATAGTATCATTTCCAAGTCCACCAAGTAGTGTATCATCTCCTTCTCCACCTAAAAGTGTATCATCTCCATCATTTCCAGTTAAGATATCAGAACCGTCTCTTCCTTCAAATATATTATCATCTGCGTTTCCAGTTAATGAATCATTTGAAGATGTTCCATAGAAACCTTCTATATTTGTAAGTGTATCTGTTCCAGCTATAGTAACTGTAGCATCTCCACTTGCTCCAAGTGTTACATTCAGTGGTCCTGTTACATTACTATAATCTACGATATCAATATTATCTCCACCATCTATAGCATCATCTCCATCTCCATTTGATGCTATAAATATATCATCTCCTGTGCTTCCTCTTAAATCATCATCTCCTGTCCCACCTATGATAGTATCATTATCAGCCCCTGCATCAATATAATCAGCTCCAGCTTCACCATCAAGGATATCATTTCCAGAATTTCCTAATAATGTATTTTCATGAATATTTCCAGTTAATTCATCTCCAACGGCACTTCCTGTTAGATTTTCAATACCTACTAATGTATCATTTCCATCACCAGTTACATATGCAGTAGCATCTCCTGAGTCATTAAGATCTATAATAACTTTTGCACCTATATCTGTATAGTCTGCTGTATCACCTGTATGGGTACTTCCATCAGTGTATACACTATTAGCTCCACCTTCAAGTCTATCTGCACCTGCGCCACCTATAAGTGTATCATCTCCATCATCTCCATATAGGGTATCATTTGAAGCTGCTCCATCAATAACATCGTTATCATCTCCACCCCAAAGAGTATTAACACCACTTTCCCCTGTAATTTCATCGGCATAATCACTTCCACGAGCATTTTCAATACTTGTAATAGTTTGATTGTCTGTACCTATTCTCGCATTATCCCCAAGTTCAAGTCTTACAGATGTATTTAAGTTTGAATAGTCTAAAAGATCTGTTCCAGCTTCACCATTTATATTATCATTTCCAGTTGAACCAAAAATAGTATCATTTTGAGCTCCAGCTAAAATAACATTTGTAGAACTATTTGTAGTTATTGTATCTACATAATCTGTTGAAGTTACATTTTCAACTTCTCTTATATTCTGAGTGTTTCCATAAGAATCAATACTATTATTTGTAGTTACTGTTAAATCTATTGTGATTCCATTTCCACCATCTTTGAAAATTACAGTATCTGTACCACCATCTCCATCTATTGTATCAGTCCCTTCATCATCATAGATTATGTCATTACCTGATCCACCATTAATAGCATCATCACCTAATCCACCTATTATGGTATCTTGATCATTTCCAGCATTGATTACATCATTACCTTCTCCACCATAAATTTTATCATTTCCATTATGCCCATTTATTATATCAGCTCCACCCATCCCAAGGATAGTGTCATTTCCTTCATAAGCATTTACAATATTTACAGCATCATCCCCAACAAAAGTATCTCCAGCATAGCTTAGGTTAAATTGTTCAAAGTCTGTATTTCCAGAACCATCTACATAAATATAATCTGTATTTCCAGTTCCATCAGTTATTTGCACAAAGTTTTGATCACCAGTATAACTATCTAGCCCTGATAGATTAATAGTTGTTGTTGTAGCTGTTAAAGTTGTCTCATTTGTAAAGTCAAAATTTGAATCAAATGTTGTAGTTTGAAGAATAATACTAGAACTTTGTCCACCACCTATATCATTTCTAAACTCTAAAATATCTGTTCCTGCTCCCCCCATTAAGGTATCAGTACCTGTACCAATAGCATTTGTAGCATCTCTTTCATTTGAATAAACTATATCATTTCCAGCACCAGCATCTACAACATCATCTCCATCTCTACCATAAACTCTATCACTTCCATCATAAGCTATAACTATATTACCCTCATGAGTACCCCACATATATCTTGTAGCTGTACTAGTAGTAGAATCAATAATATTTTCTATATTTTGAATAGTAGTATTTTCATTCACTGCATAAGAATGTGTAGCATTTAATAAATCTATATTTACTTCATGATTTTCTAAAGAGATCCAATCTGAACCACTTTCTCCATTTAAAGTATCTAACCCTGTTGATAAAAGTAATGTATCATCATTATCACCAGCAGCTATAGAGTTATCATTTGCATCACCACCTAAAGTATCTACATAAGCAGTTCCAGTAATATTTTCTATATTTATTACATAATCTTGATCACCAAATCCGTCATCTTGTACAGCATAAGTACTTGTATCAGCTAAGTTTTGAGTAACACTTAAATCTACATTTACACCATGTTGTGCATTTGTGAAAATAAGAGTATCTACTTGGGTTCCACCATCTAAATAATCATCTCCTCGTCCACCACTAAATACATCATTTCCTGCTAAACCTTTAAAAGTATCTACATAATCACCTGCATCTGAACCTGTATATCCATTAAAATTATCATCAAGTCCTGTACCAATAATAGTCTCTATGTGATCTTGAAGATTATCTATCCCATCTGCTCCAACATCTACTTCTCCACTTGTAGCTTCAAGATTTACGATAACTCCACTACTTGTAATAATTTGTTCTTCGTAAGTTAAGGTATCTGCTCCAGTTCCACCAGTGATAACATCATTACCTTTATCAAAATAGATTGTATCATCTCCAGCTTCACCATTTAAAATATCATTACCTTCTCCACCATAAAGGAAATCTCCATCAGCTCCACCATAAATAGTATCATTGCCAGAATCACCTTTAAGGGTATCAGCACCAATTCCACCGACAATACTATCAGCACCACTTCCTCCATAAATTGTATCAACACCATCATTACCTAAAAGTGTATTATCTGCACTATCCCCTTTAATGATATCATCATTAGTACTACCAATAATCACTTCAATATCATTAGCAACATAATCTTCTAATCCAAAACCATCATCAATAGTTTTGTCCTGATCCAAATCAATATTAATACTAACAGCACCATTTGTAGAGAAATCAAGTGTATCTACACCATCACCACCTATAAAACTATCTACACCATCAGATGAGAAGAATGTATCATCACCTTTATCTCCATCTAGGGTATTAACTTCTGCTGCATCATCACTTCCTTTGATAATATCATTGTTTTGAGTACCAATGATATTTTCAATACCCTCTAAGTTATCAAACTTAGTATTATCTCCAATTAGCTCTACCTCTTGTTCACTATTTGTAGTGGCATCTCCATCATCTCTTGATAAGTCAACATTGATAGCTCTTCCATCAACAGTGGTTATGGCACTATAATCTACAGTATCAGATCCACTATCTGTGTGAGTTCCTGCACTTACGCTTCCACCAAATATAAAGTCACCATCAAGTGTTGCGTAGAAAGTATCATCTCCATTTTGTCCCATTAAAGAGTTTACACTACCTGTTACACCTGTAATAGTATCATTTACACTTGAACCTAAAACATCTTGGATATCATAAAGTAAATCTACACCTTGACCTACACCACTCGCTTGATTAGATTCAAGATTAATAGTCATAGCAACATTTACATCAGAATAATCTATCACATCTCTTGAAGCATCAGAGCTAGATATATTTTCATTTGCTCCATAAATAATATCATTTCCTGCACCCGCTCTAAATGTATCTGCACCAGTCCCACCTATTAAAGTATCATCTCCAGCATCGCCATACAATGTATCATCATTTGAACCACCTTCAAATTTATTATTTGCACTATCACCTATAATTGTATCAGCAGAGTTTGTACCTATAATATTTTCAATTCCATTGATATACTCTTTATTTCCAAATCCATCATCTTGAACAATATAAGTTGTATTGGTTCCAAATGTTTGAGTGGCAGTTAAGTCTACTTGAATCCCTTGTGTTCCATCACTAAAGTCAATTGTATCATTAGTTCCTGCTCCACCATCAATATAATCAACCCCTTCAAGTCCAACAAAAGTATCATCTCCATCTGCACCAATTAAAGTATTATCTTTTTCATCAGCTACTATAATATCATTGCTAGCTGTTCCAATAACATTTTCAATCTCTCTTATAATGTCAGTTTTACCATTTGATGATGCTGTTCCATCTGCTGCGGTTCCTGAATTATTATCAGTATCTAAATCTACTGTTACACCATAAGCTAAGTCAGAGAAATCAACAGTATCTTCATCTGCACCACCCTCTATAACATCAGCTTGAGCTCCACCTCTAATAGTATCATTTCCAGCACCGGTGATAATTGTATTTGCATTACTATCACCATAAATAGTATCATCCCCAGCACCTGTAGTGATATTTTCTACCCCATCAAGATATTCTTGATGTCCATATCCATCATTTTGAACTCTGTATGTTCCACCACTTCCATCTGTTTGAGTTGCTGTCATATCGATAACAACATTTTGTACACCTGTAGAGAAATCAGCAGTATCTATACCATCTCCACCTATAAGTTTATCTGCACCGTCAAGTCCTACAAGATAATCATCTCCACTTCGACCCTCTAGTGTATTTGCAACATCATTTCCACCTATATAGTCATTTTTTCCAGACCCTACAATATTTTCAATATTTGTAACAGTATCTGTTCCATATTGGGCATGTATTCTTTGTGCAGTTGTAACTGTTAAGTCTATCTCAATACCACTATATGCGTCACTTGCTGGGGTTGTAGAATCATTCGTACCATCAACATCTCTTGTATCTCCTGAATCATCACTAATATTAATTAAACTATAATCAAGAGTATCTGAAGTTCCATCAATGATTGTACCATCACTATCATCATCACCATCAATAGTATCTGCACCTGCACCTGCATAGATATAGTCATCTCCAGCACCACCAAGAACTACATCATCTCCAGCTAACTCACTAATAGTATCATCACCTGCCAAACCTTTAAGTGTGTTAGAACCATCATCTCCAGTGATTTGATCTGCTGCTCCACCTAAATCTGTACCTGTGATATTTTCTATAGATTCAAAAGTATCTGTACCAGAGCTACTTCCTACAGCAAATGAGTTTGCAATATTTGCTTGAACAGCAGCACTTTCACCACTGTAATCTGCAGTATCACTACCCTCTCCACCTTTTAATTTATCATCATTAAGTCCACCAATAAGAGTATCATCTCCATATCCACCATAAATAGTATCTTCTCCAGCTCCACCATTTAAAATGTCATCTCCACCAGATGCATCTGTATTAGCTATATCATCTCCACAAAGTATATCAGTACCTTCTCCACCGTAGATTTCATCAGCACCAAGTCCACCTAAAAGTGTATCATTTCCTATAGCTCCATCAATATAATCTTCTCCACCATTTCCTGAAAGGAAATTTACCTCATCGTTTCCTATTAAACTATCATTATTTTGAGTTCCTAAGACATTTTCTACAGAGCTTACTGTATCTTTTCTATTGTCTCCTGTATCTGTAAAGTCACCATCAGCATCTGCGTCAATAATTATCTCATTATTAGATAAATCTGCCAAGACACCACCTACTTCAGCTTCATCTATTCCAGAATAGTCAACAGTATCACTTCCAGCTCCACCATCTATAGTATCACCTGTATCAAATATATTTGCTTGGTTAAAAGTATCATCTCCAGTTCCACCATATAGTTGATCTATACCAGCTCCACCAGTGATAGTGTCATCTCCAGCTCCACCATCAATATAATCATTACCAGCTCCACCATCAAGATTGTCATCTCCAGCCATACCAAGAAGTGTATTAATACCAATATCTCCAACAATAATATCATTATTACTACTTCCAGTTACATTTTCAATATCTTTTATCTTATCTGTTATGTCTCCACTTATAAGAACATCCGCAAAAGTAGAATCATTTAATGTAACATCAATAGAGTTAGCTTGTGAACTATAATCAACAGTATCTCCACCAACTTCGTTACCTTGTCCGTTTACTCCAGATTCTCCACCATCAATAATATTTTGTTCTCCACTAGCACCTATAAAAATATCATCAAAATCAGTCCCTACGATATTTTCTATTTGAGTTACTGTATCTGTAAAAGTTCCAGATGTTGTAACTTTATCTACAGTATCTGCACTTAAATCGGCTACAACTCCTGCTGTTAGGGCTGCAAATGTATACATAACAGTATCAGCTCCTGCACGACCAGCTAGAGTATTTCTTTCGGCATTTCCTTTAAATGTATCATCTCCACTTGTACCAATAGCATTTTCAATGGCAGTAATTGAATCTGTTTTTTTAACAGCATCTCCATTTGCACCGTCATATATAACAACGCTTCCTGCTGTTAAGTCAATATTTCCATAATATTGCCCATCAACAATTGCACTATAATCTATAGTATCACTGTCAGCCCCACCATCTATATTATCATCACCATCAAATGTATCTGTAGTATAAACTGATTTAAATATATCATCACCAGTTCCACCGATTAACTCATCATTACCGCGTCCACCATAAAGGGTATCATCTCCAGTTCCACCATCAAGTGTATCTGATGCACCATCATCACTATCTCCTATGGCATCATCTCCATAAAGAACATCATCTTGATCTCCACCTAGTAAATGATCTGATCCATCTTTTCCATAAAGAGTATCATCTGAACCTTGTCCATAAAGTGTATTAACATCACTATTTCCTATAAGTGTATCACCCTCAATGTTTGATCCCTTAACATGTTCTATACCATAAATATCATCAGTCCCTTGATCTTGAGAAGTCGCTGTTCCTAGTAAGTTGTCTTCACCTAAAGTTACAGTCATACCTTTAATAGCAGTTGTATAATCTATAAGGTCATCTTCACTTGTATCACTACTTGCATCTCCACCATATACTATATCATTTTGGTTGTCTGCTGCTTCAAATATAATCTCATCAGCACCATCTCCACCAAATAGAGTATCAAGGCCCAATCCACCATAAAGCTTATCAGCATCATCTCCACCATAAAGGGTATCAAGTCCATCACTACCATAAAGGGTATCAAGTCCAGCTCCACCGTCTAAAATATCATCTCCATATTTTCCATAAACAGTATCATCTCCACCCATACCTTCAATTCTATTAAGGTTTATATCCCCAGTTAAAATATCATTTTGGTTTGTACCAATAATATGTTCTATACCACTAAACTCATGAGTGTAACCACCAATAGTAACATCCGCACCAGTTTCAAGATTTACAGTAACTCCACTTGAAGTGATACCGAGATAGTTTAATGTATCATTTCCACTACCTCCAAGAATCTCATCACCACCAGCATCACCAATATCTGTCTCTTCTATTAAGAAAATATCATCACCAGCTCCACCATCAAGCTTATCAATACCTAATCCACCTTTTAAAGTATCATCCCCAGAGTTTCCTATAAGTGTATTTGCTTCACCATTTCCGTAAAGTGTATCATCATTTTGTGTACCAGAGATATTTTCAATACCATATAATCTATCCGTATATACTGCTGAATCATCGCTATTTAGAAGAACTTGTGCATTAGAGTAAACATTTCCATCATTTGCTGTTGTTGTTAAATCAACTACCAACTTATTATTAGTATTTACACTATTACTATAATCAACCGTATCACCAACTATATGACTATCTGTATGTGTTCCACTAGCCATATTACCACCGAATATAAAATCATCTCCTAGTGAACTTACAAAAGTATCATCTCCTGCTCCACCTTCAAGTGAATTAATAAGTGTACTTCCTGTAAGTGTATCCCCTTGATCTCCACCGATTGCATTTTCAATTGAGATTAAAGTATCACTATCACTTGCATCAACTGTTGCTGTTCCAGCTTGAAGGTTTAATACTACTGCTTTTGAAGTAAGATAATCATAGCTTACTGTATCGTATTGAATCCCTACATCTGTTGCCTCATCAAGTGCTTCATAATATCCATTGATAATATCATTTCCTACATTACCACTAAGTGTATCTGAACCTGCTCCACCTTGTATCTCATTTACTCCACTGTTCATAGTGATAATATCATCACCACTTCCACCAATAATATTTTCAATGTTTTTAATAATATCATTATCACCAGTTGCAATTGAAACACTCCAAGAGTCATTTCCTCCAGCTCCATCAAAATCATCTGTCGCTGCTACACTTAAATCAACTGTTATATCTTCACTTAAGGCACTATAATCAACAGTATCTGTTCCAACTCCACCATCATAGTGATCAATTCCATCACTTGCACTAGCAGAAACTATCGTATCATCACCTGCTTGTGTTTGGATAATATTAGCTTCACTACTTCCGTATATAATATCAGCTGCAAAGTTTGAACCTATAACATTTTCTATACCATAAAGATTATCAACACCTTGACCTTGATCTCCTGTTGCACCGTCACTTCTACCCTCTTCACTACCATTTTGTGTAAGTCCGATTGCATCTGTAACATCTAAATCTATTGTAAGTGACTCTAAAGCATTTGTATAATCAACAGTATCTACTCCACTATCACTACTATCATCTCCACCATATAAGTCATCACTTCCTACTCCACCTGTTAAGGTATCATCTCCAGCATCCCCCATAAGGATATCATCACCAGCACCACCTAGAAGTGTATCTGCATCATCTCCACCATAAAGCTCATCCATTCCAGCTTCACCACTTAAAATATCAGCCCCTGCATTTCCTAAAAGAGTATTATTTTGAACATCCCCTTTGATACTATCACTATCTTGTGTACCACTTATATTTTCTATATTTAAAAGAGTATCAACTCCTGTTTGACCATTTACAGTTGCAGTTACTTCATTTGCACCATCAAGGGTAACCTCTATACCATTTGTAGCACCATTAGCATCATCAACTATAGAAGAATAATCAGCCCAGTCTCCTGTTCCTACTCCCCCATCAATATAATCTGCACCATCATCAACATTTTCAATTACATTATCGTTATCTGTATCAACACCTGCTATAAATGTGTCATTTCCACTTCCACCAACAATAGAGTTTGAAGCTGTTGTCCCTACAAATGTATCATTTTTTGATGAACCTATTATATGTTCAATATTTGCAATAGTATCTGTATCACCTGTTGCAACTGTTTGAGCTCCTGTGAAACTAAGATTTACATCTACACCCTCTGATGTATAGTATTCATAAGATATTGTATCTTCATCTCCACCACCATCTATAGTATTAGCTGTAGTGTCTTCATTCATTTTAAAAGTATCTTTTGCTGTTCCACCTATAGCATTTTCTATAGAGTTTAAAGTATCTGTTTCTGTTGCTGTTGTTGCTTCATTTGTTTTAAAATCCACTGTTACTGCAACTGATTTTTCAGCAAAACTAGCAGTATCACTACCAGCTCCACCTATTAAAACATCATCTCCACCTTGACCACTTAATAAATCATCTCCATCAAGTCCAGTTAAAGTATTGACATCACTATCACCAGTAATAGTATCATCACCATCACTTCCTGTGATATTTTCCATATTTTTAAGTTTATCTGTATTTGTTACAACTCCATCTTGGTAGATGTCAGCATCATAGTATCCTTGGGCATCTGCTCCACTTGATAAATCAACTACAACTTTATCAATACCACCATCTACAGTGATAGCAGCATAACTGATACTATCCCCTGTTGTTTCAGTTCCTTCATTTCCATCAAATCTATTTGAAACAGCAAAGTCTGATACAAAATTATCATCATAAGTAGAACCTATAGCATTTTCTATAGAGTTTAACTCATCAGTTCCATCTCCAAGTGCTGTTTGTGCATCTAAGTTTACTGTTACTCCATTTCCTGTTGTAGAAAAATCAACTGTATCAGTACCCTCACCTCCATAAAGTGAGTCATTGTTTGCTCCACCTATAAGTGTATCATCTCCATATCCACCAAAAAGTGTATCTGTACCATCTTCACCAAAAAGTGTATCATTTCCTGCATTAGTAGAACTATTAAGTGAATCATCTCCATAGATAACATCACCTTCAGTTCCACCATAGATAATATCATCTTCAGTCCCACCATAAAGGATATCTTCTCCAGCATCACCTTTTATAGTATCATTGTCAGCCCCACCATCTATAGTATCTATTCCAGAACCACCAGTAATACTATCAGCTCCGGCTTCTCCATAAAGCTTGTCTTCTCCAATTCCACTACCACCTAGAATTCTATCATTTCCAGCTCCACCATAAATAGTATCATTGTCAGCCCCACCATCAAGTGTTTCATATGTAGAAGATGATGTAAGATTATCTGTATTATCTCCACCATAAATAGTATCATCGCCATCTCCACCAGAGATATTGTCAGTTCCATCTTCACCTTTTAGAATATTATTTGAACTATCACCTACTATAATATCTTCATTTTGAGTACCTGTGATATTTTCTATATTTAAAACAGTATCATCTCTTACTATGTTATTTGACGCATCTTTTAGAAGTAAATCTTGTGAAGCTAAATTTACATCAACATAATAAGTGGGATTAGTTACTCCACTAAAATCAACTGTATCCCCTGTAGCACTATTATTTCCACCATTAAGTGTATCTGATTCACTTCCAACAGAAGCCCCTGTTATCAAGAAAGTATCATCTCCATCAGCTCCAAGGAAAATATTACTATCACTATTTCCTGTAAAAGTGTCATCTCCACTACTTCCTGTCACATTTTCTATATTTCTCAAAGTATCTGGGTTTTGTAGAGCTGTTGCAACCGTTACAGCTACATTAGCACTACTTGTATTACTTAAATCTACTACAATTTTATCTGTAGCTCCTGTAAGTGACGAGTAATCTACTGTATCATTTTCATCGCCAGCATTTTCAAGCCCTGAAGCTAATACATATCCACCATCAAAAATATTAGATGCTACATTGTCACCTTTAAAAGTATCATTATATTTTGAACCTATTACATTTTCTATACTTACAAGTGTATCTGTTCCTTGATTTCCACCAACTGCTTGAGCTACACCATCAAGTCCTAAATCAACTGTTACACCACTTGTAGCTTGATTGTAGTATGCTGTATCACTTCCAGCTACCCCACCATCAAGATAATCATCTCCTTGACCACCGTCAAGTATATCATCTCCTAAAAGTCCCTCTAGTGTATTGTTTTCATCATCTCCATAAAGTGTATCATCTCCACTTGTTGCAACTATATTTTCAATACTTGTTATAGTATCTGTTACACTACTTCCATCTAATCTTACTTCAACTGTATTATTCGTAAGGTCTAAAAAGATATTATCTTCAGATACATCATCAACTGTCATATTACTATAATCAACAGTATCTCCATTTACTTCATTATCCTCTATCCCACCATTAAAATTATTTGCTTCTGTAAAGTTTGTGTAGAAAGTATCATCATATGAAGAACCTATAACATTTTCTATATCTACAAGTGTATCTGTCCCTTGACCACCACCTATTGCCTGTGCAATATTATCTTTTCCTAAATCTACTGTTACACTTCCAGTTGCTTGGTTATAGTATGCTGTATCTCCATTGGCACCATCTGTTCCACCATCAAGGTAATCATCTCCTGCACCACCTTCAAGGGTATCATCTCCACCAAGTCCTAGTAAAGTATTATTTAAATTATTTCCATAAATACTATCTGTAAGGTTGGTACCTGTTACATTTTCAATATTTTCTACAAAATCATCATTTGCTGTACCACTCACATCTACTGTTGATTGAGCTCCATTAGTCCCTAAAGTTACACTTATTGAATGTGAAGTATTTAAATTTGAATAATCAATCGTATCACTTCCAGCAGCTCCATTGATAATATTTACTTCATCAAATCGTGTAATAATTGTATCATTTCCAGCCCCACCAATAATATTTTCTATATCATATAATGTATCAGTATCAGCACCTGTACTAACAACTGCTGTTCCTGTATCAGCAGATAAATCTACTACAACTTTATCAGTACCATTTGTAAGATACTCGTAACTTACTGTATCATTTGCACTATCAGTTCTATCTTCTAATCCACCATAGAGTGTATCATCTCCACCTCGACCCATAAGTGTATCAGTATCAGCACCACCTATAAAAAGTTCATCATTATTTGAACCATAAATGGTATCTTTATTTGTAGTTGCTATTATTTTTTGGATATTATTAAGATTATCAACTCCACCATCTCCATCAGCTGTAACTTCACCAGCAGCGATATCCATATCAACAACTATCTTATTTAATGCTGTGGTATAATCAGCGGTATTAAATCCTGTTCCACCCTCTAAGGTATCATCTCCACCTGCACCATAGAGTGTATCATCTCCAGCACTACCATCTAAAATATTATCTAAAGAGTCTCCATTTATGATATCATTTCCACTACTTCCAATTACATTTTCAACATTTTTAATAGTATCATCTGCGTATCCAGTACCAGCACCACCTACATACACAGTTGCATTTGTAGCACCATTTAGTATTACTTCAATAGCTTGAGAAATAGCACTATAATCAACAGTATCAATCTCATCTCCACCATCAATCGTATCAGCACCATCATCTCCATCTTCTAGTACTTTATCTTGACCTGCTAATACATTATTATCAAGTCCGGCTCTAAAAGTATCATTATCATCTCCACCAGAAAGAACATCATCTCCACCAGCACCTACAATAATATCAGCACCTTTTCTCCCATCTAAGGCATTGGCATCATTATCTCCACCAATGTAGTCAGCATCAATAGTTCCTATAATATTTTCAATCTCGGCTAAACTATCTTTTTCTGTTCCAAGAGTTGCAATTGCATAGCCACCAACTATATTCATAAGATTTACATCAAGGTCTGTTGCTTTTGAACTATAATCAATAGTATCTCCAATACCTACGGTTTCTCCCGTTTCACCACCAACAATAATATCATCACCAGCACCTCCACTTAAAAGGTCATCTCCAGCTCCACCATAAAGTTCATCATCTCCAAGTCCACCAAGTAGTTGGTCATCTCCAGCTCCACCATAGAGTTTATCATCTTCAAAATCACCATCAAGGATATCATCTCCATCATTTCCTATCAATGTGTTTTCAAAAGCATCACCAGTAATAGTATCATCACCAGCACCACCAGTAATATTTTCCACATTTACAACATCATCTGTGTAAGTAGTACCACCAACTCTTACTGTTGCAACTTTACTTGTAGATGTGTCTATCTCTACTTCAAGGTTTTGTCCTGCTGTTAAGTTTGAATAATCAAGAGTATCTCCACTACCCTCTCCACCATCTATAGTATCTTCTCCATCATCTGCTCTTAAAATAAAGTTATCGTTACCAGCTCCACCTAGTAAATTATCATCACCCCCAAGACCTTCAATAGTGTCATTTCCAGCAAGTCCTTCTATCTTATTATCTTGCCCATCTCCTGTTAAAATATCTACTTGTGCAGCTTCATCTGTACCTATAATATTTGTAAAGTTTGAGATAACATCACCTTGAGAAGTTACTCCTGTAGTTAAGTTTGCAGTTATCCCTGTAGTTGAACTTGCAAAAGAGATTGTATTTGTCTGTAAATTATTACCACCACCATCATCAGTAAAGCCACCATCTAAAATATCTGCACCATCGCCACCATCTATAGTATCATCTCCACCCATACCTAAAATTGTATTTACTGCATTATTACCAGTTATTGTATCATCTGAACTATCTGAACCAATAATATTCTCAATACCTGAGAGTGTATGGTCTGCAACTGTTGCTCCCACTTGAACATTTGTAGTCCCAGCTCCATTTGCAAGTGTTAGGTTTATACTTTGGGTTACTGCACTATAATCTACTGTATCACCTTTTCCTGTATATGCACTAGTTGAACCTTGTGTATCACTTCCATCTATAGTATGTGCCCCACCGATTATTACATCTCCAGTAGTTATTCCATCTTTTAATATAAAAGTGTCATCTCCACTTGAACCATTTAGAGTATTGATTTCAGCATTTCCAGTTAATGTATCATCTTGATTACTTCCAATCACATTTTCTATGTTTGCTATTGTATCTGTTTGATCAGTTGTGGTTCCATCGGTTACTTCAGCACTATTAAGAGACAAATCAACATTTGCATGATAATTTCCTGTTAGTAAACTATAATCTAATGTATCTTTATTTGAAGCATCATCTGTATCCGTTAAAGTAGCTTCAAATCCATCTATAATATCATCACCATCACCAAGTTCTACTTTAAAAGTATCATTTCCAGCTCCACCATAAAGTGAATCAACTCCTAATCCACCATTTAAACTATCATCTCCACCATTACCTTTAATAATATTTGTATTATCATCTCCAGTTAAATTATCAGCACTTGAAGAACCTGTTAAATTTTCAAAGCCACTAATAGTATCAAGTCCATCACTTCCAGTATTTTGTTGTGTTGTTGTACTTAAATTAACTGTTACACCAGAAAGGGCATTTTCAAAGGTAAGGGTGTCATTTCCAAGTCCACCTTGTAATACATTGTTTGCAGTATTACCCTCAATTGTATCATCATAATCACTTCCAAGAACATTTTCTATAGAATCATAACTATCTGTTCCACCACTAGCATCTGTACCAGTACCTGCTCTTAGATTTATATTGACTAATGAACCTTCATTTGCATAACTAACAGTATCACTTCCTAATCCACCTACAAGTTTATCACTTCCTGCAGCTCCATCAAGTGTATCATCTCCACTTCCACCTGTGATAGTATTTGTTCCACCATCACCAATAAGTGTGTCATCTCCACTTCCACCTAGAATATCTTCAAAGTTTAGAATAGTATCTGTGCCTTCATCTACACCAAATGCTGTTTGAGTACCTAGATTAACCGTAACACCTGCTACATTTGTAGAGTTTGCATAAGAGATTGTATCTTTTCCACTATTTCCATCTAAAGTATTATTACTACTGTCACCCTCTATAGTATCATCATGTAATGTACCTATAACATTTTCTATAGAACTATAACTATCAGTATCTCCACTTCCATCTACACCTTGATTTGTTTTAAGACTAATATTTATAGCACTTATATCACCATCATAGCTTACAGTATCACTACCAGTACCACCTATAAGTTTGTCTGCACCAGCTCCACCAAAAAGTGTATCATCTCCCAATCCACCTGATAATGTATTTGCATTTGCATCACCTATTAAAGTATCTGAATTTGATCCACCTGTAATATTTTCTATAGCATTAAGTGTATCAACCTCATCACTACCATTAAACTCATATGTTGTATCCCCATCAGAGTTAGCATCATCTGTATCAACTATTACATTTGGTGTAGCTGCTGATAAATCACCATAAATAGCCTCAGTTCTATCACTATAATCTGCTGTATCATTATCTAAACCACCATCAAGTGTATCATTTCCCAATCCACCTTTTAAAACATCATTTCCTACTTCACCATAGAGTGAATCTGCACCAGAAGCTCCACTAAGTGTATCATCTCCAGCTCCACCTCTAAAAGTATCAGCATCTCCTGCACCAACTAAAGTATCTGTAAAATTTGAACCATGAATCTCTTCAATATCTATAAGTGTATCACTATTGTTATATCCATCATTTGTCACTTGTGCTGCTTGAGTTAAGTCTACTTTAATACCTAGTGCTGTATTTGATGAATAATCGGCAATATCAATATCACCAACACCACCATCTAAAGTATCATAACCTTTTCCACCTACTAAGGTATCACTTCCAGTTAAACCTCGTAATATATTGTCGTCATCATTCCCTTTTAGGGTATCATCACCACTACCACCTTCAAGGTTTTCAATATTTTGAATGATTAAATTACCATCTCCACTATTTTGTACTCCCGAATTGGATAAATCCACTGAAATATTACTAGCTGTGTAAGAGAAGCTTACAAAGTCACCATTAGTTTCTCCACCTTCTCCCCCATCAATATAATCAATTCCAGAACTCGCACCATTTCCAAGAAGTGTATCATCTCCAGCTCCACCAACAAGAGAGTTGGCTGCTGTGGTACCTGTAATAGTATCATCTCCTGCTCCACCAATAGCACCCTCAATTCCAATAAATGTTGTTCCTGCTATAGTATTACCATTTAATTTAAATGACCCACTATCTAAATTTACATCTACTTTATCTGTTGATTGGTTTGCTATTTTAGAGAAATCTGCAGTATCAATATCTGTAGCACTTGCACCAAGTGAACCGTCATATACTGTAGAACCTACGGCACTTACTACAAAGTTATCATCACCTGCTCCACCTATAAGACTATCAGTGCCAGCTCCACTTACACCACCACCATCTAGTGTATCAGCTCCATCTCCACCTATAATAGTATTGACTTGAATATCTCCAGTGAGTTTATCTGCACCAAAACCACCTATAATATTTTCTATATTACTTACTTTGTAGTAAGCATCAGTGTAAACCGCTTGAGTAACGGTTTTACTTAAATCTATTGTCACATCTTCATTGACACTTGAAAAATCAATAGTATCTATATCATCTCCACCATCTAAATAATCAGTTCCAATTCCACCTGATAATGTATCTGCTCCACTATTACCTTTTAGAGTATTATTTCCACTACTCCCTATAATAATATCAGTATTAGTACCACCTATAATATTTTCTATACTATTTAAGGTATCCTCTTCATCAACACCTGATTCAAAAGTAGAATTACTATTTGTATCAACTATTACTGTTGGTATAGCAACTGATAAATCAACTTTTATAGATTCACTTCTTGTACTATAGTCAGCTGTATCACTTCCAGTTCCACCATAGAGTGTATCACTTCCAAGTCCACCGCTTAAAATATCATCTCCACCCATACCATACAATGTATCAACATTATCACTTCCAACGATAGTATCAGTAAAATTTGAACCATTTACTCTTTCTATATCAATTAAAGTATCTGTATCACCATATCCATCATCTATAACTTGTCCTGTTGCTCTTGTTAAATCAACTTTTATACCACTAGAAGTATTAGCTGTATAGTCTGCTATATCCGCACCTGCTCCACCATTCAGCGTATCATCTCCAGCTCCACCTGTTAAAGTATCATCTCCAAGCTCTCCATACAGTGTATCATCTCCAGCTTTTCCATCTAAAAAGTCATCTCCATCATGACCATAAAGTTTATTTTCTTGTGAAGAACCATAAAGTGTATCAGCTCCTGTTCCACCTTTAAGGTTTTCAACATTTTGAACTTTTATTTTTCCTGCACCAGTACTTTGATAACTAGAAGAATCTCCTAAATCAAAAGTGATATTTTGAGTTGCCGTTTCAAAACTTATAAGGTCATCAGTTCCACCTTCTCCATCTATAAAGTCCCCCGTACCGGTACTTCCATTTCCTATAAAAGTATCATCTCCACTTCCACCTAGAAGTGTATTGTCATTTGTATCCCCTATTAAAGTATCATCAAAACTTGTACCAGTTAAATTTTCAATATCTACTAAAATATCATTACCAGCATTTACTGTATTTTGAGAAGTTGTTCCATCTTGAATTCTTAAATCAACAGTAACTCCCCCAGTTGTAATATCTGAATAAGTTGCAACATCTCCAGTACCACCTAAAGAGGCACTTCCCCCATCAATGTAGTCATCGCCAACACCACCACTTAGAGTATCATCTTGTGTTCCACCATAAATAAAGTCATCTCCAGCTCCACCATAAATAGTATCTTCATTTATCCCACCTTGTAAGGTGTTTTTACCATCACTTCCTACAATAATATCTTTATTAGAAGAACCAATAGCATTTTCAATACCACTAATAGAAGAATATCCTTCCCCAAATACTTGTCCATCTTTTAAGCTAATTGTATGAGCTACACTAGAGTTTGAAGCATCTATTGTATCTCCATTAGCATTATTAGTTCCACCATCGATTGTATCTGTACCAGCACTTACATAAAAGTGATCATCACCAGCTAGTCCTTCGAGTGTATTATCTCCACTATCTCCTGTAATAGTGTCATCATGAGCTGAACCTTTTACATTTTCAATATTGTATAAAGTATCATTTCCATCAGCCCCTGATGCTTCACCATTTCCATTTCCATTATCTAAATCAACAGTTACTCCACCTGTTGCATTTTCATAACTTGCAGTGTCATTTCCAGCTCCACCGTTTATACTATCTGCAGCTGCTCCACCCTCAAGCATATCATTTCCAGCTCCACCATCAAGTGTATCTGACCCAGCAAGTCCTCTTAAAGTATCATTCCCAGCTTCACCCAATAAAACATTGGCATCTCCACTACCAACGATATTGTCATTATCTTGAGTACCTGTTACATTTTCAATATTTGAAACGGTATCTGTATTGTCAGAGGCATATTTTTTTGTTATAATTCCAGTAGTTAAATTAGCATCAATCCCAAAATCATTATCCAGATTATCATGACTTGCATAAATCATAGTATCAGTTCCATCACGCCCATCTACAGTATCATTTTGCATTCCTGTAATAATCGTATCATTTGCCACACCACCATTAATGGTATTTTCAAGAGTTATAGAACCATAAATCTCATTATCATTGTCATTTGTAATAATTACAAATCCTGATTCAATTTTATCTCCATTACTATCGTCAAACTCTGTAAAATAATATTCATCTGGATTATCTATATTTGCATCTGGTATTCGTTTAACATTTGCCCCATAAGTTTTAGTGGCTTCCAAAGTAGCTTCTGCACTTCCTGTGATATCTTCAACTTCAGATTTTAAATCTTCGGGAACATTATCCATATTAAACTCTGAAACAACATCTATTTTAAACTCAAAATTTTGATCAGCTTGATTTTTATTCATTAAAATTTTAATAATAAGATTTCCATCAGAGTCTACAGTAAATCCCTCAATTCCAGGAGTATCTAAGTCATCTTTAATCAAACTAAAAGAGTTTACTCCTGCTGTTGAGTTTGCAATATCAAAGTCTACAGGAAAACCACCACTAGAGATTGTTATGCTTGTTATACCAAAACCAATAGGTTGACTAGGAGATAGTACAATTTCTCTAGAGATTATATTTGTATCAAAAAAAGCAGGATCATCCGCATTTATTATTAATTTATTCGCTTCATTACTAGTAGTATTTCTATAGTCTATAATTTCAGCATCCCCTTGTTTTACAAGGCCTGCTCCATTTTTATATGCTTGTGCTTGAGTACCTGGATAAAAATTATCATAAGAAGTACCACCTCCACCTTGCACAACCATAACACCTGCTGTAGTACTGTCAGATACATGAATATGTTGAATATCTATATCAAAAGTTAACGCCGCTGGTACACCAGCACCATCACTAGGACCAACATCATCTTCTGTTTTTGATGGTTTTTTAGGAGCTGGATCCTCCTGAAAAGGACATTCATCTGGCAGTTCTACAGGTGGTTCAAGGTATAAATTTGGGTTTTCATTAGGTTCTTCTGGATTGTCGTCTTTTTCAACATAAACTATAACCTCTTGAATAATTATTATTGGTGGCTTTTCAACTTCAGGATTATCTTCTTTGGCTTCTTGGTCTATTTTTACTTCTAGGCTTGCTGAAATAGATGTTAATGGCAGATCGTTTACTTCTTCTATGGCAGTAAGAATACTATCTAAAGAGAGTTTTGTACCACCACTTAAGTTAAAAAATGGTGGTGAATCGCTGTATCCCATTAAGGCCATTGATACAAAAGTAAATGAACCTTGATTTGGGATATCGATAATAATATCACCACCCACTAGTTTGTATTGTAAATCATTTACATTGATACCGTTAAGATTAAAATCAACCTCATCACCTGGTCGAACATATACAGATATATTCTCACCCTTTTCAGGTGGCGTTTTTAATTGAACTTTTTTGTCTTTGTACTGAACCAATTCACTATCTCTAATTTCTGCCATAGAAATCCTTTTAGTAGTTAAATAAACCGTAATTTATTTATTATATCTAATTTTAGATTAGAGATAAAGATTTTACTAAATTAGAATAGTAAAAAAGTATTGATATTTTTTAGAAAGTTATTTTTTGAATTTGGAGGAGACACCCGGATTCGAACCGGGACCTCAAGGATTTGCAATCCCGTACATTAGCCGTTTTGCTATGTCTCCATATTTTAGAGACGGAATTATCTCTAATTTATGATAAAATAAAGCTTAAGCTTAGAGTTATTTCATCTATTTTTTGGTATGATAAATGAAATTAAAACCTAAAAGGTATAGATAATGACACAAAATAAATTTTTAGAAGATATACAAAAATTATATGATTTTATAAGTTCACAGAAAGATGAAATAAATAAACTTTATGAATATTTAGAAAACAATGAAGATGATAAGCTAGGGATAATAGATAAATTTGCTTTCAAGTTAAATCTAACACTTAATGATGATTTAAAACTAGCACTCTTAACTCGTCTTGTAAACTTACGAGATGACAGTTTAGTACAAGTTCTAAAAAAAGCTCAATATAATGAAAGTCAAATTATAGAGTTACAAGAACAAGCATATCAGTTTGTAAAAGAGTTTTGGCTAGATATTCAACATCAAAGACTACAATTTTTATCACAAAATAATCTTTTGACACCGTTTTATCAAGAAGTGTTTAAAGGTGTTTATGGTGTGGGTATAGCTATGTCAATATGGCAATCATCTTGGACAAAACTTATTATCAATGGAGTTAACAAAGATTTGCTTGCTAAATTTGATAATGATGATGAAAAAGTTATAGAGTTTCTTGAAGAAAATAATCTCTTTGACAAAGGGCATGATGGACTTACAGCAGATAGAAGTTACTCTATGCTTGTAAAAGAAAATGGTAGCTATAAAAGTGCTGCATATATCACTGCTTTTAAAAAAGAGGTAACTGCTGTTATTGATGCGCTTGAAGAGTTTGTTGATAGTTTAATAGAACTTGAAGATGAAGTATATAATCAAAAATGGGAATATATCCACTATCTTCAAGCAATCATCACAGCATTTAGTGAAAGAAGAACTGAGATGTTAGTTTCAAAATGGGCTGATGTGGATAGTGCTTGGATGAAGATTACAACTCCTATACAAATTGGTCATCCACTAGAGTATTATGAAGATCATTTTAGAAAAGCTGTAGCACTAGAATGGGATATAAGACTTGTTAATCCATCCATACAAAATAACAATCAAAGGGTAGAAAAAATCAAAGCTATGTTTAGTGAGCTTTTTGAAACTATTAAACAAAACAATGATGAAAAAAGTATTTATGATTTTTCATTAAAAAGTTTAGATAAAGTACAACTCTATCTAGGTCGTCCTGCATTGTTTTTTGGTGCAGAGTTCAATGGACTTTTTTCAGCACAAGTTGTACCAAATGATGAAGTTGTATCAGCCAAAGAGGGAAAAAAGATATTTGCTTTTAGTGATGAGATACTTCAAGGGCAAAGAGCAAAACCATTTTTACGCCTCTCTAAAGAGATTTTTGGGCAAAAGTTTTTAACAAATGAAAGAAATTTTTTATTTCAAGAGGACAAAAAATGGCACCAAGTGTATGATATCACAACTATTGGTCATGAATTTGGACATATTTTATGGTGTGATGATGAAACAGAATCTGTAATGAATAAAAGTGGAAATTTTAAAAATATAGAGGAGTTTAAAGCTACTACAGGTGGGTTAGTAAGCTTCTTTATGGATAAACAAAGTGATGAAAAAGAGCTTGAAGAGTTTGTTATAAGTGATACTATAAAAAGAGCAGTTAGCCTTATAGGTTGGATGGAAGTTGATGAAGTACAGCCATATTATTGTGAGGGATTAATTCACCTTACTGGACTGTTTGAAACAAATACTTTAGTATGGGATGAGGCAAATTTAAAACTCACTATAAATTTAGAGAATGAAAATCTCTCTAGTTTAAAACAATGGTATATAGATACTTACAAAAAACTAAGCATCCACTACTTAAATAAAAAAGATGCAACACTATTTTTAAAAGAATATGCAGTTAAAAAAGAGAAGTATTTTTCCCCTACAAATCCAACTATTGATAACTTTGTACAATACTATTTTAACAGATACAAAGAGATTGGGCAAGAGCTAGACACTAGTGATAAAAAAGAGAATTATATAAAATGACCACTAAAAATAAGAGAGCTTTTTCACTTATAGAGATAATATTTGTAATAGCTGTTATCTCTATAATTTTAGTTGTAGCTATTCCTAAAATGAATGGTATCTTTGAAAGTGCAAACACAACTAAAATAAAAAGTGAGATTCTCCTTATTAGAGAAGCTTTAAATAACTATAAAAACAAAATGATACTCAAAGGGTCAACCGCTACTTTAGACTCACTTGAGGATAATGACAAATACCTTTTTAATAAAATACTACAAAGTCCAATCCCAGCAACTAACCATATCAAAGTTGGTGCTTGGAGCAAAATATCAGCTACAACTTATAAAGTCTATGTTAAAGATGGTAATAGTGTAGAGTTTATATACGATAGTGATGATTATAGTTTTGAGTGTGATGAAGATAATCTACTTTGTCAAGAGTTAACGCAATAATGCACTACTATGAAATAGCTCTTTTAAAATCTCCCTTAGAGCCTCTTACATTCCAAAGTGAACAAGATATAAGAATAGGAACACTTGTAGAGGTAAAACTTCGAAACAGAGCAAAATCTTCACAAGGTGTAGTTGTAAAAGTAGTAGAAAAACCCTCTTTTAAATGTGTAGATATCACAACCGTTTCTGAATCTTTTTATGATGCAATGATGTTACAGACTGCCTCTTTTGTTTCTAAATACTATGTATGTAGTTTGGGTGAAGCTTTGAGTGTTTATACACCATTTTATGATCTAGAAACAATAGAAGAAACCCCAGAAATAAAGTGTGATATCGAACTCTCAAATGAACAACAAAAAGCGTACAATTTTATACAAAAAAACCCTACAAGTTTACTTTTTGCAAACACAGGAAGTGGGAAAACAGAAATTTATATTAAAGCTATAGAAAATATACTGTCTCAAAATAAACAAACCCTACTTTTGCTTCCAGAAATTTCACTTAGCCCCCAAATGGAACAAAGGCTGAAAAAAGTATTTAAAGAAAGCATCGCAATATGGCACTCAAAAATACAGAAAAAAACAAAACAAACAATCATAGAAAATCTTCTTAGTGGAAAAGTTAAAATCATTGCGGGTGCTAGGTCTGCACTATTTTTACCTTATGATAATTTGGGACTTATTATCGTAGATGAGGAGCATGATGACTCTTATAAATCAGATCAAAAACCACGAGTTAATATAAAAGATTTATCAATCTATATGGGGAAAAAATTTGATATTCAAGTGATACTTGGAAGTGCGACACCTAGTTTAAGTAGCTTTCATAAAATCCCATACATAAGGATAAAAAAAACTTTTTTTGACTCAGAGAAACAAATATCATTTGTAAATTCGAATTTGGAACTCTCAGCTTCAATTATAGAAAAAATTTCACAAACATTAGAAAATCAAAACCAAGTGATAGTTTTTCTTCCTACTCGTGCAAATTTCAAATACCAGATATGTAAAGATTGTGGAAAATCTATCGAGTGTCCTTTTTGTTCAGTAAGTTTAAGTCTTCATAAAAACAACAACGCTTTGCAATGCCATTATTGTAACTACACACAACCAATTGATAAGTTTTGTCCACATTGTAAAACAGGCTCCATTGAGAGTTTTCGTCTAGGAACTGCTCAAGTGGTTGAAGAGTTACAAAATACTTTTAAAGATAAAGTGATCCAAAAATTTGATAGAGACAGTATTAAAACAAACAAAGAACTCAAACGAGTAATCAAAGATTTTAACGAAAATAAAATAGATATACTAGTAGGTACTCAAATGCTCTCAAAAGGTCACGACTACCATAATGTAAAACTAGCTGTGGTGTTAGGAATTGATTCTATGTTAAATATGACAAGTTATAAAGTGAGAGAAAAAGCCTTGTCACTTTTGATACAAATAGCAGGTCGTAGTGGAAGAAAAGGTTTTGGAGAAGTTTTAATCCAAACGAAAAATGAGGACTTTTTCAATAACTATTTACAAATCAGTGATTATGAAGATTTCCTAAGAGATGAACTAAAACAAAGAGTTGATCTCTATCCGCCATACCTCAAACTTGCTCGTGTTGTCTTTAGTCATACAAATCATATATTAGCAAAACAAGAACTAGATAAATATGTGCAAATATTTTCAAATCAAAAAGATGTGGAACTTATAGGATTTGGAGAAAGCAATATATTTAAAGTAGCAAATAAATACAGATATGAACTACTACTTCGTTCCAAAGATCCAATGAGATTAGTAAGTCTTCTTCATAGTATCAAAAGCCCTCATGCTTCAGTGGATATGGATAGTTTATACTAAATATTATCTCTTTATATTTTAGCTTCTAAAACTTTTTCCCAAACTTCATTTGGTTTATATTCTTTTGGGGCTACAAGTTTTACATTTCTTTGTTTTAAAATATCTTTTTTGTATTTATAAATAAAAACAGATACTCTATAATTTTTAATACAATGGATAAAAACTTTTTTATTTTTACTTTGAAGTAATTGAAGTGTAGATAGAAAAAGTTTAAGCCTATCAATCTCTGGTTCTTCCCATGAGATTGGGATATGAAAATATATCATACCATGTTTTGAAACAATTTTATCTTCATCTTGTAAAGCCTCTGGATGAGTATTTAATCCAAGATTTATAATCACTTCAAAGCCCTCTTTTGCTATTTTTTTAAATTGCTTTTTTAAAGGTTGTCCAGAAGTTGAGATTGTATCACTTACTTTTATATAGTTTAATATTCTTTCCACCCTAGCCCCTTCATTTAAAATAATAAAGATACTTTACCAAAATATATTCCCAAATACAAACACAATGGGATAAAAAGTAAAGTATCATATTTTGCAAATGGTGTAGTTTTTATTTTTTTAAAAACTCCCACCATTTTAAAATCTCCAAGCACCCTCAGTAAAAATAATATAGATACCGCATTACCTAAATAGATACAGATACTATTCTCTTCTAATATCTCAAACCCTAAACAATAAGCCAAATATGCAAACCCCAATAATATAACTCCTACTATAGTTGTAGCAAGATTGCTAGGGTTAAAAAACTTTTCTCCATCTTCCTTGGTTGGTATTACTTTTTCTAAACCTATTTTACCACCGATAACCCAATAAAAATGAAACAAGCCCATCGTAATAAGAAGTATAACACTTATAATAGTAAAATATATCATCTTAAATCTTTTTTATATACCATAGGTAAAAACTCTAACTCTTTATAGGTTTGAATTTTTCTTTCTTGCTTAAATCCAAATGATTCATATACATTTATAGCATACAAAGATGCATTTGTACTCATAGTTTCAAATTCAATATTTTCTTTTACAAACTCCCATAATTTTTTTCCAATATGTTGTTGATGATATTTTTCTTCAACAAAAAGATGAAAAAGATGAGTATCTTCTTTTATAGCTATAAATCCTACTATTTGATTCTCAATCATATAACCAAAGTGTTTATACTCTTGACTTTGTATTCTTTTTTCAAACTCTTCTACACTAAATGAGTCTTGAAACCACTTAGGAATCTCTTCATCAAAAAGATATTTTAATAAACTATTACTAAGAGAGGAAAGTTTTTGTGCATCTTTATTGTTAATTTTACAAATAAACTCATCTATTATGGGGGAATGTCCTATCATCTCATCTTTACAATCTTTTGCTATTGTTTTAGCTAAAGCTTCTATTTTAGGATGAGAGAAATTTATAACTTCACTTTCTTCTAAATACTTATCAAAATTCATATTTGCCTTCATATAATATGTTTATTAATCAAATTCACGGGTTAAAATTCTTCAATATTAGTAATAAATACTAATGCATAACTCTTATTGTAATATTTTTTTATGATAATAAACCTAAAATGATATAGTTTTTAAAAATATCTTTTTTATATATTCAGTTATTATAAAAACTTTTTTCTACACCAAAGTTCAAAACATCTGTTTGTAATATAATACTTATTATTCTCTTTATCAATTATCTCATCTTTGTATAAATTTCTTATTGCAGTATTAAGCGATGATTTAGTTGTTTGAAGTTTAAAAAGGGTCTCTTTTGTATATAGCTCGGTACCATCACAAATAATTACAGCTTTTAAAGCTACTTTTTGAGGTAAACTCAAACGATCCAAAAGCATTCTAAAATAACCACTTTTACTCTCAAGATGAACCTGACATACTTTGTCTATATCTTCTTGAGTAATCTTGTGATTTTTATTATTTGATTCATCATGATAAAGATAATAACAAAATTCTTGTATAAGCTTAGATTCCCCATCTGTCATATTATATATATACTCAAAATGTACAAAATCAAGTCTTCCGTTGAACTTTTCATTGACAAATTTATAAAATAACTCTATTGGAATTGGCTTTAATTCCAATAAACTAACTGTATCATATAGAGGTGATTTTCTTTTAGAAAATAGTTCTGTAAGGAGATGCCTTTTAAGACCTGTAAATATATAATTGATATCTGGATATTTTTGTATCAATTTACTCAATATAACATCTATCTTTATCTCTTTAATCAGTGTAATTTGCTGAAACTCATCACATGCAATTACTATTTTTTTGTCATAATTTTGCGATAACTTTTCAATTCCTCTATATATATCTGACATCAACTCATCAAAATTATAAGAAGAAAGTACTGGTACAAATTCTAATTCTCCATCATCTTTCATTGTTGCTGTAAAATTTACTCTATTAAAAAGTTCTTTTAACTCTTTTAATATTGTTTTATAGTCACAGGGTATACTTATAGCTATTTGTTTGTATAACAACTTAGCAAAATCTGTTGGATTAGTGATATCAAATAGATCCATATAAATAGTAAGATACTTATCTGTATCAATTTTATCAGAAAAAAAGACTTTAATTAGAGAAGTTTTTCCAACTTTTCTTTTAGAATATAAAACGATATTCGAATTATTTAAAATCATTTTATTTAATTGTTCTAACTCTTCACATCTTGAGCAAAAATTTTTGCCACAACATGAATATTGATATAAAAATGGATTCAAATTCTCTCCTTCTTAAGTATCTTTTTTAAATACTTTTTAGTATCTCTTTTATAATATTCTAGAACACTTCAATAAATAATTTTGTTAAAATGCAATTAATAAAATAACATAATATCATAATAAAAAATAAATAGTTTATAAATTTAATATAATTTTAATAAATATATCTTTAAATATAAAAAGTATTGTAAAAAAAGACCTAAAGTTGTCATAATTAGATACAAATAATATCCTTATAAAAGCCCATTTTATCGCTATTTATTGAACTTTATTTATTATCAGTTAAGGTTAGCTCATGTATGATTTTGCATTAGAGGTAGTTATAAAAAAGATTATTTACAATAATATATAAATGATTAAAAATTAATATAAATTATATTTAAAATAAAATCATATTATTAATTTATGTTATTTAGGATATTAATAATTTTTTAAAATAAAAGGAGAGCTAATGAACATCGAAATTTCCAGAAGAAAATTTCTTCAAGGAAGTATCACACTTTCTGTTATAGGTGGAATGACTGTCACTAACCTTTTTTCTAAAGAAGAAAAAAATGGGAAGATTAAACTTACTACAAAAACAGGTACTTCTAAAGCTAAAGAGGTAGCAACACTTTGTGAAATGTGTGTAAATAAATGTGCTTTAATAGCAAGAGTAGAAGATAATGTAGTTACAAAACTTGATCCTAATCCACATTTTCCAAAATCTAGAAATATGCTTTGTGCAAGGGGAAATGCAGGTATTCAAGCACTTTATGATCCTGATAGACTTAAATCACCCATGATAAGAGTAGGAGAAAAAGGGGAAGGGAAATTTAAAAAAGTTACTTGGGATGAAGCTTTTGAATATATTAAAGAGAAAACTGTAAAAATACTTGATGAGGAAAAAGATAATCGTTCTAGTTTTTTATTTTGTGCCGGAGAAGGGATGGCTGAACATACATTTAAAACTTTTTATCAAGGATTTGGTTCATCAAACTGGCTCAATCACTCCTCTATATGTTTACAAACTGTAGCTTCTGGGTATGGGGTAACTATTGGGAAATATCCCCAAGCAGATTTAGAAAATGCAAAATATATCATAATGGCTGGGGCTAATAGAGCAGAAGCGATTGTAACTCCTGATACTATGGATGGATTTAAAAATATAAAAAGTAAAAAAAATAGTGCAAAATTAATCTGTATCGATCCTAGATTTACAAACACAGCAGCAAAAGCTGATAAATGGCTAGCTATAAAACCTGGAACTGATTTAGCTTTTGTCTTAGCACTTACCTATGTAACCATAAAAGAGGAACTTTATAATAAAGAGTATGTAAATAAAAACTTTAATGGTTTTGAAGAGTATAAAGAGATGATTCTTTCCAATAAGTATACACCAGAATGGGCAGAAAAAATCACTGGTATTGATGCTAAAGATATTTATGAAATTGCAAGAGAATTTATGGAAAATGCTCCGCAAGCTATATATTATCCAGGAAGAAGAAGTACTTTTGCTAAAAATGACTTTCAACTAAGACGCGCTATGGCGATATTCCAAGCTTTAGGAGCAGGGATAGACTGTAAAGGTGGACTTGTTTTTGGTGATAAAATAAAAACCTTATCTCATGAAGAGCTTTTACCAATGTATGAACAAGCCCAGTCAAGAGCGGTTGTAAAAGATAAAAAAAATGAACCTGGATATGCTGATTGTGCCGTAATAAGCGGTGGAGGTTCTTGGATAAGCTGGAGAAATAATTTCCTTGATGGCAAACAACCTTACAATGTAAGAGGGATGTTTTGTTATAAGCACAACCCTATGATGAATATGCCAAATAGTGTAAAAACAGCAAAAATGCTTAAAAAAATGGAGCTAGTTGTTTGTATAGATACTATGCCTAGTGATACTGTTATGTATGCAGATGTTGTACTTCCTGAATGTACCTATTTAGAAAGAACAGATCCTGTTAAGTGTTTTAGCGGGATAGAGCCATCTATTGCTCAAAGAAATAAAGTAATAGAGCCAATGTATGACTCAAAACCTGTTATAGAGATATTACAAGGGCTTACAAATAAGATCTCTAAGCCTCTTTTTGAGATTACTAAAAAATACGATGAAGAGGTACAAGATGCAATTGCAGATACTACAGAAAAAGAGGTTTATGCAGAATTTGACCTTACAATCCCTTTTAAACATTCTCAAGAAGAGCTTAATGAACACGCAGTAGATCAATATCTAGAAGCTGCCCAGAAATTAAAAAAGTATGGAGTATTTTATCCATATATGGATAAATATTTTAAACAGATAAGTGTCAATGAATTTGAATATTATCCTGAAAATAAAAAGAGGTATAGTGTAAATGGAGGAAGAGCTGTAACACCTTCACAAAAAGTAGAGTGTAATTTGAAAAACCTTGCAAAAAAAGGTGTAGACCCAATGCCAATTTGGAGAGATGAATATGATTATAAGATACCAAAAGCAAAATTTAGACTCATGACTGGAAGACATGCTCAGTTTACTCAAACGGGAACATCTAATAATTCTATGTTAAGAGACATGATGTATCAAAACTATCTTTGGATAAATAAACGGGTTGCTGCTTCAAAAAATATTAAATTTGGAGATATGATTGAGGTGAGTTCTAAAGTAGGTAAAACAACACTAAGAGCTTATCCTACAGAAAAAATATCTCCTGATAATCTCTTTTTTATACATGGATTTGGTCAAGAGAGTTCAGCTCTTTCATGGGCATATAAAAATGGTGGTAATGATAATGCCATTATAGAAGATGTAATAGAACCAGTTTACGGTGCAGCTGCAATGCATGAAACAAATGTAGAGATAAGAAAGGTATAACGATGGCAAGATACGCAATGGCTTTAGATTATAAAAAATGTATAAACTGTAAAGCCTGTGAAACAGCATGTAAAGAGGAAAATGGCGTCTTACTTGGAGCAGATAAACATAGAATTTGGGTAGGTGTAAAAGAGATAGAAGGAGAATATCCTAATCTAAGCATAGCTTCGAATACTTTTTATCCAAGTCAATGTCAACACTGTGATGATGCTCCATGTCAGGAGGTATGTCCTACAAATGCCACATACTATGATGAAAATGGCCAAGTAAGAATTGATCCAGATAAATGTATTTTATGTAGTTACTGTATGAATGCTTGTCCTTACGATGCAAGATATGTTGATGATAGAACTAATACAGTTGATAAGTGTACATTTTGTGCAGATACAAGAATTGCAAGAGGAGAGACTACAACAGCATGTCAAAATACCTGTCCAACTAAAGTAAGAATATTTGGAGACTTAGATGATCCAAATAGTGAAATCAGTCAAGTGCTTAGAGATAGGGAACATTTTACTTTAAAATCTAATCTCGGTACAAATCCGAAATTATTTTATCTAATGTAAGGGATCATTATGAGAATAAAAGAATTTATTACAACAATACCTGTCAATAAAGTATCATTACGACAGATTTTAGCTTTTGAAAAAACTCCTCTTAACTTACTGCTTGCAGCAGTTATTGTGATATTTTTAGGGTTGTTTGCAATAGGAGTAGGTACATATCTTGTACATGGACATCATGCCTACAATGTTACAAGAGAGCATCCATGGGGTCTTTTAATAGCAGTATATATTTTTTTTGTTGTTAGTTCAACAGGACTTTGTATAGTTGGTTCATTGGGAGATGTTTTTGGTTTTAAAGATTATATCGAGATCTCAAAAAGGGCTATTTTTGGGTCTATTGTAACAATTGTAGCAGGGTTTGCAGTAATTGCATTTGAGATAGGTCATCCAGTAACTATGATAATATACAATATTTTAACTCCAGGATTTACAAGTGCAATTTGGTGGATGGGGACATTGTATGGACTTTATCTAACTTTTATGATTATAGAGTTTGTGTTTTTATTAAGACATGATATGAAGATGGCAAAAATATTTGGTCTAACAGGTCTACTTGTAGGACTAGCGGCACATTCAAATCTAGGTGGAGTATTTGGATTTTTAAATGCAAGAACAATATCAAATGGTGTTTTTTATCCTACATATTTCATTCTTACAGCATTTATCACTGGTATTTTCCTTGCATTTATTATGTATGGATTTAGATATAAACTTAAATTTAGTGAAAACTCAACTAAAATGCTTACAAATTTAGCAAAAATTCAAGGACTATTAATCTCTATCCTTATATTTTTTGTTACTTGGAAAATGCTTACAGATATCTATGGTGGTATGCCAAATCGTGCAGATGTAGCACAACATATTTTATTAAGCGGTACATTTTGGGCAGAAGTAATTTTAGCTATGGTTATACCCTTGATTATTATATTAAAAAGCAGTGGTAAAAATGTTGTTGGAATGTTTTGGGCATCGATGAGTGGAATGGTAGGAATCTTTTTTATGAGATATAACCTTGTTCATGATACACAACTTAAACCTTTACAAATGTTAAAAACAAGTGAATATCAACTAGTTCCTTCTTGGGTGGAGTATTTCCCATCTAGTGCAGAGATTATGATATCTCTTGGTGGACTTGGACTTTGTTTATTACTTTACTATATTGGTACGAAGGTATTTGATTTAGATTAATACAAATCTTACAAAAGGAGGTTAAATGAAAAAAAATTTGATACTGTTGTGCTTATGTATAATGTTATTAGCAGATGATACTGTACTTATACCCAAAGAGATAGCATTACAAAATGCAAAACACGCTGTTCATAAGCTTCATACACTATTAAGTTCAACTGTAAAAACAAAATATCGACAGGAGGGACCACTCTCTGCTGCGAAGTTTTGTGCACTTGAGTCTTATTCCAAAATAAAGGAGATGAATAAAAAATTAGGAAGTAATATATCTATAAAAAGAATAAGCTTTTTTAATAGAAACCCAAATGCCTACCCTCAAAAAGATGAAGTAAATATTTTAAAAGCATTTGATCTTATCGAAAGATCTGCTGCATATATGCCTAAAGAGATTGTACAAGCTATGGGATATAACACCTATAAAGTCTATTTTCCAGCAACAATGTCAAGTAAAACATGTAAAAAATGCCATGGTGAAAAAAGTATTGTAAATCCTAAAATTCAAAAACTTTTTGAAGATAACTATCCTTATGACAAAGCATACGGGTTTAAAAGTGGGGAAGTTAGAGGAGCCGTAGTAGTAACGGTAAAAATAGAAGATAATAATATAAATATAGAAAAAAGGAATGAAAATGAAAATAAATAAATTATTAGTAGGAACATTAGTAACTTGTGGGTTAAGTATAAGTGCAATAGCACAAGAGTATTCTCAAGATGCAATATATAATGCGATGTGTCAAAAGTGTCATGGAAAATTCGCTGAGGGTAATCCCCTTAAAAAAGGACCTTCTCTTATAGATAAAACGAAAGAAGAGCTGTCTGTAGATATTTATGAGCTTGACAGTGATGGTTATCAATCATCAGGAACTGGACATGATATTATGGAATATAACTTGGGAGTTATAGAAAATAAAGGTATGATCGTAGACCCAGATAAAATGGCAGAATATATATACAAAACTTTTGGGAAAAACAAAAAATAACTAAAGAATTGGGATAGCTCAGCATAGAGTTAGATCCCAACTTTATACTTTCGTAACAAATATTAAATTATCTTTAAAAAAATATCTCATAACTTATATTTTCTCTTGTAATCAAATCAGTACGAGTATCAATCTTAAAACCAATAGTTTCTAACGCATTTTTCACTATTGCTTTATTGTAACTATGAACATCTTCACATGCAAGATACTCTTGGATATCTATCCACTTAGCATCCATAATCTCTTCATCATCTATAATATTAATCTCTTTTGATAAGGCAGTTGCTCGGCAAACTACATACAAATTTGATTCACCAAACTGAGCAGGTGAGAAGTGTCCAAGACTTACAATTGATTCAAACTCAACTTCTATACCTGTCTCTTCATATACCTCTCTTTTAAGGGCATTTGATATATTTTCACTGTCATCTATGTGTCCCCCTGGTAGTTTGTATTTTTGCCAAATTCTATCTTTGATAACTAAAAGTTTATCATCATCAATTACAACAGCCCCAACGCCAAGAGTATGATTTGTAGCTGTTGGGATAACAGGTTTTACTATAAGTCTTTTTACAAGGGTAATATCTCTTTCATTACAATGATGGAAAACAAAGTTATGTTTTGTAAGCATTGGGATAAATTGTGATTGTTCAATAGAGAGTTTTACCCATAAAAGTTTTTTATTTTCAATTTTTTCTATAATCAAACATAAGTCTTTTTCAAACTCCAGTACATTGTTTGGTATTGATGAACTATCTATCGTGATACCATCATATTGGTCATGATTTAAAATCACAGTTGTAAATTCAAAGTTCTCTATCATATTTTTTTATCCCTTTTTTCATCTTCATCAACTCATTATGTTCTATTAAAAATATCAAAGTTTGTTCAACATAATCTCTAATAGCATCTCTTGTGATTTTATCAAGTTTATATACTTTTTGTCCTCGTATTGTTTTTGCACTTCCAAAGAGTTGGTTATATTTGTCATCTATATTTACACCACGAAACCAACCAATATGAATATACTCTTCATAAGCTTTTAAATAGCAATATCCACCCTCTGTAGAAAAATAGGAGGTTATATTTTCTCTATATTTTTCTTTAACTCTATTTCCTATACAAATTTTTATAAAATCTCGTACTTGTAAAAACAATTCAGCTAAGCTAGAGTTACTATCTTTTTCAAAAGCACTTAGTATATATTCATTTTTCATAAAATTATTTTAACATAAAACTAATTCTTTCATCGAATAAAATCTAAGAACAACCCTCTAATTCAAAGTTTTTTGTTAAAAATTCTTTTCCATTTATGATGATTATTAGAGTATGGATCCCATCATAATATTTTCTTGTGGTTACATATTTAAAATGGTGTGCTTTTTTTACAGATAGTTTAGTATTCGAAACCTCTTTTTCTGATATTTTGAAGACCTTATATCCCATCTTCTCATTTTGTCTCACAAGACCTAGTTTATATTCGATTCTTAATTTTCCTAGAGTCTTTTTTGATTGAATAGTAAATGAAAAATTTAAATACTCTTCCATCTTTATCTTATCATCTGCTATTAAATCTATCACTTCTATATCATCTGAACGATAACCAAAAATCTCCATTACCTCTTTGTCACCAGCTTTTAAAAGTGTTCTTGCGGCATGTTTGACTATCCAATCTCTATTTTTAGATTTTCCGTACCATTGTTTTAATACTTCTTTTACAACTTTTGGATTATCTTTTGAAATATCATTAAGATTATTTGCTACACTTTTTCGTACATATTCACTCTCATCATCTTTTAAAAGTTCCAAGAGTTCAATTACTTTTATTGGTTCTTTTTTGTAGTTTTGAAGTGCCATTCCCCAAGGAAGTCTAGGTCGTGAACCTTCACTTACGAGTCTTCTTACATGCTCATTTTCATCTTTTGTCCACTCTTTTAAAGTTTCAATAAGCTGTGGATATTTCACTAAAAAAGGTCGTATAGCAAACTCACTTGAACAGTTTTGAGTAAAAAGCTTTAGAGCTTCAATAGAATCTTCATAATACTCTAAACCATAAACTTCAACAAAATCTGGAAATATAAGATGAAAAAGTCCATTAAACTTATGGTGTACCTTTTTTAAAATTTCAAGAGATTCTAAATAATCTGTAGGTAAAAATTCTCCTAACCCTAAAGTAATAGTTCGCAATCTTTCCTTTAACTCTTTTTGTTCCCATACATCATCTATAATATAACTTATAAATTGTTCTAGTTCAAAAGGAGGATAAACAACTGCAATTTCATTTGCTAATTTTACTATTTCTGTTTTATTATATATATTCTTAAAAGGTTCCATTAATTTTCTTTTGTATTTTTATAAAAAAGTATTATAGCTTATTCTCTAATTCCATTTGCTTTAATATTTCAATTCAGATACACTGTATCCATAAACGCGTATTGCAACTACTACAAAATTCGCTTCTTAGGACTAATACACCGTAATTTGTAGAGAATTAAAAACTCTTCAACATCTAAAACAGAGCAAAATATAAATAAACAGACAAATCTTCGGAACTCAACCCTTCGTCCATACAGTCATACTTATTGAATTTTTATAAAAGGAAATTAAGAGATGAACACACTCAAAAACAAAAGTGTCTGAATTTATAGCACAGTACCCTTATATTTTAGCCCTATTTATCTTTCTTGCTAGAGTTACTGATGTATCTTTAGGAACATTTCGTACTATTGTTATATTTCGTGGTTATAAGTTATTAGCCACTTTTATTGGATTTTTTGAAATCATCATATGGCTAGTTGCAGCGGGACAAGTTTTTAAAAATCTTGACCAATGGCACCTTGCCTTTGCCTATTCTGCTGGTTTTGCTACTGGTATTTATGTTGGTATGTGGATTGAAAATCGTTTTGCTATTGGTAATGAACTTATTCGATGCATATCATTTAATCGTGATATTTTAGCCCAAAAAATACGAGATGAGGGATTTACAGTAGTTTCAGTTGACGGAGATATGGGTGAAGAGAAACCTGTTGAAGTACTATTTATCGTTGAAAAAAGGCGTTATATACCAAAACTTATAGAACTCATCAATGTACTTGACAAAAATGCAGTATATACTGTATCTGACCTAAAAAGTGTTTATCAAGGTCCAGAATTTATAGCCCAAAATAGTTTTTGGAATTTAAGAAAAAGTAGATAATAAATATATTAATCACAAGGAGATTACAAAATATGAATAATTTAAAAATAGGTGTCATAGGCACCTCAAAAAAGATAGATGAAAGAAGGCTTCCAATACATCCAGAACATATAGTGCGTATCCCAGAAGCTTTACGAAAACAACTAATGTTTGAAGAGGATTATGGTGCACCATTTGGTATCTCTGATAGTGAAATTGCAGCTTTGTGTGGAGGAATTGATACTCGGCATAATCTTCTAGCCAACCTTGGGGTAGTGATAATCAGTAAACCTGTATTAGCTGACTTAGAAGAGCTTAAAGTTGGTGGAACACTTTGGGGATATCTCCATTGTGTACAACAACAAGAGATAACAGATATAGCAATAAAAAGAAAACAAACACTTATTGCTTTTGAAGATATGTTTATTTGGTCACCAGAGGGACAAATAGGTCGACATACTTTTTATAAAAACAATGAGATGGCAGGATATTGTGCAGTGATACATGCCTTACAATTAAAAGGTATAGATGGACATTATGGGAACCAGAGAAAAACAGTTATCTTTGGTTTTGGTGCAGTAAGCCGTGGGGCTATTTATGCTTTAAAAGCACATGGTTTTAGAGATATAACTATTTGTATCCAAAGACCAGACCATGAGGTTCGTGAAGAGGTGCTTGATTGTCATTATGTAAGAGTTCAAGAGGGAAAAGATGATGAAGCAAGAATGGTAGTTATAGAACACGATGGTATAGTTCGTCCATTATCTGAACTGATAAGTGAAGCTGATATTATCGTAAATGGTGTTTTTCAAGATACTGCAAATTCTACTGACTTTGTTCTAAAAGAGGAGCGTTCATCTCTTAAGCCTAATAGTCTCATTATAGATGTGAGTTGTGATGAAGGGATGGGATTCTTTTTTGCAAAACCTACAACATTTAAAAATCCTATGTTTAAATATGACACAATAGATTATTATGCAGTTGACCATACTCCTAGTTATCTTTGGGAGAGTGCTACTCGTTCTATCTCTGCTGCTTTAATTGTATATTTACCAACTGTATTAGCTGGTCGTGAAGCTTGGAATAAAGATGAAACTATTCACCAAGCAATCAATATAGACTCTGGTGTGATTCTCAATAAATCTATTCTATCATTTCAAAATAGAGAAGTGGAATATCCACACAAATGTTTCACGATAGAAGAAAAAGCTGTATTAGATAAAATTGCTTAGCAATTATTCTTTTGATAATAATATAATCGTAGCAAAAGAGGAGATTAAAATCCCCATTGTTACCCATATTCCTATAACTTTTCCTTCAAGTAAAAACAGCAAAAAAGCGATGGCTACAGGATTTAAATACACATAAGCCATCACTTTTTTAGGTCCAAGATTTATAGCTGCTTGTTGATACAGGTATACAGTTATAAGTGTTGCTCCTATAATCAAATATACCATAGAATAAATCAAACTACCTGTTAACTTCTCCCACTCTAAAGGTATCTCCATAATTACAATGGATAAAAACATCCAAAAAATTCCACTTAATAATGTAGTAAAAACTAAAACAATCAGCTCATCACCTTTTCTATGTAGTAATTTTGTACTAATTGAATATAAAGACATAAAGATAATGGCAAATAAAAATATAATATCACCTTGATTTAACTGAAAATTTAAAAAGAGTTCCAAATCACCTTTAAATACAACTATACAAGTTCCTAAAATACCTATAATATAGGTAATCAACTGTACTAAATAAAACTTTTGCTTAAGAAAAAAGATTGATAAAATAGCTGTTAATAAAGGCACTAGTGTAAAGAGTGTACCAGTATTTAAAGATGTTGTACTCTCCAAGGCTTTAAATAATCCTATAAAATAAAGAGAATAAAACAATCCTATTATCATACCTCTTGGTAATGTTGTAAGAACTTTAGTTCGATACTTTTTATTGAATACAATAAATGGTGCTAAAATAAGTGAAGCAAATACAAATCTACAAAGGGTAAGAGAGATAGGATCAATAACACCTGAAAGTTTTTGTGAAGCTATAAAAGAACCAGCTATCAAAAAAGTTGCAAGTAAAACTAAAAGATGTGCTTTTATATTTTTGGTCATGAATTATTCCTTTTTATTGGAATACTATAGTATAAAAAATCTTTTGTCATTTACATATGTTGATTTTATGGTATTTTTAATATAATTAATATCTAAATAATTAAAAGTAGTAAAATTGAGCAATTTATATAACAAAGAATTAAATGATTATTGTCGTAAATACATTTTTATTAATAATCAATTAACAAAAAATGATATTCTTTTGCAACCAATAATATATAAACAATTACAAGCCAAAATATTCGAAGATTTATTATTATTTGATAAAATTACATTTAAAGTTTATGGAGAAAATGCACCACTTGCAATTTTAATTAACGAATTATCAATCAGAGGATTGGAAGAACTTATAGAACAAGATAGTCTTCGATTTGCACTGTGGACACCTATGGTTGCGTATATGAAAACAAATATTAAAGGTGTATTTCCATTAGTATCTGGTAGACTTAATTCAAATGTACATACAGATCCAGAGTATTCGATTGAAACAGGGTTAAAACTATTATCCAATAAACTCAATATAAAGCAGCAACGTATCATCAAACGTAAAACTAGAGATCTATATATTATCCCAAAAGAAGATATTGAAAAAGATACTACTCAATTTTCTATATCCGCTTATAACTCTAATAAATTTAAACAATTTGGTTTAGATAAAGAATCAAGTGATTTATATGCACTAAATGAAAAAGAAAAAAAGTTACTAAATAAATGTGCTGAAGATTTATTAGAATATAAATTTCTTATATCCGAACAACTTACTTCAAACAATAATAGTATTTTTAATTCTTTATTTAATAATACTTTAGAAAAATTACAATATTCAAAACATAATGATATTGTGTCAATTATTTCAAACTTAGAAACTTTTCCAAATTTGGTAGAAGTATATTTTAACTCAAATAGTTCACTTAAAGATATTCATAAATTACGTAATAAAAAAAATATTAAAAAGTTTCGTTCTTGGCTAGATGAAGTATCTACAGATTATGAACTTCAGGAAGTATCTAAAGCATATATCAATGCCATCGTAAATTCAAAAGGTTTTTTTGAGACTAAAAAAGGACGTTTGACAAAAAACATCACTATGTCTTTGCTTGGTGCAGGTATAGGAAGTATAGCTGGACCACTAGGAGCAACAATTGGAGGTTTTGGAGGCAAAGTTTTAGAACCTGCTTTGGATTTTAGTTTAGATTTAGTTGATGAATACCTTATTTCAGAATTAACTAAAGGATGGACACCTAGAATGTTCTTTGATGATTTAAAAAAATAAAATACACTTAGTTAGATTTTTTTCTTATTCTACTTAACTGCGTAGGGGTAATACCCAAATGATTTGCAATATGATGCAATGGGATTCTTTTTTCAATATCTGGATTATTTTGTATAAAATTTTCATATCTTATTTTTGCATCATCAAGTATCAAAGATATTTCATTTTTCTCTTTTACTATAACCCAGTTTTTTTCCAAATAATTTATATAAAAGTTTTTAAACTCTACATTAGCATCTATTAAATTTTTATAGCCATCAAAATCAATATAGATTAAAATACTATCCTCTAAAGCATCAATGTTTAAATAAGAGTCTTCTTTTGTGATAAGAGAAACTTTTGAAGCAGAAAAATAGTTTTCACTAAAAAGGTTTTTTGTATAAATTGCCCCTTTTTCATTTACAAAGTATGTTCGTAAAATACCTTTATAGATAAAATAGATATATTTTGCAGGAGAATAACTATCTTGGAGAATCTCCCCTTTTTTTATATTTTTCACAAAACATATTTTCTTAAAAGCATCAAAACTTTTATCACTAAAGTCATAATATTCTTTACAAATTTCTCTTAACTGTTGATAATAAATCTCTGTTTCTAGCATTTCAATTATTGCCCTACTTTTATAAACTATTTTAATTTTCTATTTTACCTTCATTTAGTTAAATTTTATAAGCAAACTTTAGTTACTATTTTCCAAATTTATTTCTCAGGGCAAGGTGAAATTCCTTACTGGTGGTAACTATACTTTATAGAAGTCCACGAGCGCCTTACTTTTGTAAGGGTCAAGCAGATTTGGTGTAAATCCAAAACCAACAGTCATAGTCTGGATGAAAGAGAATATAAAAAGTTTTACTACTGTTCATACATTAGGATTATATTACTTAAATATTAGCCCTGATTCAATAAGTTTACTCAATAACAAAGGTTAACTAATGAATCAAAAAATGTCTAATTTAGACTTTAAACTAAATATACAAAATGCTATAAAAGCATTACAATCAGGAAATGGTGTCATTGTAACAGATGATAAAAATAGAGAAAATGAAGCTGATATTATTTTCAGTGCTCAAAATATTACTAAAGAACAAATGGCACTCCTTATACGAGAATGTAGTGGTATTGTTTGTCTTTGTCTCACTTCTGCAAAAGTAAAAGAACTCCAACTCCCAATGATGGTACAAACAAATAACTCAAAATATCAAACACCATTTACAATCTCTATTGAAGCAAAAGAAAATGTTACAACAGGTGTTTCAGCCAAAGATAGGGTAACAACAATTCAATCTGCATTAAAAAAAGATGGTATTAATCATATTGTTTCACCTGGTCATATTTTTCCATTAAAAGCAAGAGATGGCGGTGTTTTAGAAAGAGAAGGACATACTGAAGCTAGTATAGATTTAATGAAACTTTCAAACTTAGAACCTAGTGCTATTTTATGTGAACTTACAAATGAAGATGGAACTATGACTCAAGGGGAAGGTGTTATTCAATTTTCAAAAAAATATTCTATGCCAATACTAAGTGTAGAAGATATTATAAACTATCGTAATTTTTATCTAAAAGAATAGTTTTTATATATTTACAAGAAAAAGTACATTTGTTATTTTCAAGTTACATTGTTACTTTATCATTACCTTATAAAAACTTATTAGTAGGAGTAATAAATGAAATCTTTACATAAAATCGCGGTCTTAAGTCTTGCCTGTTCGGTATATTTATTTGCTGGAAGTGCTCCTAAAGCATATCCAACAGGTGAACTTGGTAAATTAGTTAAATTAGGTGAAGAGATAGCCTTAACAACAGATACTCACCCACTTACAAAAGATTTTGTGGATAATAAACTCAATTGTGCTTCATGTCACTTAAGAGGTGAAGATGGTAAACCTGGAACTGCTGATGGTCTTTCATCTTGGTTAGATACAGCTGTTTCTTTCCCAACATGGTCAAAAAGAGAAAAAGCAGTACAAACTTTACAGGACAGATCAAACAACTGTTTTATGAGAAGTATGAATGGGAAAAGACTGGTAAATGATAGTGAAGCTTCTATGGCTATTGCAGCTTATATAACTTGGTTATCAGATGGAAAACCTATGCATCTAAATGACAAAGGTCCTTGGGGTCCTACAAATAAAAAATTATGGCCAGCGGGGATAAAACACTTTAATCCAATACAAAAAAAAGCAACTCATGCAAACTATGTAAGTGGTCAAAAAGTGTATGAAAACCAATGTGCAGTATGTCACGGTGCAAATGGAGAAGGTATGGGAGAATTTCCACCTCTATGGGGTAAAGATGCAAACGGACAATGGTTAAGTTACAATACTGGTGCTGGTATGAGTAAACTAGACAAAGGTGCTGCTTGGGTTAAAGCAAAAATGCCTTTAGGTCAAGGTGGAAGCTTAAGTGATCAAGATACTGCTGATGTTATGCTTTATGTAAATGCACAAGAAAGAGCTGATTTTGATTTAGATAAAGGTTTATTACCAGAACAAAAAAATGGTATCTACCACTCAAATGTTTTAAAAGAAAAACACTCTGTTAGAAGTAACTTCAAAGCATTAGGTCTTGACATAGATGTAATTAGAGGCGACAAACTTATAAAATAGTAAAAACAAGGGATACCTAAAAAGGGTATTCCCAAGTTTTTTTAGTTAGAATGCTTTTATGATAAAAACATATAAAAATTTTATAATTTTCTTTCTCATTATAATTGTAACACTTCTTTTTTTCCTTAAAAAATATAACGATATTATAAAACAAAATCAAATAGATATACTTGTTTCAAACAATATAGAACTTATTAGTAGTGAAATATCTCACCAGAAAAAATATGCCCTATCTTTAGCAATACTTTTTTCAAAAAACCAACATATTATCGATGCATTAAAACTAAATCAACCACAACAATTAAAAAATGAACTAGATAATTTACTAAAAACTATCTCTGAGTATACAAAATTAAAAAATATTCAAATTCAAGTACACACAAAAAACTTAAAAGTGTTTGTTCGAAGTTGGGAAGATAAGGATACTGGGCTTAATCTTACGAGCTTTAGACATGGACTTGTCAAAGTAAAACAAACTCAACAACCTTTTGTATCTAATGAGCTTGGTAAAAGATTTAACATAAAAGCTATCTCTCCTATATTTGATGGAAAAGAATATATTGGTTCACTTGAAGTTATTATGGATTATTCCTCTTTAAAAGAACGATTGAAAATGGCAGATATAGAGGTATTACCACTACTTAATAGCAAGTTTCTTAACATAGCAAAATATCACCAAAACAATAAAAAACTCTATAACTTTGTAATCATTGAAAAACAATATAATGAAAATATTTATAATACTTTATTCAATCATAAAGAAATTTTAGAGCAAAAACAATTTTATTACGAAATAGACGATACAATACTTACATTTATACCATTAGGGAGTATTGAGAAAGAAACTGTAGGGTATTTAGTAGCTAGTTTTAAAAATAAAAATCAAGATTTTAATTATCTCCCAAACTACCAATATAAGGGTAATATAAATACAACTACAACTCCTCAAGAAAACATACAAGATAAAAAAAATATAATAATAAAGTGAAAATATGAAAATTTTACTCCTAGAAGATGACTATCTGTACAAAATATCTATAAAAGAGTTCTTAGAAGAACTTGATTTTGAAGTGGATGATTTTGATAATGGAGATGAAGCACTCGATGCAATCTATGAAAACAGATACAATCTTCTTCTACTAGATATAAGAGTACCAGGAATTGACGGCTTTACACTTATTGAAGATATCAGAAAAGAAGCTATCAATACACCTGTCATTATCCTTACTTCACTTACAGATATGTCAAATTTAAGCAAAGGATATGAACTTGGGTGTAATGATTATTTAAAAAAACCTTTTGATCTAATAGAGTTACGATATAGAATTGACCAACTTATAAAAAATAAATGTTTTACTTCTGATGAAAATATAATAATTCTCAACGATAACTTTGCCTTTGATATTCAAAAAAATATATTATACAAAGAACAAAAGCCTATTGATTTAACACAAAAAGAAAGTGAAGTAATAAGCTTTTTGATTCAAAATAGAGGTTTTTATATCTCCATAGAGTCTTTACATGAAAATATCTGGGATAACAAAGATATCCAATACGCGGATATACGAATGTGTATCAAAAGGATAAGAGGGAAAACGGATAAAAACTTTATCATTACCAAAAGATTTGTAGGGTATAAAATTGATAAATAAAACAAACGATACGAAGTTTATAGTGATACAAGTTGTTCTTACCTTATCTATTGCATTTATACCTATATACTTTTATCTTGATGCCTCTTTTGAAAATCAAAATATTAAAGATAAAATGATGTTAAAAAACTATAGTTCCTCTGTAGTTTCCAAAATAAGACTTTTTGAAGAGGAAAACAGTGACTTTTTTTACTATCCAAGGTCTAACATTTTTACCTCTGCTATTTTTGATGAAAAAAACAAACCTATCTTTTCACTTTTTAATGCAAATGATAAATTTACTTTTGAGAGTGAGTTTTTTAATGATTTAAAAAAAATATGTCATAAACAATATCTACAAAATAATATATTTGGAGCAAAATATATTATTACTTGCAAAGACATTAATAACTCCCAAGTGATATATAATACTATTATTCTTATTCTTACTATGACTTGTTTAATATTTTTATCCTCATTTTTCACTATTAAACAAAGTACAGAACCTTATAAAAAACTCAATCATTATCTTGATGACTTTTTAAAAGATGCGATGCATGAACTTAAAACGCCTATTGGTGTTGCAAGGGTAAATATTGACCTATTACAGATGAGAATAAAAGAGGATAAACATCTTCTACGGATAAAATCAGCTTTGAAAAACATGAGTATAATCTATGAAGATTTAGAATATTATATGCAACGATTTAGTGGAATAGAAGAGAAAAAAGATATAGATTTGTCTTTATTTTTAGATAAAAGAGTTGACTTTTTCAATGATTTAGCAACAGCAAAAAATATTCACCTCATAAGAGATATTCAATCTAATATCATACTTCATTTTAACGAGATAGAACTTTATAGAATCATTGATAATAACCTCTCAAATGCAATCAAATATTCAAAAGAAAAATCTACGATAACTATCACTCTTCAAAAAAGTGAAGATAAAATTCATTTAATTTTTGAAGACCAAGGTATAGGGATAAAAGACACAAGTAAAATATTTGATAGATACTATAGAGGAGACAAGATAACAGGTGGTTTTGGTATAGGTCTGAGTATCGTAAAAAATATCTGTGTGAAAAACAATATAAAGATAAGTGTAGCGTCACAAATTAATAAAGGGAGTACTTTTAGCTACATTATTGATAACAACTTTCTATTGTAAGGGATCTAAACACCTATCCAGATCCCTTCAAATTTTGCATCTAATCATCTTTGTAAACTAAATTGGGAAAGTTCTATATAATCCCCTTTCCCCTCCGCTTACAATAACTATATTTAATTTTTTTATTAAAAAGTCGATTTACTATAAAGAACAAATTTTCCTGCTAACTCTTCTAATTCTTTATTAATTTTTTCTTGTAATTTTAGATCTTGAATATTATCTAAAACATCACAAATTTTATTTGCTATAAATTCAAACTCTTCTTCTTTCATCCCTCGTGCTGTTAAAGCTGGACTTCCTATTCTTATACCACTTGTGATAAAAGGACTTCTTGTATCTCCTGGTACACTGTTTTTATTTACAGTAATTCCTGCATTTCCAAGTGCTATATCTGCATCTTTACCTGAAAATTCTTTATTTAAAAAACTTACAAGTACAAGATGATTATCTGTACCATTACTTACTAAATCATATCCTCTAGTGATTAAAACTTTTTCTAAAACTTTTGCATTGGCTTTGATTTGCTTTGCATATTCTTTCCATGAAACATCTAACACTTCTTTAAATGCAACTGCTTTTGCAGCAATAACATGAATCAAAGGACCACCTTGTGTTCCTGGGAAAATTGCTGAATCAATTTTTTTAGCTATCTCTTCATCATTACACAAAATCATACCACCTCGAGGACCTCTGAGTGTTTTATGTGTAGTTGTTGTAACTACATCAGCATAAGGGAAAGGAGACATGTGTTCACCTGCTGCAACTAAACCAGCTATATGTGCAATATCTGCAAATAAGATTGCACCAACAGCATCTGCTATCTCTCTAAATTTTTTAAAATCAAGTTCTCTCGCATAAGCACTTGCACCACAAATGATAATTTTTGGTTGTGTAACTTTTGCAATATCCATAACTTTATCATAATCAATATATCCATTTAATTCTACCCCATAAGAAAAAGCATTATAATTCTTTCCTGAAAATGATGGTTTACTTCCATGAGTCAAATGTCCACCATGACTTAAATCCATACCAAGAATTTTATCCCCTGCACTTAGCAATGCTGCATATACTGCACTATTAGCTTGGCTTCCTGAGTGTGGTTGTACATTTGCATATTTACAACCAAAAATTTTACAAGCTCTATTGATAGCTAATTGCTCAACTTGATCTGCAAACTCACACCCACCATAATATCTTTTATATGGATAACCTTCAGCATATTTGTTTGTAAAAATACTTCCTGTTGCCTCCATAACAGCAGGACTGGTAAAGTTTTCCGATGCAATCATCTCTAAGTGATTTGTTTCTCTTTTTAACTCATTTTCAATTATTGAAAATACCTCATAATCTGCTTCTTCTAAACTCTCATTTTTTATAAAACTCATTTATATCTCCTTTTATTTTTTAAATCATAACCTAACTAACAACATTACACAATCCAAAAATTGCTATTTTTTATTTATAATATCTTCCTACACATTTCAAAATATCTATTCTAATAACAGCTGTACCATTTATCATATTTAGTGGTAATTCTTTATTTTTTAAATGAGGTGTAAATTTTTCCACTATTTTTAAAAGTGCTATTTTCTTTTCATCAAAATCCTCAACAATGGTTGCATATCCTTGTAAAATTATGCTATTAAATTCGGTATTTACATCACAAGGGTTTTCCACTCCATCATATAATAAAGATATCATTTCATCTATTTCAAAACATACATTTGGATTTAATTTTATATTATCTATTTTTTCTCCTTTTGGTAATCCGTGTAAATATATTTTTTGATTATGATATACAAAATGCATAGGTACAATATAAGGATAACCGTCCTCTCCAAAACTCCCAATACGACCAACTTCAGCCCGTATCAATAGCTTTTCAACTTCTTCTTGTGTAAGCAAATGTGTTTTTGTTCTGTGTCTCATATATTTTTTCCTTTTAATTCTTTTACTGCTTTTTCAAATCTTTTAAATCCTATTTTTATCTCTTTTTTTGATATATTCAAAGGTGGTAAAAATCGAACTATATCCTGCCCTGATTTAAGTGTTAAAACACCATACTTTAAAGATAACTTGACAATCTCATTGAGCATGATTTCATCTTTAAGTTTCACTCCAAGCATAAAACCAAAGCCATTTTTTGATAAAAACAAAGATGGATATTTTTCTATAAAATAATCTAGATAATCATTAAAATACTTAATATTTGATTCAAGTTTTCCACTCTTTTTATACTTTTCTAAAATATTTAAAACCTTAATGGACACTGTTGTCGAAAGGTGATTTCCACCAAAAGTTGAACCATGATCACCTTGATTTAAAACATTTTTTAAATCTGTCATCATCATCCCTATTGGAACTCCTGTTGCTAAGCCTTTTGCTAAAGTTATAATATTTGGTCTAATCTCATAATGATGTGACATTAAAAATTCTCCACTTCTATAAACACCTGTTTGAATTTCATCTATTATCAATAATGATTTCTTTTTTTCCAATACCTCACTTAACTTTTTTACTTGTTCTTTATCTTGCATAAAGATACCACCTTCCCCTTGAATCAGTTCAAGCATAACAGCAACAGTGTCATCATCTATTAGATTTATTGCTTCATTTATATTATCAGCATAAACAAATCCATCAGGATAAGGTCCAAAATATTTATGTTTTTCCTCTTGTGCTGTTGCTTTTAAAGTTGCTATTGTTCTTCCATGAAAAGAATTTTTAATAGTTATAATTTTATATTTCACCTTATTAAAAGCTATATTTCCATATTTTCTAGCTAATTTAATAGCACTTTCATTTGCTTCAGCTCCACTATTACAAAAATAACATTGCATATCATAAGTACTTAATGTAACTATTTTTTTCGCACATTTTTCTTGCGACTTTATATGATAAATATTTGATGTATGCAAAATTTTATTGGCTTGTTTAGTTATTTTTTTAACAACTTTTTTATCACAATAACCCAAACTATTTACACCAATCCCAGAAGAAAAATCAACATAATCTCTCCCTTTTTCATCATATAAAATAGAATTTTTACCTTTTACAAATGATACATCTAATCTATTATATAATGGCAATAAATAATTGTTTTCTTTCATTTCTCCCCTTTTAAGTATGATAAAATGAAAACTGTTCATCTTTATCTTGAAATTTATATCGTTTTGACAACGACTCCAAAAATGGCTTTCCTAATACTTTACAACTTAGTGCTTCATTGGTTATTTTTTCATCTAATAATGGATTTACAATAAGTTGATTAAGTTTTTTAATACTTAAGTTGAGATATTTTCTCTTTTCTAAAATAAGCTCATCATTTACACAAACTACACCTTCTATTAAAACTTTTGCATACCAACCAGTTAAACCACTTTGAAAAATAAATTTTGTCATCTCTTTTTTGTTTGTATTGGCACTTAATTTCCAACATGGTTGTCTTGGTTGTGTAATCTGTATTTTTACCTCTCCTAATTGATAAATATCCCCAACACATATATCAACTTCTGAAACATTTGAAAAAATAATATTTTCTCCAAAATGAGACACTTCATCAATATTTAAATCTATTTTACACTCTTTATTTATCTCTTCATAAGTTTTTTGAGAAAACATAAAAAGTGCTTTATTTTCTCCTCCGTGATGTTCTAAATCAGCTTGTTCATCATCAAGAAATCCTGTTTTTGTTAGAAAAGCATTTTGTACTGGATATTTCTTTATTCCAGAAGTTAACTCTTTTCTTTTACTATTTTCCAAAATTGTTGTTGTAACTTTTCCAACTTTTATAAATAAAACTCTTGCTATTTTTGTTTTCACATAACCCTCCATAAACTCTACTTATTTAAGTTTTCAAGTGTTATAATAACAATAAACTGTATCTTTTACAAGGTACAGATTCATATAAAAAAAAAGGACAGTTATCTATAAACTTATAAATTCATCCGTACCTTTATATATTCAACTTTATAATCAAATAAAAGAAAAAATAGAAAAAGAATTATCAGCAGGGAGTAAACTTCCCTCTATACGAAAGATGGCTCAAGATTATCAGATAAGTAAAAATACTGTAGAGTCAGCATATAGTCAATTATTTGCCGAAGGTTATATTGAAAGTCGTCCTCAAAGTGGCTATTTTGTAAGTGATGAGATTGAACATTATCTACCTTTTAATAAATCTAAAAAACAATCTTCTCCACCAGAAACATCTAGTTTTTTATATAATTTCTTTCCTGCCCAATTACATAATAATAATTTCCCAAATAAATTATGGACACGATTACATAATAAAGTGATGAATGATACAATTGATTTTGGTGGATATCCAAATAAACAAGGGGAACTTTCACTTAGAATACAAATATCAAAATATCTCAGTAGTAGCCGAGGAGTACAATCTACTCCTGAACAAATTATAGTGTGTAGTGGATTTGCCGATTCTATGTTTATTATTGCTTCTTTATTGAAATCTTTTACTTCAAAATTAGCAATTGAATTTCCAGGATATAATGTTGTGAAACAGGTATTTAAACAATTTGATTATTCTATTGAAGATATTCCAATAAATGCAAATGGAATTAGTTTAAAAGATATAGAAAAAAGTCAATCCAAACTCTTATATGTAACCCCATCACATCAGTATCCAACAGGTGTTACAATCCCTATTGCAAACCGTTTTAAGCTTATCCAATGGGCTATACAAAATAATGCCTATATTATTGAGGATGATTATGACAGTGAATTAAGCTATAACAACCGTCCAATACCAGCACTACAAGGTATCAATCATAACAATTGTGTCATATATACAGGTACATTATCAAAATCTCTTTCTCCTGCTCTGAGGATAAGTTATCTTGTGTTACCTACAACCTTATTAAAAAAATATCAAGATCTATTTACTTTTCCTTTCTCAGGAGTACCAATTGATACACAAAAAACACTTGAACTTTTTATAAAAGAAGGTTATTGGGAAAAACATATTCGTAAAACTCGTACACTCAATAGAAAAAAACATGATATTATGAAAAAAAATTTATTATTATATTTAGATAAATATATCTCCATATTAAGAGAAGGTAGTGGTTTATCTATAGTAATTGTACCTACTGTAATATTAGATTGGAAAAAACTCAATAAAGAAGCAGAAGATAAAAAAATAAAACTTTATTATATACACTATGATTCTACTGCAACAATTCAAGCTATCTGTATGGGGTTTGGAGGATTTCTAGAAGAAGAGATCCCTATTGCTGTAAAAGCTTTTTCAGAAATATTTTTCAATTCAATAAAAGATATCTCCAAATCAATTAATTAATGAATCTATATACAATATATTACTTTTGATTGATAGCTTCATAAGCAATTAATATTTTCTTTCGCATCACGCCCCATCTATATCCACTCATTGCACCACTTTTTGCAATAACTCTATGACAAGGGATGAGATAGCCTATGTGATTTTTTCCTATAGCACTTGCTACAGCTCTTACTGCTTTTGGTTTATCAATAAGATTAGCCATATCTTGATAGGTAGTAACTACACCATTTGGAAGATTTAAAAGAGCTTTCCAAACATTCACTTGAAAATTTGTCCCTTTTACTAAAAGATTGTATTTTTTGTTTTTGATAAAAATATTTTCAATATACTCTTTTGCTTTTTCATTGTCATGTATGAGATTTGCATTGCCCCAAATTTCATAAAATCTATCAAAATTTTCCTCTTTATTTTTATCTATAAATCCCAGATAACAGATACCTTTAAGTGTAAAAGCAATAAGTGCTTCACCAAAAGGTGTCTCTCCATATCCATAAGTTATTGTGACATTTTTCCCTTTTTCTCTATACTCTTTTGGCGTTACTCCTATAAGATTTACAAAAAGTTCATGGAGTCTGCTTGAACTAGAAAGTCCAATATCAAGACTACTATCTAGTACGGATTTTGATTCTTTGATATGCTCTTTTGCATAATTAAGTGTTAAAGAGTGTAAAAACTGTTTTGGTGTCACACCGACATATTCTTTAAACACTCGAATAAAATGGTATTTACTCATACCAATATTAGAAGCTATCTCATCTATAGAAGGTTGTTCTTTAAAATTTTCATCTATATATTTAATAGCTTTTTCAATCTGATTGTAGTTGTTATTTTGAGTTTTTAAACAATCATCCATATACAAACTCCAATTTTTTTAAAAGTGTAACAAAATTAAAATTTTAATACAATCCAAAAATTGCTAATTTATAAAACAACCTTCTTTTTCATATTAAATAACACAACCGCCACAAAAGCAAATAAACAGCCAATAATAGTGGAAAGTACAATAACTTCATTGTATACTATTAAGCTAGAAGTAATAGCACCAACTGGAACTATAAACATAAACACTGCTGTTCTATGTGCCCCTATTTTACCAGCTGAAAGAAAAAAGAGTGTCGTAGCAAAAGTACCTGGTAATACCCCTATAAAAATTATATTTGACCAAAAAAGCCAATCATAACTAGAAAATGCAAAAGGATGATAGGGAAAAGCAAATAAAATATTAATAACACTTGCAATTGCAAAAACAACCATAGTATAAAATAGTGGGGAAACATACGAAGAAGCCTTTTGAGAAATAATTGTCACTATTGCCCAAACAATCGCACCCTCAAAAAAGTACAAACTATCTGCATTTAAAAATCCTAAACCATCAAATGGTATACGAAGTAAAATAACAGCTCCAATAATCCCTATAAATAACGCAAAAATTTGTCGAAATGTTACAGATGTCTTAAAAATAAGCGTAGATAAAAAATAAGTCATAATAGGAGCAACTGCTGTTACTAAAGTACCACCATATCCAGCTTCTCCATGAGATAAACCTTTAAAAAAGAGATAATTAAACAAGGCGGTAAATAATCCCCCTAGGAGCATATACAAATAGCCTCTTCTGTTTGTTCGTAATGATACTTTTAAATATATTATTACAGGAACAATAGTAATAAATGAAATAGCATATCGCCAAAAAGCAGCCACAGGTGCATTTGCATGTTCAGCTGCTACTTTGCCAGAAGTCCAAGCGATACCCCATAGTATCATAGCTATAGTCATACCTATATAATATTTATAAGAGGGTTCACTTTTGTCCACGCATCTCCTTTAATATTTCAAATTGATTTTTCTAGTATTTTTATTACTACTGATTTATCTATAGTTCCTCTATCACCAAATTGTGCAAACCCATGTTTTTCTAAAAGTGATGTAACTTTTTCTGTAATCTCTTTATCATCAGTGTATGAAGAGATTTTTAAATCTATATTCAGTGATGAGTATAAAGTTCTGATTTTTTCAATTACAACAGAAGAATCCTTCGTATCTAATCCAAATACATTTTTTCCCATTTGTACAAGTTTCTCTTGTTTTTCATCTTCTAATACTGTTAATAGATTTGGTTGAATGATAGCTAAAGTTCTGGCATGGTCAATCCCATACAATCCACTTAACTCATGTCCAATAAAGTGTGTCGCCCAATCTTGAGGAACTCCAAGTCCTATAAGACCATTTAACGCTTGATTTGCAAGCCACATAAGATTTGCATACCATAGGTCATCTCTACTATCAAAAGTATCAGCTAGTTCTATCAAACCTCTCAAAAGTCCCTCTGCATAATAGTCTTGTGCCATTGCCCCATGTTGTTGTGTTAAATATTGTTCACAAGTATGAACAAAAGAATCTACAATACCATTTACCAATTGTCTCTCATCTAAACTTTTTAAAACATCTGGATCTAAAACTGCAAACTGTGGATAGGAAAAAGGTGAATGAAAAAATCTTTTCTCTTTAGTTTCCTCTTTTGTAATAACTGAGCCTGTATTTGATTCACTTCCTGTAGCTGCTAAAGTTAAAATTGCTCCTATTTTTAAAGCTTTTGTAGGTGTATATTTACCCTCGAGTAAATCCCAACCATCACCCTCATAAAAAAAAGCATTTGCAACATACTTTGCACCATCAATAACAGAACCACCACCAACAGCTAAAATATAGTCAACTTTATTTTCTCTACCATAAGCAATAGCTTTATCTAAAGTCTCTTTTGTAGGATTTGGTTCAATTCCACCAAACTCAAAACAAGTATGATCTTTTAGGGTATCTTTTACTTGAGTATATACACCATTTTTTTTGATACTTCCTCCACCATAAAGAATTAAAACTCTAGCATCTTTTGATATCAACTGTGATATTTTTGCAATTTTGCCTTGTCCAAACTCTATTTTGGTTGGATTTATATATGTAAATTCCATTATTTTCCTTTTTAATCTTTAAACTTATACTTAATTTTTTTATAAAAAATTCTTACCCAATGTTTTTTCAAATTTTTCTAACTCTGAATCTAAATCTAAATCACCTTTAAATATATCGTGTACAGAGTAAGTTTCTAGTTGTTTCGCGCCACAAAATTGAAATGTTTTATGCACAGCAAAGTTCGCTTCATCGACACTCAATCCTTCAAAGAAACCCTCTTTGCTATTAAATTCAGTTGTTGGACAGTTATATGTAAGACTTAACATATATGTTTTTGCAGTCATCAAACCTCCACTACCATATTTTTTGCTAGTATCATTCCTACTTCTTCCATCACTTTCATATGTTACAGTACTTCCACCACCAGAAAACACCTCATCGATATACTTTTTAGTTATCCAAGGTACTGTCATCCAGTACACAGGATATTGAAAGATAATAGCATCTGCCCAATCAAACTTTGCAACCTCATCTTTTACATCATACCCTTTATCAATTGCTGTATTTTTTACTTCAAAACCTTTTGATGTTAAAAACTCATTTGCTTTATCAATATAGTGTTGTGTCAGTTTTCCCTCTGCAATATTTTCATAATATTGATGCCCATTAATAATCAAAACTTTTTTCATAATTGACTCCTTATTTGTGAAATTATAATTCTTATTAACTTAATTCTCCCTTACTTACCTAAAGTAAAGTAATGAAGTTTTATTATCTTTGTGGTATAATTGTGTTTCAAAGGATTTAATAATGTATTATATTAATGATAAAGAGTATAAGTGTTCTGTTTCAGTGACACTAGATGTATTCAATGATAGATGGAAATTAGCAATTATATGGCATCTACTTGATGGGGATAAAAGATTTAAAGAGTTACATGAAATTATTAGTGAGATTACACAAAAAACTCTTACTGTAAAACTCAAAGAACTTGAAGAAAAAAACATTATCCATAGAGAAGTATTCCCCGAAGTTCCACCAAAAGTTGTTTATTCGTTAACAACTATTGGAAAAGAGCTAGAGTCAGTACTAGCTGCCATGCACAAATGGGGAATATCATATACCTCAGCACATGGTAAGATAACAGATGAAAATAAGTGTGAAAGCACTTTTTGTTCTTAAATAGTAGGATAAACATTGATACACACTAAAATAGTTTTAGTTCTACTACTCTTTATAAATTTAAATTTGTATGCACAAGAGACTACAAAGATAAGTGAAAATAAACTTAAACAGATGATTGGTCAGATGCTTATTGTTGGATTTGATGAGAGTGTTATCAATGAAAATAGTCCAATTATAAAATATATAAAAAAATACAACATAGGTGGTGTAATACTTTTCGATAGATTTTATAAGAATAGAGCTAAAATAAAAAATATAGAATCACCAAAACAACTGCAACTTTTAACCTCAAAACTCCAAACATATTCAAAAAATAAACTCATAATCTCTATAGACCAAGAGGGTGGGAAAGTTCAAAGACTCAAAAGTAGTTATGGATTTGCATCAACACCAAGTGCAAAAGAGATAGCAAAAAGAGGTATAAGTGAAGCAAAAGAGTCCTATACAACGCTAGCTCAGATGTTATACCAAAATGGTATAAACTGTAACTTTGCTCCTGTTGTTGATTTGAGTGTCAATAAAGAGAACTATGTGATAGAGGAATTAGAACGCTCATATGGGGAAACTCCCAAACAAGTAACAAACTACGCAACTGTTTTTATAGATGCACTTAAATCAAAAAATATCCTAAGCGTTCTAAAACATTTTCCAGGACATGGTTCATCAAAAGATGATTCACATAAAGGGTTTGTAGATATTACAGATACTTGGAATAAAATAGAACTAGAACCATATAAAAACCTCATAAAAAATGCTAAAGCAAAGATGATTATGACAGCTCATGTATTCAATAAACATTTAGACCCAAACTATCCAGCTACTCTCTCCTACAAAATCAACACAGAGCTTTTAAGAAAAGAGTTAGGGTATAAAGGTGTTATAGTAAGTGATGATTTACAGATGAAAGCTATTGCTGAACATTATACTCTTCAAGATACAGTAACTCTTGTGATAAATGCAGGTGTAGATATACTTCTTTTTGGAAATCAACTCTCAGTACAAAATACTGACCAACTTATCGATACTATATATTCACAAGTAAAAAATGGTTCGATAAGTTATGAGAGAATCATCGAATCAAATAAAAGGATAGAGAAGTTAAAGCAAGAAATCTAAACTAGTAAATAGTTTATTTCAATTTATCTAAAATATCAAGTGGTTCTATACCTATCTTAAAAAAAGCAAACCACTTTTTGCCCAAGTCTTTCAAACTTGCCCCGATATGATAAACTTCATTGTCATCTATTATCATAAACCTATCGTGAGAATCTTTAAAACTTTTGATTGTGATAGCTTTGTATTGAGAGTTGTATTTTTCTATATCTAATTTCAGCTGTTTAGATACAGTATGAGTATAAATCGTTACATCGACATCTTGATTTTTACTAAAAAATGTTAGCACACTATCATCAATATAATTATCTATAAGTACAATCTTTGATTTTGCACCTCTTATTAAATCAGATATAAAAATATATGCATCAAACATCTGACCATCATAAAATATACCGAATGATGGTTTTATCTCTTTTTGTTCTATAGCTTCAAATACTTTTGCAAATTTTTCATCTTGCTCTGTAAATGCATACGGTGCTCGCCTTAATCCCATCTTATCAGAACTGGAGGTCACAAATTGTGACCTCCAATTTTCTAACTCCTCTTTTGTAAGCTCAAACATAAAATCTTGAGGAAACCTATCAATATTTCTATTTACTGCTTGTTTAAAAACTTTTGTTTCTACCTCATACAATTTTGCCAAGTCCCTATCCAACATCACTTGCAAACCACGGATAGTATATATTTTTGATTGTATATCTTGATTTTTTTCAATGTGTTCTATTGTATCTTCCATATTGATATAACCTTTTTTTGATAGATTTATTTTATCAAAATTATCTCTAGCTATATAAATATATTACAAATTGCAATGTTATTCTAATCTTTCAATTTGCCTTACAGTAAAATATTGAAACAACGCCTTTGTTTGTCCATCTATCTCATCTTTTAAAGGGCTATCTTCTTTGATGATAAAAACAATAGTATCACAAGAACTCTCTGTTGTTTTTGGGATAAAGGTTTCAAGTAACCATTGTGTATCTTCACTCTCATTTTCAAAACCATTTGTTGTATCAGTTATCCACATAGTTGCATTTTTTACATTGATAAGTTTGAGTCCATATTCAAAAGGTTCTCTATAATCATTCTCTTTGCAGAACTGTTTCCATTGGCAAAAGACAGCGTTGTGTTTTTCTAAATACTTAATATTACAAAATTTTGTTTCAAACATTTTTATCAATCTCCTCTTCTGTTTTTAATTCCAATACACTATAACTCCAATTATCACTTGTCATATTTTTTGTTTTATTCCAGTTTTCTAAAATTAATTCTTTTTGTATCAGTCTATTCATAATACCATGACCTACAAAAACTATCGTTTTATTTTGTTTTGAAAATTTAATTAGATTCTTAGTAGCTTTTTTTGCTCTTTGTTTAGTTTCTTTGTATGATTCACAATTTTTTGAATATCCAAAAAACCATAATATTCTAAATATAATCAACCAAATTTTTGGATTTAATTTCAATAAATCTAAAGTTAAAGAGGGCAATTCAGCCTCGTTAAAAAGTTCGTTTATTTCAAATGGCGTTTTATCAAATATTTCAACAGACTGAATTGTTCTTTTTAAATTACTACAAATTAAAACATCCGCTTCATTAAATAAATTTTTTATTTCATTTTTTGCTGTGAATTCAGATTTGATATTTGAACTATTATACTCATTAATCCATTTTCTAAATTGAGAAGCTGAAATCTTTTTGTAACTTTTAATATCGACTTCACCATGTCTTAGTAGTATAATTTTCGTGTTATGATCTATTTTCATTATCATAGAAATACTCTTTCTTTTTTACTCAACTTACCATAAACCAACTCATAAGAGTGGTCTATAAGTTCTTTAAGAAGCTCATCATCCACATCACCACCAACACTCACAGTATTCCAATGTTTTTTATTCATATGATACCCAGCTTTTATAGACTCATACAAAGAACGAAGTTCTAGGCTATAAAGAGGATCGCATTTTAGATTGATAGAGAGTGCCTTTTCATCCATCATAAGTGCAAACATTTTATTTGCTATACGATACACTCTTACTACTTCATCAAAGGGATAATCAAATGTTGCACCTTGTTTTGAAAGTAAATAACTATCTAGCTCTTTAAAATTCATCATATACCTTTTATATTATATTGGTAAATTCTTGATACACATGCAAAATAATATCTGCACCCTTCTCTCTTATAGATACAATACTTTGATAGCTATCTGAATTGTACCACTCTTGTGCTTTTTTGTCTGTTTCAAACTCTATGATTACTACATCTGGATATTCAAGTGTTCCTACAAAAGAGTCTATGTGAGAACCTCTTACAAGAATCTTTGCACCATAAGGTTCAAGTGTACTTTGTACTTTACTTTTGTACTCAGCCCACTTGTTTTCATCTTTTACTTTTATCTGCCCTATTACAAAAACTGCCATCTTTATACCTTTTTTGTGAATAATATTTTATAGATTTTATCAAATTTTTTATAAAATCTATACTTTAACAGCTTTTACTCGAAGTCTAACATAATCAGCACTCCAACCATCTTTTTCATTGTATTGTATTGGTTTTAGTAACTTTGTTACTTCTTCTTTAAATTTTATTTTTTCTTCTGCACTTAAATTTTCAGTAATTCCATTTGCAAACACATCCAACCAATTTGTGATATCGTCTATTTGTGTTGGTCTTTGTATTAATTCAATATAGTCTACTTTAAAGCCATTTTTCTCTAACAGTTCTTTATATTCTGTATCTTTTGGAAATATCCAAGGGCTATTAAACTCTCCCCAAGAAGGATTATTATTAAAAACTTTTTCCATGGCAATCATTAAATTCTGAATATTTCCATAACCACCAAATTCAGCTACAAATCTAGCATCTTTTTTAAGAGCTTTATTTATCTTTTGTATGGCTATTTCACTATCCTTTACCCAATGTAATACTGCATTTGAAAAAATAGCATCAAATTGATTTTCAAAATCTAAACTTGTAGCACTCATTACAAAGGCATCTATCCCTTTTGTTTTAGTTTTTTCAACCATATTTTTACTTAAATCAACGCCAATAACATCAGCACCTGATTTTTTTATTTCAAGTGCTAATGTTCCTTCTCCACATCCTAAATCTAAGATATTTTCATTTTCTTGTGGGTTTAATAACTCCACAACTGGCATGGCCAAATCAGATACAAAACTAGCATGTTTTTTGTATCTATTGGGATCCCAACTATTTGTCTCTTTTATTTTATTGTACAAGTTGATTATCTCCTCTTTACCTAACTCTTTCCCTTTTTTATCGGACTCTTCTTTAACAATTTTTCCAAATTTTATGGCCTCATCTTTTGGCATATCTATACCTAAAAATTCACTTATGATAAAAGCTACTCCACTTTTGCCTGACTGTGAGTTAATCCTGACAACTTTATCATAGTCTCTTTTTATATCTTTTGGGTCTATTGGTAAATATGGGACATTCCAATGTTTTTTGTCACTTTTATTATAAAAATCAAACCCTTTTTTGATAGCATCTTGATGCCCTCCGCTAAAAGCTGTAAAAATCATATCTCCAACATAAGGGTGTCGTATATGCGTTTTTATCTGCGTAGTTTTTTCTATAAACTCTTTGACCTCATCTATAAAGGCTAACTTTATTTGTGGGTCAATCCCTTGAGAATAGATATTAAAAGCCAAAGTTACTAAGTCCAAGTTTCCTGCTCTCTCACCATTTCCAAACAATGTCCCCTCAACTCTGTCTGCCCCTGCTATTATTGCCATTTCTGCACTAGCTACTGCTGTTCCTCTATCATTGTGTGGGTGAACACTTACTAAGATGTTTTCTCTTTTGTTTAAGTTTGCACACATCCACTCTATTCGATCTGCATAAACATTTGGCATACAAGCTTCTAAAGTATTTGGTAAGTTTATTATCATCTTGTTTTGTTGTGTTGGTTCTACTATATCTATTACTGCATTACAAATTTGACTTGCAAATTCTAAATCTGTTTGAGAAAAACTTTCAGGTGTATATTCATACATCACTTCCCCCTCAAAATCAGCAGTTAATCTTTTCAACTCTTGCATACCCTCAACTGCCATGGCAATTATCTGATTATCAGTTTTTTGAAATACTACTTTTCTTTGAAACTCATTTGTAGGATTGTACAAATGAAATATTGCCTTTTTAGTACCTCTTAATGCTTTCACACTTTTTTGTATCAACTCTTTTCGTGCAGGAATTAACACTTGAATAAAAACATCATCAGGAACTAAATCCTCCTCTATAATCTTTCTCGTAAATTCAAAATCTGTATCACTAGCACTTGGATAACTCACCTCAATATGTTTAAAACCCATCTTCACTAAATAGTGAAAATACTCTAACTTCTGCTCCACACTCAATGGATTTATTAAAGCTTGATTTCCATCTCTTAAATCCACAGAACAATAAATCGGTGCTTTTGTTATGCTGTTATTTGGCCATTGGCGAACTATATTTTTGACAATAGGATATTGTCTATATTTTTTAAAACTCATGGTTTTTCCTTAAAATTATTATAATAAAATTTGTAAAACTATAGAGCAATAGTCTATGAAAGTTTTACACTAATGTTGCGTATATATTGTTTGTTTTGATTTAAATTAAAATTGCTATTTTAATATTAGAGTGTATTGAGAAGAAGGAGTAGTGAAGTTTCTTTTGTACTTGCACTTTGCATAAAGTATGATTGTGTTGTAAATCTATTTTTCATGGATACTCCTTATTAATTTGTGAAACTTTACATAACTTAAACTTAAATTTAGTTTAAGTTATAGAGCAGAGGTTATTTAATTGAGATATAAATCTCTATCTCATCCTCTTTAGAGTATTTTTCAAAATCTGTCGTGTATTTTCTCTCATACTCACTATTGTTTGCAAAATAGTCCCATATCTCTTCCCACGCCTTAAAGGCAACTTCTGGAAGCTCCCCTTGTTTTGTAAAGACTAAGTATCTTTCATCTTCTATAACTATTGCATTTTTGGGCTTCGTTACTTCAACTCCAACCGTTACATCATAGTCACCATTTAAGTCAGAAGTATAGTTAGAATATACTCCATAAAAACTAGAATCATTTGATTTATTGAATGTTTTTGTATAGATGTTTTCTTTGTCGTACTGTTCCCACAGTGGTGCTATCTTTTGTGTCTCTTCGTTCATCTCATTTGTATTGTTTGTGGTTATACTTATACCTGAAATCATCAGTTTTTTTATATATTTTACTTTCATTTTTACTCTTTTATAGTTTTATTTTCATCAAATCTGGGTGGATGAATTTGTAGTTTAATTTATTTAGTAGTTTCTCAATTGGGATTATAGTATATTGCTCTTTGTTTTCTACTGTATCAAAGGTAGGAATAGCTAAACCAGAAGATATAGCACAGTGGGTATAAAACTCTTTTTTTGTAGGATGGGTAGGACTACAATAGTTAAAAACTTCATCATACATATTTTGGTCTAAAATCTCTTTAATGATACCTATACAATCATCTCTATGTATCATATTTACAGGTGTTTGTGGATTTGGTACTATTTTATTATTTTTAAAAAAGTTTGCAGGGTTTCTTCCATATCCTATGAGTCCACCAAAGCGTACAATAGTAGTTTTCCTATCAATATCTTGAAATATCTTTTCTATCTCTAAAAGAGGACTTTTATCATCTCTACAAACACTTGTTGAACTTATAAAAATAAACTTTTTTATTTGTGATTTTTCTATATATTGAGCTAGATTTTTAAAAGCTTTAATATTTTTAGAAGGTATATTGATAATTAAGATATCTGATTTTAAAAACTCCTCAATATCTTCAAATATAGTATCTATATCCACAAGATAAGATGTGATATTTATAGTTTCTAAACTTTTTAATTTATCAACAGTTTTAGTAGATAGTTTTATCTTATATTGTTTTGATAATTCAAGAGCAAGAGGCAAACCTAACCAACCACTCCCTAGTATACTTATTGTTTGCAAATCTACCTCTTTTAATTTATAAAATGATTATACAATAATTTTAACTATTATCTCTCTTACTTGATGGTAATCGTAACATAAAACATGCACCCTTATCAATATTTTTTACTTGAATATTTCCATTGAATTTTTCTATTATTAGTTTAGATAAATAAAGTCCTACACCTGTACCATTTGAACCTTTTGTAGTAAAGTTTGCATCAAATATATTTGTTATAATCTCTTTTGGTATACCTCCAGCATTATCAATGATTTCCATATAAATATTATCTTCAATTTGTTCAACATTTATTACAATAGCTCTAGTTTTTATCTTGTTTTCAACAAAGGAATCTTTTGCATTATTTATCAAATTTATCAAAATATGTTTAAACTCATTTTTTATTGCATCTATTGCTACACTCTCATCACACTTTACCTCAATTTGAATCAGGTGACTTAAAATATCATCTTTTAAAAGATGCAATACAGACTCTAATGCTTCTTTGAGATAAAATGTTTCAATAATCTTATCAGGTCTTAAAAAACCACGAAACTCATCAAGTGTATTTATCATATGCTCTAGTTGTACTAAAGAACTTTTCTGATATATTTTAATATACTCTTTATTGATATGATTATCATTCATATCATATTCAAGCATATCTATTTTCATTTTTAAAACACTAATGGGCTGTTTCCATTGATGGGCTATAGCATCAACCATCTCTCCCATAGAGGCTAATTTTGATTGGTGTAACATTATTTTATGACTATGAGTTAGCTTCTCAACAGAAATACGAACTTTTTCTTCTAAGTTTTCAGTTAATCCTTTAATCGATATACCCATTTGTAAAATATCAAAAAGTAAACTCTTTAACTCATCTTTTGAGTTTTCTAACTCTTTTGTATCAAGTTGTTTTAAAACATCAAAATTCTTTCTTTTTAGATTATCTGCTATCTCTTTTATAATACTAATTTCCTCTTTTATATATACTATTTTACCTTTTAAAATTAGATACAATAAAACAGAAACAGCTATTACTAAAAAAAGATTTTTTAACATAGTTTGATAAAAGCTAGTATAAAGCTTTTCCATACTATTTAAAGTACAAAGATAGGCGATATTTTTATTTTGAAAATCTTTTATTTTGATAATATTTAAGAAATATCTTTTTGAATCAATTTCAATAGTTTGTATTTTTTTTGAAAAGTCTATATTGTGTATTTTGTTTGGATTGAGCTTAAAAGTATGTTCTGCTAAGATATATTGACCAACTATTTTTTTGTTTTGTATAAAAGCTTTATAAGAACTATTAGTTAAAGCTTGTGCAGCGTCTTTTGAATAAACTAAAAAACTATTCAAGGAGGTAGTGTTTTTCATTTTCATAGGAAAAGAATCTATTTTTTTTCCAACAGATAATCCACCTAGTACATCTCCTTTATTTGACATTATAGGGTATGTTGCACGAAGTCCTACATAGTTACTACAAAAAAGAGTATGAAAACTATCTGTTCCTTTTGAAATACTCCAGCTTATATCACATCTTGAAGTAGTTGTGGTATCTTTATTTTCCGCAAAATTTATAAAAGTATCACTCTCTTTTGTAAAAAAATGTATCTCATTTAGTAAATTTTCTTTGTGAGCTTTGTCCCAAAAATTTGTAAAACTTGTTTTAATGATATTTGAATCATTTCTAATATAAGAATCTTGCACAATTGAGTCTTTGGAAAGTAAGAGTGCTATTGTTCTTAAAGAGTCATATTCGGAATTTACAATTGTTTGATATATCTCATTGTTTTTATTATAAATAGTCTCTTTTTCTTGATTTAATGTTATAAAAAAATTTGACACCTCATTGGTAAAGAAAAATAATATTGCCATGGCAAATACTAAAATAATCATCTTTTTTTGCATTTTGACCCCTTTTTCTTATATTAATATATATTTATGGAGATTGTATGAAGAAAAAAGTATTACAATTTATCTCTATTTTTTCTAATCTCCATACAATCTCCATAAACAAATTTTATACTTCTCTTACATTTAAATCAAAAGGAGAAAAAATGAAAAAGTTTAAAAAAGTGTTACTAGGTGTTATGGCATGTGGAGTGTTATTAAGTGGGTCAGATGTATATCTAAGTGATAATACAAAAGTACCAAATCTAAAGATGAAAGATACAGGATTGTCTTTTAAAGAGATTGAAGGGTATCAAAACTATCAAATAGTTGCATCACATTTTCGAAAAGATAAAAATGAAATCAGATATATTTTAGCAAATCCAGTTGCTTATAATGCAATAAGAGCAGAAAAATCAGAAATGCCACAAGGGAGTAAAATAGTAAAAATTGGTTGGAATGTAAACGATATGGGGTCTTTCCCAGCAGCACTTGAAGCAAACAAAATTGAACGAGTTGAGTATATGATAAAAGATAAAACAAAACATACTGAATCTGATGGTTGGGGATATGCAAGATTTGTTAAAAAAGATGGTCAATATAAAGCTTGGGGTGGTGATCCTAAAAGTTGTGTAAGTTGTCATGCTGTTGTTAAATCAAACGATGCTGTATTTACTAAATTTCAAAGAATGTTTTAAAAAGGAAAAATATATGAAAACAAAATTAATACTAGGAACAGTTACAATAGCTATGTTGCTATTTAGTGGATGTACTGCATCAAATGAAAATGTAAATACAAGTAAAGCATCATATCTAAGTGATAAGAGTGGGATGACACTGTATACATTTGATAAAGATACAAAAAATAAATCAAATTGTTATAATGGTTGTGAAGCGAAATGGCCTGTACTATATACTGATGCTTCAAGTTTAAATTTACCAAATGGTATAAACTTAGATGATTTTGGTACAATAACAAGAAACAATGGTGCAAAACAAACAACATATAAATCACAACCTTTGTATTATTTCTTTAAAGATACAAATGTAAATGATAAAAAAGGTGATGGTGTAAAAGGTGTGTGGCATATCATAAAGTAATTAAAATGAAAAAAAGTATTTTAATAGTTGAAGATGAAGAAACTATTGTAAGCTTAATAAAAAACCGTCTTAATAGTGATATTTACAATGTAGATATCGCTTATGATGGGAAAGAAGCTATATCAAAAATACTAGCTAACTCTTATGATTTAATTACTTTAGATATTATGCTCCCTTTTCTTGATGGCTTTGAGGTATGTAAAAAAATAAGAAACAAATCACAAAAAACTTTGATTGTTATGATTAGTGCCTTAGACACAGTGGAATTTAAGCAAAAAGGTTATGATTTTGGGATTGATGATTATATTGCTAAACCTTTTTCAGCAAAAGAGTTAGCAATAAAAATCCACTCTTTACTAAAAAGAAGAGAAGAGATAAGTTCTTTAAAAGTAAAGTCTATCTCAAATATTATCTTAAATGAAGACTCCAAAGATATAATTATAAATGGCTATAATATAGAACTTACAGCTAGTGAATATCTAATATTATCAACATTAATTATAAATAAAAATAGAGTTTATTCAAGACAAGAATTGGCACAACTCATCTATGATAACTATTTTGGTACAATAGATGAACAAGGGATAAATAGTCATATTTATCATATTCGAGAGAAGATAAAACAATTTTATGATAAAGATATTATAAAAACAGTAAGAGGTATGGGATATAAAATATATGAAAATTAAACCGTTTATTATACTAATATATACAATTGCAGGACTTCTTATATCTGCACTTAGTGCATTTATGACTTTTATGATTATAGGAACTCCAATAGGTTCTAAGATGTTTTTACAAATTATACTAGCTATTGTGTTTGTATTGCCTATTATTATAACAATCAGCTACTTTTTTGGAAAATACTTATCAAAAAAATTCAACTTTATAGAATATAGGTTAGAAAATATAAAACAAGAAGAATTTAATGAAAATACTGAACAAAATTTTATCATAGAGATAAATGAGATAAATCAAAATATGAACTTCGTATCAAATAGATTAGATAATTTGATATCTGATTTAAAACAAAAAAATCAAAATCTATCTGACCTATTAATCTCAATGGCACATGATGTAAAAACTCCTATTACTATACTCCATGGCTATATAGAAGAGATAGAAGATGGTTTGGTAAAAAAAGAAGATTTACCGAAAATTTTACATAACATGAAACAAGAGGTAAACTTTTTAAATGAACTAACTGTTGATATGCTTGAGTTTATCTCCTCTATGCACAATCATAAAATAAAAGAAAAAATCATGCTATATCCTTTTATTGAACATGAGATATTTACACTTATTGAAAATAAAAAAGAGTTGCAATATATAAATTCTATCGATAAAGAATTTAGTATTATTTTTAATAAAATGGATTTAAAAAAAATCTTTCTAAATATTCTTACAAATGCTTCAAAATATACCCATAATGGCTATATAAAAATAGAAATCTCAAATGATACAATTATCTTTGAAAATAATGGAGAAGAGATAAAAAAAGAGTTTCAAGAGAAAGTATTTGAACCATTCTTTACAATCTCAAAAAGTAAAAATAGAAAAACTTCAGGCTTTGGACTAGGATTATCTATTGTAAAGAATTTAGCAAAAAACAATGATTATAACTGTTATTTAAAATCAAGTACAAAAGAAAAAACTATCTTTTGCCTTAAAAAAATTGCAATGGCTGATAAATACTAGTTCTAAATAAAAAAATATTTGCTTTTTAAAACCTATTTATGTATAATCATTCATATAATTATATGAATAAAGGTTAATCATGCAAAAAATAAGAAGTACATTTACCGTATCAGATTTTATTATCGATGAGTTAAATAGTGTGTCACAAGAGTTAAATGAGAAAAAATCGCATATAGTAGAAAAAGCACTCAGTATGTATTTTGACGCAATAGATGAAAGACTTTCAGACCAAAGGCTTAAAAACCTAGAGGATAAAAAAGAGAGGCTAATTCCTGCAAGTGAAGTTTTCAAAGAGTTAGGTTTGTAATATATGTACGAACTCCACTTTTTAAACAGTGCGAAAAAAGAGTTCGCCAAACTAGACTCTGTGGCTCAAAAAATCATCAAAGAAAAACTTCTCCTGCTTGTCACAAATCCAGACACTTTAAAAAACAATATCAAAGCCCTCAAAGGGGAATACAAAGGAAAATTTCGCCTTCGTATCAACCAATATAGAGTTGTTTTTCAGGTTAAAGATGAAGAACTTATTATTATCGTTGTTCGTATTGGACATAGGAAAGAGGTGTATTGATGGGGAAATGTAGTATAGAAAATTGTGAAAATAAGTGTTTTGAGCGAGAAGATAAGTGTATTTTACATTGTGAAAAAGATCAAAAAAATGGCTGGTACACATTTGATAAAGATAATAAAACAGTGTGGGAGCCAGAAAAAGTAAAATTGTTTTGGAGAGAGATTAGAAATATCATATCTGATTCACAAGGTAGACTTTCTAAATTTCTTCCTATTCCATTCAATAATATTGTTTTTCCAAAATTTGAAGGGAATGGATTATCTAGTAATGTGTTAGATTATGAAGATTCATTTTTTAAAAAAGAAGGAGAAGAAAAAAAGTTTACTCAAAAGGTTGATTTTAATAGTTGTACATTTTTAGATAGTGTGGATTTCACAAATATTCAATTTAAAAAAGATATAGTATTTTCTAAATGTATTTTAAAAGATGAAATAAAATTTAAAAGACAACAAGATATTAGAATTTCATTTTTAGCATGCCCTGAAATTGAAAGTTTAGATTTCTCAAAAATTGTTTTTGAACAAAAAGTTGAAATCAAAGAATGTACAATAAATAGTTGTAATTTTGAAGATACACGATTTAAAGATTTTTGTGATTTTGAAGAAAGTACATTTAATGCAATAAAATTTAAAAATACTGTTTTTGAAAAGTTAGTAACTTTTCAAAAAACAAAATTTACCGAAAATGTAGATTTTTATTATGTAACCTTTAAAACTCATTCTATATTTAAAAATACGATTTTTGAAAAAACTGTAAATTTTGAAAATACTCTTTTTGAAGTTGATGGAAGTTTTTATGGAATACGTTCAAAAGAAGATATGGTTGTGGCAAACCGTGAAACAGCTAGAATCATCAAAAACTCTTTTGAACAACAAAACAATATCATCGAAGCCAATAGGTTTTATGCTTTGGAGATGAAAAAACGAGAAAAAGAATTAAAATTATTTAAAAATCCTTTCGAGTGGATAGTTTTTAAACTTCATGGGATTTCATCAGACCATTCTCAAAGTTGGTTTTTAGCGTTAGTTTGGATATTTATTATATCTATTATTTTTAGTATTTATAAAGAAAATATCACACTTAATAAAGACTTATTGCAAGTAAGTATGTTAGTTGGTGTTATCTCTTCGATATTTTTATATTGTATTAGAGAATTAAAATATATGAAACATATATTTTCTTTCTTAATCTTAATACTACTTTTTATAAATTATTTTTATGTAGTAGATAATCCTTTAGATTGTTTAGCAAAGAATCTAAGTATTTTAGTTAAATTTGACAATGCACTCACTTTCTATGAATTATTCTTTAAAATCACAATAGCCTACCTAATCTACCAATTCATAGTCTCGGTAAGACAAAACACAAGAAGAAAGTAAAATTACTTTCTTTGGAATGACCAAAACACCCTAGGCATACTTCTTGCATAAGCTTTACAAACCAAGGAGAAATATAAATGAATCCAAGCAAAGCAAAAAGATCAATAGACCACTTAACAAAAAGAAAAGTACCAGTATTTTTATGGGGATCTCCAGGAATTGGAAAGTCTTCAATCGTAGCACAAATAGCTCGTGATAGAGATATAGGTTTTATAGATTTACGGCTTTCCCTTTTAGACCCTACAGATTTAAGAGGTATCCCATTTTTTGATAGTGCTGATAATAGTGCTGTTTGGGCAAAAGCTTCATTTTTACCTGATGGAAGTACTAAAGAGGGGATTTTGTTTTTAGATGAGTTAAATACAGCAGCTCCTATGGTGCAAGCTAGTGCTTATCAGCTAATCCTTGATAGAAAAATAGGAGAATATACTCTCCCTGATGGTTGGGCTATAGTTGCAGCTGGAAATCGTGAGAGTGATAGAGGTGTTGTATTTCGTATGGCTTCACCTTTGGCAAACAGATTTGTTCACCTTGATATGGAAGTTGATTTAGAGGTTTGGCAAGCTTGGGCAAAAACTACAAATATTGACCCTACTATCATTGCTTTTAGTTCATACAGACCTGATGCTCTTTTTGCATTTAATACTCAAAATGACTCCAAAGCATTTGCAACTCCAAGAACTTGGGAATATGTAAATGAGATACTTGCATCTGTTCCTGATGATGATTTACTCATGGATATGGTTAGTGGTGCTATTGGACAAGAACTTGCTGCATCATTTTTAGGGTTTAGAAGTGTTGCTTCAAGCTTACCAGATATTGATAAAATTTTAGATGGGACTAGTACCGATGTACCAAACGAAACCTCTGCACTTCATATACTTTGTACTTCACTTACTATGAAAATAGATGATGAGACAAGAGCTTCAGAGCTTGATAATCTTTTAAGATACACTCTCAATCTTCCAGGGGAATTTGCAGTGATGATAGTACAAGATTTACGAAGCCGAGATATTGGACTTGATTATATAAAAAGTTGGCCTTTGTGGATGAGAAAGTTTAACTCTCTTTTACACTAAAGAGGTATAACTATGGATGCAACTACACTTCTTACAAAAGTAAAAAGTCAACTCACTTCAAAACACCCCTACTTTGGGATGTTAGCTTCAAGATTAAAGCATGAGGAAAATTCAGCTATTGATTATTTTGCGAGTAATGGAAAAAGATTTATCTACAATCCAACCTATATAGAAACTTTAGATATGGATGAGCTGTTTTTTATCCTTACAAACTGTGTTATGCATCATATCCTAGCCCACAATCAAAGAAAGCTCAACCGTAAAGGTGTATTGTGGCAACTAGCAACTGACTATGCTATAAACAATATGTTAGCCAAAAATAAACTCAAAATCCCAAAAGGTGCAAACTACAACAAAGAGTACAAAGATATGTACTCAGAAGAGATTTATGAGATATTAAAAGTTGAATTTGCAGAACAAAATGGAACAAGTAGTTATGATGATATTAGAAATCTAGAAAACTTCATAAAAGATAAAGATGGCAATAGCTCTATTTTTAAAAACATCAACAATCCAGATGATGAAAAAACCCAAGAGGAGTGGGACTATGCAGCTACTTTAGCAAAAGAAGTTACCTTAAAAAACAGCTCCACTCCACTAGGACTAGAAAGATTTGCAAAAAAAATAAAAGCAAATGACATCGACTGGAAATTTGAACTTTACAACGCTATTAATCGTCATATGAGAAACAACTACGCCTTTATGCCACCAAATAAAAAACATATCTATAGAGGTGTAGCCCTACCAAGTTTAACTAGTGACACCCTAAGTCTCATAGTTGCCATAGATACTTCTGGGTCAATAAGAGAGGATATTTTAGGTGCTTTTATAGGAGAGTTTAAATCTATCATGCAAAACTTTCCAGCTGTTTCTATAGAACTTCTTATAGCAGATGCAAAAGTACATTCACATCACACTTTTATGGGTGGGGAAGAGATGGATTTTCCACTCAAAGGTGGTGGAGGTACAGACTACCGCCCTACTTTTGAATATATAGATGCAAATATCCCTATGAGTTCTATACTACTATATTTTACAGATGGGGAAGGAATTTTTCCAAGAATCCCACCTGCGTATGAAGTGATATGGGCATTGTCTCAAAATAAAAACAAAATACCATTTGGGAGAAGTTTGGTTATTTTTGATAAATAGCACCTCTTCTAAACTCGTTAAATAAATCCAATATTATTCAAAAAACTTGATTATAATTTTAAATATCTCTTAATAGTTCATTGCTATTATTAAACAAAAGGAGTTTACAATGTTTAAAAAAGCTCTTCTAGTATTTTATATTTTTTTAGGAATAACTATGGCAAATCAACTACAAAACGAAACTTCTCCTTATCTTTTACAACACAAGGACAATCCAGTGAATTGGTACCCTTGGGGTGATGAGGCATTTTCTAAAGCAAAAAAAGAGAACAAACTTATATTTCTCTCTATTGGTTATAGCACTTGTCATTGGTGTCATGTGATGGCACATGAATCTTTTGAGGATGAAGAGGTGGCGAAGATTTTAAATAAAGACTTTATCTCTATAAAAATTGATAGGGAGCAATTTCCCCATATAGATGGCTTTTATCAAAAAATCTATAGAGTTATGAATAAACGCGGTGGTGGTTGGCCTTTAACTATTGTAATGACTGCTGACAAAGAGCCATTTTTTTCTGCAACTTATGTACCAAAATATGCAGGATATGGTTCAAGGGGACTTATGGAAGTATTAAGAGAGATTGCTCTTTTTGATAGAGTAAAACTACAAGAGCAAGGGAAACATATACTTGAAGTTGTAAATAATAAAGAGAATGTAACTTTATCAAATGCAACTTTTGATGATAAGTTATCACACAATATAGTAAACCAATTTCAAAGTAGTTATGACAAAGAGTATAAAGGATTTGGTACACATCCAAAGTTTCCACAGTTTACAAATCTTATATTACTTTTAAAACTCTATGAAATCAACGGTGATAAAGAGGCTTTAACTATGGCTGTAGATTCTTTAAAAGCTATGGCAAGAGGTGGGATTTTTGACCAAATAGAGGGGGCTTTTTATCGATATAGTGTAGATCAAAAGTGGACAATACCACATTTTGAAAAGATGTTATATACCAATGCTGAAGCACTAGAAGCATATACCTTGGCTTACAAAATCACAAAAGAGCCTTTGTTTAAAGAGGTTATTGAGAAAACAACTTCTCAAATTGATGAAAGATTTTTAGAAAATGGTGTTTATAAAAGTGCTAGTAATGCTGATAGTAAAAACTCTCAAGGGAAAAATGAAGAGGGATATTATTTTGTTTTTGATTATATGGAGAGCTTAGAGTATTTAGAACAAAATGGTATTGATGAAAAAGCTGCAATTGAAACCTTAACCTATCTAGGTATTGTAAAAGATGGAAACTTTGATGGGGAGTATTCAAATCCAGAGATTTTAAGGGTAAATAAACCACAAAACTTAGAAAAAGTGATCACTCTTTTAAAACAAATCCGTGATACTAAAGAGTATCCATTTATTGATAATAAGATAAATACAGCTTGGAATGCTTTGTATCTAAAAGGGAAACTTATGGCAACTAGTATTGATAAAAAGTATTTAAAAAGTACTCTAAACTCACTAGATACTCTTATAGCTTTGATGTATAAAAATGGAGAACTATATCACCAAACTATCAAAGGAAAAACTCCTACACAAAAAGCTATCTTAGAGGATTATAGTTTTTTAAGTGCTACACTTTTTGAAGCGTATCAAATCACTTTAGAGAACAAATATCTTACACTCTATGAAAAACTTATAAAAAAATCTATTGAACTATTTTACCAGAATGGTAGATGGGCAGAAGCAAATGATGGGTTTGAAACTTATGCAGATATTGAGGAGAGTGGCTATGCTAGTGCTTTAGGAGTACACTTTTCAAATTTAATTCTATATGCAACAATGCAAGAAGACTACAAAACTTTTGAGATAGTAAAAAAATCGATGCAATACTATGTGGAGTATATCAACAAATATCCCTCATATTTTCCAAATGCAACTTTGGCTTCAATCTTTTACATCAAAGAACCTGTATTTATCAAAGCAAAAAAAGAGAAGCTTGAAAAGTTTTCTAGTGAAGATTTCAACTATCCCTTTGTATTTAAAAAAGAACATGACAGTGATGAATATCTAGCTTGTAAAATAAGTAGCTGTTTTAGTTACTCTATAGATATTCAAAAAATTATACAAGATATAGATAGTTTAAAGTAACGGTATAATACTTGCAGAGTAATATTTAATAAAGATTTATCCGCTTAAAATTAGACATTTGGCTTTTCAATCGAAAGAGAGAGCTAAAATGACTACTAAAAATTTAAATAGAGAAGAGTATATTGACTCAGTAGCAAATATAGAACACTCGGCATCACAAGAGTTTGCACAACAATCTCTTGATTGGTGGGACAGTTACTACAGCTGGAACAAATTTCCATGTTTGTGTTTAGAAGATGATGAGGGGAAAGATGTTTGTTATCTTTTTTATCATATCTCAAGAAATAATCAATATCTTACTATTCATAATATTCTTACCCCTTTTCATTCAAGATTTAATGGGTATGCAAAAAAACTATTGACACTTCTTTTTAATAAGATACTTCTCCATGCAGATATTGAGAGGGTGAAAATGTATTGTGTTTCCTCATCATTAAAGTTTTATATGAACTTAGGGATTGATTTTTGGGGTGTTAATAGAATTGGTCAATACTATACAGACTTTCCAATGCCTGATTCTAATATTAAAGAGATCAAGGAGCTTATGAACAATGAAGATTTAACACAAATTAGTGAAAAAAATCGTAATGCAATTTATAACAAACTGCAAGACAATGGTTCAGAATTTAATAAAAAAGAGATGGTTATATTTAAAAAATCATTAACACTTCTTAAAGAGAGATATCGATTTAAAGAGTTAAGAAGTTTTTTTATTTAACTCTTTTATACTATATAGTCCACATCCAACTCAAGATATTCATCAATGGATGAATATTTTTTATCTTCATAAACTGGAGATACAACCTCATAGTTTAATTTTGTAAGTTCTTCATTTAAACTAACCTCTTTATAGTCAAACTCTAAAAGTTGTGGAAATTTTACCACCACATCTTTTACTTTTAAATCTATATCAAAACTATCTGGGTTGAATGGTTTTTTTGCCATTAATCTTCCTTTGTGTATGTGAGTATTTTATCTACATATTCTTTTGTTCTAAGTCCCACTAATACTTTTGAAATATAATGTTTTTTCAATAAATACTCCAAGGCTATTTTATCAAGAGGTTCAGCTAACTCTAACTTTTTTGCTGTTATTTTCCCAAGAGAGTACTTGATATTTTGTTTATAACAAGTTAAAAAGTTATCAATCACTTTATAATATTTTTTATCAAGTTTAATACCTTGTATTATGTAAGGTATCACTTGATATTCGATAGTATCATCTACATCTCCTGCAAATCCAAATCGTGATTGATTTTCAATTAAATCATCGATTAATATTTGCAACTGTTTATTATCAACTTTTTTCACCTCTGCTAATAAATTATCAAAATCATTACAAGGTTTATAAGAAGCTAATCGTAACATACCTCCCATATAAAAAGCATTTAATGGTCTATTTGCATGAACTTCAATACCATTTTCATGAAAATACTTTGCACAAGGGACTCCATCTTTTTCATACATATTAAAAGGAAGTTGTATCACTTTAAAATGATGATTCTCCCCTGCTATCTCTTTTGCATAATCTAATAAATATCTATACTCTAAAAAGTGGTAATCATTTTCTTGTTTTGCAAATGAGTTTGAACTAATACCATAAGATTTAATTTTTCCTTGTTCTACCATTGTTTCTAAAAATGCAAATGCTTTTTCTATACGCTCTTGCATAATAGAATGATGTTTATCTATATCTTCATTAGTTGCATCACTTTTAAGATTTGTAAGGAGATAATACTCAGGATTATGGAGTAAATAACAATCTATATAGGGAGTATTTAATCTTTGTAAACTATTGTCTATTTGATCTTCTAAAAACATAGGGGAGATACTATGAAAACAATTTGGATCATACTCCACAAGTTCTTCAACTTCCCAACCCTCTTTTACCCTTTGTAAGTTTGGACCTTGGATATATCCACCTTTTGAAACTACAGTGAATTCCTCTCTATTTCGTCCTTCTAAGGCTTGTCCTATAAGTATTTCCGCTTCACCATACATATAATTTGATGATGTATCTATATATTTGACCCCATTATCAAGTGCATAGTTTATAGCTTCTTGATGAACTGGATTTTGAAATGTAGTACGATATGTACCAAATGATATTTTTTCTAGCATTATTTATTACCTTTATGAATATATATTATTCTATTCATAAAGTGTACCTAAAGATTCATTACAATAATAGTATAAATATTTATTTTTTATTCATCTAAGTATAATTTATAATAATTTATGTTATAAATACATCTAATGAAAGGGTATTCAAAAAATGACTCAAAAAAATTTTAAAACGGTGTTTACAATTTATTTTATACTCTTTGGAGTCATTGTATCTATTTTAGGCGGTGTTATTAGTTATAATATACAATTAAGAAGTCTAAAAAGTGATTTAGATACTAAAGCTAATGATGTAATGATTACTAAAAAATTCACTATTTTGAAAGAAAAAATTAGAGATATTGATAATATAGTAAAAAGTATTAGTAAAAATCCTACTATGAAAATTTATCTACAAACAAAAGATCAACATAAACTTTATGAACTTAACAATATATTTTTATCAATTGCAGGGATTAATACAAAAATCATGCAACTTCGTTATATAGATAAAAATGGGATGGAGGTTGTAAGAGTTGATAGAACAAATGAACAAGATGAGCCTTTTTTAGTAAAAGACTCTCAACTACAAAATAAAAAGAATAGAGATTATTTTCAAAGTGTTGCTCAGATACAAGACCAAAAAATATGGCATTCTAAATTTAATTTAAATATAGAACATGGGAAAATTGAGATTCCTTATCGACCAACACTAAGAGTTGCACAATCTCTTTTTAATAAAAACAATGAATTTGATGGAATAATTATAGTAAATATGTTAACAACAAATTTATTTGATTCAATTCGTAGTTCATCAGCTTTTGAACATTTTATTATTGATAAAAATGGAAACTATATAATGCATCCTGATGACCAATATTCCTTTAATAAATATAAAGGAATTTCTAGAACACTTCGTCAAGATTTTTCTAAAGATGCAATTCAATTATTATCTCATCCTAATAGATGTGATTCTTGTTATGTGTATCCATTGAATGATATTTTGAACAACGAAGATAAAGCAATAATGGTATTAAAACCAAAAGAATCTTACCAAGATGCTTTATTATATGACAAGTTAAAAGCCACATTTTATATTATACTGTTAAGTATATTAGCTAGTTTAATTATGGCTTTTTATGCTTCTATACGACCAGCACAATTACAAAAAGCACTTTTACTAGCAAATGATGAACTCAAAAGGTTTGCTTCAATTTTAGATAAGTATGTAGTTTCAACCAAAACAACAAAAGATACAACTATTTTAGAAGTGAGTAATGCTTTTGAAAATGCAAGTGGATATAGAAAAGATGAACTTATAGGGAAGCCTATGAGTATCATCAAACACCCTAATACACCCAAAGAGTTTTTTAAAAAATCTTGGGAAACAATTTTAAATAAAGGTGAATGGAGTGGTGAGATCCAAAATAGAAAAAAAGATGGCACTGATTTTTGGTTAGAACAAAACATTATCGCTGTCAAAGATGATCAAGGAGAAATTGAATCCTTTGTATCAGTAGGACAAGATATCACTTCAAAAAAAGAGTTAGAGAAACTCTCCTCAATAGATAAACTGACGGGTGTTTTAAATAGAAGAAAACTTGATGAATTTTTAGAGTATGAGATCTCAATGGCAAAAAGATATATAAAAAATTTATCACTTGTTATTGTAGATATAGATTATTTTAAAAGTGTTAATGATCAATATGGGCATCAAATGGGTGACAAAGTACTTTTTGAAGTAACAAAAATTATATCTAAACATATAAGAGCAACAGATATTTTTGGACGATTTGGGGGAGAGGAGTTTTTATTAATTTGTCCAGAAACTGATGAAAAACAAGCATTTATTTTGGCTGAAAAACTTAGAACTGAAATTGCAAATTATAACTTTGATAAAATTGGACAAAAAACTATTAGTTTAGGTATTAGCCAATTTACTAGTGATGATACTGCTGAAACTCTTATAAAAAAAGCAGATATTGCCCTCTATGAATCAAAAAACAATGGAAGAAACCAAGCTACAATTTATTCACTTTAAAGTAGTATCTTTTTAATTTAGGTATACTTCTTGCATATTTACAATATGGAAGAAGAATATGATTTAGAAAATTATGAACGATTTTTAGGTGACTTAAACACTACAGAGGGTGGAGGTCATTGGGAAAAGATACAAAAAAGAACAGCTACTTTATTTCAAGTATTGATGGATGGAGATTTAAAAGAGCTTGTTTTTGTATTGAAACATTATCCAAAATATATAGAGATAGTTTGTGAACATTTTCGATATCTTTATAACTATTCTGAAACTGTTGCGGATATCTATGCAGCATCAAAACTACTAACTATCAGTGAACAATACCACCAAAAACAATTTGTAAGAAATCTGGTACGAAAACTAGAAAAAATTGATGAGTATGATATTTCAAAACTCAAAAGCTTTTTGGAAAAACTTTTAGCTAATCAAAATCAAATTCACCCCATTATACTTAGTTATTATAAAACACAAATGCAATACAACATTAATAATGGTAACTATCATATACTACAAATAAAAATGGTAGAAAAAAGTTTAACAAAACTTATCACAGATGATAGTTATGATTTTAGTGCAAGTGATAGAGACGCAATGCTAGATATACCCTATATGAATTAAGGAAAAAAATGCAATTTACACCAAACAGATATACTATAGTTTTTTATGAAAAAAAAGGTTGTGCTGGAAATCAAAGACAAAAAAAAGTTTTAGAAACACATGGTCTGTCTTACCAAACAAAAAGTCTACTTGATGCACCTTGGACAAAAGAGAGTCTAGAGCCTTTTTTTCAAGGTCTCAATAAAAGTGCGATGATAAATCAATTTGCTCCAAAAATAAAAAACAGTGAGATAAATATCGAAGATTATACAAAAGAGGAACTTATTAAACTTATGTGTGAAGAGCCTATTTTAATTAAGAGACCATTATTACAAATTGGGAACCATTCAATGTGTGGTTTTGATATAGAACAGATTAATAGACTTCTTGATATAAATATTTGTGAAAGTATCTCTATATCAACTTGCCAAAGTGAAGATCCATGCAAGAGTGTTTAAAAAAAATATGTACCGAGTTTGAACAGCTTAGTGGTTTTTTACAAGAACAAACTCCTGTTAAAGAGAAACTTGTCAATAAGCTCTTTATGGAGTTTATGACCTGCTTTGGAAAACTAAAAGAGGAAAAACTAGAATACCCAAAAGAATTTATCAATGATGTACGACTATTCCATGAAGGGTTTTCTCCACTCATACAAAAATTTGATGATATACAAATACGATATTTGATGTTAAGTGATTTTTATGATTTTGCAAGATTGACTAAAAAATACAAAAAACAATAATTAAACATTAAGTTGTATAAAATTTATATATTTTATTATATATTTTATATATAAGAAGACCTATATAAGACTATTATATGATATAATTATTAATTAAAGAAAAAAATCAAAGGTTTAGATATGGATTCAAAGTCTAATAAGTTTCAAGAACATTTTAAATATATGCAAAATGTTACAGAGTTTAAGACAGAACTCAATGACATCAGTAAAACATGGGATCAACTAATACTTCTTAGTCAATTAGGTGATACTGGTATTGATATGAGTCAAACAAAAACTAACTTTAATGCCTTAACAGAGGAACTTATTTCACATCTAGCTGATGCGACACTCAACAAAGTGATAAATGCTATGAAATCAAAAGCACAAGTTGCTGTAGATATAGTTATAAGAAATCTTTTTGAAAGAACAGCAGATATTGGTTTTTTAGCTACTGATGATGATATAAGAAGTTTTTTACTTAAACATCCAAAAACTATAGAACAAATAGAGGTATATAAAGATGATATAGATGATACAAATTTTAGAATAGCAAAAAAAACTTACAAAGAGGATTTACTTTATATCAAAAATAGATTTGAAGAGTATGTAGCTAAATATAGTGTCTATTATGATATTGTATTATTTGATACAAATGGAAATATAGTAGCAAAACTTGATGATACAAATACAATAACACAAACCAATGACTCTATAATTAATATTGTAAAAAGTACCGATGAAGACTATGTGGAAACTTTTAAATATCATGATTTTTTACCAAAACATAAAAACTCATTAGTGTATACTTATAAAGTAACAAAAACTAATGATTGCGATGATATTATTGGTTATTTATCTTTATGCTTTAAATTTGAAAATGAGATGGATGGTGTTTTTTCAAGATTAGTGGAAAAAGAGAATAAAGAAACAATTCTCTTATTAGATAAAGAGGGTGTATCTATAGCTTCAAGTGACCCTTACCATATCCCAATTGGAGCAAAACTTGAAATTGAACTTGAAAAACCTTTTACAATAACCTCTTTTGCGGGGAGAGATTATCTTATAAAAACTTGTCAAACAAATGGATATGAAGGTTTCTTTGGTTTAGGATGGCTTGGTCATATTATGATACCACTGAATAGTGCATTTCAGGAAAATAATGAAACCATAGAGATAGAAGAAAAAATTTTACAATCTATTATGAGAAATGAAGATATTTTCAAACAAGAGATGATAGAGATTCCAATAAAAGCAACTACTATACAAGACGAACTTGACCGTGCTGTATGGAATGGAAATGTAGCCCAAACTGATGAAAACTCTAGTTTAGGTGGAGCTGATTTTGCTAGGTCTATCTTGCGAGAGGTACGACAAACAGGTGAAAATACAAAAAAATCATTTAATACCTCAATAGAAAAACTTAATGAAACTATTATACTATCTCTTTTAGATGACGCTGTGTTTTTAGCATCACTTTCTATTGACATAATGGATAGAAACCTATATGAAAGAGCAAATGATTGTAGGTGGTGGGCATTAACAAGTACTTTTAAAGAAATTCTCTCAAAAGATGAACCGATCACAGATCAAGAAAAAAAAGATATTTCAAGTATTTTAAAATATATCAATGACCTTTATACAGTTTATACAAATCTTTTTATTTATGATAAAAATGGAACTATAATAGCTGTTTCAAATGAAAACGAAACTAATCTTGTAGGGAAAGAGTTAAATAATGATTGGGTAAATAAAACATTACATCTCGATAACTCTTCTAAATATTCTGTATCATCTTTTGAAGAAACACCTTTATATGATGAAAAACATAGTTATATATATGGTGCTTCAATTGTGAGTACTAATAACTCACATAGTGTAGGTGGTATTGGGATAGTATTTGATAGTACACCTCAATTTCAAGATATGTTAAAAGACGCTCTTCCTAAAGTAGATGATAAAATATTTTCATTTTTCGTTGAAAAAACTTCAAAAAAAATAATCAGCTGTTCAAATGATAATTACACTATTGGAAATACTTTAAATATTGATGATAACTTTTTCAATCTCAAACATGGAGAATCAACATCTCAAATAATTGAATTTGAAAACAAATATTATATTGTAGGGAGTTCATGTTCAAATGGCTATAGAGAATATAAAAGCGAAAGTGATGATTATATAAATGATATTATTGCACTTGTATTTATTGAAGCTGGAAAAATTATAGAAGAAAACTCAACAATACCACAAAAAGAACAAAATCAATACTATAATTATCCTATATTACAAAATGAACCCGTACAAGAGGTAGCAACATTTTATATTGGTGAAAAATGGGTTGGGATTTCTCAGTGTCAAGTGATAGAAGCTGTAGGACTAGAGCATTTAGAAACACCTATTAGTATAGGGGTTGAAAATCATTTCAAAGGGACAATATCACATAAAGAATATTTTGTAAGTGTACTAGATATAAGTTCATTTATTAAAAATAATAAAGAAACTAAAAAAAATGATATCATACTAGTGAACTATGAAGGCTCTGATGGAAAACACACTATTGGAATTGTTGTAGATAGACTTGGGGAGATTATGAGAGTACCTACACAACATATAAAACCTTTTGAAAATCATCTCATCAGTGGGGGAATGATAGGGGAAAGTATAGTACAACCACCTAAAAATGTTCATGCTAAAACACTTCTCACACTCTTGAATATTTCAAAACTTCAAGAGATAGTAAAATAATAAACTATCTCTCTTAAAAATAACTTGTAATAAAATTAAAAAATATTTTTTAACAAAATAGTTAAAAACAATTATGGTATATAATATGTATAATCATCATCAAAGGATTTATACAAATGTCACATCAACATGATACAACAAACCATTCATATATGAGTATTCGTAAAAATGCAAATTTTTTAGATTGGCGAACACAGCCTAAAAACTTTAAAACCTATCCACATTTTTCACAAAGATTTAAAATAGATGATTATGATGAACTAAAAGATTTAAACCTTATTGGTGGTATCACTTTTGAAAAAGAGTACCCAGAAGGGACATATTACCTTAGAACTAACCCAAGTGCTGGTGCACTATATCCTTGTGAAATATATATACAACTTCGTGGTGTTAAGGGACTTGTTAGTGGCATATATCACTATGAGCCACATAGTAGAACATTGTGTTTACTACAAGAGATTGATAGTGATGGAGTTGAGTATTATTTTAAAGATAACTCAAAACAAAAAGGGATTACATTTTTAATCTCATCTATCTATTTTAGAAGTTCATGGAAGTATAGAGATAGAAGTATACGCTACATTCTCCTTGATTCTGGTCATGCACTAGGAACTATCTATGCAGCTCTTTGTGTTATGGATAAAGAGTCTAAAATAATGTTTGATTTTGATAAACTTGCTTTAAATGAGATATGCGGATTTAGAGATGATGAGATGTTTACTTGTGCAATATCATCTACAACTTCTACAGAAAAAGAGACAAAAACTTTGCGACAACAACTTCCCTATGTAAGTGGTTGTGATTTTTTAGAGACAAATAAGTTCATAGAAGATACTTATAAAAAAACCTGTAGTTATGAGTGTAAAGATATTGAAAATCCTTTATTTTTTGATAATATACCCAAAGAACAACTTAAAAGTATTATTGTAAATCGTCGTTCAATTCGAGCTTTTAGAGAAATACCTATAGAAGAAAATGATTTTTCTTTTATCACCCAAAATATTTTTACTTTTGCAACAACACACAATATTGATATATTTTATACAGTTCATAGAATAAATGGCATGACTCAAGGATTATATAAAAATGGAACTCTTCAAAGTGTTGGCGACTTTAGTGCTAAATCAAGATATTTAAGTTTAGAACAAAATATAGGTGGACAAAGTGCAGTAACATTCTACTTCACTTCAAATGAAAATGAGGCTTATCAAAAAGTAAATATTTTAAGTGGATTTATCGCTCAAATCATATATCTAAAATCAGAACTCAAACAGGTAGGTTGTAGTGGTATTGGAGCTTATTATGATCAAGAGACCAAAAAGTTTTTAAAGACAGAAAATAACATTCTTTATCTACTTGCTATTGGCAAGTAACTCTTCCTCTTTTTTTGCTTTATTTTTTATATTATGAATATAGACTATTAGGACAAAAAATACCGCTGATGTTAGCCCTAAAGTTAGAGTCATCATAGCTTCTTCTGGTGCGGCATCTAAAAGAATTAGCTTTCGTATAACAACAACAAATCCAATCTCTAGAAAAGTCAAGGCATAATCATATCCATTTTTAATAAATAATGTTTTCACAATAGCTATAACAATTAAGGTAAATAAGCCATCTGTTAAAATCATTTTTATTGATTGAAAATCCAATGCACCTTGAGTAATTGTCAGTGATATCATCTTATGTGATAAACTCATAATACAGATGAAAAGGTATAACATCATTGTTATGATAAAAACATATTTTAATATATTAATAAGTTGTAATAAGATTTTATCAATTTTATTTTCTAAAATTTTATCTAAATTGCTTAGTTTTTTAAATGTTCTATCGATGAGATTACTTGTATTTGTTTTTTCTGTTTTTTTCATTGAAAAGTCTTTTATTCAAATTTTTTGCAATATTATCATATGACAACTTAATGTAGATATTGAAAATTTCTTTTATAGAAAATTTTAGATAGAATTCTTTTTATACTAAAAACAAAGACTCTATATGAAAGATAAAATAAAAAAGCAGATAACACCAAAAATCGCTTTTAAAAAAGCACTTAATAACTTCTTATCAATGACACCTATGCTTTTAGGTGTTATAGGATTTGTTGCAGTTCTACAAACTTATGTAACTCCAGATATGCTCTCCCATCTTTTTGGATATGGGACTACAACAGATATTTTTACAGGAACATTTATAGGTGCCATCTCATCTGGAAATCCAGCTGTCAGTTATATCATAAGTGACCAGCTACTCAATCAAGGAGTTACACTCTATGCTCTAGCTGCTTTTATACTTGCTTGGGTTACTTTAGGGATAGTACAGCTTCCTGCAGAAGCTAGCGTATTTGGATTGAAGTTTACTTTTTATAAAAATATTCTTACACTATTTGCAACTATGCTAGTGGCTTACTTTACAGTTCTTACATTGCAGGTACTATAGATGAAAAAGATAGAATATAAAGGGTTAAAATTTTTATATGTAGTAATTTTTACATATATAGTATTACTATTATTTGATATGAATAATGCCATACATGCAGTAAAAATATTTTTCTCAATTCTTTACACACTTTTACCTATATTTATATTTATAATTTTACTAACAGCTTTAATTAACTATTTTTTAAAACCCAAAGATATTATTAAACATTTTGGAGAAGATAGTGGGAAAAGAGGAATTATCTATGCTTTATTAGCTGGAATAATAAGTCATGGACCAATGTATGCTTGGTATGGATTAATTTCAGAGCTAAGAGAAGAGGGAGCAAAAGATGAACTTCTTATAATATTTTTTTATGCTCGTGCTATAAAAATACCTATGCTTCCATTTATGATAGGGATATTTGGTATACCTTTTACAATAATCATAACTATATATATTCTTTTATTTGCTATAATACAGGGAAAGTTATTTTCAAAACTTTATAAACTATAAAAAGGATTTTTCATGAATCTCAAAAAAATAACCTCTCTTACAATGTTACTATCAATGATAGTTATGACCTACACAGGTATTATGCTTTTTATAACTCCTCCTGGTAGAATTGCGAACTGGGCGAATTGGGAACTTTTAGGTTTATCCAAAGAACAATATGCTGATTTACATTCAACATTTATGGTTCTTTTTGTAGTAGCAACTTTATTACATATTTACTATAACTGGAAGCCGATGACAAGTTATATGAAAAACACCGCAAAACAGATGATTGTGTTTACAAAAGATATGGTAATAGCATCGGTTATAACTATTGTTTTTTTAATTGGTGCAATATATCAAATTACCCCATTTTCAACATTTTTAGATTTTGGTACTGATATAAAAGAAAGTTGGGAAAAACAATATGGAACAGCTCCTTATTCTCATGCTGAACTTTCATCATTAAAAAGTTTTTGTAAAAAAGTTGGTTTTGATTTAACAAAAAGTGAAGAGATACTCAAAAAGAATAATATACAATATGAACTAGAAAAAAGTCTCTCTCAAATAGCAAAAAAGAATCAAGTAAGTCCACAATTTATCTATAACCTTTTAAAAACTAATTTCCAAAAAGATGGTGAAACTATTATTGAACTTACAGGATTAGGAAAAAAACAGATTAAAGATGTTGCACAAAATTTAAAAATCACACCAAAAGAGTTTTTATTAAAACTAAAAGCATTAGGTATTGAAGCCAAAGAGGATGATAAATTTAAAGAAATAGCAGAAAGCTACGATATGAGCCCTATGGATATCATGACAAAGCTAGGATATAAAAAACCAAACTAAATAATTATAAAAATTATAACAATATATATTGACAAAGACCTTTTTTTATTATACAATTCTTTAATATAGTTTAATTTAAGGAGTATTTAATGAAAATTGAAAGTTCAAATGTCAGTATGTATAGCCAATCAACTTTTCAATACTATCATGAAACAACTACAAATACCCAATTACAATATGGGCAAAGTGTAAATAATCAAGAGGATGAAAATGATTTACAATCTAAAGCGTTTTTTTTAGATTTTAGTTATTCAAATACAACTACTATAAGTTCAAATAGAGTAGTGTATGATTATGATGATAATATGAGTTTTGAGGATAAAATAAAAAAACTACTTATTGAGATTCTTTTAGGTCGTTTTTATGATAAAAAAAAATCTGTAGATATGTATCCAAAAAGCAAACCTTTAGATACTAATTATACACTCCTAAAACCCTCTATGGAACAAAACCCTTATATACAGCAAAATCAACAAACACAACAAGGTAATGTGAATTCTCAACTCATTGGGATAGTATTTAATCATAAAGAGGAGTATTATCAAAAGCAAACAGTAGATTTTAATACCTCTTTAAAAGTTAATACACCTAATAAATCTTTTACTATTGATCTTTCAATCTCTTATTCACAAGAGCTATACGAAGCTCATAGTTCCAAACTAGTAGTTGGGGAAGAAGCTACAAAAGATCCATTGGTAATTAACTATGGTGAAGATATTAACCCATTTGAAAACATAAGTGAATTAAAATTTGAATTTGATTTAGATAAGGATGGAAGTACTGATTTAATACCTATGTTAAAACAAGGTTCTGGATATTTAGCATTAGATAAAAATGACAATGGTTTAATAGATGATGGAGCTGAATTATTTGGTACAGATTCTGGAAATGGATTCAAAGATTTGTCAAAATATGATAAAGATCATAATAATTGGATAGATGAGAATGATGAAGTTTTTCATAAATTAAAAATTTGGCAAAAAGATGATGCAGGTGGCAACAAGTTAGTCTCGCTAGTTGACCTCAATATTGGAGCTATCTATTTAGGAGATGTACAAAGTGGTTTTAAATACCAAAATGGTATTAATAATACTGAAGCTATACAAAAAAGTAATGGTATTTTTCTAAAAGAGGATGGAAGTGGCGTTGGAGTTGTAAGCTCTATAGACATAGTAATCTAAAGTATTTTATTTAGGAACAATACTTGCATAACAGTTAAACAAATTACAACAAGGAATTACAATGGCAACTGTTATTGAGTATATGAAAGAAAATGAGTTAGATTGGCAACCATCTTTTAGTGGTGAATTAAATGATGGACTTTATGGTTATAGAGGTGCAATGATAGTTGAAGAGGGAAAACAACTAAGCCCTGATAGAAAACTACCTCCAAAAATCCAAGCTAGACAAGTTATTATGATAAACGAAGGTGAAGCAATCAAGTTTTTTGCTTGTGAATTAGAAAGTTTTAATGACTTTAAACCTATGTTTGAAAAATATAAACAATTTTTTAGCAAAGATGGATTAAATCTTTTATATGTAACAGATTTAGAAGGAAATGGTACATTTGAATACGAAGGTGTTAAATTTACAGCTTTTATGCTTGATGAAAGTTCTGTTTGGAACGAACTTTTAGAATTAGCAGATTTAGAAAAATCAGATATGAAAGCTTTAAAGAAAAATGAAGAAAAAATTGAAAAACTCTATGAAGAGTTACTTGATGCTGATGTTGAAGAAGCTTCAAAATCATTTGATGATATGTGTCAACTAATAGGAAAAAGTTCAAAAGTACTTATGGGTGCTGTATAATCTTCACAAACAAATATCTAAAAAAAGTAAACTTAATAAAGCTTACTTTTTTTATTAAATACAATAAAAAGACTTTTTTAAGACTTTTAAGCAATAAATTTCCTATTTTCTGATAGTATTTAGTATTTAAAAATTTGGACACTATTTGCAAACTACTAGTAATAAAACATCATATACTAAAATCACTGCTAAAATAATGGGAACAACTCTTATTATAACACTTATTATTGCCTATATTTATGGTGAATATCTTAAACAAGACTCAATCGAAAAACTATCGAAAGCAGATGCAAAACAAACAAGTATGTTTATTTTTGAATCTTTATATTCAGCTATGGCAAAAGGCTGGAATAAAGAAGAGTTAACACAAATTGTACATAGACTCAACCAAGTTAATAAAGATTTAAAAATAGATGTTTATCGTTCAAACATCGTTGTAAGAGACTTTGATGATTTTCAAAAAGATAAAATAGCAAGAGAAACAAATATAAATATACAAGAAGCGATGAAAGGTCAAGAGATTTTAAATATATTGGAAAATGAAAATATTGAATATTTCTATCCAATTATAGCGAAACAAGAGTGTTTAAAGTGTCACTTAAGTGCAAAAGAAAAAAATGTTCTTGGTGTTATAAACATAACATATCCTGTCATTGATTTAAAAGTATCGCTTAGTGAGATGATAAACTTTTTTATATATTTTATAATCATTTTCACTACACTATTATTTACAGTTCTTTTCTTTGAATTTAATAGACACCTACTCCAACCAATAAAAAACTTTGTGAAAGTTATACATACTATATCTAGTAGTCGTGATTTGACAAAAAGAATTGATATTATTGATGATGTTGAAGAGATAGGTTCAATGCAGACTGTTTTTAATACTATGTTAGATTCAATAGAGTTTCAATTTTATAACGATAATCTTACACTCCTTCCTAATAGAAGAAAACTTATAGAATCGCTTGATAATACACAACATCGTGTATTAATGATAATTAACATTGACAAATTCCAAGAGATAAATGATCTTTATGGACATGTAGTTGGGGATGAAATATTAAAACAACTTGCTTTATTTTTAAAAGAAGAAATTGAAAAAGATACACTACTTTTTAAATTAAATTCAGATGAATATGCTATTTTATTTAATCAAAATTATGATTTAGATTATTTTACAACTTATTCAAATATATTACTTACTAATATAAGTAAAGAAAATTTCAATATTGATAATCTAAAAAATAGTATTTTTATAAATTGTACTATAGGTATAGCTCATGGAAATAATTCACTCCTAACAAATGCAGATATAGCACTAAAAATTGCTAGAAAAAGGAAACAACACTTTTTAATTTATGATCCATCAATGCAGGTTGAACATGAATATGAACAAAATTTTAAGTGGACAAAAAAAATCAAAGATGCCATAGAAAATGATAAAATCGTACCACTTTTCCAACCTATAGTAGATTGTAAAACCCTTAAAACAATAAAATATGAATCACTTATGAGAATGGTTGATGAAAATGGTGAATATATTGCTCCTGTTTATTTTCTAGAGCTTGCTAAGAAAAATAAACTTTATAGTGAACTTACAAAAATTATAATTAATAAAACTTTTGATATTTTTGAAAATCTAGACTATATAGTTTCAATTAACTTAAGTGTTGATGATATTTTAAACCAAGAGATTATTACATTAATTACACAAAGACTTTCACAAAGTGATATTGGGAATAAAATTGTTTTTGAGATTATTGAATCCGAAGGTATTGAAAATTTCAAGAGTGTTGTTGAGTTTATAAATGAAGTTAAACCATATGGCTGTAAGATATCTATAGATGATTTTGGTACAGGTTATTCAAACTTTGAGTATCTCATGAAACTTAAAGTTGATTATATCAAAATTGATGCTTCTATGATAAAAAATATAGATGTAAATAATGAATCAAAAATTATCACAGAAACAATAGTAGATTTTGCAAAAAAACTTAATATTAAAACAGTTGGAGAATTTGTCTACTCAAAAGAGGTTTTTGAAACAATTCAAGCAGTAGGTGTTGATTATGCACAGGGATACTATTTTGGGAAACCTGCGTTAATTAATCACGGATAAGTTTTTCCAATTTATCTCCACTTTAGCATAATCATCTTGGATATCTTCTGTGGAATATAAAGTGATAAGTTCCTCTTTAACTTCCACTTCATAAATATATTTTTCACCTTGATAAAGTTTATTTTTTATATATGCTTGATATCTTCCATCTTTTACAAAAGATATGTCATTTGGTCTTATACAATAAGTTTTACCCTCATTTACTATAAAACTAGCTATCCCAAAACTACTAGCTACTTCTTTTGATTTTGGATATTTATAAATATTTTGTGGTGTATCATACTGTATTATTTTCCCCTCTTCTAGATATATAATTTTATCACTCAATGCCATAGCTTCATTAGCATCGTGAGTAACAATAATTGCTGTTTTATGACTATTTTTAAGTATCTTTAAAAGTTGTTTTTGAATAGTAGATTTTATCATACTATCTATACTTGAAAATGGTTCATCAAGAAGTATCACTTGAGGATTTAATGCCATGGAACGCACCAATGCAATTCTTTGTTGTTGCCCACCAGATAATTCATGAGGATATCTTTTTTCTAGACCGTCTAAATCTACTAACTTCAAAAGTCCACTTACAATTTTTTTCTTCTCCTCTAATACTTTGTTATCTATCCCAAAAGTAATATTATCAAAAATATTCATATGTGGGAAAAGAGCATAGTTTTGAAAAACAAACCCTATATTTCTTTTTTGTGGCTCAATGAAAGTATTTTTATCAAAAATGATTTTATTGCTTAAATTCATCATCCCACTATCACTTGTCTCAAATCCAGCAATAATATTTAATAATGTAGTTTTACCACTTCCACTTTTCCCTAAAAGTGATATAATTTTCCCTTTGTCAATATCTAAAGATATATTTTCTAATACTTTTGTGTTCTCAAAAGATTTTGATATATTTTGTAATGATAAAATATGTTTCATTTATAATTCCTAAGTATAAAAATAATTGGTATAATTGAGACTACAACTATACTCAAAGCATAGATAGAAGACTCTTGTACCATCTCAATGGAAGCTAGTTCGTAAGTTTTTGTTGCTAATGTATCATAGTTAAATGGTCGTAAAATCAATGTTGCTGGTAACTCTTTTAAAATATCGATAAACACTAAAATAAATCCAGCTACCACTCCACTTTTTATTAATGGTAAATCTATTTTCATTAAAGTTTGAAAAAGTGACTTATTTAAACTTCTTGAAGCTTTATTTACCCCAAATCCTATTTTTTCAAATGAAGATTCAACACTATTAAGTCCAACAGCTAAAAACCTAGCTGTATAACCAAAACAAAGTATAATAAGTGTTCCTCCTAAAACTAATCCATCTATTTTAAAATGTTCTATAAAATAGTTATCAATAGAGGTACTTAAAATAATAATCCCTACTGCAATTACAGCACCAGGGATTGAATACCCTAAAGTTGCCACTTTTAAAAGATACTTCATATAACTATTATCAAATACTCTTGCACTATAGCCTAATAGTACAGCAATGCTCATAATAATAGTTGAAGAGATAAATGCTGCTATAAAACTATTTAAAACTGTAGTGATAAATTCATTTTGTAAAATAAGGGCATAGTGTTCAAAAGAATAAAACAACACCCAAAGTATAGGTATTAAAAAACCTAAAATAAAAGGTATTGATAAAAACCCTATGATACTTATCTGCCCTATTTTTGTAGGTTTAATTTTTTTTATAGGTGTTGGAGCTGATTCTATTTTGTATTTTGCATTACCTCTGTTAAGTTTTTCTACTATTAAAATAGTAAAAACCATCACCATAGCAATAGTTGAGATATATGCAGCACTATTTGGATCATTAAGCCCAAACCAAGCAGTAAACACAGCAGTACTTAGAGTATCTACTCCATAGTATTTCACTAAACCGTACTCACTAATAGTTTCCATCATCACTAAAGATAATGCCCCTATAATTGCAGGTCGAGATAGTGGTAATATCACCCTATAAAATATTTTCAATCTGTTTGCACCTAATGATAATGCAGGGTTTAACAAAAAGCTAGAATTTTTTGAAAAAGAGGATTTTACAATAAGATAGATATAAGGATACAAAGCTAAAGATAATATCACTATAACTGAGTTCATATTTAATATATCAAAATAATGTTTCCCACCCATATCCATAAAAAATAGATGGACAACTCCATAAAAACCAAAAATATCAGAATATATAAATCCCAAAATATATGAAGGTACTAAAAAAGGTAATACTAATACAATACCAAAAAACTTTGAGAACTTAAAATCATAGAAAGTAACAAAATATGCACTTCCTACTCCAAAAATTAAAGCTAATAAAGATACAGCAATTAACAAAATAATTGTATTAATAATATAATCATTCAGAACTGTTTCTTTTAAATGTACAAGTGTATCGCTTTGTGTTCCTAAAGCATTGATAACAATTAATATAATTGGCGCTACTAAAATTAGTGTAATAAAGGTTGAAAGATTTATCCAATTTGATGAGAAATTTATTAATTTTTTCACTCTATTTCCAATGAACCTCATTAAATATTCTTACGGCTCTTTCATTATAAACCCCTAACTCATCAAGAGCTAAACTGTCTTCTTTAAATGTTCCCCAAGCCTTTATTACTTTCGCTGGTTCTACATTTTTATTAATAGGATATTCATAGTTTGCTTGAGCAAACATACTTTGAGCTTCATTTGACACTAAAAATTCTATAAGTTTTACAGCATTTTCTTTGTTTTGACTATATTTTACAACCCCTGCACCTGAAATATTTACATGTGTTCCATTCGTTTTTTGATTTGGAAAAACTATACCCATCTTTTTCCCAACGGCAACTTCACTAAATTTTCTTGAACTTAATAGTTTCCCTAAATAATAAGTATTCACAACAGCCACATCACCCAAACCAGCAGCTACAGCTTTCATTTGGTCTATATCATTTCCTCTTGGATTTCGTGCAAAATTATCAACCATACCTTGTGCCCATTGTTTTGCTTTTTCTTTCCCGAAGTTTGCAATCATGGAAGCTAAGAGAGATTGATTGTATATATTACTTGAATTTCTCATCAATACCTTACCTTTAAATTCAGGCTTAGTAAGGCTATCGTAAGTTGTAATAGTTGAGGGGTCTACATTATCAATATTATAAACAATAACTCTTGCTCTTTTTGTTAAAGCAAACCAATATCCATCTTTATGTCGTAAGTTTATTGGTACAATCTCTTCTAATATTTTAGAATCAACTTTTTGTAATAATCCCTTGCTTTGTGCTAAATAAAGTCGTGCAACATCAGAAGTGATAAGGATATCTGCTGGTGAATTTTTCCCTTCGCTTTCAAGTCTTTTGATAAGTTCATTTGCTGTTGCTTTTACAATATTTACTTTAATACCTGTTTTTTTCTCAAACATTTTGTAAAGTTGTTTATCTGTGTCATAGTGTCGATGTGAGTATATATTCACCTCTTGTGTATTTGCAAATAAAATATTTGTCATCAAAAGTGATAAAATCAAATTTTTGAACATTGTTATTCCTTATATTAATAATCATTATTAAAATAATACTGGATAAATTATTAGATATAGCTTATATATGATAATGATTATCATATTAATTGAGTTTTGTTAATTCATAAGATGTTCAAGTAAAATATTTAATCCTATTGCTATAAGGACAACTCCTCCTAGTTTTTCCGCTTTATCCTCTAAAACACTAGCTCCTCTTGTTCCCGCATATACTCCAATAAAACTAAAAACAAATGTAATAATAGCAATAAGAAACATTGATATAAAAGGATTTAAACTCATCAAATCCAAAGTAAACCCAGCTGCCATAGCATCAATACTTGTAGCAATCGCGAGTAATAATAACACTTTATTAGTTGTAGAACTTATCTCATCTTCAGTGTTTTCACCAAAACTATCATAAAGCATTTTTCCACCTATTAAACTTAAAAGTAAAAATGCAATCCAATGATCTACAGATTCTATAAAACTTCCTAAACCGATACTAGCAAGATATCCAAAAAGTGGCATAATACCTTGAAATACACCAAATAACAAAGCAACTCGTAAAGCCAAATATTTATCAAATGATTTTGCTTTTACCCCAATACCAATTGAAACTGCAAAGGCATCCATACTAAGAGCCAAAGATAATAAAAGAACTTCAGTCATCTATGCTTTCCTTATCATTCTATTAGTCTATTTTTTACTACACTCTTCACAAATACCATATAAATACATAGTATGATTTAAAAGTTTAAAATTATTCTCTTTTGCAATTTTTTCTTGCTCTTTCTCAATTTTATCACTTACAAACTCTACTATTTTATTACATTTTGTACATATCAAATGATCATGATGTTCTTTGAAGTTTGTCTCAAATTTTCTTGTATTTTTATCAAGTGAGATAGAAGAGATAAGATTTGATTCTTCTAAAAAAGCTAATGCTCTATATACTGTAGCTATCCCTATTTTTTCATCTGGATATTTTTGTATTATCAAATTATAAATATCTTCTGCACTTAAATGTTTTTCACAATTTAAAATAGTTTCAAATATAACTTCTCTTTGTTTTGTATATTTTAAACCCTTCTCTTTTATAATTTGTTTTAATTTATCAATTATCTTTGTATTATTCACTATATTATTCCTTCCATTTACACTCTAGTTAGAGAAAATTTACTTATCATTATTATAACATAATTTTTTTAAAGTAGTTATTGATAATTATTATCAATATTAAGAAACCTTTAAGTTAACTTAGTTTACTATTCTATATTGATAATGATTATTAATATAAGGAGCTGATATGTCAGATATAAAACTAAAGTTAAAAATAGACCGACTTGTATTGCAATCAGGTTTTACAAAAAAAGAAACTATGTTGTGTCCTTTGATGAAAATTGTTCAAATGAGACATAAAGATGTTGATAAACAACAAGCATTTCGAGTAACAAAACTCGTTTTGGAAGGACAGTAATATGTGTGCTCTAATAATAGGTGGCGATAAGGTAACAACTTTAAGTAATGTTCTTAAAGGTTTGGGTGTAACAAAAATCAATCATTGGGATGCAAGAAATAAATCAAGTGCTTGTAAGAAATCAATTCCTCAAGATACAGAGTGTGTAGTGATGCTTACTTCATATTTAAATCATAATGCTATGAAACATTTTAAAAGTGAAGCAAAAAAAAGAGATTTACCTGTGATTTGTTCAAAGCAAAGTGCCAGCTGTTTGTATCAAGAATATGTAAAAATCATGGGGATAACTGACTGTAAAGATTGTTATGCAAATACAGAGTGTAAGAAAAAAAATGGATAATATTTTTTTAATTCTCATCACTATAGGTGCATTATATTTTTTATACAAAAAAATATTCAAAACAAATGGGTGCGATGGTGAGTGTAATTGTGGGAAAAAATAAAATCATAGAGATAAAAAACTTAAACCACAGTTATGGTACTCATACTATATATCAAGACTTAAATCTAGATGTATATAAAGGTAGTATTTTTGGTTTACTAGGAAAAAATGGAGTAGGAAAATCAACTTTAATAAATATTCTCATGGGTTATTTACAACCTACAAGTGGAGAGTGTTTAATTTTAGGTGAACCCTCACATGATCTTTCTTCTAGAATAAAGGAACAAATTGCCCTACTCCATGAAGGTTTTATCGCTTATGATTATATGACTATTTCACAAATTGAAAGATTTTTTTCAGCTTTTTATTTAAAATGGGATAGAAAAGTTTTTTTTGATTTGGTTGATTTAATGAGTTTAGAGTATTCACAAAAAGTCAATTCTTTATCTTTTGGACAAAAATCACAAGTTGTTTTAGGGTGCTTGTTTGCACAAAATGCACAACTTCTGATTTTAGATGATTATTCTATGGGATTAGATGCAGGATATAGAAGACTTTTTGTGGATTATTTAAAAGATTATATAAAAGACACAGATAAAACTGTACTTATAACATCACATGTTATGAATGACTTAGAAAACTTGATAGATGATATGCTAATAGTACAAAAAGGTGGAATAATCCATAAAGACACTATGGGAAATTTCAACAAAGACGCTACAACAACTTTTGAAGATAAGTTCTTAGAGTTTGTAGGTAAATATTAAACAAAGGAAAAACATGAGTATAAATGAATGCAATAGACTACTTGGAATTTACAGTTCTAATGAAGACAATCAAGAAAATTTTTTTAATTTTGTATATGAAAAAATAGCAAGAGACACAAAAAATAGATATGTAACAAAAAATAGTGATAGTATAGATATAACACCATTTCATAGCTCCCCTGTAAGAGTTATCCCTATTCACAAAGAGATAGATATAAAAAACCTTAATATAACACAGGAGATACAAAGAGCAAAAGAGATAATTCTTAATAATAATATTCCACAAATATATCTTGTATATCCAAAACATGATAACTTTACTAAACATATTCAAGTAAAACTACAAGAGTTAGATACCTGTAGTGAAGAGTATATTATAAAAGTAATACCTTATTCACTCAATTCAATTTTAAGAACAAAAAGGAGATGCAATGGCAACAGCAATATTTTATGCAAGTAGTACAGGAAACACTTCAGGAGTAGCCAAAGATATAGCAAAAATTTTAGGAAGTGTAGAAACATTTGATATAGCTTCAACTGGTGTAGAAAAAATAAAAGAATATGACAAAATTATATTAGGAAGTTCCACTTGGGGAGAAGGTGATTTACAAGATGACTGGGAAGAGCTTTGGGATGATTTTTCTGAAATAGATTTTTCTGGAAAAATAGTGGCACTATTTGGATTAGGTGATCAAGATGGTTACCCTGATAACTATGTTGATGCAATGGGACTTATATATGAAAAAGTTATTGAAAATGGGGCAAAAGTAGTGGGACTTTGGGATGTAACTGATGAATATTTTCATGATGAATCACACGCTATTAAAGATGGTAGCTTTGTAGGACTTGCTCTTGATGATGATAATCAAAATGAACTTACCCAAGAAAGAGTTACAGCATGGTGTGAGCAAATTAGAAGCGAGATTTTATAAAAGGATACACAATGGGACAAAAAACAATTGATGAGATAAACAATTTTACAACTTTTAAATTTGACGAAAATACCAATAGAGTTGTAAATATGAGATTTCAAGAAGAAACAAATATAGATGAGTTTTTAAATATACAAAATATACTCGATAAAGACAAAGTTTTGTATAAATTTGATAAAAATTTTGACATACAAGTTATTTCATAAAAGTTTCACTATGAAAAAAGAGATTGAAAAATACTTTATTATTGACGAATTTGAAGATGGTTGGGGACTTGATGAACTCTATCATGAGGAACTCTTATATGATTATTGTCAAGAAGTTTTATTTATTCCCGATGAGTTTATAGAAGAACTTTCTATGAAAAGTTTTGGATTGGAGATTATTCTATGTAATCTTGGTTTTGAAGACACTTATGAAGATTGGTATATTAGTCTTCATAGATTATCAAACGCACTCAATAAACGCTACAGTGCATAACTACAAAATAATCAATAAACTATCTCTAATAGTTTATTGATTTATATTTTTAAAAAAGTCTTGAAATTATTAAATATCTTAAAATACAAAATAAAACTTTGGCATAGGTTTACCTTGTAAGATTTCAAGACTTCTTTAAGAATATAGAAAAAAGGAGATACATGTTTCAGCAGATTATCAAAAAAGAGTGGTTAAAACTAAAGTTTTATTTTTTCATATTGCTCTTTATTATTGTAGTAAATTTATTTTATTTTGGATTTAATATAAATTTTTCTTTTGAAACAATTGAGCCTGAATCTATGATGTGGTATAAATTTGCACATCTTGAAGATAAACCATATTTTTATCTTTCATACTTTTTTATTATCATTGGAATTGTAATTGCATTTGCACAATTTTTACCTGAAAAAATACAAAATAGAATAAAAATCATGGTTCATTTACCTTTAGAGATGAAAGAGAGTCTATCTTACCACCTTCTTATTGGAAGTTTAATTGTTGGAATACTTTCTACAATCTTTTCTATATGTTTACTATTTATTCTTTTGAACTATTATCCTGATCTTATAGTTCAAATTGCATTTAAAGATACTATTGCATATAGTTTTGCAGCTATTGTTGTTTATATAGGATTTGCATCTGCCATTATAGAAAAAAACTTATCATTATCTTTTTTTAAACTTTTTTTTACTTTATTATTTATTAGTTCTTTTTTAAAAAGTGAATACTATATCTATGACACACTTTGGTTAGCTATTTTTATTGTAATGTTCTTTCTTACACTTGATAGTTTTTATAGTATCAAACAACAAAGACTATCTTCTACTTTTTATAAAATCTCTCTTTTTATTGTATTGTTTAGTATGCTTATTATTACTTTTCAACAGTATAAAAAGAATTATTCACATGAATTTAATAAGTATTATATCTTCTATTCAAATATTCTTAATGATTTTGTTTATCAAAAAAACTTTGGAGAACACCAGTTTGAATATGGTATAAAAGATAAAATAAGTTTTAATAGAATCACTTATGAATCATACCTTCCATTTGTTTATTGGAAAAATTTGGATATTCAAAATAAGTTACCTATTGTAATAAATAGTAGAACATATGATAAAAAAATTATCAAAAACTCAAGATTAAGTTTTAGTTATAACTCTAAACTATTAGAACCGTTGGAGGCAAAACTCTATCCATTATTCAATCCACAAAGCGATAAAGGGTCTATATCTTTTCCTGAAGAGATGTTTACAATAAACGCCAAAAGTGCCCTTGTATATGATTATGATAATGGTATATCAAAAGAGTTGAGCGATCAATTAAACAGCCTATTAAAAATACAAAACTTCAATTACCCTGCCTTAAATATATGGGGGAAAGCTACAAATATGAAACCTTATGATAAAGGTTATTTAATACTAGATAGTAAACAAAATCTATTTAATCTCAAACGGTATAATAATAAATTTGTAGTTTCAAAAGTACAATATCCCAAAAGTATATCTTTAGCATTTATAAGATTATCAGAAAATAAACAACGAATCCTTTCTGGATATGCTATAGATACTCAAAGTAACTTTTATCTTTTAGATTGGAATTTTAGGTTTATACAATTAGATTTACAAAATTTCAACTATAAAACGATGAAGCTAAAACTTATATCAAATCCTATTAATTATCTTATAAGATACGATGATGGTAAAAACTATTATGCAGTTGTTTTTGATAAAAAGTTTCAAATGTTACAACAACTACATATAGATTAGTTTATAGGAAATTCTAAAATAGTCAATTCTACAAATAAATCTAAATTATTCAGAGGTACATAAAGAATACTTAATCAAAATATATTGATAACTATTATCAATATTAAGTAAAAATAAAGCTTTTTTAATATATTATTTTGATAATAATTATCAATAAAGGATAAAAAAGAATGAAACTAAACAAGCCAAGTCAAAGATTAGACATGATGAATCAAGGTCAAAAAGTACAAGTAGTTAAGTTACATACTACAGGAAAACTCATGAATAAATTACTTGATATGGGATTTGTAAATGGCTCTGATATAGAAGTTATAAGAGAAGCACCTTTATTTGATCCAATGGAATTAAAAATTCAAAATTACAATGTAAGTTTACGAAAAAGTGAAGCAAGACTAATAGAGGTTACAATCATATGACAAATATTAAAGTAGCACTAGCTGGTCAACCAAATTGTGGAAAATCTACAATTTTTAATATGGTTAGTGGTATTGAGCAACATATAGCAAACTATCCTGGTGTAACTGTAGATAAAAAAACAGGTTTTTTTAAATATGATAATCAAAAAATAGAAATGATTGATTTACCAGGTACTTATTCTTTTAGTTCTTATTCTCTTGAAGAGAGAGTTGCTAAAGAATTTATTATAGATGGACATCCTGATGTAATAGTCAATGTTGTAGATGCTTCAAATATCAAAAGAAATTTATATCTTACTTTCCAGTTGCTAGAGATAGGTATGCCTGTAGTTGTTGTTTTAAATATGATGGATGTAGCAAAAAGAAGAGGAATAGATATAGAGAGTCAAAAAATATCTAAAATGCTTGGTTGTCCAGTTATTGAAGCAAGTGGAGCTAAAGGTATTGGTGGTGATGACATTATGAAAGCCATAGTAGATACTGCAAATGCGAAAAACAGATATGAAGAGTTTAGAATAAATTATGAAGAGTTAGAACCACATATTCAAGTTATTGAAGATGCTATCCAAGACAGTACTTCCACTCTCAATAAAAGATGGATGGCAATAAAAGTTTTAGAAGGAGATACAACAATTATCCAACATCTCAAACAAGAATATTTTGATATAGAAGAACTTGCTAAAGAACAAGTAGATAAATTTCATTCAATTTATGATAAAGATAGTGTTTCTTTTCTAGCAACTTTTAGATATGACAGTGCGGATATAATTTATCATAAAACTGTAAAAGAAAATAATAAAGGGAAAGAAACGCTTACAGATAAGGCTGACAAAATTGTTTTAAATAGATTTTTAGCATTACCTATTCTTTTTGCAATTATGTTTTTAGTATATGAGCTTTCTATTGTATATGGCTACAAACTTACAGACTATACTTGGCCTATACTAGCAGCATTTAAAAATTTTGTTATAGATATGATGCCTCAAGCTAATTTTACAGAAGTTCCTATGATGACAGATTTTGCCATATGGATGGTAAACAGTGCTAATGCTTTGGCAAATTATATCCCTATTTTCTTTATACTTTTTGCCTTAATAGCAATTATGGAAGATGTTGGATATATGCCTCGTATGGCTTTTATTCTTGATAGAATATTTAAAAAATTTGGACTTCATGGGCAATCTACACTACCTTTAGTATTGGGTGGTGCAATGGTTGGTGGTTGTGCAGTCCCTGGTGTAATGGCTACAAAAGGTATAGCAGATGATAGAGCACGAATGGCTACAATTCTAACTGTACCTTATATGAATTGTTTAGCAAAAGTACCCTTTTATACCCTACTTTTAGGTGCATTTTTTAAACCAGATATGGCTTTAATGATGTTTTTTATCTCAACAGTAACAGTTTTTATAGCACTTATTATTGCAAAAATTTTGACAACAACAATTTTAAAAACACGAGAAACAGCTCCATTTGTAATGGAGTTGCCACCTTATCACCTTCCTACTTTTAAAGGGGTGATTATAAGAGCCAGTCAAAGGGTTTGGGTCTATATTTATAAAGTTATTACTATTGTTCTAGCTGTTGCTATCGTACTTTTTGCCATGCTGCAGTTTCCTGGACTTAGTGAAAAATCAAAAATAGAATATGAATTCCAAGCACAAAAGGCTTTACAAACTTTTGATTTAAAAGCACAAAAGTCAAACTATTATCCTTTAGTAGATACGAAAGAGGAAGTTTCTCAATTATTAAATTATTATGATGGGTATAAATCAAAAAGAATGGCAACAACTTCTAAAGATGGAGCAATAGCAGTAGATGAAACATATAAAACACTCAATGAAAACTATTTTAAATTTATCAAACCACGAGCAGATAAAGAAGCAAAAAAAATCAATAAAATTTTAAGAAAACTTTCAAAAGAGAGAAATAAAATCTTACGAAATATGAAAAATGAAAAAGTAGAAAACTCTCTTTTAGGTATGGCAGGAAAAGCAGTTGAACCTATTACTCAGTATGCAGGATTTGATTGGAAAATCAATGTCGCTTTTTTGAGTTCTTTTGCAGCAAGAGAAAGTGCTGTTGCAACATTGGGAAGTTTGTATGAAAACAATAAAGCAGATGATATGAGAGCAGAAGAAGCTATGGAAAAAAACAGTGGTTATACACCACTTCATGCAACTGCAATTATTATATTTATGCTTTTAACACCACCTTGTATTGCTACTATGATAGTAGTAAAAATGCAAACATACAGTTATAGATGGATGTTTTTTGCTATATTTTTCCCTGTAACTTTAGGGGTAATTATTTCATCTTTAGTTTTTACATTAGGGACTATCTATAGTCTTTCTGGTGTAGATGCTATGATTTATTTTTATATTACAGTAGTCTTTATAGCACTAGTTCTTGGACTCTATCCAGATAAAAATATAAACTGGAAAGGTGGTATAAAATTACCAACTAAAGCCAAAGGGCAATATAACATTTATGACAAAAATCTTAGAAAGGAGGAAAACTAAAATGATTAAAAAAGTACTATTAAGTTTAACTATAGCTTCTAGTTCAGTTTTTGCACATACCGCTATCATGTCTTGCTTTGACAATGGTGATGGTTCAATCACTTGTGAAGGTGGATTTAGTGATGGTAGTAGTGCTAGTGGTGTAAAGTTTCGTATTGAACAAAATGGAAAAACAATCTTTGAATCAAAAATGAGTGAAGATAGTGAAGTAACATTTAAAAAACCAGCTGGTGAATATAGTGCAGTTTTTGATGCTGGAGAAGGTCATGCTGTACATATTAAAGGTTCAGATATAACTGAATAATACAAATATTTTTTTCACTATCAAATGATAGTGATTATTATAATTACAACTATAAAGGATAAAAAATGATGAAACAAAGTGGAATCCTGCTTGCAGGCAAAAAAACAGTACTGAGTACAGTAACAGCAATATCAATTATGTCAACTAGTGCTTTTGCACATTTTCAAATGCTTTATACACCTAATACTGCTCTAAAAAAAGGACAAACAATTGAACTAAAACATCTATTTACACATCCATTTGCTGATGAGCATACTATGGATATGGCTGGTGTTGAAGAATTTTATGTAATCAATAAAGAGAAAAAGACTGATTTAAAAAACGCTCTTAAAACAATAACATTTAAAGGAAATCATAATAGTGGAAAAGCTTATGAAAGTACTTATAAAGCTAGAAAAATGGGAGATCATGTTTTTATCTTACAACCAGTTCCTTATTATGAAGCAAATGAAGATGCATATATTCAACAAATAACAAAAATGGTGGTAAATGTAGCAGGAACTCCAACTGACTGGGATGCTGAACTTGGACTAAAAGCAGAAATTGTTCCTTTAACAAAACCTTATGCTATCTGGGAGCATGGAAGTTTTACAGGGATTGTAAAATCAAATGGAAAAGTTGTACCATATGCAGAGATTGAAGTTGAGTATTTAAATAGAGATGTAAATATGAAATCAGATTCTATGGGAAAAACAAAAGTTGAAGCTCCACAAGATGCCTTTGTAACTATGACAATAAAAGCAAATAAAGATGGAGAATTTACTTTTTCAATTCCAAAAGCTGGATTTTGGGGATTTTGCGCACTTGGAGTTGGAAGTGATAAAGAATACAAAGGGAAAGAACTAAGCCAAGATGCAGTTATCTGGGTTGAAGCGAAATCTATGAAATAAATTTTTAGAGAGCCGATTAATGGCGGCTCTTTTTAAAGTTTATTAATATTAAATACAAGGAGATTGAAAGATGTTATTAGGTACAGACCATAGTTTTTATAGTGCGATAAATCATAGTAAAATAGAAGTTGCAGAAAGCATATTTGCTTACAGCGATATACGATATTCATTAATATCAAAAAGTATAAATAACTGTGAACAAAATTCAATTATATCAACTATTAATTCATTTTCAAGTAGTGGATTAAGAATGCAGGCATTAAGCATTTTGGAAGAATGTTTGCTTAAAAATTTTAGGTAAAATAGATATAAAAAATAAGGAAAAATATGGAAAGTATAAAAATAATTGTTGACTTTGGAACTTTAGGAATACTCTTTATTATGAGTATATTTCTTATTGGGTATTGGATTGAAAGGTGGATATTTTTCAAAAATATTAATATATCACAATATAGAACAAAAAACCAAATTGAACGAGCAACAACAAATAATCTTACTATTATATCTTTGATAGGTTCAAATGCACCTTATGTTGGATTATTAGGTACTGTAGGTGGCATTATGATAGTTTTTTATGATATTGGATTAAGTGGTGGAGATATTGATACTTCAAAAATTATTATTGGTTTAGCACTTGCTCTAAAAGTAACTGCTGCAGGACTTATTGTAGCTATACCAGCAACAATTGTTTATGGTGGTTTTTTAAGAAAAGTTGATTTAGCAATAAGTGAGTGGGAAGATGAAATCATTAAAAAAAGTTGAAGGGATAAATGTTGTACCGTTAATTGATGTGATGTTAGTCTTGTTAGCAATCATATTAACTATATCTTCATTTATAGCTTTAGGAAAAATTGAACTTACCCTTCCAAATGGAACAACACAAACCAAGGTAAAACAAAAATCTTATGATATCGCTATCAATAACCAAAGAGAATTTTTCATTAACAGTGAAAAAATTTCCAAAGAGGAGATACCGGAAAAACTTTTGGAACTCAATAAAGAAGATATAGTTTCAATAAGAGCAGATAAACTTACCCCTTATGAGGAGTTTGTATTTATTATAGATTTACTCAAACAAAAAGGGATAGAGAAAATAGGAATGGTAGTAGAAAATGAGAGATAATATAAAACTTATTAATTCAAAAGTTATTTAATGGGGAAAAGTAATAAAATACTCCATAAGGGACAATATATACACTGAAAATTACAAAATAGCAGGCTTAATTAGAAAAATAATCCGTTCCACTTCCTCATTTATAATGTAATTCTCACAATAAATATCTCATACCATATTTCAATATTTTATTGCTTAAATTTAGTAAAAGTTGTTCTTTCTTATCTCTTTTGGTAAATAACCATATTTTTCTTTAAAAACTTTACTAAAATGACTCATACTATTGTACCCAACCATTGTTACTGCTTCTTGAATACAAATATCATTTTTGATAAGAAGATTTTTTGCATAATCGAGTCTATATGATTGAAGCATACCATAGACAGTTGTTCCAAAAAGTTGTTTAAATCCTTTTTTGAGCTTAAATTCATTTAATGCTGATTTATGAGATAACTCTTTAAGTGATGGAGGGTTTTTCATGTTTTCAAGTAATATTTTTTTTGCATTATATAAACACTCTATATCTTTTTGACTTAAATAAAAGCTATCATCTTTTTCTTGTGTCTCAATTGAATTTAAACTTGTATAGGCCAATTCCAAAAGTTTTGATTCTAGGTACAGTTCTTGAAGTTTATCACCATCTAAATTTGAAGTTTGAACTAAATCATTGAGCAGTATTTTTTGACTTATATTTATATGGTTGTTAAAATTAACATCTATATAGTCTCCTCGATGTACAGATTTTGTATTATTAAATTTATTATTATTTTGAATAAGTTCTTGAAACAAGTTTTTATCAAAACTTATCTGGTGCAATTGAATAAGTTGATTTTTTGGATAAAAACTATTGCATCTATGCCCTTTAAATAGTTCACCATTCCAACACATATTTGAATCCCACTTTACTTTTTTATTTTTTACTGTATCTTCCATATAAATATTATTTCCGCTGTTAAAACACAAAAAATTAATATCAAAAGAGTTGGTGTTTTCCACTATCGTATCATCTTTAAATAACCCAGATATTGAGGTATATCTTATACCAAGTCCTGTATTATAATGATTTATGTTCATCACACCATAATCTCGTGCTATATTAATATTTGTCTTTCCTCTTAAGTTGTTTGAATAGTCAACACTTTCGCACACTTTATCCCATAACTCATTTGAAGATATAAAACTACTCATAAAATTAAAATCCTTTTCCCACTAAAATAAATCCTTATAACATTATCAAGATATTGATAATTAATATCAATTATAATATAGTTCTACTTTAAGTTTAATAAAAACATAAGGAAAACGAATGAATACAAAAAGATTACTATTTGGGTTGTCTGTAGTATGTGCAAATTTTTTATTTGCAAACGATACTGTAAAATTAGATGATGTATCAGTTAGTGCCAATAAAATAGAGGAAAACATCAAAGATGTTCCACAAAGTATTACTGTGATTGATGAAGAGATATTAGCAGAAAAAGGGATTAAAACTATCAATGATGTAGTTAAAGAAGTACCAAATATGATTACAAGCGGTTCCAATAATGGTGTTCAAACTTCGTTTAGGGGATTAAATCTTTCAATGTTTACAAATAGCAATCCTGTTGTTATTTATGTAGATGGAGTTCCATATTATGATAGATATGATTTTGACCCATCGTTGGCAAATGTAGAACAAGTTGAAATTTTAAGAGGTCCTCAAGGGACACTTTATGGTAAAGATGCTATTGGTGCAGTTATTAATATTATCACAAAAAATCCTACTAATGAGTGGAGTGGCAGTATTGGTGCTGAATATGGTAGTAATAACTATATGCAAAGTTCTTTTAACACAAGTGGTGCATTAATAGAAAATAAACTCTATGCTGGAATAAATGGTTCTTTTATGTCTGATGATGGTTGGATAACTAACAATTATTCAGGGATGGATAATGATGCAGATAAAGACAAAGAGAGAAAAACAAGTGCCTTTTTACTTTTTCAACCAACAGATAAATTCTCTACAAAATTAATAGTTACAGACAATTATTCAAAAACAAATTGGATGGATGGTCTTAATACAGCGGATATAACTACTCCAATAAATAGTATTAAAAGAAAAGATGTCAAAAATGCAAGCTTTGATGTACCTACCTATGAAGAATCAAGAGTAAAATCACAAAGTTTAAATCTAAGTTATGATTTTGATGATATGAAATTAGAATCTACAACTACCCATAAAAAGTTTGATATAGATGGGGATTATGACGGAGATTATGTCTCAGGTAATCTTAATGATGGTCTAAGAATGTTTAATTATACAGATATGGAAACATACACTCAAGAGCTAAAATTATCGGGAAAAAATCAAAATATTAAATGGGTAGCTGGACTTTATGTTGATGATGAAGAAAGAGATATCGGACCTTATGGGATGGAAACGATGAGTATGGGAGCTGTTTATGTATCTGATGTATATGCCGATGCAAATAGTAAAACTCAAGCGATATTTGGACAAACTATGATACCTCTTGCAGATAAGTTTGAATTGACTCTTGGTGGAAGATACCAAAAAATCAAAAAAGATGTTGATTTGACCATGTATCAAACTTTTGGTGGTGTTGCACTTCCAGATTTTGTATATAAAGATGAAAAGTCTTGGAATACTTTTTTACCAAAAGTTGCCCTTGCTTATCAAAACAGTGATAGTTTAACTACTTTTGCTTCCGTTTCAAAAGGATATATGCCTGGTGGATTTAACTATTTTGCTAGTAGTGGAGGAACTACAGAAAATAGTTTTGATCCACAAAAATCAACAAACTATGAAGTAGGTATGAAATATACAGGTGAAGATTATCTTATTAATGCTTCTATGTTTAGAATGGATATAGAAGATATTCACATTTATAGGGTTGCAGGAGGGGGAACTATTTGGCTTACGGATAATGCAAAAAAAGCACATACCCAAGGGATAGAGATAGATGGAAAATATTTCTTAACAGATAATATTGAACTTTCAGGGGCTATAGGATTTATAGATGCTAAATATGATGACTATGATACAGGAACTACAAAATATGATGGTGAAAGAATCGAAAATACACCAAAATACACTGCAAATATAGGAATTGCTTATGTGGCAGATAGTGGAATTTATGGAAGATTAGATGCTTTTGCTAGAGGGAAAACAAATTACTTTGATGGAGCAAATAATACAATGGTATCAGCAGATGGTGCAATCATATCAAATCTAAAAATAGGATATAAAGTAAATACTTGGGATATTTACGGATACATCAAAAATATCACAGATGAAGAATATATAGATTCATTTAGATCCTCATCATCAGGAATGCAAATAGTAGGATTTAATGAACCAAGAACCTTTGGTATTGGTGCAAGATACAAATTTTAAAATAAAAAATAGGAGTTTTTACTTCTATTTTCTATAGGAGACTATTAAGTGAAACTAGGACATATTATCTATAAAGTCGATGATTTAGATGAAGCGGTAAAAGAATATACAAAAAAAGGCTTTACGGTTGAATACGGTAAAAAAAAGAATCCTTATAATGCTTTGATTTATTTTGCAGAAGGTCCATATTTGGAGCTACTTGAAACTACTGGTATGCCTTCTTTTATCAAAAAAATCTTAAGTTTTTTTGGTAAAAAAGCTTTAGTAAATAGACTTGATATTTGGGATAACTCCAAAGAGGGATTAATCGCAGTTGCTTTAGAAAATGACAGATTTGATGTAGATATTGAGCAAAATATCTTAGATAAAGCAAATCTAAAATACTTTAAAGGTAAATCAGGAAGAACTGATACTAAAGGTAGAAAATTAAAATTTTTGGGAATTATGCCAGATGATATGGAAATTCCTTTTTTTGGAGCAAAGTTTAATATAAATGTAAGACCGCCCGCAAACTATATCCATCCAAATGGAGTAAAAAAGATAAAAAGTATAGCCTTTGGCACAAAAGAGAAGTTTATCCCTATCATAAATCAATTATGTGATGATGAAGGGATGAAACTGTTTATAGGTAATGGAGTAAAAGATTTAGAGTTTGAATATCTAAATAGCAGTATTTAGATGTCTCTACCAATCTATTTTAGAATTTAAAAAATTAGGAAAATATATGAATACAAAAAAAACAGCAAAACAGGGGCTTTGGGCTATTTTAGCCCCAGTAAATTTTGAAATATACACCGCTATGTTTCTTTCAGCCATTAGTGCTATTAGTTTAATAGCTAGTTTAACACTACTATCATTTACCTTATCAAATATTTTGCTTGGAACTCCTTTACAAATATTTGATATAGAGTTTGATATTTTTATTACTATCATTGTACTTGCTATTATCACTACTATCTCTTTTCTATCAAGATCAAGTGCTTTTGTCGTTTCCCATTTGGGTGCTTTTAGATTAGAACAAATTTTAAGAACAAACTTATCTCTTCATCTATCAAAGGTACCTTTAGGTTATATTATATCTACAGGTTCAGGTGCTTTAAAAAAAGTACTAAAAGATGATGTACTTGCTCTTCATGTTTTTGTAGCAGATAGTACACCGATGATTGCAAAAAGTATACTTGCTCCAATTCTAACGATGATAATTTTATTTATTGTAGATTATAGATTGGCACTTGCTAGTGTTTTTGTTTTAGTTGTAGGTGCTATTGTTATGTCTTATGCTATGAAAGATTCTGTAGAATATAGAGTAAAATATGAAAATAGTCAAACAGATATAAACAAAGCAGTTGTAGAGTTTGCTCAAGCTATGCCTGTTGTGCGAACTTTTGATGATGGTAGTGAATCTTTTAAGAAATACAATGATTCATTGTTTTCGTATAGAAAGAATTTAGATGCTTGGATGTCACAGACAAGTACAAGTGCTAAGTTAGGTACTCTTATTCTTACACCTTTACCTACACTCCTAGCTATTTTATTAACGGGAATGTATTTTTTAAACAATGGTTCATTGGAATTATCTTCTTTGATTTTGGCACTATTTTTAAGTACAGGTATGGCAGATTCACTTATGCCTTTGATGTGGCTAAATAACTTTATCAAAAAATCACAAGCAGCTGCTTTAAGGATACAAGAGATTATGGATATTGAAGATTTACCACAAGCCTCAGTTTGTGAAATACCAAATGATATATCTATATCTTTTAAAAATGTATCTTTTGCTTATAATAAAACAGATAAAAAAGCCCTAGATGATATAAGTTTTGTAGTATCTGCAAAAAGTACAACTGCACTAGTAGGTCCAAGTGGTGCAGGGAAAAGTACTGTAGCTAAACTGATCCCTAGGTTTTGGGATGTTACAAGTGGAAGTATCAAAATAGGCGATACAGATATAAGAGATATATCAAATGAAAAGCTTATGGATATAGTCTCTTTTGTATTTCAAGATACTTTTCTTTTTGCAGATACAATTTTTAATAATATCAAGATGGCAAATCCAAATGCAACTAAAGAGGATGTAATAAATGCAGCCAAAGCAGCTCAAATACATGACTTTATAGAATCTTTACCAAATGCTTATGAGACAAAAGCTGGGGAGAGAGGTGCAAATCTTTCAGGTGGACAAAAACAAAGAATCACAATAGCTAGAACAATATTAAGAGATAACCCTATTATTGTACTAGATGAAGCAACTGCTTTTGCTGATCCAGAGAATGAAGAGGAGATTATAAAAGCATTGGCAAATCTAATGAAAAACAAAACAGTAATAGTAATCGCTCATCGTCTTTCAACGATAAAAGATGTAGATCAAATCATCGTAGTAGATGAAGGGAAGATAAAAGAAAGAGGAAAACATCAAGAGCTTTTAGATAATAAACAAGTATATTTTGATCTTTGGAGCAATTATGAAAAAGCCCAAGCATGGAACTTAGAAACAAAGGAGGCAGTATAATGAGTCAAGAGGTATCAACATTAGCCCAAAGCTATAAAACAACTATTGAAATTGCAGATTCAAAAGCTAGTGCTTTAAAGAAAAGTTATCTGTTTTATATCTTCTCATTCGTTACTAGAGGTTTAGCATTTGCTTTCTTTTTTCCACTATTATCGGTTATGTTTAGTGAAACTTTTATTTTAGATGATGCCCTATTATGGTTTGGATTAATTGTAATATTCACTATTGTATCACTTGGTTTTCACTGGCTAGCTTCACATTTTAACTACTCAAAAGATTTAACAGATGTGACGCATAATCTAAGGCTAAAGTTAGGGAACAAAATCAAAACAATGCCTCTTCAAAGATTAAACAAATACCGTACAGGTGAACTAAACTCTATTTTGGCATCGAATGTAGATCAATCTGTTTTACATATGGGGATAGTTGCAGGTATGGGACTAGAAGCTTTTATAGTACCCATTATTATTGTTTTAGCAACTTTTTTTATCAATGTAAAGATGGCACTTGCTATGCTTATAGCTTTTCCTTTAGCTATACCAATTTATAAATGGAGTCGTAAAAAAAGTAAACAAGAAAGAACAGACAATACTAAAGTTCATGCAACTTTAGAAGCTGATACATTAGAGTATCTACAAGGTTTACCAGTACTACGATCTATCAATCAAGTAGGAGTTAATGCTAAAAACTTACAAAAATCTATAGCAAAAGCAAGAGAAGTTCAAAAAAATGGTGTATTCAGTGTGACTCTACCAATGGTAATAATGACTACTTTAATGGAATTTGTATTTTTAATGGTTTTATCTTTGGGTGCTTTATGGATAGCTGATGCTACTATAACTGTAGCTTCACTTGTAGCTATATTAGTTATCTTAGGAAGATCATCTGAACCTTTATCAAACTTTCTTGCTATTGCAGGGGTATTAGATATTATGGAAGCTGGATTTACAAATATCAAAGGGGTATTAAATCAAAAAGATTTAAAAGTAAAAAAACCTACAAAAGTACCCAAAGTATTTGATATAGAGTTTAAGAAAGTTGACTTTAACTATTTAGACTATGAAAACAAAGCTATAGATGATGTTTCATTTACTATCAAAGCAAACTCTTTAACAGCAATAGTAGGACCTAGTGGAAGTGGGAAAACAACTATTACTAAACTTATTATGAGATTTGATGATCCAAGTAGCGGAAATATCTCAATTGGTGGAGTTGATATAAAAAATATGACTCAAGTAGAACTTATGTCTTATATCTCTGTAGTGTTTCAAGATGTGTATTTATTTGATGATACTATTTTAAATAATATCCGTATGGGTAAAACAAGTGCTAGTGATGAAGAGGTTTATATAGCTGCACAAAAAGCACATTGTCATGAGTTTATATCAAGACTTCCTCAAGGATATGAAACAACTGTTGGTGAAATTGGTGGTAATTTAAGTGGTGGTGAAAAACAAAGAATTTCAATCGCTCGTGCTATTTTAAAAGATGCACCTATAGTGATACTTGATGAACCAACCTCAGCACTTGACACTCAAAGTGAAGTAGCTGTTCAAAATGCTTTAGATGAACTAATAGTTAATAAAACTGTTATAGTAATAGCTCATAGACTCTCTACAATTTCACATGCTAATCATATTTTAGTTATGGGAAATGGGACTATCAAAGAGCAAGGAAGCCATAAAGAGTTAGTCGCTAAAAAAGGAAAATATTATAGCATGTTTGAGGCGCAACAAAGAATCAAAGAGTGGCATATAGATGCATAAATCACAACTAACAAAACAGGCTATTTTCCTTTTAGGTAGTTTATACACTACACAGTTTGTAGCTTTTGCTTTTTTTTCAGTAGCCATAGTCGCTATCTGGAGAGAGGGCGGTATGTCTTTGGAGCAATTAGGCTTTGTATCACTTCTGAGCATGGTGTGGGTTGTAAAGTTTTTATGGTCACCTATGGTTGAAAAATACATACAAAAGAATGCAGGATACTACAAAAAGTTTTTGCTCATAGTTCAAAGTTTACTTGTAACATCGATACTCTTAGTTAGTCTTTTTGATGTTATTAGTGATAAAGAGATTATCTTTACTTTACTGATTTTAGTAGGACTTTTATCTGCTACTCAAGATATAGCTACTGAGGGTTTAGCATATAAGATACTAAAAAAATCAGAAAGAGGCTTTGGTGGTACACTAAAAACCATAGGTGGTATTTTAGGTTATGTTCTTGGTGCTGGTGTAGCACTTAGTATTTATGAGCAAGTTGGTTGGGAGATGACAATCTTTATGCTCGCCTTTCTTAGCTCTTTAACACTGTTTCAACTACTGTTATATAAAGAGAGTAGTTCAAATATTACGCCCACAGATGAAACTATTAGTTGGAAAATATTTTACAGATATTGGAAAACACGAAACAAGAAAATTTGGCTTGTTTTTTTAATTTTATTTCCCCTTGGAATGTCTATAGCGCATGGTCTTTTAATTCCGTTACTCGTAGATAAAGGATGGGATTTAGAAAAAATAGGATTTATAAAAGGAGTTGTTGGGAGTATATTAGGAATTATTAGTGCAATTATAAGTGGATGGCTATTAAAACATTTTAGTAGAAAAAGTGTTTTGTTAGGCGTTTCTCTCATTGAAGTAATAGGTTTTTTATTTTTGCTTTTACTGTATGAGGGGAATACAAATATGATTATAAATGCCTTAGCTATAGGAACTATTTTTATAAGTTATGGAGCTTCTATGCCTATCATATCTGCTCTTATTATGGATCATATTGAGAATTTCCCAACTGCTGAGTATGCTCTACAGTTTACTATATATATGTTTGTGGGTGTTATTGCAGGCGCTGGAGGTGTTTCTTTGTCTGGTATATATGGATATGAGACGATGATTATAGCTTCATCTGTTTTCTCATTGCTTACAATGGTCTTTGTACTTATGTATTTTAAGGAGCTAGAACATGAAAGAGCTTAAAGTTTTAATGTTTGTAAATATTTTATGTGTATCAGCAATGATGGCATTTTTAGCAGTAGTTGGACCAATAATTAGGGCTTTAAATATGCAAGAATGGCATGCAGGACTAACGGTATCTCTTGGTGGTATTTTGTGGGTTTTATTATCAAGATATTGGGGTAAAAAAAGTGATATAGTTGGAAGAAAACCTATTTTACTTATAGGTGTTTTTGGTGTTGCTATATCTTATTTAGTATTAGCAATTTTCATTGATTTTGCTGTTGTGACTCCCCCATTGGTATTTATCTCTTTGGTTGTACTTTTAGTAACTAGAGGAGCAATAGGAGCTTTTTATTCTGCAATTACACCTGTATCAAACGCTCTTATTGCAGATCATGTGGAAAAATCAAAAAGAACATCTTATATAGCAAAACTTGCAGCATCTAGCGGAATTGCTATGATTATTGGTCCTAGTGTTGCTGGGTATCTAGCAGGGTATGGTTTAGCCACTCCTTTGTATACTTTTGCGATATTGCCTTTATTAGGAAGTGTAATATTGTATTATGCTTTACCAAAAGAAGAAGTTGTTGTAAAAGAGAAGGTGCCAGTTCCTAAACTTTTTGATAAGAGGTTAAGACTTCCTATGATAGCTGCATTTGTTACTATGTTTGGGGTGATAACTGCACAAGTTTGTTTGGGATTTTTTGTTATAGATAAGCTTAATACTGACTTAATACAAGGTGCAAAAATTACAGGATATGTACTGGCTTGTATCGGGGTATCTTTTATTTTATCACAAATTATAATTTCAAAAATTAAAACAGATCCTTTTGTATTACTAAAGTTTGGCTCACTTATAGGTATGCTTGGATATATTATTGTAGTAATGATGGACTCTCAACTTGTATTAACTATTGGGTTTTGTATCACAGCATTTGGTATGGGGATAATTTTTCCAGCCTTTCAAACATTAGCAGTAAATCTAGTAACAAAACATGAACAAGGAGCAGCATCAGGAACTGTATCAGCAGCACAAGGTATGGGCATGGTTGTAGCACCTGTTGTAAGTACTTCACTTTATCAAATTAATCCTATAGTTCCATTTATTTTTACCGCACTTACATTTGGAATACTATTTGTTATTTCATTTATTCATATAAAGAAAATAAATGTTTGAAGTGCTTATTTTAGCAATAGCTCTTAGTATGGATGCTTTTGCTGTTTCTATCGGTCTTGGAATAAAAGAGAAAAAAAACATTAAAACTATTGCTTTAAAAGCAGGATTGTTGTTTGGTTTATTCCAAGCTTTCATGCCACTTATTGGCTATCTTGGTGGAGTTGGATTAAAAGAATACATTAGTGGATATGATAGTATTATCGCTTTTGCTCTATTATCTTTAATTGGGGCAAAAATGATTTATGAATCATATCAAGAAAAAGTGGAAGAAGAGATAAGGTGTGTCTCAAATCGTATTATTTTAACACTAGCCATAGCCACAAGCATTGATGCTATGGCAGCTGGATTTACACTTCACTTATTTGATTTAAATCCTTATGCTTCAGTAGTAGTTATAGGTTGTACTACATTTATATTTAGTTATTTAGGAGTATATATAGGGAAAAGAACAGGAGCTAAATATGAACAAAATGCAGAAAAATTTGGTGGTATCGTTTTGATACTTATTGGACTTAAAATACTCATAGCATAAAATGTAGTATAGATTTATTTTAATAAAAGGAAATTTTTAATGGAAAAGAAAGTTAGTGTTAATTCACGAATTATGTTTGTAGCTATGTTAAATATAACAATAGTTATTTTAGAGTTGGTTTATGGTGCGATTTCTAATTCGTTGGCTTTGATTACGGATGCTTTGCATAATCTTGGGGATGTATTAGCTTTATTTGTGGCATTGATTGCCACATATTATGCACTAAAAGCTGCTAGTTCAAAAATGACTTTTGGTTTTGTTCGAGCTGAGATGATGGCCGCTTTTATCAATTCTCTATTTTTATGTATCACCATGACCTATATACTTTATGAAGCTGTTTTAAGATTTTTTAATCCAATACTCATAGAAACGAATAGTGTTATTTTCGTGGCAACTGTTGCTTTGATTGTAAATGGAATTAGTGCTTATTTACTCAAAGACTATCATCACTTACACCATCATCATGGACACACTGAACACAACCATGATCATGAACATTCCCATTCTTGTAATCACCAACATTCTCATAACGAAGATCTAAATATGAAAGCTGCATATCTTCACATGTTAGGTGATGCTGGCATATCTTTTGGGGTAATAATTGGAGCAATTGCAACTATCTATTTAAATACTCCATATATTGACCCTATCATAACATTTCTTTTTGGAGTTTATATATTAAAAAGTAGTTTTGGCATTTTACAAGAAAGCTTTATGAGTCTTATGGATGCAAATAAAGAAGATATTTCAAAGTATGAAAAAATGCTGTTATCATTTGATGAAATAGAAGCAATTCATGATGTACATTTGATACATCCTTCATCAAAAGAGAAATATTTTTCAGCACATATTATTTTAAAAAATAATCAAGCCATCAAAGAGATAGAACAACTTCTAGAAAAAATTCGCCATAAACTTCAACATTTTGGAGTAACACATACTTTATTGCAACCTGAAACCTCAAAGTATATCTACAGCTCCAATTATTGTGATGGACATTGAACCTGTTTTTTTGATATTACAAAGTTTTTTATAGGAAATTTAAGGAAATTTATCATATGATATCAATTATCAATTTCAATTGGCTAGCAAATTCTCTAAGATTATGGCAAGCCAATCAAACAACTTTTATAAGGATATATAAAATATGAGTAGAAAAAAAATAGCTATAACTATCTTATTATTAACAGCTATCTCTCTTTTTGGAGCAGATGTAAAGATGGAACAACCACAAAAAAACAAAAAAATGATGGTCAATGATATGATAATACTTCCTTTCCCTGGTGGAAAGATATTTAAAACTGAGAAGATTAAACTCAGTGATAAACAAAAAGAACAGTTGGCTACAGAGGTTCGACCAATTATGCATGGAAAATACAATCCTTTAATGCAAGAGATATTTGTATTAGAAAAATCTATCCAAAGAGTAATAAAGAAAAATAAAACTATTTTTGATGCAAGACTTCAAGATAAAATAGACAAAATAGCAGATTTGAAAAAAGAGGCTATTGAATATAAACTAAAAGCACTCATGAAAATTAAATCTATTCTTACTCCAGAACAATGGCAAGTATGGATTAATTATTAAGATAGATAGATGACTTGGCTAAAAACAAACGAATCAAAAGGGATGTTTCTTTCTCTTTTGATTCACTCAACACTACTAACTGCTCTTTTAATGAGTAACGATAAACCCATCAAATTAGCAGATAAAGAGAAAACCATCTCTATTGATTTGATGAGTTATCAACCACCTAAACCTATTAAAAAACCAAAAGAGGTGGTCAAACAAGAACCAAAGCCAAAGCCTATTAAAAAACCTGAGCCAAAACACAAACCAATCATAAAGAAAAAACCTGAGCCAAAACCTGAACCTATAAAAGAGGAGATAAAAGAACCTATCACACCTGAACCAATAGAACCAAAAAAGATAGAAAAACCTCAAAATACAAAGAAAAATATCCAAAAACAACAACAGGCATTTGTCAAAACAAACTTTGCCATCATAAGAGATATGGTTTTGTCAAATTTAAGATATCCAAATATTGCTAAACGGATGGGATGGCAGGGAATTGTAGAGGTCAAACTAGTGATTTCTAAATCTGGGGAACTTCTTGAGTATAGTATCTTTAAATCTTCAGGGAAAAGACATCTTGACCAAGCGGCTCTTAAAGCTGTAGAATCAATAACTAAAGAAGATTTACCAAAACCAAATAGCACTACAACTATTCTTCTCCCTATTGGTTTTAAATTACAATAAGGGGAAAAAATGAGTCAACAGATTGTACAAAAATTTAATCACTTTAGAAACTATAAACTTGATATAGAAAATAAATATTTTATAAATCAAAGACCATCTACACTACCAGATATATATGAGCTAATAGAGATAGCAACTATTCTTGAAAATCATAATATACAATATGAACTTACCTCACAGTTCAATCTAAAATATAAATAAAATCTTGATTTAAGTCAATGATATTGATTATCATTAACTGTATAATCAATCAAAGGAAAATAATGATACTTAAAAAAATTTATCGCTGTAGATAGCCCATTTGGGCTATCTAAATTTCGAATAAAATACAAAATTGGAGAATTTTATGAAAAAAACAATCTTACTAAGTATCATAGCTTCTAATTTACTAATAGCAAATGACACGATAGTATTAGAGGATATTGTGACAATATCATCTGCAACTAAAACAGAAAAAAAGATTGATGGTGTAGCTGCTAGTGTTTCAGTGATAAGCGAACAAGATATTAAAAAAATGGGTGCTGAATCACTCAAAGATATTTTAAGTCGCACTTCTGGATTAAATATACAGTATGGAACATTTCCAAATGCAAGTAGTAAATCAAAATCATCAGTAAGTATAAGAGGTATGAGTACAAATGGTACACTCATTTTAGTTGATGGAAGAAGATTGGGTGGAGAAGTATCAAACCCTTATGATTTAGATAGAATTCCTGCTAGCCAAATAGAAAAAATAGAGATAGTAAAAGGTCCTATGAGTACTTTATATGGAGCGGATGCAACAGGCGGTATTATAAATATCATCACAAAAAAACCAACTTCTACTCCTACTGTAAATTTTGCTATTAGATATGGTCAAAATGAACATGGAGATGATGAAAATAAAAATATAAATCTCAGTGTAAAAGGGAAAAAAGAGAAACTAGGCTATAGCTTTTATATAAATCAAACAAAAACAACTCCATATACTCAACAAGAAAATGCGGATGTATATGTAAAACAAATACCTACAGGTGTAACTACTGTAAAACCATCAGCTGCTGTTGGTTTATCTGCACAGTTAAATGGTTTAAGTGATAACTATATTCATAATGTTACATATAAAGAGGAAAGTGATATATTAACTTACGGTGGAAGAATTGAATATAAATTTAGTGATAGTGTAACAGCTGGATTTGAATTTAACAAATTTGATGAAGAGAGAAATGGAAGCTATATAGGGTATTTTCACCCATCAAATGTTGCTGCTGGAGCTGGATTTATTCCTGTATATAATATACCTGTAGATTCAGAAGATAAAAATGAAAGACTCGATACTGCCATTGATTTTAAGATAAATGCAACTGATGACTTAGTAATACAACTTAGAGGGTATAAAAGTTATTATGAGAAGAAAAACACAACTACAACACCTTATTGGAGTGAACTAAAATATTCAAGCCAAGCTGACTCTGCTCAAAATGGTATGACGGCAAATGTAGATGTAAGAAGTTTTGAAGCTCTAGCAAACTACTTTTTAAATGAAAGCCATCTCTTAACAGCTGGTGTTGAAACAAGAAACGAAAAACGAGAAGCAAGTGTTTTTACTCAATCAAGTGAACTAACTGAGAAAAAAGTAGATTATAAAGCGGTATATTTACAAGATGAATGGACTATAGATGATACTCTTAATGCCATTTTCGGTGCAAGATACGATGATATAAGCAACAATGATAGTAAAGCAACTTTTAAATTTGGAGCTGTCAAAAACTTCTCAAAAGAGTTTAATGCAAGAGTCAATATTGCACAAGGATACAGAGCCCCTGACTTAAGAGAATTGTATATTTTTAAAAATACTGCAAGTGGTATGCAAAGAGGAGCCGACACAGCAGATGCCACTTTAGGAAAAACTACTTATGATTTAAAACCTGAATCAACTTTAACCTATGAAGTAGGTTTTAATGGTCAAATTAAAAATACAAAATATGATTTTGCACTTTTTTACAACAATATTGAAGATCTAATAAGTCAAGTAAACAAAGGTACTTATTATACTTTTGAAAACCTAGATAAAGCAAAAAGTTACGGTATGGAATTAGGTATTCAACACCAACTAAACAGTAAACTTGATATTCAATTCAATTGGACAGAACTTAAAACAAAAAATGAACAAACAAATGAAGAGTTAGAGTTTAATCCAGATAGAATAGTAAATCTAAAACTCGCTTACAATATCACAGAAGATATTGATAGTTCAATTGGGGTAAAATATATAGGAGAGCAGTATTATCAAGAAACTATCAATAGAGGTACTCCAACAGAAACAATAATAGATAGTACAACAAATAGTTATACAACACTAAATTGGAATATCAACTATGATTACACAAAACATATCTCACTCTATGCTGGTATAGATAATCTAACTGATAAAGAAATTGACGATGTACTTGGAAGTAGCAGCGGACGATACTACTTTGCTGGTATGAATGTGAGTTTCTAATGAAAAAGTTATTATTACTATTTTTATTTATTGTAAATGTTTTTGCTATGCAAAAGATGGATAAACTTATCATTGCAGGACCCGTTGCTACAGTTTCACACCCATTTTTCAAAATGATTCAAAGTGGTGCTTTAGCTGATGTAGCTGCAAAAGTCGAATTTAGACTTTGGAAAAATCCAGATGAATTAAGAGCCATACTTTTAAAAAAAGAGGCTCATATCGTTGCTATTCCTACCAATGTTGCTGCAAATTTATACAATAAAAAAGAGGATATAAAGATTCTTAATGTATCTATTTGGGGAATTTTAGAAATTATATCAAGAGATAAAAATATCAAAACAATTGAAGACTTAAAAGGGCAAGAGATAGTTGTGCCTTTTAGGAGTGATATGCCAGATATTGTACTGCAAGCTATTATGAAAAAAGCAGGACTCAATCCTAAAAAAGATTTTGATATACAATATGCACCAACACCTCCTGATGCTATGCAAATGCTTATTTTAAGAAGAGCAGACAATGTTCTTTTAGCAGAACCTGCAACTTCAATGGCTATGATTAAAACAGGTTCATTTCCTTTAAAACTTATTGCTCCAGATATTTATAGAAGTGTAAACTTGCAAAAAGAGTGGGGAAGAGTTTTTCAAGTAGATGGAAAAATTCCACAAGCTGCTATAGCCGTTGTTGGTAAACTTGATAATCAAATAGCAACAAGAGTTGAAGAGGAATACAAAAAAGCTGTTTCTTGGTATAAAAACAACCCACATGAAGCTGGAGTTTTAGTAAAAAAATATATAGATTTCTTTTCACCTCAAGCTGTTAGTGCATCAATACCAAATGTTCAAATCCAAGCAGTAAGTGCAATGGATGCTAAAGAAGATTTAGAAAAGTTTTTTCAAATACTTTTGGAAAATGAGCCAAAACTCATAGGTGGAAAAATACCTGATGAAGGTTTGTATTTTAAATGAAAACCATTATAAAAATACTTAAAGATTTTCCTTGGTTTTTATGGAGTGGTTGGGGCAGTATCGCCTCAATCTTCCTTTTTTTAGCTTTTTGGGATATGGGAAATCAAATCTATGGTGACTTAGTTTTACCCTCCCCTAAAGAGGTATTATTAACTGTTTTTTCACTTTTTGAACAACAAGAGTTTATAGAAAATTTACTGCTGACTATAAAAAGAGGAATTATGGGCTTTGGAATATCTTTAGCTATTGGAACATTTTTTGGACTAATTGCTGGATACTTTATCACAGCTTCTGTTATGAGTCGTCCTATTGTTACTATCTTAGTAGGAATTCCCCCTATTGCTTGGATAGTTTTAGCCATGATTTGGTTTGGTTTTGGAGATATGACTGTGATGTTTACAGTTGTAATTGCTTCTTTTCCTATTGTATTTGTTGGTGCTTTACAAGGAAGTAGAACTTTAGAGGGAGATTTCAAAGAGATGATGGATAGTTTCCATTTAAGTTTTTGGCAAAAATGTAAAGACCTCTATTTCCCTCATCTTTTTTCATACCTTTTTCCTTCATGGGTTTCGGCTCTTGGTATGAGTTGGAAAATTGTAATTATGGCAGAACTTTTAAGTGCAAATGATGGTATTGGAGCTTCACTAGCCGTTGCAAGAAGTCATCTTGATACTCCAACTGCTTTAGCTTTAGTTATGACTATGGTGGGTGTTTTGCTTTTTGTTGAATATATTATTTTAGAACCAATTAAAAAAGAGGTTGAATCATGGAGAGATTAGAGGAGAGATTAAAAGTAAGTGAATTAAATTTTTATTTTGGGTTTACACAAATCTTAAATAATATCAATTTTGAACTAAAGACAGGTGAAGTTATAAGTATAGTAGGTCCAAGTGGTGGTGGGAAAACAACACTATTAAAACTTTGTAGTGATCTTCTTGATGTAACAGAAGGAGAGATAACAAATAGTTTTACCTCATCAGCTTTTGCTTTTCAAGATGCGAGATTACTTCCTTGGAAAACAGTAGTTGAAAATATTATGCTCCCTATTATAGCAACAAAAAAATATACTACAGCATACAAAGAAGCCTGTGAAATAGCCCTAAGATTTGGACTTGAAGAGAAAGATTTTATAAAATATCCAAAAGATTTAAGTGGAGGGATGAAACAGCGAGTTAATTTTGCAAGAGCTTTAATTACTAAACCTAGATTACTTTTTTTGGATGAACCATTTTCAGCACTTGATATTGGGCTTAAAAGAGAATTACAAGACTTTGTACTTAAAAGTTGTGAAGAGTTTGGTACTAGTGTGTTGTTTATTACCCATGATTTAATGGAAGCGATTCGATTAAGTGATAAAATTTTACTTTTGAAAAGTGACCCTGGTGAAATTATCAAAACATATACTATCAATGAAACACAAAATACAAGAGATGATAGTTTTATTTTTACTAAAACACAAGAGTTTTTAAATGATTGTGATGTTATCAATACATTTGAAATAAAGGCAATATAATGGAAATTAATCAAAAACAAAATGCAACAAAACATTATAAATTTTATCCCGATGAAGATAATATTCCACCCTATTTAGCCTATGGATTCCGCCCAATATTTTTAATACTTCCACTTTATATGGCAACTCTTATAATTTTATGGGGTTTTGTATTTAGTGGTAGTTTAAATATTTTTGATGACCCTTTAAGTTGGCATATCTATGAGATGTTATTTGGAGTGGGTATTGCGGGGATTATGGCTTTTATCTTTACAGGTTTACCTGAGCTTTTCCCTGGACTTGTTCCAATAGTGGGAAAACGACTGAGCAAGATTATTGCTTTATGGATTGCTGGAAGAGTGAGTTTTTGGTGTATTGATATTGTAGGTATTTATGTTGTTGGATTTATCAATATTGCATTATGGGTATATATCATTGTATGGGCTTTTAAACCTGTAGTTTTAGATAAACTACAAAGACACTCAAGTATTGCTTATACTATAGTGGTCCTGACAGTTTTACAGATACTTTTTTTTGCTTCGAAAGCACAACTCATTTTTCTAAACTCATTAGAGATTCTAAAAGTAAGTATCGGTGGATTTATGGTTCTTACTTTACTTGCATTAAGACGGGTAAATATGGAAGCTATCAATGAAATTTTAGAGCATAAACAATTAGATGATGTATTTATAGCAAAACCCTTTCGTTATAACTTAGCCATATTTACAGTCATTTTATTTACAACTATAGAGTATTTCTATCCAACAAACTCTATTTTAAGCTGGTTAGGTTTTGCTTGTTTTGCTGCAATTTTAGGAATTTTAAATGACTATAATCTTAAATTTGAATCTGTACTAAAAGAACCTTTTGTTTGGTATTTAACTAGTATTGTTATTATGATGGCTTTAGGATATGGTTTTTTGGGTTTTTCCAATTTATATAATTTTGGAAATGAAAATCATTTTAGACATTTTTTAACAACAGGAGCTTTTGGAATATCTTTTTTCATGGTTATGGTTATAATTGCACATGTACATACAGGAAGAGTTCTTAAGTCTAATTGGTGGATAGCTAGTAGTGTTATTTTACTTATTCTTGCGACTTTTTGTAGAACTTTAATACCATTTTTTCCAAACTACTATATGATACTTATGTATATATCTATACTATTTTGGATTGTACCTTTTATAATATATTTTATACAGACAAAAGAGTTTTTATTATTACCTCGTGTAGATGGAATCAAAGGTTAAATCTTTATTTTGATAACAATTATCAATATTAAGTATTTATTAAGAGATTTTGTAATACTATTTTATTAATCAAACAGAGGGATTGTTTTTACTACAATCCCTCTAATTATATATTAGGTTAAATATGTGCAAATTAAACAACACTAAACTTATTTCTGAACATATCATAAAAGCAATATTAGAAAATAAACTTTTCTATACACAATATCAACCTATCATATCACTTCATGATGATGAAATTTATGGATACGAAGCTCTTGCTAGGTTTAAATATAATGATAATTTTTTACCACCTGATTTAGTTTTTGCTTATTGCCATAAAAACTTAAAACTTTTTTATCAGTTAGAATACCTAACAAAAAAAGCTCAGTTTTTAAATAGACCAAAAAATAAAAAATTATTTATAAACTTTGATCCACATGTATTTGGATATAAAACAGGTATCAATGAACTTTTTTCTTTTTTTCAAAAACAAAAGAATTTCACTATTGAACTTGTTGAAAATTCACATGTTCACATCAATATTTCAATGTTAATTGATATTTTTAATAAATTTGAATTTGAATTTGCAATGGATGATTTCTTTAAAGAAGATTCTATGGTTTCAATTTTTTTACTTAATAAAACAAACTACATAAAACTTGACAAGGATATACTTACAGCAGTTAAATCAAATAATTCTTTTATTCATATTGTAAATGGGATAGTTGACTTTGCACATTCTCAAAAGCAAAAAGTGATTTTAGAAGGGATTGAAACTTATGAGGATTTAGAGATAGCAAGAGATACAAAGGTAGATTTTATACAAGGATTTTTATATGATAACCTCTTTATCAATAAATAAAAAATATAAATTTTTATTTGTATATTCCACCATCATTATTCTATCTATATTTTACATTTATAATGAAAATAAAAATATCAACAAACTTATAAAAGAGGAAAAGATAAAAGGGATAATAATGCACTATAATTTTTATAAAAAAATCTATAAAACATATCCAAAATTAAAAAATATATTAATTGAAAATAGTGATTATATTGATAAAAATGATTTAATAAATGAATTTTCTAAAAGTACTCCACTTATGATGGAGAAAGAAAAAATAGACACTCATAAATTCAACTTAACTTTCAAGTTTTTTGACAAAAGTAATATCAATGATTCCTATATTGAAAAGAAAATTGTATCTTTAGAAGATAATGAATATCTACAAGGTTTTGAAAAAAAATCAATATATCTTTTTGGTAAAATTTATAATGATGGTTATGTTTTAATAGTAAAACAACTACAACAAAATTCACAAATTCTATCTATCATAGAAAACTTATTTATAAAAATATTTTTTGTAGGATTTATAAATATATTTTTATTACTTTATCTTTTCAATCTTATTAAAAATCAAGAATCAACAAAAGAACAACTATTCAGGGAGTTTGAACAACTACAACTAGATACAAAAAAAGTTGCATTTGAAGATACATTAACAGGTGCTGCTACAAGACTTAAGTTTGATGAAACTTTAAAAGACTTAGTGAATATTGCTTCAAGATTTAAAGAACAAAAATTTACAGCTATTATGATAGATATAGATAATTTTAAAAAAGTAAATGATACTTATGGACATGATTATGGAGATATTGTTTTAAAAGAAGTTGCAAAAGTAGTTCAAAAACATATACGAAAAACAGATACTTTTGCTCGATGGGGAGGAGAAGAATTTGTGATACTTTCACCTATGAATAATCTCAAAGACTCTTTTACTTTTGCAGATAAAATAAGAAAACTAATTGCAAATATAGATTTTAAAAAACTTGATAGAATCACTTGTTCTTTTGGGTTAACAGAGTTTAGACAAGGAGATACTGAACAATCACTGATGAAAAGAGCAGATGAATTATTATATAAGGCAAAACAAAATGGAAAAAATAGAGTTGAATATCAACTGATAAAACTAGTATAAACAGAACTCAACAAAAAGACCCCTAATAGAATTATCAATACTCCACTTATTATTTCCAGGATATATCCTTTTTGATTAACAAATTTTTCTGTTCTTTTAGCAAAAACTACAGACAATATACCTACAATTGATATAGTAAGTCCCATCCCTATACTCATAGTAATAGCAGCTAATATTCCTAACATAAACTTCTTTAATAAAATACAAAACAATACTATAGTCATAACCCCAGGACAAGGGACAATTCCAACACTTAAAGCAATACTATATTTACTTTTATTCGTTTGATTATATTGCTGTTCTTCATCTTTTAACTTTTTCTTTTTTTCCAAGACAGCTTTAATAATAAGATATATCCCGATTGTAATTATCAATAAAGAAGAAACTAACATTGTATAATTAGAAAATTGATTAAAATTTTGTCTAAACATTGTTTGAAATATAAAATACAAAACAAAAGTTATAACAACAGCCGATATGGCATGAATAATAGATATTAAATACCCTATAGTAAAAGCATCTTTGTAATTATTTTTTCCTTTTGTAAAATACAAAGCAACTAAGGCTTTTCCATGTCCTGGACCAGCTGCATGAATAACTCCATACAGAAATGCTATAGCTAAAACTGTTACATATACAATGACACTATTTGTATCTTCTGCACCTCTTATAGAACTTGATATTGCCTTATTTAAACTATATTGCCAAAGTGTTATTTGTGATATAAAATCACTATACAATTCACTCAAATTCTTTCTCCTTTTTAAAACTTAATCTATGTGCAAAATAAAAATCATTGTCAATACCTTTAATAGAATAATCTACTAAAGATATAACAAATTCTTTTTTTAAGACAATAGCTACAAAATTATCTGTATCATAAAAATCAATATATAGATCATCTTTAGAAGCATTTATATCTACTACAAAACTATACACCATCTTATTCCCTATAAAAAAAGCTTTAAAATCTTTAGGTTTTGTTTGTATTGACTTATTTTCAATCATTATATCCGTGTAAAAATCATAGACCGTTAGTGGTTCAAAAAAGTTTTTTTCTATATATTTATTCTCATTATCATCTATTTTTCCATCCATATTTAAGTCACATTCCATTCGTAAAAGTTGCGAAGATATATCGTCCATCTCCCATTTGAATTTTATACTTTTGATAATATTATTTTCAGAGATAACAATAGGATATAAATCTATAAATGTATGAGGATGTGCATATAAAAAAAGAGGGAATAGTAACAAAAATTTGATTTTTAATTTCATAACTGAGATTGTATCGTATTCTTACTTTATCAATGAATTTTATATTATGATAATTATTATCACTATTAAGATTAAATAAAGTTAACCTCTGATAATATTTTGATATTAATTATCATAATTGACAAATTAAAATAATATCTAAACTAGAGGTACCAATATGAAAAAAGGTTTAACTATAACTTATGATGAGTATATGTTAAAATTTAAAGGTCTTATCAAGTCTTTAGGACTCAATAATTCAGTACAAAGAGAATATGTATTAAAAATATTATTTGATTGTGACAATCACTTAAGTGCAGAAGATATAGCCAAAAAAGTAAAAGATGTTCATAATATCAATATAGGTATTGCAACTGTTTACAGAATTTTAGCTTTACTTGAGGAGTTAAATATAATAAAAGGTATCTCAATAGATGGTTTTGAGAGTAAAGTATATGAGTTAAATCTTACCTCTCATCATGACCATATGGTATGTGTAGAGTGTGGAAAGATTGTAGAGTTTTATGATGCGGAAGTTGAAAAGATACAAGAATTAGTTGCAATAGAAAATGGTTTTAAACTCCAAAGTCACAATATGATGCTCTATGGCATCTGTAAAGATTGTCAAGAACATGAATGAAATAGTAATAAAAAGCTCAACTGCTAATAGAGTAAGACTAAAATCAGATATATTTAAAAATTATCAAAATATATCGCTTATTGAGAAAACTCTTCATAATATAGTTGTAAACTTTAGAGAAAATACTGCCTGTAAATCGATAGTTTTAACCTATTCTTCTAATACAACTTTAGAAAATATACTACAAAAAATAAATACCCTATTTCCAACTATAACACAATCTATCCCAGCTTCAAATGCTATTTGTGGTGTAGAAGGTGGTTGTGTAACTTGTAATATTAAATCAGATATAAGCCCTATTACATTTAAAAGAAAAGTTATAGAGTTTGGAATACTTACAGCATATAGCATCTATTTATTTATCACTGAAAATATTTTGGGGATAGTGGCTACTACTAGCCCATTTTCGCTTGTAGCTGTTGTAGCAATAGTTGCTGCAATTCCATTACTTAAAGAAGCTTATGAAGATATACAAAAGGGAACATTTACACTACAAACTTTTATGAGTGGAACTTTAATCTTAGCTATATTGTTTGGAGAAGCAACGGCAGCTTTTGAGATAATATATATATTAAGAGGAGGTATACTTTTAGAAGAGTATATCGCTACAAAATCTAGAAATGAGATAAAAAACCTTATTGAACTTGATATTCAAAAAGTATATACATTAGTTGATGATGTTGAGATTGAAGTTGATATAGATGAAATTTGTATTGGAGATGTTGTTGTAAGTAGAAGTGGTGAAAAAATACCTGTAGATGGTATGATTATAGAGGGAAGTGCGGAGATAGATGAGTCCTTAATCAATGGTCGAAGTGACAGTGCTTTTAAACAAAAAGATGATGAACTCTTTGCTGGAACTTTTTGTGAAACAGGAAGAGTTTATATCAAAGTAACAGCAATAGGAAATGATACTTATATATCTCGAGTGATGAGTGATGTTGAAAAATCTTTAGCTTTGAAATCACCTGCACAACTTGAAGCTGATAAACTAGCTAGTAAATTACTCAAACTAGGTTCAATTATGACTTTAGGAACTTTACTAGTCTCTGGTTCATTTTTAAATGCTTTTTCAGTGATGATTATTATGTCGTGTCCTTGTTCTACTATTTTAGCAGCTTCAACTGCTATTAGTGCGGGGATTGCAAATGGTGCAAAACAAGGTATTTTAATCAAAGGTGGTGAAGCATTAGAAAAAATAAGTCAAAGTGAAGTATTTTGTTTCGATAAAACAGGTACTTTAACTACTGGAAAACCTATTATAAAAGATATAGTTTTAAGTGAAAATATTGATAAAAAAACATTTTTTTCCTATCTAGCAACGGCAGAATATAGAAACTCTCATCCAATAGCAACAGCAATAGTGGAATATACAAAAAAACTTGATATTTATATAGAACAAGATGCACAAACAGAAGTTCTTCCAGGATATGGTGTAAAAAGTATCTATAAAAAGAAAGTTATCTTTGCAGGAAATCAAAGCTTATTTACAAAACAAAAAATTTCAACAAAAGAGTTTAAAAAACAAACTTCCCATCATCTAGATGATGGGAAAACTATCGTTTATTTAGCTGTTGATAAAAAGCTTTTAGGATATATCACTTTAGAACATGAGATTAGAGAAGGTACAAAAAAGATGATAAGTGACTTACGAGCAAAAGGGGTAAAACATATAGCCCTTGTAACAGGAGATGAAGTGAAAGTAGCCAATGCTTTTGCTCTTGACTTTAACTTCGATACAGTTTTTGCAAACCAAACTCCACATGGAAAAGCTGATGCAATTGAAAGTTTAAAAAAACAATATAAAAATGTAGTGATGGTAGGAGATGGTGTAAATGATACTTTAGCTATGAGTAAAGCTGATGTTGCTATCTCATTTGCAGCAGGTGGAAGTGATGCAGCTATAGAAGTTTCTAATATTGCTATAACACACTCTCATCCTGAAGATGTTGTCAATCTTTATGACTTAAGTAAAAAAACACTAAAAGTTGTAAATCAAAACTATTGGATAGGAACAAGTACAAACATCATAGGTGCAGGCTTTGCTGCTATTGGACTTTTAAGTCCAGCAGCAGCAGGTGCTATACACATAGGACATACAACAAGTATCATGGCAAACTCTTCAAGACTTGCTATTGATAACAATTCTTAGTTTATTTTAAGTGAAACAAAATAATAAAAAGAGAAAAATTACACTAAAGGAGTATATAAGTTGGAAATAACACCAGAGAAATTAGTGCAAATCGCTTCATATTTTACTGTTATCTCCCATACAAAGGGGAGATTAAGAGTTCGGGTAAATCCTAAAATTCAAACGGAAGTAAGTGATGTATCTATTGATGATATACAAAATATATCAAATAAAATTAATGGAATTAAAAAAATAAAAATAAATAAAATAATAGCATCTGTAACAATAGAATATGATAATGATATTTTTCCAAAACAACACTGGGATAATCTTATCAATGGAAAAGACTTAGATGAAGTTATACAAATTATTACAAATTTACAAAAGGAGGTAAATTAAATGGAAATAAATTTTGATGAAGATTTACTTGTAACACTTAGAGTTGATCCAACTTATGATGAGCCAATTTTAAATCAAGTGTTAAGAATAGCAATTTATGATGAATACCATGCTTATGAGACTTATAGAAAAGTGATAGAAACTTTTGGAAATGTTATGCCATTTTCAAACATTATTGAGGCTGAGATAAGACATTATAATGCAATTATACCATTATTAGAAAAGTACAATGTAGAGGTACCTATTGATAATTGGTATGAAAAAATAGTATTACCAAATACTTTGGTTGAATGTTGTGAAGTTGGTGTTGCAGCTGAGATTGACAATATACAGATGTATGATAATCTACTTTTATATGTATCTGAATATCCTGATATTCAAGATGTATTATATAAACTTCAAGCAGCCTCGTATAACAACCACTTACCAGCATTTAGAAATTGTGTCATTCAGTATACTAATGAAGCTGTAAATATCAATAATATTTACAATAGTTTTAGTGAACACAACGGGGTAAATACAAATCCAGAGATGCTTAATAAAGTCAATGACTTTAGAAACATAGCAACAAAGTTTGCAAGTGGACAGATAAATGAACAAGATGTAATCAAACTTTTTAGTAGTGTGGATACCGCTACTATTGGTGGTGTATTACTAGGTGGATTGGGTGCTATGCAACTAGTAAAAATGATGAATGAAAAAAAAGAAGGAGAATAAAATGTTACCATTTATAGCAGGAATTGCAGCAGGTGCAGTAGCAGTTGTGGCGGTTAATAACAATAAAAAAATAAAAAAACAAGTGATAAAAGGTGCTACAAAAGTAAAAGAGGCAGCAACACAAGGAGCAACAAAGATTCAAGAAACAGCAAAAGATGTAAAAAAAACTGTTGAAGAAAAAATTGATTGTTTAACTTCAAAAAAAGAAACTAAAAAAGAACTAGAGGCAAAAAATGATAAGTAGTATAGCAATAGATACAGGTGATCAAAGAAGTGTAACAGGACATTTAGTAAGTGGTACAGTCTTGGCTGGAATTATAGCTGGAGGATTGAATTACTCAAAGTATAAAAAAGAGGAAATCTCTCAAAAAGAGCTTATAAACAATACCACTAAAGTAGCTTTTCAAGGTGGAATCGCAACCGCATCTGCAATAGCAACTGCAAACTATATTGGAACAGGAAATATTCTAGGAGCAATGACTGCTATGAGTGTTGGTGCAATGGGTGTTTATGCTACACAAAAAGTATATGACAAATTAGAAATAGAATCACAAAAAACAAAGGAGATAAAAGATGCAAAATAAACATATGAATAATAATCAAGGGCAAGGATTTCAAAATAATCCATACATTAATCAAAGTCAAAATATGCAATCACAAGGTATCAATACTATGAATACAGCAATGCAAACAAACCCTCAAGCAGCACAGCAAAATCCTTACTACAATACAAACCCAATAAATACACAAACAAATCCACAAGCAACAACTATGGACTCACTTTTAGGTTCGTTTGATACAACTAACTTTTTAAAAGGTGCTTTAATTGGTGCAGTTGGTGCATATTTACTAACAAATGAAAATGCTCAAAAAACAATTTTCAAAACTTTTGCAAAAGGTGCTGATATGTTTGGCGCAGGTATTGAAGAACTCAAAGAGAGAATGGAAGATGCAAAAGCAGAATTAGAAGCCGAACAAGAATCTAAATAAAGTCTATAAATGGAAATTCAAACCAAACTACTTCACAGTACCTCAAAAAGAGCTAGGTATTTTTGTGATATTTTAAAAGAAGAGATAAATATCACTCACCTACAAAATGAACTAATAGCCCTTAAAGGGGTCAATGAAGTACGGATAAATCAAAAAGCAAAATCAATTGTATTTGACTTTGAAGATATTGAACTTGATACAATAGAAAAAAAGCTAAAAACTCTTGATATAACAAAACTACAAGTATGTGACACTTTTTTAAGTAATAATATCACATGTATAGGTGAAGAGAAACCTTCACAAAAAGGGATATATAGAGCTACAACTGCCCTTTTAGCTGAGCCACTCATCTCAAATGATACAGCAAAATTAGCAATTACCACTTATGCTACGGCTCCACTTTTAATAGATGGAACAAAAGAGTTATTTAAAGAGGGTCTTACCTCAAGAGTATTGGAAGCTACTGCAGTTGCAGTTAGTTTAGCAAGAAAAGATTATCTTGCAGCCAATGGTACAAATGCAATGCTTGAACTTGGTGAATATATAGAGGAAACTACAGTTCATAAAAGTGATGATCTTATCAAAGAGTTAGCTAAACCAAATGTAGAAAAAACATGGTGTGAGATCACAGAAAATAATGAAAAAAAACTTGTTGTTGTTGAAACAAAAGATTTAAAAATTGGAGATATTGTTGTAGTTGGAACTGGTGATACAATCCCAATTGATGGACATATCATAAGTGGAACCGCATCAGTGAATCAAGTCTCAATGACAGGAGAAAGTGCACCAGTTAAAAGAGAAAGAGGAGATAGAGTTATCTCTGGAACTGTAGTTGAAGATGGTCGTATAAAAATATGGGCAGAACAAGTTGGTAATGATACAGCAACAGCCAGAATAAAAAACTATATAGCTACCTCTTTAAACGAAAAATCAGCAATAGGTTTGAAAGCTACAAAATTAGCAGATAAGCTAGTACCAGTAACTTTAGGACTTGCAGGGGTTTCATATCTTTTAAGTCGTGACTTTGAGACTGTAGCTTCTGTACTACAAGCTGATTACTCATGTGCTTTAAAACTAGCAACTCCAGTTGCTTTTAAAACATCTATTGCCCAAGCAGGAAAAAATGGTATTATGATAAAAGGTGCAAAATCAATAGAAGCTTTAAATGAAGCAGATACTTTTGTTTTTGATAAAACAGGAACTTTAACCTATGGAGAACTTGAAGTTGAAACTATAAAATCTTTTGATAAAGATTGGAGCGAAGAGGATATATTAAATCTAACTGCCTCTGCTGAAGAGCATTATTTTCATCCTGTAGCCCAAGCTATTGTTGCAGCTGCAAAAAATAAAGGTTTTGTACATATGCATCATGAAGAGGTTGAATTTATCGTTGCTCATGGTGTAAAAACTATAGTTAATCATAAAGAGGTAGTCATAGGAAGTAGACACTTTTTAGAAGAAGATGAAAAAATCTCTTTTTCAGAACACGAAAAAGAGATTGAAAAATGTCTTTTAGATGGGAAAACTATCCTTTATGTTGGATATAATGGAAAACTCTTAGGAACTATAGGTATGAGAGATATGGTTCGAGAAAATGCAAAAGCTATGATTGAAAAACTCAAAAAACTAGGTGTGACACAAACCATTATGCTTACAGGAGATATTCAATCAAAAGCACAACAGTTAGCTGATGAGTTGGGTATTGACAAAGTGTATGCTTCTATGGAACCTACACAAAAAGCACAAATTATACAAGAGCTTAAAGACTCTGGAGCAAAAGTTGTTTTTGTAGGAGATGGTATCAATGATGCAGCTGCTTTAATGAACGCTGATGTAGGTATTAGTATGAGTAAAGGTGCAGACATAGCTAAAGCTACAGCAGATATAGGTTTATTAAAAGATGATATTGAAGCTGTAGTTGAAGTAAAAGAATTATCTCAAAAAACAATGAAGCTTATCAATAGTAACTTCAATGCAACTGTAGGTATAAATAGTATTATCTTAGTTGGTGCAACAATAGGACTTTTTAAACCACTTACAACAGCTATATTGCATAATGGTACAACCATAGGATTACTAGCAAATTCTATGAAAGGGATACGAGTAAATAGATAAATACTACCATTCAAATTGAAAGGTAGTATGTACTATTTTAAATTTTTCTTTTAACTCACTATTTATCTGTTGTAAAAGCTGTTCATAATTTTCTAGTGAAGATTTGTCTATTTTTACATGAGCTGTCATATTGTACATATCTTGTGTTATTTCCCAAATATGCACATCATGTAACTCCATCACCTCTTTGTGCTGTTCAATATATTGTTTCACCTCTTCTATATCTATTGGCGAACTTTCCATAAGTGTATTAACAGAATGCTTTAAAACATCAACAGCCCATCTTCCAATAACAAAAGCCACTAAAACTGCTAGTATAACATCAATAAAGTACCAATTTGTAAATGAGATAACAATATATCCAATAATTATGGCAACAGAAGATAATGCATCACTTAACATATGGACAAAGGCTGATTTTAAATTAATATTATTGTTATCACCTTGCATTAAAATAAAACCTGTAATAATATTTACTACTAAGCCTATAACTGCAACTATCATAGCTGTTTTAACATCAATTGTTTGAGGATTGAGAAATCTATCAACAGCCTCATACAATATCCATAAAATAGAAAGTACTATCGTAATTCCATTTATAAATGCAGCTAATACTTCAGCTCTATAATATCCAAATGTTTTGCTAAGCGGTGCTTCTTTACTAGCTATTATGATTGCTACAAGAGATATAATAAGTGCAAAAGAATGTGTAAACATATGAATTGCATCTGAAATAAGTGCGAGAGAGTGTGATAAAAAACCATAAAAAAACTCTGCCAACATTGTTATAAATGTTATCGATAATGCTATTTTTAATACTTTTTTATCTGTTCCCCTATGGTCATGTGTATGACCTCCTACTCCATGGTCATGATGATGTTCACAACTTTCACCATGAGAATGATCATGATGGTGATGAGTTTCTTTTTTTAAAAAAGGTTTATGTTCATTCAAACCAAAATTACAATTATTCATACTATCTCCTCATACATTTACTACTCCTTTATATGCAACTATCAATCCAAATTTACTTTTTTTATATTATATGTTTTTTACTTAAGTCGCTATAAAAAATTTCTTTTTTAATAATAGTGATAACAACTATCATTATAAGATATAATTAAGATATATTATAATATTATTCTATATTGATAATGAATATTAATATAATAATACTCAATTATTTTAATTCTATTGTAAAGGAGATAATAGTGATGAACTTATTACAGCGTTTCGTTAATTTTCTAAAAAAGAATACAAAAATAAATGGTACTTACGGTAGATATAAACAAAATCTAAAAGTATAAAGGGAGGATCTTTAAACTACAATAAAAAGAAAGTCAAAGATGAAAGCGGTCAAACTATACATCTTTAACTTATGGTGTTCAATAAAATATTGAATCTAATTATAACATAAATAGAGGAAAAACATATGATAAAAACAACAAAAACAATGATTTCAGGACTAAGTCTTGCTGCAATTTTAGCATTAAGTGGTTGTACAGCTAACAATCCATCAACTGCAAAAGTACACAATGAACCATCACTTTTAGAAACTTATGCAAACATAGCAAATGACAACTATAAAGATGCATTAAATGATGCAAAACTATTACAAACAGCTATAGCTGATTTTGCTGAAAATCCTAATGAAGATACTTTAGCAAATGCAAAAGCTGCTTGGCTTATATCAAGAGAATCTTATGGATTAACTGAAGCTTTTAGACTTTCAAATGGTCCTATTGACGCAGAAGAAGGTTGGGTTGCTGATACTTATGGTGCTTTAGAAGGTCAAATCAATGCTTGGCCATTAGATGAAAATATGATTGATTATACTATTGATGCAAAAGGTGCTAAAACATCAGGAAATATCATAGATACAAAAGGAAAATTCAATCCAGGTGGAGAAGAAAGTTCAAGTGTAGATGTTACAAATATTACAGTTGATGCAATCACTGCACTTAATGAAAATGGTGGAGAAGCAAATGTTGCTACAGGATACCATGCTGTTGAATTTTTACTTTGGGGACAAGATCAAGATTATAGTAACTTTGTAAAAGATTCAGTTACAAAAGGTGCACTAACTGCTGGTCAAAGACCAATAACTGATTTTACTACAGATAAAGATGCGCCAAGAAGATTAGCTTACTTAAAAGCTAGTGCTCAAAAAATTGTTAATGACTTAACAGTTATCTCAGATGCTTGGAAAACTGGTGATATAACAAACTATAGAGCAGCAATTTTAGGTCTAAATAGTGATAGTAGTAAAAATATTGATTCAAATGAAGCATTAAAACAAATTTTTGCAGGGTTAGGTGTATTTATCAAGTCAGAACTTGCAAATGAGAGAATTGCGGTTGCTGTTTTAACTCCTAGTGAAGAAGATGAACATAGTTGTTTTAGTGATAACACACATAGAGATATAGCTACAAACTATCAAGGTTTCAAAAATCTTCTTATGGGAACATACAAAGGTGTAGATTATGGAACAGCTCCTATTGATGCACTTGATGCAAATGTAAAAATGGAAATTTTAGAACTTATTGCACAAATTGAAACAAAAATTGAATCAATCAATGCAATTGCTCAAACAAGCAGACATTTTGATTATCAAATTCATCCAACAGATCCACAAACAAAAGTTATCGTAAAACTTAAAAATGAGTTACGAAAACTAGGTGATAAGATGGTAGAAGTTGCTAGTGCAAATGGTATCAAATTATCAGTAGAAGATGTTACAGATGCAGAAGAAACTAAGTTATAGTTTCTTGTATTTAAGTACAGTGGTTTTTACCACTGCACTTTTATCAAATGAAATTACACAAGAAAAATTTGACAAAATATATACTACAAAAAACAATTCTAAACATATTTTTTCACAACAAATTACAGGTCTTAACAATGAACAAATAGATAAATTCATCGAAGGAAAAAGTTTTTACAGAATCCCTTGGGTAGAAGCACCAAGTGCTACAACTGCACGAGATGGTTTAGGACCACTTTTTAATGCAAATACCTGTATTAGCTGCCATCCAAAAAATGGTAAAGGTTCAATATATAATGAAAATGGTTCAATATCAAGATCTTATATTATAAGAGTTTCAATTCCCTCAAATGGTTCAAAACAACATCAAGATATACTCAAATTCAATGGTTTTGTAAGTGAAAAAACTTATGGTTCACAAATAAGTATCAATGGTTCACTTAATGTCCCTTTTGAAGCTAAACCATTAGTAGCATACAAAGATATTACAGTAACTTATCCAGATGGAGAAATAGTCACTTTAAAACAACCACTTCATGGAGTTGATCATCAACTTACAAATTTAAACTATGGAAAACTACACGAAAAAGTATCTCTATCGTCTAGACTTGCCCCTGCTCTTTTAGGACTTGGATTATTAGAACAAATAACTGATGAACAAATATTGGCAAATGAAGATATAGATGATATTAATAAAGATGGAATATCTGGAAAAGCAAATATCGTATATAGCCCTCAAGATAAAACTTTTAAAGTTGGAAGATATACATATAAAGCATCAGCACCCTCAGTAATTCATCAAAGTGCAGCTGCTGCAAATAATGATATGAGTCTAACAAGCCCTTTATTTCCAAATGAAAACTGTACTAATGCACAAGAAAATTGTCTTAAAGCCCCAAAAGGAGATGCAATGAGAGCTGATACACCTTTTGATTTGCCAATACATAGACTAGAATCTATTGCTTTTTATCTAAAAAATTTAAAAATTCCAAAATCAACCATAACTGAATTTGAAGGGGAAAAACTTTTTGCACAAATCGGTTGTATAAAGTGTCATATCCCTTCATTTAACCTTGCAAACAGTTATAAAGTAAAACCATTTACAGATATGTTACTTCATGATATGGGTGAGGGTTTAAGTGATGGAAGAGTGGAGTTTAAAGCAACTGAACAAGAGTGGAGAACTGCTCCACTTTGGGGAATAGGAAAACATAAATTAACTTTAAAAAAAGAGCCTGAGCTTTTACATGACGGGAGAGCCAAAACTATTGAAGAAGCTATTTTATGGCATGGTGGAGAAGCTTTAAAGATAAAAAATGATTTTATGAGCTTAACAAAAGAGCAACGAAACAAAGTTATAAACTACATAAAGGAATTATAAAATGAGATGGATATTAGGAGTTCTATTTTTAATAAATACACTATTTGCAAATGAGAATTTAACCTCATTGTATGACAATGTTATTTTAAAAAATAGCAAACAAAGTATAGAAGATATAAGAGTTTTTCAAGAACATATCAAACAAAATAACTTTAATATGGTAAATGATGATTTTAAAAATATTGTAAAGAGTTGGAAAAGTGTAGAAGCTTTTTATATTTTGGGAGATTTAGATGATAATTATCTTGACACTCCAAGATATTTAGATACTTTTCATCAAGGAAATGAAGATATAAAAGAACAACTTGATTTGATTATAGCTAGTTCTGAAGATTTAAAAATAAGTTTATATAAAAACTCACATAAAACGATTAACGCTTTAGAATATATCTTATTTACAAAAAATCTTCAAAATCAAAGAATTAAAGATATTACACTTATCATATTGCAAACAATGGAAACTAATCTGCATGATATTTATAATGGTTATTTAGAACAAAAAGAGAAGTTTTTAAAAGATGAAATTACAGCAAATGCTATTATCTTAAACTCTTTAAGTGAAAACTCTTACAAAATAACAGAGTGGAGAGTTGGAGATACTGCTGGTTTTACAAAAAAATATGAGGATAAACCTGATAATTCAAGAGCTGAATATAGTATTAGTAAAAATAGTGTCTTAGCAATACAATCAATCCTTGAAACACATAAAACTATACTGGATATTCAAAGCTTTAAAAACTTTGGAGATACTTTAAAATCCTATGGAGCAACAAAAGTTTTAGAAGAAACCACAACTTATCTAAATAGTGCACTAAAAAGTGCAAACCATATAAAAAACGATGATTTAACAAATACAAAAGAGTTGTATGAAAATCTAAAAAAACTGCATATCGCTTACTATATCTCACTTATTGATGAGTTAAAAGTTACTGCGAAAATCTTGGATGCGGACGGAGATTAATAAATGGAAACTAGTTTAGTTGATTCTTTTATAGCACTTTTTAGTCCAAGTAAAAGAATCTATTGGGTTTATATCCTTTCATCACTTTTTATAGCAACTATCTATCTTTTAGTGCATAAAAAAGAGAGACGGATAAACTTAAACTCTAAACTATGGTTTCATAAAAGTGCTTTGTTAGACTATAAATATTTTGTAGTCTCATTTTTTATCAAAACACTTTTAATATTACCAATTATTGTAAGTGCCAAAGAGATAACACTCTTTACTTATAAATTTTTACTTGAAAATTATGGGTTTGCTAAAATTACTTACTTTTCTTATAGTGAAGTGATGATATTGTTTACTCTCACACTTTTTATAGTGAGTGATTTTACGCGATATTGGATACATAGATTTTTGCATACTATTCCCTTTCTTTGGGAGTTTCACAAAGTTCATCATAGTGCAAAAGTGCTAAACCCACTTACATTTTATAGAATACATCCTGTTGAAAATATCCTTTTTGCTTTGCGATATTCTTTAAGTATTGGGCTTATTAGTGGTATATTTATATACTTTTTTGGTGCGATGATTGGTGTTGTTGAGATAGTTGGTGTGAATGTTATATTATTCTTTTTCTCTTTAATGGGATCAAATTTAAGACATTCACATATCAAACTGTCCTATCCAAAAATCATAGAAAATATTTTCATCTCACCATTTTCACATCAACTGCATCATAGTACAAAATACTACAATAAAAACTATGGTGGGTATTTAGCAATTTGGGATAAAGTTTTTGGAACTTTACAACATTCAAAAAATATAAAAAATAATGAAAAGATAAAATATGGAGTAGAGATAAAAGATTTTCAAACTATTTCAAATCTTCTATTTACACCATTTATAAAATTAGGAAAAAAATATGAAAAAACAATTTAAAATCGGTTTGTCAATTGCAACAACACTTGTGCTTTTTGCAGGTTGTGGTTCAAATCAAATGGATACAAAAACAGCAAAAGAAAAAGCAAAACAAGAGATAGCTTTAGGAGAAAAACTTTTTTTCGACCCAATACTTTCTAAAAACCAGACACAATCATGTTCTACTTGCCACAATCCTCAACATGGCTTTATAGACAATAGAGACAATGGTGTACAAGGTGCAGGAAGTTTAGGAGATGATGGAAAAAGTATTGGAGATAGAAATACTCCAACAGCAAGTTATGCAATGTATAGTCCAAAATTTCACTACCATAAAAAGAAAAAACAACATATTGGTGGTCAATTTTATGATGGGAGAGAACATACACTTCAAGGACAAGCAGGGGGACCTCCTATGAACTCTGTAGAGATGGGAATGCCCTCACAAGAGTATTTAGTAAAAAGATTTGAAAATAGTCCAACATATAATAAAGAGTTCAAAAAAATTTATGGAGAAGATATTTTTAAAGATAGTGCAAAAGCATACTCTATGATGGCAAAAGCAATAGCAAGTTTTGAAACTACAAAACAGTTTGCCCCATTTGACAGTAAATATGATAGGTATTTAAAAGGTGAATATGACTTAACTGTTCTTGAAGATTTAGGAAGAACACTATTTTTTAGTAACAATAATACAAATTGTGCTTCGTGTCATCTTCTAAAAACAGAAGATGCACCAAAAGAGACTTTTTCAAACTACCAATATCATAATATAGGAGTACCTCAAAACAAAATGTTGATGGAAAAAAATGTAGTAGATCCAAAAACTTTTGTAGATCATGGACTCCTACAAAATCCAAATGTAAAAAATTTACCAAATGCAAAACAATATGATGGAAAAATCAAAGTCCCAACACTTAGAAACATAGCTATAACAGCCCCTTATATGCACAATGGTGTGTTTCAAGACTTAGCAACAGTTGTAAAGTTTTATGATAAATATACAAATAAAAATAATACTATCAATCCAGAAACAAAAAAACCTTGGGATGAACCCGAAGTAAAAGTAGCCAAAGATGATATGGAACTTTTAACCGTAGGGAAACCTTTGAGTGAAAGAAAAGTGGAAGCTTTGGTAGCTTTTATGAAACTTTTGACTGATAAGAGATATGAGCATTTGATTAAGGAATAAAACTTATTTAAATGCAACTAAGTCGCAATTAAGATTTTTTCTAATATACTTCCAAAATATTAAATGCAACTAAGTTGCAAGTAGGAGGAATATTTGAAAAAATTAGTGTTTGTATTACTTGTTTGTAGCTCTTTTTTAACTGCCAACAGTGATATATATTTGGATGCAGGAAGAAAAGATTATACTAACTCTAAAACAAAAATAGATGGTACAACTTACACCGTTGGAACAACACATAGTTATGAAAACTATACAATACAATTAAACTATTCTCAAGATAGTGTAAATAGAGAAAATCCAGTTACACATAAAGATATTGATACTTTACATGTAAAAAAATACAATCTAAACTACAAGTATAATTTCAATGAACACTTTAGTCTCAAAACAAGCTATATAAAAATTCTTGATAACCTTGCCCCAACAGACCAAGGAAAAGTATATGGTATTGGTGGAATATACAATATCAACAAAGGTTTAGGTCTAGCACTAGATTACTATAAAAGTGACTATGAACAGTTTAATGTAAATCAATATGATCTATCAGTTTTCAAAGGTTTTAAAATAGGTGAAACAAAATTAAAAGCTACCATAATTGCAAAAGCTATTGATATAGATGGAGACAAATATGCTACATATTCGTTTCAAGATAAAAACTATTTTACAACTGGTGTAAAACTAGGTATGAATTATCAAGGATATGTTGCTGGAATTGGTGCTTTTTTTGGAAAAAGAGCCTTTACTGTTATGGATAGTGGAAATAAAGTGCAACATCATGCAATGGAACAGGACAAAACATATATGGTAAGTTTTGGGAAAAAATTCAAAAACTTTGATATAATCGCAAAATGCTCGTATCAAAATGGTAAAGAATTACCAGAAAATCAGAATGATGTAGATACAAAAGTGACATCATTGATGATAAAATATAAATTTTAAAAGGAAAATAAAATGATAAAAAGAATACTACTAACAACAATTTTAGGAACTACAAGTTTTTTATATGCAAATGTAAATGCTGTAGTAAGTATATTGCCTCAAAAGACTTTTGTTGAAGCAATTGGTGGAGATAAAGTTAATGTTGCTTTAATGGTGAAACCAGGAAGTTCTCCTCATTCGTATGAACCAAAACCATCACAAATGAAAGATATCACAAATGCTGATATATACTTTTCTATTGGTGTTGAATTTGAAGAGACATGGCTTCCTAAATTTGCAAGCCAAAACAAAAAAATGAAAATAGGAAATATTGCAAAAGGTATTGAAAAGCTACCAATGACAGAACATCATCATGATGAAGATGAACATGAAGATGAACACAAAGAAGAAAAAGAAGACCATGATCATGAAAAAAATGACCATAATGAACATGCAAATCACGATCACGAGCATGAAGATGAACATGAACACGATTCATTAGACCCACATGTTTGGACAAGTACAGCAAATGTAAAAATCATAGCAAAAAATATTTATAACTATTTAGTAAAAATAGATAGTAAAAATGAAACATACTATAAAAACAACTATGATAAATTTATATCACATGTTAATAAAACAGATATTACTATTAAAAAAATACTGATAGATACAGCAACTGGTACTAAATTCATGGTATTTCACCCATCTTGGGGATATTTTGCAAGAGATTATGGTCTTACACAAATTGCTATTGAAGCTGGCGGAAAAAATCCAAAACCAAAACAAGTAGCATATTTGATAGATGAAGCAAAAGAGGAAAAAGTAAAAGCAGTTTTTACAGCTCCTGAATTTAGTGATAAAGTAGCAACTCAAATAGCAAAAGAAGTAGGAATTCCTGTAATAAAAGTAAGTCCATTAAATCCAAAATGGAGTGAAAATTTGATACAATTAGCGAATGCTATTGCGAATAAATAAATTTTTATTATATATCTTATTAACACTTTTTCTTAGTACCACTAGCTTTAGTTGTGCTTTATGTCAAATGGACATACCTATGGTAACTGTAGATACAAAAGTATCTACACTACCAACTAAAACACACTTTGAAATCAAATGGAAATTTGATGAAAAATTTGTATCTAATTTAACTCAATATGACTTAAATGAAAATGGTCAATTTGACAAAGATGAAAAAGATGCCATCACAAAAGCTCTCGAAGATTATCTCCATATTTTTAACTATCTTACAAAAATCACTTATTCAAAAAGACATTTCACATCAGATAAAATAGTTAATATAAAACCCAATGCAACACAAATGGTCTTTGAAAATGGTTCTATGTACTACAGCTTTGATTTTGATGCAGATTTTATTTTACAAAATAATTATACACTCCATATCAAATTTGAAGATACTCAAGAAAATTTCAACTTCACTTTAAAAGATATAATTCTAGACAACTACCAAAATAAGTATCAAATAAAACCATCAGAACATTTTGCACAAATCATTTTCAATGACCCTACAAGTGTATCAAAAATGATTCCAGTAAAAGATGAAAATACAACTGTACAAGATATAAAGACTCCAAAAGAAGAAAATATAAATTTAGAACCAATAAAAACAAATGGTTTTCTTGAAGAATTATCTCAACAACTTAAAATATACAAAGAGAAAATTCAAACACTTTTAAATGATATTAAACAAAATAACTCTATTGGTTCCTATCTTTGGTTACTGTTTTTTTCATTTATCTATGGGATATTACATGCCCTAGGCCCTGGTCATGGGAAAAGTTTAGTTGGTAGCTATTTTTTAAGTCAAAATCGCTCTATTGTAAAAGCTTTTAATATCTCATTATTAATTGGAGTAGTTCATACCTTTAGTGCTTTTTTACTAACAGTATTTATCTATTTAGTTTTAAATTTACTGTTTGTTAGTTTTTTAACAGACATTGAATATGTGGCTACAAAATTAAGTGCTGTTATTATCATATCTATAGCCTTATATCTTATATATAAAAAATATAAAACTACAAATAAGCTTTCATTTTCTACACATAACCCAAATGCTAGTAGCTGTAACTGTAGTGGCTGTAACACAAAAAGTGAAGACTTAGGAGTTATCTTAGCAGCTGGGATTGTACCCTGTCCTGGAACTGTAACTATTTTTATCTTTACATTTGGACTAGGTATTTATTATGTTGGATTTTTAAGTGCTATTTTTATGAGTTTAGGTATGAGTTTAATTATATTTATCACTGCATACCTTAGTATCAATATACGAAAAAAATCTTCTTCAAATACAATTTTAAAAAAGATATTTGAGTATGGTAGTTTAGCCTTTATTCTTTGTTTAGGATTATTTTTGCTGTTTTTATAAAATACATATTTTAAAGATTCCCTTATAATAATCTTAATAATATATAATAATTATATATTATTAAGGATAATTATTATCCTTTAGATATACTTTCATTACTTTTAAAATAAAGGAAATAAAATGGCTTGCGATACAGGTGCAAAACCAATAGAAGAAGTTGAAACAATAGTTTCTAATAACAATGATAATAATACAGAAAAAAAGGAAAAAAATATGAGTTCAAGTTTAGTTTTAAGAAAAGCTCCAGAGTTTAAAATGGATGCGTACAACGCAAAAACAGGTCACTATCAAGAAGTATCAAGTGAAGATTACAAAGGGAAATGGACTGTTGTATGTTTTTACCCAGCAGATTTTACATTTGTTTGTCCAACTGAGATTGCAGCAATGAATGCAAAATACGATGAGTTCCAAGAACTTGGTGTTGAGATACTAGCTGTATCTACTGATACAAAATTTTCTCACAAAAGATTTGTTGAAACTGAGCCATTATTAAAAGGGTTACAACTTACAATTGGTGCAGATACTACAGGTGCAGTTAGTCGAGCTTTTGGTGTTATGATTGAAGAAGAAGGTATAGCACTTAGAGGAAGATTCTTAATCAATCCAGAAGGTACAGTAGTAGCTCAAGAGGTACAAGCTCCAATGGTAGGGAGAAATGTACATGAATTTTTAAGACAAGTTAGAGCTTGGCAACATGCAGAAAAAACAGGTGAAGTTTGTCCAGCAGGATGGGTTCCAGGTAAAAAAACACTTCCAGTAAATACAGATGTTGAACAAATGACTGGTAGAGTTGGAGATTATATCACTATTGAAGAGATTATGTCATAATAACTTTTATAAATTAAAAATCTAAAATGTGGGGAATAATTTTATTCCCCTTTTTTATTATTCAAATAATCTTACCTAGTAATTCTTACTATTTATTTTTTTTTAATTATTATTCCCATATACTTCATTAAGGATAATTTTTTTCCATTAAAACTACAGGAGACAATAATGAAAATTCAAATGACAACAAGTGCAGGGAACCCGATAGCAGATAACCAAAACTCATTAAGTGCAGGAGCAAGAGGACCATTGCTACTGCAAGACTATCAACTTATTGAAAAGTTAGCGCACCAAAATAGAGAGAGAATTCCTGAACGAGTTGTTCATGCAAAAGGAAGTGGTGCTTTTGGTACACTTACAATTACACATGATATAAGTAAATACACAAAAGCTAAAGTATTACAAAAAAGTGAACAAACACCTATGCTTATTCGTATCTCAACAGTTGCAGGTGAAAAAGGTGCAGCAGATGCTGAAAGGGATGTACGAGGCTTTGCTATAAAGTTTTATACGCAAGAGGGAAACTGGGATTTAGTGGGAAATAATACTCCTGTTTTCTTTATCAAAGATCCTCTTAAATTTCCAGATTTTATACATACACAAAAAAGGCATCCTAGAACAAATATGAGAAGTGCTAAAGCTATGTGGGATTTTTGGTCACTAAGCCCTGAGTCACTTCACCAACTTACTATTTTAATGTCTGATCGTGGTATTCCAAAAACATTAAGAAATATGAATGGTTATGGTTCACATACCTATAGTTTAATCAATGCAAACAACGAAAGATTTTGGGTAAAATTTCACTTTAAAACTCAACAAGGTATAGAAACTCTTACAAATAGTGAAGCAGAGGCTATCATAGCTAAAGATAGAGAAAGTTCACAAAGAGACTTATATGAATCAATAGAAAAAGGTAATTTTCCTAAATGGAATTTTCAAATTCAAATTATGACTGAAGAGGAGGCAAAAAATGCATCTTTTAATCCTTTTGACCTAACAAAAGTATGGCCACATAAAGATTATCCAATGATTGATGTTGGAGTAATGGAGCTTAATAAAAATCCTGAACATTATTTTGCACAAATAGAACAAGCAGCATTTAGTCCATCAAATGTTGTACCAGGTATTAGCTGGTCTCCTGATAAAATGCTTCAAGCTAGAGTTTTCTCGTATGCTGATGCACACAGATATAGAGTAGGCACACACTATGAGATGCTTCCTGTAAATCGACCTTTAAATGATGTAAATACTTATCATGCTGATGGTCCTATGAGACTTGATGAGCCTATAGGAACAGATGCTTATTATGAACCAAATAGTTTTAATGGACCAGTTGAGAATAAAGAATATTTAGAACCTCCTTTTCCTGTCGATGGAGAAGCAGATAGATATTCGCACCTTGAAGATAGTGATGATCACTACTCACAAGTAACTGCATTATTTAACATTATGAACCAGAATCAAAAAGAGCAACTTTTTAGTAATATAGCAGCTGCTATGGAGGGAGTACCTTTAGATATTATAAATAGACAAATAGCTTTATTTGAAAAAGTACATACTGATTATGCTTCTGGAGTGAAAAAAGCTTTAGGACTATAATATGAATACCATATCAGTTACAAAAGAGGAAGAGCATAGATTCTTAGAACTTCAGCTTTTAGCAATAGAATCTGCAAGAGCAAATGATACTGAGTTATTAAAAAGTATGTTAGAGGCAGGATTTAATGCAAACTTACAAGATGAAAAAGGAAACAGCCTTTTAATGTTAGCAACTTATAATGGAAGTTTTGAGACATCAAAACTTTTACTAGAATTTGGAGCTCTCGTTGATAAAAGAAATGATAGAGGACAAACTCCTCTAGGTGGAGTTGCTTTCAAAGGAAATTTTGACATGTTAAAGCTTCTTCTTCAATATGGTGCAGATATTGATGCGGACAATGGTGGTGGAAAAACAGCACTAATGTTTGCAGCTATGTTTGGACATAAAGAGATAGTTGAATTTCTTATAAAAAAAGGTGCAGATACCACAAAACAAACTTTTATGGGGCTAAGTGTATATAAACTAGCAAGTATTACAGGTGGAATAAGAAATTTATTTAAATAAAATTAAATTTTTCTTAATATTTTTAATTTAATAATAATAATTATCCTTTATTTAGTTTAATTTAAGATTTAGAGGGATATACTTTTATAAGTCTAAAGTATGTTTTAGATAATTCAAACAAATATAAGGAGTTCCTATGAAAAGAATTAGTGTAGTATTAAGTAGTTTATTGTTAACTGCGACAAGTGTATTTGCAACAAGTGATACAAATCTCATCAAAATAGCAAAAGACAATGGTCTTAAATCTATTCCTCAAAGTAAATTAGAGGTATTAAAACTGGTTGATAATCCAAAGAATCCAATTACAGACTGTAAAGTGGAGTTAGGGAAAAAATTATATTTTGACCCAAGACTATCAAAAAGTAATCTAATCTCATGTAATACATGTCATAATCTTGCAATGGGTGGAGATGATGATGTTGGTGCTGCTATTGGTCATAAATGGACAGCAAATCCACATCATTTAAACTCTCCAACAGTTTATAACTCGGTATTAAATGCTGTACAATTTTGGGATGGTAGAGATCCACACTTAGAAGCTCAAGCTCAAGGTCCAATTCAAGCAGGTCCAGAGATGGCAGCACCAGCTGACTTAGTTTTAGAAAAAGTTACTTCTATGCCTGAATATGTTGCTGAATTTAAAAAAGCATATGGCGATGATGTAAAAATTACATTCCCACTTATTGCAGATACTATTGCTGTATTTGAAAGAACACTTATTACACCATCTAGATATGATGCATTTTTAAATGGTAATGTAGATGCATTAACAGCTGCTGAGAAAACGGGTCTTAAAGTGTTTATAGATAAAGGTTGTACTGCTTGTCATACTGACATAGGTATTGGTGGTACTATGCAACCATTCCAAATCCATGCAAACTATTCTTATGCAAAAGGTGACTTCAAAGGGAATAAAGATGGTATGGTAAAAACTCCAACATTAAGAAATATTGAAGAAACAGCTCCATATTTTCATAATGGAAATGTATGGTCTTTAAAAGATGCGGTTAAAGAGATGGGTTCTACTCAATTAGGTATCAATATATCTGATAAAGAGAGTGAGCAAATTGTAACATTCTTAAAATCTCTTACAGGGAAAAAACCAACGATTATATATCCAGTTTTACCAACACTATCTGATAAAACTCCTAAACCTCAATTCGACTAGAATATATAATTAACCAAAGGTCTTCCTTTGGTTAAAACATAAAAAAGGATATAATAATGAAAACAAAATTATTTAACTTATTCATTGTATTTACTGTAGCTACTTTATTTATTGGTTGTACTACAAGTAATAATTCAATTTCTAAAACAAAAGACAGCTATTCTCCAAATATGAGTTCAAAACAAGTTGAGACTCAAATGAAATGGAAATACTGTGAGCAAAAAGCTTACTAATAAACTTTGTATGAATATATTTTTTAATATATTTATACAGTTTTATTTATAACAACTCACAAATAACAATATCATATTTAGTAACTTCTAGATATAATCTCTACTAACATGATACGAAAAAAATTAAAAAATACTCATAAACATAAAACTATTCAAGCATTTTTAGAAAAATATAAAGTTCCAAAAGAATTTATAGCAACAACTAGAAAAATGGTAAGTCGTGGTGTCTCTATTGGCTTATTTATAGCTATGATACCTATGCCTTTTCAGATGCTAGCAGTACTAGTTATAACACCTTTTTTTAGATTTAATGTTCCTGTTGCTCTTATTATGTGTTGGGTAACAAATCCCTTTACTATGCCATTTATCTATTATGTAGAATATCTTACAGGAAGTCTTTTTTTAGGTTCAGAGGTTCAAAAAGTAGAGATGACATTAGATTGGTTTCAAACTAATCTACAAAATATTATTTTCCCTTTATATTTAGGTGCTTTTTTTTACTCTATTGTTCTTTCTTGGCTTGCATACTATTCTTTAATCCATTTATGGAAACAATCTGTCCATAAAGATAGAAAAAAACTTTAGTTTTTTTCTACTTGATTTTGTAAAATTAATTCATTTACTTGATTACTTGCTAATATATTTTCAATAACAATTGTATTTATCCCCAATGCTCTTATTTCAGCTTGTTGTGCACTTGTATGAATCTTTACAATAATTTTATGACTATCAACATATTTTTGTAATGTCTCACATACCCCGTATAGTTTTTTAGGATTGTCTATAGCTACTATTACATTTTGTGCTTTAGAGATATTTGTACTTTTTAAAATCTCTTTACTAGTTGCATTTCCAAATACTATTGGTTCGTCATTTTCTTTTGCTTTATGATAAGTTTCTATATTGTTTTCTATTGCAATATAAAGTTGCCCATTATCCTTTAATGCACTTGCTATATTTCTTCCAAATTCACCAAATCCAAGTATAACGATATGTCCACTTAATGCTGCAGACTCAATCAATATATCCTCTTCTATATTTTTTCTACCAATAAGATCTGCAAGAGATGAAAGATTTTTCAAAATAATTGGAGTTATAATCATAGATATTACAATAGTAACAATCATAACTTGACCGTAAGGTGGTCCTATGAGACCATTTGAACGAGCTAATTCCAATAATGCTAGAGAAAACTCTCCAACTTGAACTAAACTTAATGCAGTTTTTATAGAGATTCGTCTACTCTCTCTAAGTTTTACTATGAAAAAAATTATTAAAAATTTCAATATGATAATAGCTACTAATAATGCAAAGATTATATGAATATAATTAAAAATAATAGAAAAATCTATCTGCATCCCCACTGTGATAAAAAAGATTCCTAATAATATATCTCTAAAAGGGATTAGATCAGCTTCTGCTTGATGTTTATATTTTGTTTCTGCGATAAGCATACCAGCAATAAAAGCTCCTAAAGAATATGAAAAGCCTAAAACATGTGCTAAATAAGATGCTCCTATAGCTAAAAAGAGTATCGTTGTAATAAAAAGTTCATCTGAGTTAGTTCTCACTATTTGTGTAAAAAATGGTTCTAGTAAATATTTTCCAATAACTCCTAATAGTACCAATAACAATAAAGCACTTAAACCCATATTTAATAATACTGTTGATATTTCACCTTGATTATCATTGCTCATAAATCCAATTATTAATAAAATAGGGATAACTGCAATATCTTGCATAATTAATATACCTAAACTTCTTTGACCATATCGTTTAGTTATTTCACTTGTTTCATTGAATGTTTTTAATACAATTGCAGTTGAAGATAAAGCAATTGCAAGAGAGATAATGAAAGATGTTTTTTGTGCTATATCAAAAATATAATATGCCATAAGGTATACAATAAGTGAAGTGATAACTATTTGTAATGTTCCAGCTACGAATACTTCGTATTTCATCTTTTTAAGATGTTCAATTGAAAATTCTAATCCAATAGTAAACATCAAGAATACAACACCAAATTCAGCTATCTCTTTAAGCTCATGATTATGAACTGCTTCATGAAGTCCAAAACCATAAGCAATAATAGTACCCGTAAAAATATATCCAATAATAGTGGGGAGATTAAACCTTTTTAAAATTATATTTGCTATTAACGAAATAAATAGCGTTGTAACTATTATAGTTAACATATTCTATTTCACTGCCTTTTTAGACGCTCTATTAATCAGTAAAACACCCATAACACCTGCAATAAATGATGCTATAAAGATACCAAGTTTTACTGCACTAATAATAACTTCATCTGTAAATGCAAGATTTGTGATAAATATAGACATTGTAAATCCAATACCAGCTAAAAATCCAACAGCAACAATCTCTTCCCAACTTAAATTATCTGGTTTATGGATGATTTTCATTTTTGTTGCAAGATATGTAAAAGCTACAATTCCTATAGGTTTTCCAATAACCAGTCCTAATACAACTCCAAGAACTATTGTAAGATGTTGTGAAACTCCACTAAAGTCTATTACAACTCCTGCATTTGCAAAAGCAAAAAGTGGCATAATAAAAAATGCACTAAACCCATGAAGTTGATGTTCTAACTTTACAAGTGGATTTTGTACTTTATCATATCCATATGCTATGTTTTCAAGAGCATCTATTTGATGGTGATTTAAAACTGGAATATCATCAATATGTTTTTCAAACTCATCAATTGCTTTTTTTGAATTAGCAATAAATTTTTCCTCTTCAATTTTAGAACTAATAGGTATAGCAAATGCTAGTAAAACTCCTGCAATTGTTGCATGGATACCAATAGCATGAATATATACCCAAAGAGCAATCCCAAGTAGTAGATATGGCCAAAGTGATTTTACACCCTTAAGATTCAGTATCCAAATAAGTGCATAGATTAAAATTGCATGTAAAAAATATCCAGCATGAATCTCGCTAGTATATACAGTTGCTACAACTAAAACAGCACCTAAGTCATCAACAACAGCAAGTGCAACTAAAAATAGTTTTAAAGCAGGACTTACTTTATCTCCTAAAAGAAGTAATATTCCTAAGGCAAAAGCGATATCTGTAGCCATTGGAACACCAAAGCCCATTGGGTTTGTTGGATTTAATCCCACATAAACAAGTGCAGGTATCACCATACCTCCAATAGCAGCTACTACAGGAAATGAAGCCTTTTTTACTGAACTAAGTTCCCCTATAAGCATCTCTCGTTTAATTTCAAGTCCAACCATTAAAAAAAATAGTGCCATTAAACCATCATTTATCCACATAGATAAATTCATAGAGATATTCATATCTCCCATTGTCACACCTAATGGTGCATGCCATAAGTCATAATATTCTTGTGATAATGATGAATTTGCTACTATTACTGCAAGTATCGTTGCAGTGAAAAGTAACAATCCACTAAATGCCTCTTTGGATATAAAATCCTGAAATGTCTCAACATATTTTGTCATACTGAAGTCCCTTTATTAATTACTAACTTTCAGTATTTTATTAAAATTCTATTAAAGTAACATTAACCCACTTTATTAGTAAATCTAAGTTTATATAGTTTGTATAAAATGAATACAACAATTTACAATTTATTTTAATTTAGTTTGATACAATAGCACATGGAAAACATACTTATAGCAATTTTTTTAGCAATATCATTTGCTACAATATTTAATATTATTTTTAAAAGATATGGTATCTCACATATTATTGGATATATACTCTCTGGTACTATTATTAGTTATATTTTTAATTTCAATGGTATTGATATACACTCACTAGAACTTATAGGTGAATTTGGAATAGTATTTTTGATGTTTACTATTGGACTAGAACTTAACTTTGAAAAAATACGAAAAATGAAAGAGATACTTCTTGTAAATGGTTTTTTACAAGTAACTTTAAGCACCTTAGTAATATTTATCATCTCTTATTTTATTTTTAAACTAGATTTTAATACTTCAATTATCATCTCTCTAGCCTTTTCACTCTCTTCTACTGCTATAGTTTTAACTTATCTCAAAGAGTCAAAAGATATACACACACCTTATGGGGAAAAATCTTTAGGAATCTTGATATTTCAAGATCTAGCAGTAATACCTATACTTTTACTTATCACTTTTTTAACAAATGATACTTTATCATTAAGTGAGGTTTTATTACAAACATTTTTATCTGCTTTTATAATCATCCTTTTTATGTTTACTATTGGAAAAAAAATAGTAAATATCTTGTTGAAGTCTTCAGCATCAAGTGGCTTAGAGGAGCTATTTTTAGGGGCTGTATTTTCTATTGTTATTGGAGCTTCACTTCTAGCACATGACTTGGGATTTACCTACTCGTTAGGTGCTTTTATAGCTGGTATGATAATTGCTGATACAGGGTATAGTGTAAAAGTAGAATCAGATATCTCAAGCTACAAAGATTTACTTTTGGGAGCTTTTTTCTTTAGTGTTGGAACCAAAATAGATGTATTCTACTTTTTAAATAATCTTCATATTATTTTTGCAATCTTTGTTGGGGTATTTTTATTTAAAGCGATAGTTATCTATCTTATAATGATAAAAAAATCAGATAAAAATAGTGCAGTGAAAACAGCACTTGCTTTAGCTAGCGTTGGGGAATTTTCATTTGCTATTTTTGCACTAGCACTTTCAAATCATCTTATCTCTCCTCAAATGGCAAGTTTTTTGATACTAATAACTGTAATCTCTATGATACTTACACCATTTATTGTGAACAATATTTATAAACTCTCATCTTACTTTGCAAAAGAGTTTTATGAATCAGATGTTATTACACCAATTGAGGTAAAAAATCATATTGTAATAGCAGGATTTTCTATGCTTGGAAGAATCGTAGCACAAGAACTAAGTTCAAAAGAGATTCCATTTGTTATCATCTCGGACAACTTAAAACATGTATTACTCGCAAGAAAACTAGGATATATGGGATATTTTGGACATCTAGATAAACTGCCTGTTTTAGAGTCACTAAAAGTAGATGAAGCACGAGCAATTATTATAACTGTATCTAATCCTAAGAGAAAAAGACTTATTAGTGAAGCAGTACTAAATTTTGAACCTAATTCAAATATCATTGTAAAAATCGACTCCATAGATGAGAGAAAAGCTCTCAAAGATTTACCAATCAAAAGTTTTGTAGACTCAAATCTTGAAGTTGGAAAACTTCTTGTAAGTGAGGCATACCATGACTAATATAATCCCTTGTGTTATCTTAAGTGGTGGGAAAAGTAGTCGTATGGGTGAAGATAAATCACTTATGCAATTTGACAATAAAACAACAATGATTGAGTATCTTTATAAGAAACTTATCCCATTGTTTAAAGAAGTATATATCTCAGCCAAAACAGATAAATTTGATAGTTTGCAACTACCAAATAAACAACTTATTTTAGATACAAATCAAACTATTTTTTCCCCTATGATAGCTTTAGAAACAATCTTTCAAACTCTAAAAGATGAAAAAATATTTATAATAACAGTTGATACACCTTTTGTAGAAAATGAAACAATAGATACTCTTATTAAAAATTCTACTAACTTTTCTATCACTATTGCAAAAGATAGCCAAAACAATACCCACAATCTCTGTGGGGTATTTTCAAGAGACAATTTACCAACTATTCAAAAGATGATAAAGCAAGATATTCATAAAATCAACTATATGATAAAAAATTCAAAAAACTATCAAGAGATAGTTTTTGATAATAGTGAACAGTTTTTAAATATCAATACAAAAGAGAGTTTTCAAGAAGCTAAAAACGCACTAAAAAAATTTTAGCAGCTCTAAAAAGATTTATAAAAAGTAGTATATTTGATATGATAAAAAATATTGCTCCATATTTCAGTAAATAATCACTATGAAAACTCAATCCTATAATAAAAAACAATACACTTGTTAAATGAAGAGTAAACTGCATTTGACTCCATTTTATATTTATCATATCTCGCATAGTTGGTATATCAAACACCCCTTTACTACTAATATGAAACCAAGTAAGAAAAGGAACTATTTTGTATAACATCCCATTCATAAGAGTATAAACAAAGCCTAAACCCCAAATGACACCTATAAATTGTAGTGGTAATTGAACTATCCACAGTACAGCTCCAATCATCAAAAACATCATAGAGATTATATAAAAATATACAGAGATATCTTTAAGTTTTATTTTTCTATTTTTGAGTTTTTGTATTGTGATATATCCAAAATAAAGTGTAACACCACTCATCAAAAACTTATAAACTAAATCAAAACCAAGTTGCATAAATATATTAAAACCATAAAAAATCAAAACTAGTGTAGTAAATAATATAATAAATTTTTGTTGATTTTGAGAAAAACTATCTGCTACCCAAAACATGGGAACTACTTGAAAAGTGATAGCAACAATCAGTAAAAAGATAAATCCAAAAAATATATAGTTGTAATGGATAAGTGCAATATCATAATGTAAAGTAGAGATATTACCCAGTGCATGGGAGATAATAAGATGGATACCTACAAAAAAAGCAATCATTAAAAATAGTAAAGAAAATATCATACCTAAAACTATCCATGATTTATTTTGTACTTTTAGAAGTTGCCACAGAGCTATAGATGTAAACAAAAACAAACCTAGAAGCAAAAAATTTGAAGAGATAAAAAGCAATATCTTTTCATAATATAAAAAACCTGATACAAAAGAGATAATTCCAAGAACTAAAAGTGTATAAGTGGTATTTGCTACAGTCATTGGCTTTGGTATCACTGCACCTGCAACAACTGGAAGCATCTGTTGTAATGCTCCAAAAACTATCATAATCATAAATCCAATAGTAAGAAGATGGATAGTAGCTATAGTGTTTGGAGAATGTATTTCAAAACTAGAACCAAAGAGAAGGAAAACTCCAGCTATACAAGCAAAAACAGGTGCTGTTAAAAAAAACTTTAAAGGTGCTCTAAATGGGGGAGCTTGATCGAGACTTAGTCCTGCAAACATTTGATATATTCTCTCTTTTTTTCATCATTTTTATAAATATAAATTAAAACTTCATTACTAGTATATTTTATATCATATCCATAATTATTCTCTTTTAAGATAGTCAATAACATCATAGGTTCTAGTCTATGTATCATTTTTATATAATTATTATCATCTAGTTTAGATAAGCTTGAAACTGCAAGATTTAAAGGTTCAGGGGCTTCTAACTCTCTACAGTCAAGTATAATTTCATTATACATATTTAGATATTTTGCATCTTTTGGATAATTTCATCACTTGGAAGATTATCATCTGCCATTGTATACATCATCTGCTCCTCTTTCATATTGTGTTGTTGCATCACAAATAAAAGATTTTCACTTAACCCAAGAAATTTTTCTTTGTCATTTGACTCAACTGCTGTTCTCAACTGCGCAAATAAAGCTCTCATCTGTTCATGCTCCATAATCATCACACCAGTTGGGTTACAATGCCCTCCGCCACATTCATTGAACTCTGGGAACATAACTTTCTCTTCCATATCAAAGTGGTGTAACATATGTTTTTCAAACTCATCAAACATAGTTTTTCCACCCTCAAAATTTCCACTATCTACTATATTTTCAAGATTTGCGAACTGCTCATCACAAGCTCTATGGTCTGCTGTCATAAATTGATTTATTGTCATTTTTTTATTCCTTAATTATTTTAAGAAATTATAGAAAAATTTTAGAATAGTTGCATTGATGTATATCAATTATTTGGTATTCTTTTATCCTACGAGTTTATATTTTTGTTCCTCTTTTAATCGCTCCGCAATCCAAACTTTTATAATAGATTGTCTTGTTACTCCTATTTTTTTAGCTTCTTGGTCAAGTTGTATCAATATATTTTCTGGAAAATCTACATTTATTTTTTTGGTTTTTATTGTTTTATCAAAATCAGCTAATTTCATAGATTTTGTTTCATCTAAATAGGAACTTATATCTTCTTGATTGTCAAATTTTGTATCAAATTCTTCAGTTGTTATTTTTTTCATAAATTGTCTCCTCATTTTTTCGACATCTTTGTTTGTTGTATTTAAAATACTTTTATCTTTCTAAAGTATAGAAAAGATATATTTATTATATCAAAATGTCGATAAGATATCTTTCTAATGATTTGTATATATATTCTATCTATTTTTTTGATTAGATTTGAAAGTATTACATTGTACTTAAGTAATAATATTTCATTTTTTAGCTTCTTTTTGCTTAAAATACTTCATTACTTCATCTTTTATGTCTTCTCGTATGGCATTATTAGCATCTATTTGTTCTTTTTGTTCATAATCCCAAGTTTTATTTTGAGCGTAACTAATCCATTGTGTTGCAGTACACATAGCATTTTGTATTCTTTGATTGTAATTAAATTGTTTTAGACATTCTGGTATTTTTATAGATAATGGTTCAATTATTTTTATTGATAAATTTTTATTTAATACCATAGCATTTGATAGTCTAAAATTTATATGTTCGTCCCCAAACCCATACCCTATTACAGTAAGTTCATTAATTTCAGATAAGATACTTTCAAATACTTGAAGTTTTTCTTCTCCTTCTTTTATATTTGAGGTATTACTATATTTAGTTCCACCTGTTAACATTGATTTTCTTATAATATCTAATTCATAATCATTGTTTGTTATACTCATATCTTGACCACCATGAGGTACTTTTTTATCGCTGTAGTAATATCCCATGCTATTAAATTTTTGAAAATTAGTTACAAATTCATCAACTGATAATCCATTTAAATCAAGATTACACATTAAAGACTTGCCTTTATATTCAAATTCATTTAATCCACCATGTAATTTAACTAAATTTATTCCTCTTGTTTCTTTAAAGAAATTTAAAACTTGTTTATCATAATTTTTTCTCATGGAATATGAAAAGTTTAATTTTTCAGAATGAATATTACTTAATGGAAAATCAATTGTTTTGGTATCTCCATATGTAATAGGAATATTAAACTCTAATGCTAAAAGTTCTATAACTAGGTCATGATTTAACGAGAAAATCCAAGTTTCATTTTCAGAAAAAATATTTTGTATCTTTTTATATCCATTTTTATTTTTATGAAATAACAATTGATAAGAAATAATTTGATATTGATATAAAATGTCCCATATAATATTATAAAGTACAGAATTTAAATATGAATAAGAATCTGTATCAGATAAAGTTTTTTTATGATTATTACTTAAATTTTGTATACTTGAAATTATTTCTTCATAATTATTACACTTATCTTTTTTAAATTTAATAATTACCATCAATCCTTCTAAAATTGCATTAAAATTAATAGGTCTTTCTTTCCCATAAGGTTCACCTTCTGATAATAATTTTGCGTACAGAAAAATATTAATCTTATTGAAGAGACTTAAAAAAATCTCTGTTAATTCACTTGCTAATGGCATACCTAAATCGTACGAAAATCCAGCCCCCAGTAAAAGTCCTTTTTTCAAATTCTAATCCTCTAATACTTGATACAAATAGTATCAATTTTTAAATATAAAATATATCATTTTACAATTTTTTTAATTATTCTCCACCATCTTAATTTTATTTTATAAATTACCTTGCAAACCCAATCTTACCAGAAGACTTCTCTTTCTTATCAGATATTAACTGTGAAAGTACATCCAAAATTTGTCTATCTACTTTTTCACCTTTTTCTACCCTACTCTCTAACTCCTCAATCTTTTTAGCCAAATCATCATGAGTTAAAGCATATTTTCTTATCTCTACAAAAGTTCTCATTATTTGGATATTTATAGCTATTGCAACTTTACTTTTAAGTACAGATGAAAGCATTGCTACCCCTTGTTCTGTAAATACTCTTGGTAGCTTTCTTCTACCACCATGACTTGATATTCCATTTTGGAATATCAAGTTAAACTCTTCATGTGTAAGCTCAAACATAAAATCCGTTGGAAATCTATCTAAATTTCTACTAACAGCTTTATTAAAATTACCTGTTGTTATTTCATATAATATTGCTAGGTCACTATCTAGCATCACCTTTAAACCACGAATAGTATAAATCTTATTATTTATCTCTTGTACAGTTAAGTTCATGTCTTCTCCTAATAGTTTAAAACTTTTAAAACTATATCAGAAAAAATAACTTTGCTTTAATAATATGGCATATTGCCATATTATTTAGACTTTTTCAAAGCCTCTATCTCAAACCAACCATCATTAACTCTATCCTCTTTTATCCCTATCATTGGTTTCTTTTCACTTTGCCATAATGCTTCTTCTGGCTTAGGACATGCTCTTACACACTCTCCACAATAGATACACAGATGTGGGTTATATTTGTATTCTAGGCTTTTTTTATTTTTTGGATTTTCAGTTGGGTTATCTGTATGGACAAACAGTATTGAACCTGGAGGACAAGCTTTTTCACATTTATAACAATAGATACAATGCTCTTCTCCGTACTCTATAAGTCCTCTATGACCTGCAGGTTTTTCTATAGGAGATGCTGGATAATCTATAGTTTGTGGTTTACTAAATAAATTTTTAAACGCTTTTTTTACAGAACTAAACATCTTCTATCCTACTTAGCAGTACATGACATACAAGGATCAAACGATGCTAATATCGCTGGTGCATCTGCATAGTTTGAACCTTTAAATACTTCCATAAAAGCTGGAATACAAGCAAAGGTTGGTGTTTTAATTCGTACACGATTTAAAAGTGGTTTCCCCTCCCCTTTTATATAGTACATCAACTCACCTCTTGGTGCTTCAAGTCTTACAAGAGCTTCCCCATTTGGTTTTCCCCTGAGTTTTGTAAAGATATCCCCCTGAGGTAATCCATCTACGATATTTTCACACATCTCTATAGAATTCAAAATCTCATTGAGTCTTACTATATTTCTTGAGTGAATATCCCCAACAGTTCCTAGTTGCATTTTATATCCCACCTCATCATAAGGAAGATAGTTTGTCTCACTTCTTACATCTGTGTTTAAGCCAGCAGCTCGTGCTAGTGGTCCTATAGCATTGTAATCATAGGCTTCATCTAAACTCAAAGTTCCTATATCTTGAAACTTTAATGATAAACTCCAGTTATTTGTAAACTCATCGATATATTCATCTACTTTTGATTTTATTAGTTTAAGATTTATTTTTATATCTTTGATAATATCGGTTGTAATATCACGATTTACTCCACCAATACTTACATAATCAAACTGTACCCTATTACCTGAGATTTGCTCTTGCAAATCCATCACATATTCTCTATCGCCCATAATTTGCATAAACATCGCTTCAAAACCTGCATTTTCTGCTGTATGTGATAAACACAACATATGTGAATGAATTCTGTCAAGTTCTACAAGTAAGATACGAAGATATTTTGCTTTTTGTGTCACTTCACCCTCTAGTAAACTCTCCACTGCCGTTGTATAACAAAGTGAGTGTGTAATAGCACAAAGTCCACAAATTCGAGCAACCACATAAGGTACTGCATCAAATTTAAACTTTGTAGTACACGCTTTTTCAATCCCTCTATGTACAAATCCCACATCACTATCTACTTCAATTATTTTTTCATTTTCACACGCAAATTTAAACTTTACAGGCTCTAAAAGTGAGATATGTTGACTTCCTAGTGGTATATTGATGATTTTTTTATTTCCCATAATTATATCCCACAACTTCCAAGTGGCATCTGCTGGCTATCTTCATCTAAGTATAATCCTTTTGTACTTCCCTCTACATCTAATCCAAACATATCTACAATCTCCCTTTGAGAGATAATGGCACTAGGAAGTATCTCCACAACACTTGGTATAACTTCATACTGTTTTACATCCACATAAAACATCGTGATATCATCTACTTCACCGTATGTTGAAAATATCCATTGTACTTGTGTAGTTTCATCATCTAGTTTTACACCATTGAGTGTCAAAAAATGGTGTTGTTCTTTTCGATAAAAATTTTTTATATCTTCTACAACTGTTTTTAAAGAGGTTTCAATTTTATTTATCATCACTAACCTTTTGTTTTGTTTCTAATATCTCTAACCCTTTTACAACCCCATCCATAATTAATTCAGGACTAGCTGCACAACCAGGTATATACACATCAACAGGGATATATCTATCTATCCCATCTTCTACATTGTACATACCACGAAAAACTCCACCCGTACAAGTACACGACCCAACTGCAACGACAACTTTTGGATTTGGCATTTGGTTATAAAGCTCCACTAATCTTTCTCTACTTCTATAGGTAACTGGACCCGTTACTAAGAATATATCTGATTGTTTTGGATTTCCTGTGTTGATTACTCCAAATCTTTCTAAGTCATATTTTGGAGATAAACACGCTAATATCTCTATATCACAACCATTACAACTTCCTGCATTATAGTGGAGTATCCAAGGGGATTTTTTTCTATATTTTTTAAACATTTTATACCCCCAACATCACAAGATTGATAATACTTAAACTCAAACCAAAAAAGAGTGTTATTTTAACTAGATGATTTATCTTTACCCTTGCTGTACTATTATCAATAAGATTTACTACCATAAAAACAAAAAGGATTAGAATAACTTGAAAAAGGAAGTTATCCCCACCAAATAAAGCTAAAAAAAGATAGATAAAAATATACTCAATCCATTTTGCAGTATAAACTATCTCATAAAACATCCCACTAAACTCAACTTCTATTCCACCAACTATCTCTTGATGAGCTTCTGTTGCATCAAATGGAGATTTTTTGAGTTTTATAGGTACTACTAATATAAATGCTAAAAAAAGTAAAAACATATTAAATATTTGTGGTGAGTTTTGTTGTATCATTGCAATTGAGAAAGTCCCGTTTTGTATGTAAAATCCAACTGCAATAAGTATCAATATAGGCTCATAAGCAACTATAGATAAAAGTTCTCTATTTGAACCAATATGGGAATAAGTAGAGTTCACACTATAACCACTTAGAACAAAAAATATAGAAGCCAAAAGATGGATAAATATCACATATAACATATTATCCCCAAGTATCATTAATCCAACAGCAACCCATAGTGTTAAAAGATACATAATAGCAAATATAATATGGTAATTATTGACCATAAAAGTCTCTTTGTCAAATAACTTACCCATATCATAAAAAGGTTGTAAAATTGGTGGTCCAATTCTATTTTGCATCCTTGCTTTTACAACTCTTTCAACTCCATAAAGTAATCCACCAAAGATGGGTACCAATAGTATTAATAGATATTCCATTACACTACTCCTAAACATAGCACGAAAATCATCAATGCTATTGCAGTATAAAATATGATAGTTTTATACAACTGTGGGATATAAAAATAGTAAGCACTTAATTGCACTTCATCCTTTTCCCCACAATTATACTCAGAAACTTTTTTTATATTTTTAAAATCTATAAAATATAACATAACAAAAGTAATGGCAAATATTCCAACTGCCACTAAGATATCAAATTGATTCATAAAATCATATTGGTAACTAATATTAATCCCTAAAAATAATAATCCAATTAATATCAAAGATGTTATTTTGTATGTCAAATCAATTGTTATATTTTCATGTTCTTTCTTATCTTCTGGTATAAGTTTTGTAATAACTTTAAAATAAAGAAGTGTCAGTATCACTGAACCCATTAGTATAAAAATTAAAGATATAAGATATAAGATATTATTCTCCATCAAAGATGCCAGTAATCTAATTGATTCAAATTTTCCTATAAATACCCCAAATGGTGGTAAAGTTAAAGAAGCAAACCCAATAATAATACAAAATACAATAAATCTAGAATAAGAAGAGAGGTAGTTTATATCTTGGAGATATTTCAGATGATACACTTTTTCTAAAATTCCAGCCTGTAAAAACAATAGTGCTTTAGAGATTGCATGAAATACAATCACTATAAGAGCAATATTGATAGATTCTTTTGTATTAATAGCAGCCATTGCCATCATAAATCCTAACAACGCAATAGTAGAATACCCCAATATCTCTTTAAAATAATCTCTACTTAAAGCCAGTAATGACCCACTAAAAAATATAAAACTTCCAAAAAGTACAACGGACATAGAGAGCCAAGGGGAAAAAGCTGGTGCGAGTTTAAGTATCAAATAAGGAGCTATTTTTACCATAGTTGCACTATGTAAAATTGCACTTACAGGGGTTGGTGCTACCATTGCACCTAAAAGCCACTTATCAAATGGGATACTAGCACCTTTTACAAAAGCAGCTATAATCAATAGTGAAATAGGGATTAAAAAAGTATCATCAACAACTTCAAGTAATCTATCAAAATAGATAGTATCATAATAATAAGCACTAGCAATTAAACTAAAAAGTATAGCAACTCCACCTATTTGGTTCATCCATAAAGCTCGCTTTGCATTACTCCAAGCAAGATCATCACCTCTATATCGTATAAGGATATAAGAACAAAGTGTAGTAAGCTCAAATCCTAGAAAAAATATCTCAATATTGTTTGTTGTTACTGTTAAATTCATAACACCTAGAAAGAAAAATAGTATAGAGATAAAGAGATTTTTTTTACAATCTTTTACATCTTCACTTTGAATATACTTCAAAGAGTAAAGGATAATTATACCCCCAACAATATTTATAACCAAAAGCATCACATAAGATATTTTATCTACAAAAATATCACTTGATATATTAGTAGTGGAAAATTGTAAAAAAAGTATAAAAAGAAGTAGCTGTACAACAGCAAAAACAGATATTAACCTATCTTTATATTTAACCCCTTGATAGAGAAAATACCCCATCAAAATAAAATCGAGTACAATAAAAAGAATATGTACAGCATGATTAAAATTAAATTCTATAATTGTATTTTCAAAAAAAAGTTTTAATGATATTAGAGCTAAAAATGACACAAAGAGATATGTGGTAATATTTCTTACTCGCACACTATTAAAAAGTATTGTAATTGCAAATGCTAAAGGTAAAAATAATAAAAGTAGTATATATTCAGACATGTAACTCCACCTTTTTTTAATATTAAAAATATAACATAATTTAGTTACTATAAAATTACAATAACTTACTTTTATACCATAAGTTGTATAATAAGCAATAAAAGTTTATAGGAAGATTATATTGAAAACCAAAAAAGAGTTAAAAAAAGAGATTATCATACAAGCTGCATTGGAGCTGTTTTCAAAAAAAGGTTTTTATACAACAACTATTCCTGATATTGCACAATCTTTAAAAATGAGTGTAGGAAATATGTATAACTACTTCAAATCAAAAGATATTTTAGCAAAAGAGATTATCAAACATATTTCACATTATTTAGGAGAACAGTTAAAAAGTATCAATGAAAAAGAGATCTCTACAGAGGAAAAAACAAAACAAATCGTTACAGTATATTTTCAAACTGCCAATCTCAAACCTGAAATGATAGATTATTTTTTAAGAGTTTTTTTATCAAATAGAGAGGTCTTTAAAGAGGGTTGTGAGGGGATGATTTGTGTAAATGATTTTGTTACAGAGATTATGATCTATTTTGAAGATGGTGTTAAAAATGGTGAACTAAGAGACCAAGACTTTTTTAGTGCTTTTGGTTTATTTATGGGTTATTTAGGTGGTATGGTTTTCCTCAAAGGGGAAAATATTTTACCCAACAATCTTGATAGTTATATAGATGATATTAGTAGTAATATATACAAGGCTCTAAAAGTATAAGCTATGAAACTTTTATGGCTTAATTTACTCTCGTGTAATGGAAATGTACACTCATTTTTAAATTACCCAAATATTGAAAACTTCTTAAAAAACTTCACTTTTATCTACCATCCTACTTTAGATACCTCTTATAGTTTAAAAGATATTGTTTCTAAAGATATAGCTTGTGATGTCTTATTGATTGATGGAACTTTAGAAGATGGGCATACAAAAGCAGATGTAGATATAAAAAAAATCATAAACAAATATGGTCAAAAGGTGAAAAAAATTATCACTGTCGGTACTTGTGCCTCTTTTGGCGGTATTTTTTTAAATGATGAAACTACAAAATATGGACTCCATTTTAGACAAAAATTAGAACATAATCGATATGAACAATTTAAAGAAAAAACTATCAATATCTCAGGATGTCCAATTCATCCAGAAATTTTAGTAAATACCTTATATAGCATCAAAAAAGAGTATCACCTTAAACTAGACCAATATCTTAGACCAAAAGAGTTTTTTGCAACAACTATACATAACGGTTGCACCAGAAATGAGTATTTTGAATACAAAATAGATAATCATAAGTTTGGAAACCTTGAGGGGTGTATGTTTTATGAACATGGATGCCAAGGTCCTTACACAAATGGAAGTTGTAATAAAATATTATGGAATGAGGTGAACTCAAAAACAAGAGTGGGACATCCTTGTATGGGATGTACAGAGCCTACCTTTCCAAAAGAGAATCTTTTTGAAACAAAAACAAACATGGGAATACCTCAATATCTTCCTTTAGGTGTCCCAAAGAGAGCCTACCTTTCACTAGCTGGTGTTGCGAAAGCTTTTACAATCGAAAGATTTCATACTAAAATTAATGGATAATAGATGATAGAACTTATAGAAAAAATAGAAGGTGAAGCGAAACTCAATTTTAGTTTCAAAAACAAAAAAATAGATTTTGTAGATATTGAGTTTTTAAGTTCAAGACATATTGAAAATATACTCAAAGGGAAAAATCCACTTGATGCTCTTGTTATCAATCCAAGAGTTTGTGGTATCTGTAATCATGCTCACCTTATAGCAACAGTACAAGCTTTAGAAAATTGTTATGAAGATATTGAGATTTCACAAAAAGCCAAAATAGCACGAGAACTCACACTAAATTTTGAGATAATACAAAATCATTTCAAATGGATATATCTTACACTTTTTCCACTATTAGGTTTTAAACAAAATATCAAAGGGGCAACATACCCAAGCCAACTTATGGCAAAAGCAATTGCAACAATAGCAGGGCAATATCCTCACAATTCTTATGCAGTTGTAGGTGGGATAGTAAGTGAAATTACAACCAATGATTTAATCAAAATGGAAAACTATATAGATGAAGTTATCAAGTTTTATCAAGAAACTATTATCAATGCAAATATTGAAGATTTTTTAGTTTGTGACAGTGTTGAAAAGATTTTAAATGCAAATGGTGATTTACCGCTGATTTTAAATACCTTAAAAAATAAAAAGATATCAAAGATAGGTAAAAGTTTTGATAGGTTTATAGCCTTTGGTGACAATAGTTATTTTAAAAGTGGTAGAGGTGTAAAAACAAAAATAAATCACAATATAAATGTAAAATATGTCAATGAACATCTTAATAAAAATTCTTATGCTAAAAATGTAAAGTTTAAAAACTATTATTATGAGGTTGGTGCATTAAGTCGTGCTATGATAAACAAAACACCACTTATTAAAGAGAGTCATAGAAAATACCAAGATAGTATTTTTTCAAGAGTTCTTGCTAGAATTTGTGAGATACCACAACTTCTTATACACTCTAAACAACTTATCTCTGAGATAAATTTACAAGAACCATCTTATATAAAACCTAAAATTGATATCTCTAAACTTAACACTACTGGGATTGGGATAGTTGAAGCAGCTCGTGGTTCACTAATCCATAAAGTGAATATTAAAGAGAATAAAATCATTGAGTATCAAATTATTACACCCACACAATGGAACTTAAGTAATGGGAACAAAAATGATTTAGGAGTATCACAAAAAGCAATGGTAGGACTAGAAGATACCAAGTTAGCTCAAATTGTTTTTAAAAGCTTTGATGTATGTTCTGTTTGTACTACACATTAATTGTAATAACTTTGTAACCAAAATTTAGCTATACTTAATGACTAAAGGTTACCTATTATGATAAAAAAAAGTTTATATTCCACACTTCATAGATCAATTATAACTTTATTTAGTGGATTTATATTAGTAACTATCTTAATAAATGTTTACCTATCATATAATGGTTTTTTAGAAGATAAAGAGAAAATACAAACAGAAATTCTTAATACTAAAAAATCTTTAATGAAAAATGAGATTGATTTTTTTGTTTCAGATATAGATAGCTCAAGAAAAAAGTTTAAAGAACAAACCAATAAAGAGATCAAAAAAAGAGTTGAGATAGCTTATAATATAGCCCAAAATCTCTACAAAACTCATCAAAAAGACCCAAATATTCAAAGTATTATTATTGAATCTTTACGAGAATTAAAGTTTTATAATATTGGTGATCAATATGTTTTTATGACAAAAATGGATGGTACATTTTTATTAAACTCAGGATTAAAACATCTTGAAGGTAAAAATGTTTTTGAACTTACAACAAAAAGTAATAAAGAATCTATCCATGCTATTATAAATATGTTAAAAAAAGAGAAACAAGGTTTCTTTGATTATAAGTGGCAAAACCACCATACTCTAGAATTTGAACAAAAAATTTCGTACTTTAAATACTTTGAACCTTTTGATTGTTACATTGGTACGGGAGTATTTGCTAGTGATATAGAGGAAAAACTAAAAACCAACTTTTTAGAAAAAATAAATGGTTTTAAATTTGGTGAGAACTTACAGAACTATATTTTTTCTGCCTCCTATGAAGGTATATCATATACCAAACCAGCTATTGGACAAAATGTATATAATACTACAGATACACATGGAGTTAAAGTTGTTCAAGAACTTATAAAAGTAGCAAAAAAAGGTGGTGGATTTGTTAGCTATACAGTTCCAATGGGAAAAGATAAAACATTAGAAAAAGTAAGCTATGTTGTTGGTATTGAGCCTTGGCAATTATATATAGGTTTTGGTGAGACTCTTAAAGATATAAATAAAACAGTTCAAGAGACAAAAGAAAAACTCCTTGATGAACTTTATAGGGATATTGTTACGATATTATCTTTAGGTATATTATTTCTTGTACTTTTTTACATTTTATTAAAAAATATAAGAGTATCAGTTTCCACAGATACAAATAATCTTATAAATTCTATTGAAAAACTTGTAACTAATAATAAAAAGATACCACTTCATAATATAAAGTTTTTAGAATTTGAACAAATTTCAAAACAAACAAATCAATTATTAAAAAATAAACTTGAGGTTGAAAATAACCTCAAAGATAAAGAAGCTCTTCTTTATCAGCAATCAAAAATGGCGGCAATGGGGGAACTTCTTGAAAATATTGCTCACCAATGGAGGCAGCCTTTATCATTAATTACCGTTTCAAGCACAGGTATACAAGCAAAAAAACAGTATGGTCAACTTGATGATAAGTTTTTAGATGAATCTTTAGAAAACATAAATGAAAATGCAGAATATCTTTCAAGTACAATTGATGATTTTAGAAACTTTTTTGTAACAAGCGTAACAAAAGAGTATTTTAAAATTGATAAAATTATTGATAAAACTTTAAGTCTCATACATCTAAGAGATAAAAAAGAAGAGGTAACTGTAATAAAACAGATGGAAAGTATAGAAGTAAATAATTTTAAAAACCAACTTTTACAAGTTTTATTAGTTATTTTAAACAATGCTTATGATGCACTTGAAGAGGGAACAGATACAAAACTGCTTTTTATAGAAGTCTTTAAAACAGATACTCTTGTTACAATTACTATAAAAGATAATGCCGGTGGAATTCAATCTAAATACAAAGAAAAAATATTTGAACCTTATTTTACTACAAAACACAAAACAAAAGGAACAGGTATTGGACTATACATGGCAAACGAAGTTATAATGAAACAACTTCAAGGAAATCTAACAGTTACAAATGAAATATACACTTATAAGAAAAATGAATACAAAGGTGCTAAATTTATTATCACATTTCCTGCTTGATATTAAGTTTTATTAAAGCTTTATTGCCCTACAATTTTACTATATGAATATATATTCAGATAATTTAAAAGGGGAAATTATGACTGATAGAAGAGATGCGTTAGCTTCAATGTTCAGTGCAAAAGGTGCTAAAGTAAATACAAACCGTGGTGATGAGTATTATGATAACTTGTTAATCAAGATGAACAATAGGCTTGATGAGCTAGAAAAAACAGAAGCTGCTTCAAAAACATCTATTGAACATGTTTTAGAAGCTGAAGGGCTTACAAGAAGAGATTTTATGAAATGGGCAAGTGCAGCATGTGCTATGCTAATGCTTCCACCTTCTTTCACTCCAACAATTTTAAGAGCTGCTGAACTTATGAACAGAGTTCCTGTAATTTGGTTAGAACTTCAAGATTGTGCTGGTAACTCAGAAGCAATTTTAAGAAGTGATGCTCCAACTATAGATGAGTTAATTTTAGATGTATTATCATTAGAATTTAATGAAACTTTAATGGCAGCAGCGGGACACCAAGCTGAAGAACATTTAGAAGAAGCAATGCATACTTTTAAAGGAAAATATATCTGTGTAGTTGAAGGTGCTATTCCTTTATCTATGGATGGTATGTATGGAACTATTGGTGCAAAAGCAGAAACCTTTGAAGAGCATCTTATTCGTGTAGCTAAAGATAGTGCTGCTGTTGTTGCTGTCGGTACATGTGCTACATTTGGTGGTGTACCTGCAGCTGCTCCAAATCCTACTGGTGCTGTTGGTGTTCAAGATGTTGTAAAAGGAAAAGCTATTATAAATATTCCTGCCTGTCCTGCAAATCCTGCAAATATAACTGGTACTATTTTACATTTTGTTTTAACAGGTCAGATTCCTGAACTTGATCATTTAAATAGACCAAAGTTCGCATTTGGTTATAGAATTCACGATAACTGTGAGAGAAGAGCTCACTTTGATGCTGGAGAATTTGTTGAAGAGTGGGGAGATCAAGGGGCAGAGAATAACTTCTGTTTATATAAAATGGGATGTAAAGGTCCAATGACTTTCAACAACTGTTCAATTGTTCGATACAATGAAGCTGTAAACTGGCCTATTGGTGCAGGACACGGTTGTATTGGATGTAGTGAACCACAATTTTGGGACAAATATGCAACTGAGAGACCAATTGCAGATAGTCGTATCAAAGCACCAACTGGTGGTGTTGAAAAAAGTGTAGATGAGTTTGGTTTAGGATTGTTAACGGCAGCTGGTATTGGTATAGGTATCCATGCAGTAGCAAGTATTGCAGCAGGAAAAAAAGAGGGAGATGAGTAATGGCAAATAAACATTTAATAGTAGATCCAATCACAAGAATTGAAGGTCACTTAAGAGTTGAGGCAATTATCGGTGAAGATAATGTTATAAAAGATGCGTATGCAAGTAGTACTATGTTTAGAGGAATTGAAACAATTCTAAAAGGGAGAGACCCAAGAGATGCTGGACTTTTAGCTATGCGTATTTGTGGTGTTTGTACAGGTACTCACTATCAAAGAAGTATTGAAGCAGTTGAAGATGCATTTGATGTAACTATTCCAAAAAACGCTCGTTTGGTACGAAACTTAATTCAAGGTGCTTTATACTTACATGACCATGTTGTACATTTTTATCACCTTCATGGACTAGATTGGGTTGATATTACAAGTGCACTTAAAGCAGATCCTGCTAAAGCTGAAGAAGAGTCATTTAACTGGCACAGAACACCTTACGGGGCAAGTAAAAGTGAACTAATCAAAATTCAAGAGAGACTTACAAAATTTGTAAAACAAGGAAGATTAGGAATTTTTTCTAATGCATATTGGGGAAATAAGTCATATAAATTAACTCCTGAACAAAACTTAATTGCAACGGCGCATTACTTACAAGCATTAGATCTTCAAAGAGATATGGCTAAAATGATGGCTATATTTGGTGGTAAAATGCCACATCCTCAATCATTAGTTGTTGGAGGAGTAACATGTGTTCAAGATATTAAGAACCCTGCAAGAATAGCATTATTTAAAACACTTCTTAAAAAAGCTGCAGACTTTATTAAAACTGCATATCTTCCAGACTTAGCTATGGCTGGTGTAAAATATGTAGATGAAGCACTAGATGGTACTGGTGGTGGTCTTAAAAATTATATGACTTATGGGGATTTTAGACTTGATGATAATGGTTTTTATAAATCAGCACTTCTATTCCCAAGTGGTGTAGTTCTTAATGGTGATTTATCAAAAGTTCATCCATTTGACCAAAATAAAGTTGCAGAAGATGTTACTCATGCTTGGTACGAGGGAGATAAACCACTTCACCCTTATGATGGTGAAACTGAACCAAAATATACAGGTTTTGAGAAGAAAGCTGATGGTTTTTCTTATATTAAACCAAAAGAAAAATATTCTTGGATTAAATCACCAATATATGATGATACAAGAGTAGAAGTTGGACCACTAGCGCGTATGGTAGTTGGTGTTGCTGCTGGTGATGAAAGAATTACTAAATATGTAACTGGATTTTTAGGACTACTTGGTGACAAACTAGGTCTTGGAAAGGCAGCTCCTGCAAGCGCCCTATTCTCTACTGTTGGTAGAACAGCAGCTCGTGCAATTGAAAGTGAACTTCTTGCTGATGTTATGATGGAATGGGTTGATGAATTAGCTGCAAATGTTGCAAATGGTGATTTATCTACTTGGACAGAATTTGATTTTGACAAAGTATCTAAAGATGCTAAAGGTCATGGACTAGCAGAAGCACCAAGAGGTGGTTTAGGTCACTGGGTAAAAATCAAAGATGGTAAAATAGAAAACTACCAAGCAGTTGTTCCATCAACATGGAATGCGGCTCCAAGAGACTACAAAGATAGAATGGGTGCGTATGAAGCTTCATTAATAGGAACTAAAGTTGCTAATCCTGATCAGCCTTTAGAGATATTAAGAACTATACATAGTTTTGACCCTTGTATTGCTTGTGCTGTACATATTGTAGATACTAAAGGAAAAGAGTTAAGTAGCTTTAAAGTCAATACTAGTTGTTCTATATAATAAGGGGGACAATATGAGTTATCAAAAAGTAAAAAGAATGACCACCTTTATGAGGTGGAACCATTGGATTGTAGCTATTTGTATGGTTGCAGCCGTTGTTACAGGACTTTATATAGGACATCCTTATTATCAAAGTTTTATTGCCGATCCCGCTGTTGATAAGTATGTAATGGCTTGGAATAGATGGATACATTTTATGGCAGCTATTATCTTTGATGTTAGTAGTATTGTGGTAGCTTATTTATACTTTTTTTCAAGATTTGAAAAACCATATAAAAAGCTTATTCCAAATGGAAGCAATATAAAACAATTCTGTGATGTATTTGTAAATTTAATCACACTTAATAGGGTGAAAAAATTTGATTCAAGTCATGCTGATAGTTTTAATGCAGTATTTTTCTTTATATTTCATCTTATGCTTGTGTGGATGCTATTAACAGGATTACAACTTTATGTACATGGTCTAGCTTCTGGATTAAGTTCTATAGGTAGTTGGTGGCCTGCAATGTTACATCTAGCAACTGACTGGACTGTATGGGCAACTGGCGGAACTTTTATGGATGTAAGACTTTCTCATCACTATACTATGTATGCTATTATAGTTTGGGTTATGTTTCATGTTTATTACCAATTTTGGAGAACAATCTTCTGGAATGAAGGTGATATTAGTATCGTTGTTGGTGGTAGTAAATTCGTCAAAAAAGACAAATAGAACACTATAATTATTCTCAAAGAGGAATATATTATAATGCTAGATGAGTTTTTCTCATCTAGCATTTTTTTTAAAAAGGAAAAATATGACAACAGCAATAGTTGGAGCAGGAACTATAATATTTCAAGATGAGGGTATTGGGGTATATGCTTCAAAATATATAGGTGACAATTATACATTTGATAGTGATGTAACACTTGTAGATGGTGGTGTGTTAGGTTTTCAACTGATGACTTATTATCAAGACTATGACAGAGTTTTAATACTTGATACTATAACTATGGAAGATGAAGTAGCTTCAATATATAATTTACCAGCGAAAGAATTATTAGGATTAGGAAGTTATAAACAAACTGCCCATGAGGTTGAAATAGTAGAGATGTTAGAGATTTGTTCACTTTTAGAAAATATGGCTGATGTTAATATCATAGGGATAGTTCCTGAAGATATTAAAAGTGTTAATGTAGGATTAAGTCAGAGTATGAAAAAAATATTTCCTTCATTTGTACAAACGGCATTAGATGAGCTTCAAAAATCAGGAATTAACTATACAAAAAAAGAGAAAGAAACTACACTAGAAGAGATTATAGCTGCCTATAAAGACCCAAGTAGTGAATGTAAGGAATATCAAAGTGCCAATTAAACAGATAATAAACTATAACAGTGACAATACCTATTTTGCAGGTTTTTTGCAAACTATTATAAATGATAGCCAAATCAATGCAAGTGTAGATCAAAAAAATAATAAAATTGAACTCCTTATTGATACAACTGATGAAAAAAAACTAGAGTGGTTCAATGAAAACCTTGCAAAGTATTTGCCACACTCAATATTTCTAGGAGAGATAGAAACATTAAATAGTGATGAAAAAATAGTACAAAGTAATTTTCAATCAGATGACTATAATATCGCACCATGTCCAAAATGTTTAGAACTCATACAAGACCCAAGTAGTCAATACTATTTAGATGAATCTTTACAATGTACTCACTATAATAATAAAGGCAAGATATATCAAGACTTTACGATTTATTCTCCACACTATAGTAAAAATAGTGCCGTACTTATTACAAATAGTGAAAAAATAGATGAACTTTTTATACTTACTGATGATGAGATAAAAGCATTATTTAGTATAGAAAAGCCAACTATAAAGGCAACAATAAAAGATGAAACACTCAAAAACCTTACAGGTAAAAATTATATTTTTATTAAAGCACCATACAACAATAGAAGTCTTTTAGCTTCAACTAATGCTAAAGAGAGTGGTGTTGACTATCTTTTTTTTGAGGATACAAATGATTTAAAAGTTATCGTTGTACAACAAAACAAAACTATCATCAAAGCCTCAAGAATTGCTAAAGAGTTAGAGGCTTTAAATGATGATAGTGTACTTAATCGATTTTTAAATATCTCAAAAGAAGCCGGTTTTAATCAAAGTGCTATAGGTGCAAATCTAAGCCTAGATGGTATCTCATTTATTGTATCAAATGAAGTTGGTATTAAAGAGGTTATTCAATTTCAAGAATTTAATTTAGATACGATGTTAGAACAATTTAAAGTGGATTCTAAAAGGGTAAAACTGTTAGAAAATTTTTCTAAAAAATATCCTAACATAGTAGAAGAATTTGAAAATAATTCAAATTTGAACTTATTTGAAACAATTGCTGCTATTCTAGAACTTAAAGAGAAAGATTTTGAAGCAGTATGTGATAAAGGTTATGAGTTTAGAGGAAATGGTGGATTAAAAATTGATACAAATTTTAATGAAGATGGATTTGACTATAGTGGATTTATTGGATCTATTATTAGTTTTAAACTTGCAGGTGTTGAAGAACATTATTTAGCATATTCTATTTTTGAAGCATTAGCTGATATGAGTATTACTACACTTAACCAACTAAAAGAAAAATTCAAAATTCAAAATATTCTAATGATGGGTGATATATTTGAAAATAGTGTTTTATATAGTAGAATTTTAAGTAAATTTCAACTTTCTAATCCATATTTTAGTAAAGATATTGCTTTAAATGAATAGTTTTATACTTTTTTGAAAAATAAAAAGTGATAAAAATCTGATATAATATATTATAAAATAAAAAGGTAAACCATGATACTACCTCACGATGGCACTGAAGTTACAACAATATCAACTCTTATACAACTATCAGTTGCACCAGTTTTCCTCATAGCTGGTGTTGCAGGACTTTTAAATGTACTTACTAGTCGATTTACAAGAACAATCGATAAACTAGAACTTATGGATTCTATTATAAATACTCATGAAAAAGAGGATGATGCTTGTAATGAAGAGACTCAATACCTTTTACAAAGAAGAAAATTTTTAATTATGAGAATGCAAAATGTCAATGCTTCTATCTTCTTCACAACAGCTACAGGGCTTATGATTGCATTGGTTATTATTAGTGTATTTTTTAGTTCTTTATTTTCATTTAATAGTGAGGTTTTTATCTCAGTATCATTTATCTTAGCTATGGTTTTTCTTATTATTGCCCTAATGCTTTTTTTAAGTGAGATATACTTTACAAATCAATTTATAAGGACAAAAAAGAAAAGTACCCATATTTAAAAAGATACTTCCTATCTCTTATATATTTTAAAATATCTATTTTTCATCTTATTTGAATTTAGACCATCAAAAGCCTTTTGATAACTACTATTTTTGATTGCAACATAAGAACAAGTTGGTAATATATCTATTCTCCCTATATCATCCTTGTGTAGTCCAATTCCAGCAGTTAATGCACCCAAAATATCTCCGGCTCTTAGCTTATGCCTTTTCCCACCATTAATATAAAGAGTAGAATAATCATATCCAAGTCTAACATCATCTTTATCTTTTATATCATCACTAACAAGAAGTTCAAATTTAGTATCAAAATACTCCTCTAAATCTTCAAATCTTCCTAAGTCATCTACTAAACTCACTGCTATTCCATCTTTTCCTGCACGAGCAGTTCGTCCTATTCTATGTGTATATACCTCAAAATCATTTGGTAAATCATAGTTTATCACCATATCTACATCTTCTATATCCAATCCTCTTGAAGCTACATCTGTAGCGATTAAAACTGGATAGCTTTTATTTGAGAACATAATAAGTGTTTCATCTCTATATTTTTGTTCTAAGTCACTATGCAGTACTAAAGGTTCTATATCATATTGTTCTAATGAATCTGCTAACTCATCACATTGTATTTTTGTATTACAAAAAATAATCACACTTTTTTGTGTTGGTTGAAAAAGTTTTAAAATTAAACTTGTCTTTTGGTGGGTATTTACCTCATAAAATTTTTGTGTGATACTACTACTTGTATGGGTTGATTCAACCTCCACAGTTATAGGGTTTTGTAAAATAGTCTTTGAAAGTTCCTCTATAGTTTCTGGGTATGTTGCAGAAAAAAGCATCGTTTGTCGTTTTTTTGGAAGATAATCAATAATTAAATTTATATCTTCGGTAAAACCCATATCTAACATTCTATCTGCTTCGTCTAATACAAGAGTATTGATAGATTCGCAAGAAAAATTATCTTCAGTAAGATGCTTTAAAATTCTCCCAGGTGTCCCTACAATAATATGTGCTTGATGAGAAAGTGAATGTACTTGTGGTTTGTATGGTACTCCTCCTGTAAGTGTAAGTATTTTTATATTATGTTTATATCTTGCTAAATTTTTCAATGTATTAGCTACTTGTGTTGCTAGTTCTCTTGTGGGGCAAAGCACCAACGATTGAATTCTGAAATTTGTACTATCTAAGTTATTTAAAATACCCAAACCAAATGAAACAGTTTTTCCACTCCCTGTTTTTGCTTTTCCTATAACATCTTGTTTTTCTAAAATAATTGGCAAACTTTTTTCTTGTATAGGGGTCATATAGGTATACCCTAATGTTGATAAGTTTTGTAAGTTCTTATCATCTATATTTAAAATTGAAAATTTATTTTTGTTATCCACTTATATACCTTTTTAGTTATTACAAAGATTATATCTAAAGAATTATTAAAAACTATATGAGAACTATTAAAGAAGTTTTGAGTTTTTTATGTTATAATTAATCTACATTTTATAAAAGGTGAAATTATGAAAAAACTCTCTATTATAAGTAATCAGATTAAAAACAATACTTATTCCTATACAGGGAAAGGTTCTTTTGAAGCTGTGGTAAATCAAAACAAAGACATAATATTAGAATGGCTAGAGGACTTAATCCCTTTACAAAAGCAAATAGAGATGTTAAAAGATTTAACAGGTTTAGAGTTTCAAAAAAGAAACTATACTAGAATTCTCACAAAAATATTTCCTGATGAGTATACGGAATTTGTATCACTTAATATTCTTGTAAGAGATGCTCATGCTATTGCTCAACACTATGATGATGAGTACAATGTAACAATCCTTTATAATAACCTCATAGAACATAAATATCTTAAATACCCTGGTAAATATGATAAATATGTAAGCTACAATGTTTTCCAAAAATTTCTTATGATGTATAGAGAAGACTTAATGAAAAGTTTAGAAAATGATGATGCAAAAGAAGATACTACAGATACAACAGAAGAGACCTATTTTGATTTAGAAGAACCTACAATAGAAGAAGTTGAAACTGAAACTACAAAAGAAACTCATTCTCAAGAAGAGGAAGATGAGTTAGCAAAAATAGCAGAAGCTAACAAACCAAAAGAGACAAATTGGACAAATCTTCTTCTTGGACGATTGAAATAATGACCCACTTTACAATTTTTGGAAATCCTGTAGAGCATTCAAAATCTCCACAAATGCACAACGCTGGATTTTCACATATTAAATTTGATGGAGTTTATGATAAAACCCCACTTGAAGATGGCTCAACTATCAAACAAGTTTTTTTAAATAAACACCTAAAGGGTGCAAATATTACGGTACCACACAAAGAAGATGCATACAAAAATGCAGATGAAATAAAAGGACTAGCATCAAAAATAGGTGCAGTTAATACTTATATAAATGAAAATGGGAAAGTGATAGCATACAATACAGATGCACCAGGTTTTATGAAAGCCATAGAAGAGTTTCAAAATATAGAACCAATAAAGAAAGCAATCATATTAGGAGCTGGAGGAACAGCAAAAGCTATCGCTGTAGCTTTTAATGAAGCTGGCATTGATACAACTGTTATCAATAGAAGTGAGGGAAGATTAGAGTTTTTTAAAGAACTTGATTGTAAAACTTCCACTTGGGATAATTTTATTTGTGAAAACTATGATTTGGTAGTGAACTCTACAAGTGCAGGACTCAGAGATGACAACTACCCTACCCCTTTGCCAATATTAGAAGGTATTTTAAAAAATTCAAAATCTGCAATTGATTGTATTTATGGAAAATTAACACCATTTTTGCAAAAAGCAAATGAGTTCAATATACCTTGGAAAGATGGTGAAGATATGCTTTTATATCAAGGTGTTATTGCTTTTGAATTATTTACTAATACTTATGCTAGTGATACATTAATTGAAGCTATGAGAAAAGGGCTTAAAAACTAAGAGTTTTTAAGCCCTAAATATTCTCTTTTTTTTAATAAATAGTTAATAATTAAGAATTAATTTGAAACATTACAATGATTTTACTGTAAGCAATATTTTTTATTATAATAAGAATAGTAATCCTTTTTATACTAAAGATAATGGTCAAAAATATATTATCACTAGTTTTAAATTAAAACAAGATATTCAAGACCATAGAAGTTTTATTTATCCTAAAAAAAACATAATTAATTTTATTTCTTTCAACTATATTTGTATCTTCCTTATATATTTCATAAAAAAATATCTGATATTTTGCAACAATGCCATGCTATGTCTGAAGATAGCAATATAAAGTCTAACATACCATTAGAAAGAAACAAGGTACTAACGGCTTTTTAAGACTCAAAAAGTTATCATCTATTAGTTATAAAAAAATCACAAGACATGCACCTTGTTTTTTAAGTTAGTCATTATAGTAAGGAATCAAATGAAACTTAACCAGTATATTTTAATAATAAGCTTAATAATATTTTCAATAGGCTGTACTAAAAATAATAACATTAACCATGATAATACAAATTTTACTACATTTAGTTGTCAAGAACATTTTGATTATAATTCTAAAATTGACTTTTGGGCAAAAAATGAATTCTATTCAAGGTTTCCAACAACAAATAACTTAAATGAAGCAGAAATACTACTAACAAAATTAAAACAATATCATAATTATAGTTTAATTAATGGTTACGTGAATAAACAAATAAATTACTACTCAAATAAAAATGCTGCATATAATAAAGGCTGTAGTGTATTCAGTTATGAATCTCCTTATACAATATTTAAAAATAGTATTAAAGTATTACAATATCATAAAAAAAATGATAAAATAATTGAAAGTACAACTTCAGATAAAGAACTTGTAGAAATTGAAAAACTAGACAGTTTCACCCAAGAAAATCTAAAACTATATGGTAGTGAATATTTTAAATTATCAGAAATGCAAAAAATATATTTAAAAAAAAATCTTAAGCAAATTGGACATATTACACAGAAATATTTAAGATATCCACCAAGTGCAATTAATCATAAACAAAGCGGTATTAATGTTATAGAATTTATATTAAAACCAAGTGGAAAAATATTTAATTTAAAAATAATAGATAGTTCCAACTATAGTGTATTGGATAAAAATAGTCTTGATACTATAAAAATTGCACATAAAGAGTATCCAAGACCCAAAGAAGATACACTGATTAAAATATTTGTAAGATATATTCTCATTAAAGATTAGTATATTTTTCTTTTATTTTCAGAATAAAATGTGAATACTTTTGTAGCTTTTAAGAACTAATTTTACTCTACAATAAAAAACTTAACTCAATAGATAATTGACTACTTTTAAAATTATTACAACTTTTTTAATACTTAATATAATATTAAAAACTGTATAAGTTCAGAAACATATGGCACTCAACAGAGGAGAACTAAAGAGTGAAATATGCAAACAGATTATCTATTCAATGGAATAAAAGGATATGCAACATTTAAGAAATTTAGCTATCTTTTAG
>JAIOSF010000003.1 GCA_021107755.1 Arcobacteraceae bacterium
ATTTCTTTGCTGTATATGCTTTATTTTGTTAAAAATAATTTTATGTTTGAATTTAAAAGTAAAACATGTATAATCGGAAGATAAAAAACTGTTTTTGGATTGAGACTGTTGGTTATTTCACAGTCTCAGGAGAGGTGGAACGAGAAGAATAAAGGATTAATTATCTATACAGATGAAATGATTGATTTACTAAATATATTTGAAGAATTTCCATTTATCCAAGGTATATTAATAGATGATTATTTTTCTAATTTACCTGAAGAAAAAAATAATATAGTTAGAATTACTTTACAAAACTTTATAGAGAAAGAAAAAAAACAATTGTATAGGTGTGAACACAATGGCTGTAATAAAGCAGTTATCAATTCCCATGAAATATCAGAAACAGCATTTTTAAAAAAAATTGCAAATGATAATCAAAAACTATTTGTTATAAAAAATGATTTTAAAAATAATTCATTTTCATATCATTTTAAATACAAAAAGTATTTCTATATTTCCTGGCTTCTGTAAAGAGCATGATAAAAATCTTTTTGAAGAATTAGATAGTTTTTCAGGTACATTTGATAGCACTTTTATAAATAAACAAGCTTTAAGAACTACAAAAAAGGCAATTGTTGAACATTATAAAACAATTTCTATAGTAGAAGAATTAAAAAAAGATTTAGAGAACATTCCATCTATTGAGTCAACTGATTATTACATTGATTTTGTAGAAAAAATAAAAACTCAAAAAGAACGATTTGATCGATTAAAAATCATTTATCAGAAAATATTTGATGGATTAGAGACTAATGGACATCAAATAGTCTACAAGATATTTAATATACGACCAATGCAATATTTTTTTAGTATAGTCATGGATTTATCACAAAACAATGATAGTTTAGCCCCTATTTTTATCTATAAACTTGAACATGAAAACAAGTCAAAATTGATAATTGGGTATTTTGACAACCACGATTCAACTACTCTAATTAATGAACTCCTTGATAGTGATTTCTTAATACATAAGTTAATTTATGAAGAAAAAAAGAAACTAGTTATTTCTACACAATTTTTGAATAATTTAACAGAAATAGCAAAAGATATATTATTAAAAAATGAAGAATTACATGAATTTGGTATAGCAGAATATTTAATCTTAAAAGAAGAATTTGGACTAGCTGAGTTTAACAAATCATTGGAGAGAAATAGAACAAAAAAAATTACCACTTGTAAATCACAAACTACACTTCATTTTATGTCATAAAAATTTAATATAAATATCTAAAAAGAAATAATTAAATATAAAATATAGATATAAATATCTTAAAACAGATAATTATATACAATATTAGTAAAAAAGTAAATATTATGATATAATTATTTAAAAACAAATAATTATATATATTAATATAATTTAAATATCTAAAAAGGAATAATAATGATTGAATTTCTTACAACATTTGATATCATGGAAAAATTTGTTTCTATGATTGAAAAAGAACGAATCAGAAAAAATATGACACAAAAAGATTTATATAAAGCTTCCGGTTTATCTGCAAGCGCCTATCGTTTTTTTATGGATACAAAAAATACAAAATTTGAAAATATAGTAAATCTATTATTTGCATTAGATTTAACTTCAAAGCTTGAGGAACTCATAAAATTAGAAGAGTTCACTTCATTAGATGAGATTAGAAATGAGAAAAATAAAAAAGTACCAAAAAGAGTAAGAAAGGGTAAAAATGACTGAAATTGATGCGTACATTTATGGTAAAAAAATAGGCACTCTTTTAGAGCACAAAGGAAGTATATTTTTTCAATATGATAAAGACTTCATAACTGGTGGAGTTCAAATATCCCCTATTAGGCTTCCTTTGAAAGATGCTCTTTATACAAACAACGATCACAAATCTTTATATCATGGTATGGCTGGTGTATTTTTTGATTCATTGCCTGATATTCATGGTATGACTTTTATTGATAGATATTTTGAAAGACAGGGATTAAAAACCCATGAGATTACTTTACTTCATAAACTTAGCTTTATAGGAGATAGAGGTATGGGGGCAATTGAGTATTTACCCAAAGAGCATGATAATAATGTTTTAAACTCATATGTAATCAATGCTAAAGATACCTATGAGAAAATCAAAAAGAACATTGATGATAACAATTCATCAATTGAAGACTTAATGAATATTCTTGATAGTGTTTCCCCTATAGGTGGTGGAAGACCTAAAATGCTTGTGCAGTATGATAAAAGTACCAAAACTATTAAGATAAATACAAAAAAGTTAGAAAAAGGGTACAAAAGAGCAATCATTAAATTTGATGAAGTTTATGAGGGTGTTGGAAGTATCGGACTTACAAAGTTAGAGTTTATAATGATGAGTATGGCTAACGAAGTAGGAATTACAACAGCCAAGTTTGAACTAATAGAAGAAAATGGCTTGCATCATTTATTAGTAGAGAGATTTGATAGAACCCAAGATGATGAAAAGATTCATATGTGTACTGCATCTGGTCTTATGCATATTGATATCTCTATTTCACAAGCTACAACATATGAGCATCTATTTATGCTAACAAAAAAAATATCTAAAAGCCAAGAAAATATAGTGGAACTATTTAAGAGAATGGTTTTAAATGTATTGGTATTTAACTTTGATGATCACGCTAAGAACTTTGCCTTTTTAATGGATAAGTCTGGTAAGTGGAGTTTATCACCTGCATATGATATTACATATTCAAAAGGTCTTGCTACGCAGCATATTACAACTATTTGTGGTAAGACTTTAGATATTACGAGAGATGATATTTTAAAAATCGCAACTTCACATTCTATCAAACCTACAGTTGCAAACAAAATTATTGATGAGTGTATTAAAGTTGCTGCAACTTTTAAAGAACGAGCAAAGGCTTTAGGACTTAAAGATGATGATATTGAAGAGTATAGGAGTGATATAGATAGTCAAATTAAGCTTTTATCATAAAATTAATGTAAATATACTCTGTTACTTCATCACCCTTATATTATCAGGTAATAATTTCATAATAGGTTTTCTTTGAGGTTTATTCTCAAACCAATTTTTATAAATCTCTAAGATTTTTTCTTTAGGAATATCTGTTGGTTGGCTTTTTGTTAAAGAAAATGATTCTAAAAGCCGTCTTTTTGTTACAATATTTTTCTGAGCTGCAATAAAACTTGATTCTATATTATTTTGATTTTGAAGTATATTTTTTATAAAAGTTTCACATTTTCCAACTTTATTATAAGTTGAAACAGAGAGATTATTAAAATTTTTATATTCTTGCTCTAATCTTCCTAGATAGGTAGATTGTAATTTTGATATATCTCTAGGTGTTGCCTCTTTTTTATATAACTCTTTGTAGTATAACTTTGCAAAGATATTAGCTAATAGTTTAGCTTCTTTATAGGTACTTGCTATTGCTGTATCTTGTGATTTTGATAATATAAAAAAGTTAGCACTACAAAACCCAAAGCCATTGAGATTATCCTCATAGAACTTTGGATCTGCAAATAATGCAGAAACAATGAAAAGATATACTATTAGTAACTTTTTTATCAATTTTACTTCCAATTATTTATTAAATCAACAAAAACACCACAAAGCATCTCTACTTCTTTTACAGTTGTTCTTTCATCTACTGCGTGAATTGTATCGTTTATCACACCAAATTCAACTGTAGGTATCTTAAACTGCCCAAAAAAGCGTGCATCACTAGTTCCACCAGCAGTACTAAGCTTTGTTTCCATATTACAAATATTTTTTATACTCTTTTGTATATTTTTTACAACTCGTGTATTTGAATCAGTTACAAAAGGATATGAGCCTTGAGTAAGGCGTAAACTATAATCTAGGTGTTTAAAATTCTCTTCTATATAGTTTGTGATAGTCGCTTGTGTTGTTTTTGTAGAATTTCGTACATTAAACATCATATTAAGTTTATTTGGAGTTACATTTGTTACTTCCATACCTGCTCTTATATCTGTAATCACTAATTGACTAGGGGCAAAAAACTCATCTCCATTATCAAGATTGTATCCTGCTATTTTTGAAAGTATCGGAGCTATTTGATGTACAGGATTAATAGCTTTTTGTGGATATGCGGCATGACCTTGCTTCCCTTTGAGTTCAAGATACCCATTGATACTACCTCGACGCCCCACTTTTATAGCATCTCCAAATATCTCTTCACAAGTTGGCTCGGCAACTACTGCTGATGTTGGTAAAAATTTTATCTCTCGTAAATATTCCAAAACCTTCACAGTACCGTTTATCGCATCACCCTCTTCATCTGAAGTTAATAAAATAGATAAAGTACCGTTAAATTCTTTTGTGTTTTTACAAGCATAAAGAAAACTTGCCACTCCACTTTTCATATCTTGTGCACCTCGTGCTGTAATAACACCGTTCACAATATCTGCAACAAATGGATCTACACTCCACCCTTCACCTGTAGGAACTACATCTATATGTCCTGCAAAACAAAGATGCTCATCACCAGAAGAAAATTTTTTATAATAAAATCTATTTGTAACATCTTCTATATCTAATTTTATACAACTCCATTCATATCCTAGATACTCATCTATAAAATCATAAATACCTGCATCATGCGGTGTTATTGATTTATACTGTAACAGTTTTTGAAATAAAGGTATAATTTGCATAGTGTTCCTATTTTATTTTTTGCTAATTTTAGCTAAACTAAACTTTTAAAATTAAAAATAAGGAAAATATATATGCATATTGACATTACACCAGAAGTGATAGTAACTCAACTAGATTTAGGTCACGGAGAGGCAACTTTAGAGCAAACCAAAACAGCTATAAACAATACAAAAGATTTTGATAAATTCTCAAAACACATTATAAGTTTAAATGATAAATTAAAACATATGCAAGGATATATTGCTCTTTCAAATAGTGCACCATATTTTAAAATAAAATGTGACAATATAGAAAGTGATGAGATATTAAAAGAATTTATAGATGAGCTTAACCACTGGAGTGATAAATATGATGTAGAACTAAAAAAAGTTGACAATAAAGATGTTTATTATATCTTAGGAAAAAACTAAACCTTCATATTTAAAGTTTAAGAGGAGTGGTGATATTCACTCTTAAACTTCACATACCTAGCGGCATGTTCAATCAAACTATCTACTTCATCTTGTGTTAAAGTTTTAATAACTTTTGCAGGACTTCCCATAATCAAACTGTGTGGTGGAAATACTTTATTTGATGTGACTAAAGAGTGAGCCCCTACAATACTTCCCTCTCCTATAACTGCACCATCTAAAATAGTAGCACTCATACCAATCAAACAACCGTTCTCTATAGTACAGCCATGTAACATAACTTTATGCCCTATTGTTACATCATCTCCTATAATTGTAGGGTGACCATCTTTCATATCCTCTTGTTTGTAATGTGTCACATGAATCATTGAGAGATCTTGAATAGAAGTTCTTTTCCCTATTCGAATCTTATGAACATCACCTCTTATAACAGTTCCAAACCACACAGAACTATCTTGACCTATTTTTACATTTCCTATAACATCTGCACTTGGTGCTACCCATGCTGATTTTTTTATTTTTGGAAACCATTTTTTAAATTTTAGTATCATTTTTTTCTACCTTATATTCAATAATAACTGGCTCACTATAGTTTGGTACATTGTCATAAGTAAATACACTATAGTACTTACAAATTTTTATATTTCCAAAATCATCATAAGTATAATTATCTGGACCAGCGTAAAGTTTATCTCCATCTAAGTGATTTTTTGGAGGATGAAATCTATTTCTAACTACAAAAACTCCTACAAAATCCTTATCCTTTGGATTTTCCCAAGTAAGTTTTACTTTATTTTTATCAATTGTATATCCTAAGTTTGTAACCTCTGAAACTGGTTCTCTTCTTCTTTGGATATATTTTACAACAAGTTTAACACTATCTTCAACATCTTTACCACACCATTCAACTATATGATTTTTTATATCTGAAGATGTTGGTTTTATGACAAACTTTGCTTTTTCATTCTCTCTATGTACATTTTCTAAAGCTAAACGAGAGTAATAGTCAAAAATAAACTTATGTGTTTTTTGTTTTTGAATATCTGCACGACTCACCTCATATCCAATAAACTCTATTCTATCTCTATTTTGTATATTATCGTAAGTGATCTCTTCAACATCAACAAATTCAACATTGTATCTAATATCTTGTGCTGTTTTTGGCGCTTTTTTATTTTTAATTTGAATATAACTATCTGTAATAACTGTTTCATTTGGATTTGGTAATTGTTCTAAATCAAACTCCATCACACCATATATTTTATAGTTATTAGCATCAAATCCACATATTAATTTTGACTCATCTATAGTATCTTGTGATACTGAAGCAACTTTTGAAGACTCAAGTACAACCTTTGTACTAGGTATTGTATACTTTATATCAATTCTTGGTCGATAGTGTAATCCTCCACCAAAATTTCCATACCCTAAATCAAACATCATCATTTGACTATCTCTCCCTACTGGAAGCTCTGTAGGTCCAGAAATTTTAAATAATACTTTTTTACTTTCAAGTTGATTTTGTAAAATATCTCTTTCACTACTATTAAAATTCCAGTGACTCCAAATACCTTGTGTTAATTTTTCAGATGGTATATTGTTTCCAAGTGTTTCAATTACTATTGCATTATCTATTTGATCAAAGTCACTTAATTCTGCAACGCTTTGTTTATCTACGAACGAGATAGACCACTCTCCATATTTTTCTATTTTAGCATTAACCCTATTAAGTGGATAAAGAGATATCTTAGCATCAAGAATAGTTGCATTTGCAGGGATATTATCAAGGCTAAATTGCATCACACCATAACTTACACCTTTTGTTTCATTTACACCAATAAAAAGTGAATTGTAACCAAAATGTTTTCTATTTGTTTCAATAGTCTTTTTAGCTACATACCCTACTTCACTAGGTAATGGAAAGATTGTTTTACTAAATTCATCCGGCTCTAATAGTGTCTTAATATTAGTTCTTGGAGCAAAGGGAGATTTTACCCTTGTAAGGTTGTTGACTGCTCGTATGTAATAATAATATGCTGTTCCACTTTCTAACTGGATATCGGTAAAACTTGTATTAAAGGTTTCGCATATTAAATTTGATTCGTTACAAGCTTCTTTATCCTCTTTATTTCTGAAAATTTGGAAATAGATATCTTTATTAACCTCGTAATCCCAACTTAGTGTAACTTCATTGTAACTATAAGACTCAATATGGAAATTCTCTACTCTTTTAGGAGCATGCACTGAGTAGTTTTGTGCTTCACCCAATGTTCTTAATAGTGCGGGAATATTTTCATCAATACTCTCTTTCATATTTTGCATAAAATCAGGTATATTTCTAGTACCAACTTCAACAACAGCTGCAATTATCCCTTTGCTATAGTAGTACTCCCGTCCACTTCCACTAATAAGTTTGGTTGGTGGTTTTCCTCTGTGAATACCATATTTTCGTCCTGTTATCTTTTGTATCTCAAAATTCATATTGGCACAAATTGTATTTAGATCAGTTCCATCAACTTCCATCTCATGATTAAACTTATGTGCTGGAAAAAAAACATTTCCTTGACTATGATAATCAAATGCAATAGTGATATTTTCATGAGTATCTACAAAATTTTTCATTGCCATTGTTTCAGGTTCACTAAATGGAGCTGGTCCACTATAAACATTGGAAGCAGTATCTTTGATTTTTTGATATCCGACACTAAAGTTTCTATTTAAATCAACTCCAAAAGTTCCATCACCATTATCTCTTCTATTTTTTCTCCAAAAAGAAAAGTGAGATTTACTATATTCAAAGCCATCAGGATTTACACATGGGACAATATATAATGTGTTTCGCCTAAGTGTTCTTAATATTTTTGGATTTGTATTGTAGTTTTTTAGTAAATAATCTATGAAAGAAACAGCTAGTTCATTCCCAATCCACTCTCGTGCATGGATTGTCCCAGTATAAAGCATTGCAGGTTTTAAATCAGCATTTTCAACATTTAATGAAATTGTTGCTATTAAAATATCTCTATCTTCCCAAGTTTTACCTAAAGATTTAACAGAAACAATATCTGGATAATTTTTTACACACTCTTGTAAAAAATCGCAAGTTTGAGAATAAGATTTATATTGTTGTTTCATATTTTTTATAATCCTGTAAAATGTATATTATTTTTTAAAGGACTATTATAGCTAAGTTTTATTAGATGAGTCCTTAGCTTATGTATTGATTTTTTCTTAATAAGTCTTTCACATCTTTAGATGTAATTAACTTCATACAATCATGATGTTTTAAAGGACAAACTCTTTTCATACAAGGGCTACATTCTAACTCTTTTCTTAAAAGCATCTCATGATTATTTTGCCATTGATGTGTCTCAATGTATCTTGTTGGTCCAAAAATAGCAACGGTTGGTATAGAAAAAGCTGCTGCTACATGCATAGGTCCAGAATCATTGGTTATAAATAAGTCAAGTTGTGAAATCTCTTCTATAAGCTCGTCAATAGAAGTTTTTCCAGATAAATTTTGATAGTTTGTAATATTTGCCTTTTGAAGCTCGTTTTCAATATCTAAAGCTATATCAACTTCACCCGGTCCACCAAATATTTTAATATCATACTGTAGAGACAACTCAATTGCTGTTTTAGCAAACTCTTGTGGATACCATCTTTTAGCACTTCCATAGGTTGCCCCTGGATTAATACCTAATATTAATTTTAAATTATCTTTTTTTGACCCTGAAGATGATTTTGTATATATCTTTAATTTTTTTGGATCAGTTGATAACTCTAAACTTCTATTTACAAAGTCATTATATCTTATCACCTGATGTATATCTAACTTTTTATCTAATCTTGTATAGATAAATTTTTCTTTAGCAGTTAAAAAATAAAATAGAAATTTAGTAGTGAAGTTTTTTCGAAAACTAAATGCCAAATCTACATCAATATCTTTGGAAACTTTATATAAATTTAAATATCGGAATCCCTCTTTTCTTGTTTCATCAATAATGATTTTTTTAACATTTGGATGGTATTTAAAAAGTGATGTTGATACAAAAGAACCAAAAATTATTAGCTTTGCATTTGGATACTTTTCGATAATATTCTCAATAGCAGGTGTCGCCATAACAGCATCACCTAACCAAGTAGGTATTTCTATGAATATGTTCAACTCTTATAGACCTTTTTGACTATTACAACATTGAATTTTTTCAATTGTTTTTGTTGTGCTCTTACCATCTACAAACTGTACTAGCTTTACCTCTTTAGCAATATCACTACCAACTACTTCTTTACCTTCATAATCACCACCCTTTACAAGTATATCAGGTTGCACAATTTGTATAAGACTTAAAGGGGTATTATCATCAAAAATTACTACATAATCAACACTCTCTAAAGCTGCAAGTATATATGCTCTGTCATCTTGAGTATTTATAGGTCTGTTATCCCCCTTTAAAGCTTTTACACTACTGTCAGAATTGAGACCTAAAATCAACACATCACCAAATGATTTTGCCTTATCTAAATACTGTACATGCCCCTTATGCAAGATATCAAAACACCCATTTGTAAAGACTATTTTTTTGTTTTGTTTTTTGAGTCTTTCAACTGTATTTTCAATCTCTTTAAAAGTTTTAATATGTGATTCAATACTACTTTTATGAAGACTACTTTTATACTCTTCTATCTCTTCTAAAGTTGCTGTTGCACTTCCTATTTTTCCAACAACAACACCAGCTGCAAGATTTGCGAACTCCATCGCTTCTACTATATTATCATCTTTAGCAAGACAATACCCCAAACTCGCTAATACAGTATCTCCTGCACCTGTAACATCATATACTTCTCTAGCAACTGTTGGTTTTTTTATAACATTATTGTTTTCATCAAGTATAGCAATACCATCTTCACTTAATGTTATCATTGGTACTTGCAAACAAGCTGTATTATGAAGTTTTTTTAATGCTACTTTTAAACTTGCATCATCATTTATCTCCATTTTTGTTGCTATCTGAGCCTCTTTCTTATTCGGTGTAAGAAGATAACTTCCAATATATTTACTATAATCATCACCTTTAGGATCAACTAAAACTTTTACATCATTACCTGAAGCACAAAAGTTTATTTTTCCCATTAACGAATCTGTAATTACCCCTTTACCATAATCAGAAACAAGTATTACTTCGAATTGGTCTATGATATTTAATAACCCTGTTGTTATAAGAGCTTCACTCTCTTGCGAAATATCTTCTTTTGACTCATGATCATATCGGACAACTTGTTGGTGCGATGCTATTATTCTACTTTTCTTAGTTGTTTTTCTATTTTCATCACATATAAGATAGTGTTTTACTTTTATACTTTCAAGCATTTGTGTAATCTCATCACCATTTTTATCTTCACCAACTACAGACATAACCATAACATCAGCGCCAAGAGCTACAAGATTGTTTACAACATTTCCAGCTCCTCCTAGTACTATAGTCTCTTTTTCTACTTCTACTACTTGAACAGGGGCTTCGGGTGATATCCTATTCACATTTCCCCACAAATAGTGATCTATCATTAAATCACCTATAACTAAAATGTTTGGCTTCTTTATCTCTTCCATCATTTAACCTCTTGCTCAAACAATCTTTTTATTTCAGGTATGTATTTCTTGATACCCTCTTCCATAGAGTACTTTGGTTCATATCCTAAGTTTTCTTCTGTTGTCTCAATATTTGCTTGGGTAAAAAACTGATAAGATCCTACAAATGGATTAGGAATATACTCTTTTCCATTGTCAATATCTAACTCTTTTTGAAGAATATTCACAATATCTTCAAAACTACGAGCTTTTCCTGTTCCTACATTGTATATACCACTTTTTTTAGGACTACAGCCAAGTATATTAGCTTGTATAATATCTTCTATATAGATAAAGTCTCTTAATATTTTATCGCTCCCCTCAAATAATTTTGGTGTAAGACCTTTAAGGACTTGATGTCCAAACTGAACCACCATAGATGATGTTTTATTTTTAAAAAACTCTCTTGGTCCATATACATTAAAGTATTTAAGCCCTACAATAGAGATATCTAAATCTTTTTTTAAATACTCATAAGTGATATTATCCATCATAACTTTACTAAATCCATAAGCATTATTTGGTTGTTCAAAGCCAACTTCAAATCTATCACTATCTCCATATGTTGCAGCACTTGAAGCATATATCATATTTGCACCATGATTGATAGCAATTTTTAGTAAATCTTCATATGCATTTACATTTGTTTTCATCATTAAGTCTTGCTCTTGTACTGTTGTATCAGAGATAGCTGCTTGATGAAATATAAAATCAAATTTATAATTATGCTCTAACTCTTTTAATGCTTTTTTATCTGTAATATCTCCACTAATAACAACTCCATTAAATCCAAGAAGATTTTTAAAGTGTCCAAAACTTTTAAGATTTCCATTTGAAAAGGTTTCACCACTTCTGAACATATCAAATGCAACTACAGTCGCATCTGGGTAATTTTCTTGAAAATAAAAAGCCAAATTAGAGCCAATAAATCCAGCTGCTCCTGTAATTAGTATTGTTTTATTATTAAAGTCATATTCACTATATTTCATCTCTATTCTACTCCATTTATATTATTTAGATATTTTACCATAAAAAGTTTTGTTTACATACTAGCATGAGCATGAAGCCTTTTATACTCTTCACACCCTTCTAGTAAGCTTTCTTCATTACCTTTACAAATTATTTGACCATCTTTAAATACTATTATTTTATCTGCATTTTTAATAGTACTTAATCTATGTGCAATAACGAATGTAATTTTATCAGCACTCACTTCATCTAAAACTTTTGTAATAATAGACTCAGATTCATTATCTAAAGCACTTGTCGCTTCATCAAATATTAATATTTGTGGTTTTTTATATAGTGCCCTAGCAATAGCAATTCTTTGTCGTTGACCACCACTTAAATTTGAACCAAATTCATCTAGATTTGTATAAATACCATTTTCTAATTTTTCCACAAATGCTAAAGCATGAGCTTGTTCTAAAGCATCTTTTACCTTTTTCTCATCCATAACCTCACCAAATGCAATATTATTTGCAACTGTATCATTAAATATATAAACTCTTTGAGTTACAATAGATATATTATCTCGAAGACTTTTAAAAGTAAATGTTGAAATATCTTTATTATTAAAATACAACACACCATTATACGGATCATAAAACCTTAATATCAAGTTTACTAGTGAACTTTTACCACCTCCACTATCTCCAACAAGCGCGATTTTTTCACCTTTATTTGCAATTAAGTTAATATCTTTTAGGGCAATTTTATCCCCATATTTTAAAGCGATATTTTCAAATGATATAGTTTGAATATCCTCTTGTAAATTATCTTTACCTTCAATAATCTCATTTTTTTGAGAGAATATATCATTTATTCTTTCATTTGCAGCTATTGCACCTTGAAACTTATTATACACTGTAGATAATCTTTTTATTGGAGTATATAACATAAATAAAGCTGTCATAAAAGAGAAAAATGAACCAACTGTCATATTCCCTTTTATTACTTCCATCCCCCCAATAGCTATAACAGTTGCAGCTGCCATTGCTCCAACTATCTCCATAAGTGGTGATACTAAGGCATTTGTTTTGACACCTTTTATCCCTATTTGAAAATACTCTTTATTAATTTTTTGAAAATCTTCTGATTGTTTTTTTTGTGAATTATTTGCAATAATTATCTCAACATTATTAAATATTTCACTTAAAATAGAAGTAAGTAATGATACTTTCTCCTGTGTTTCATGGGAAAGTTTTTTCATTTTTTTTGCCAAGAGAGAAAGAGGATAAATAATCACTGGTAAAATAACTAACCCATAAAATGCTAACATAGGACTTTGATATATTACAACAAAAACCAAAGCTATAATTGTAAATATTTCCATAATTATAACTGCTATATGGCTAGATACTGCTGCTTGAATAGCGCTTATATCATTTGTAACTCTACTTAAGAGTTCTCCACCATGTTTTTCATGGAAAAATTTAATATCTTGTACTAAAATATGTGAAAGAAATTTATCCCTCACAACTCTTATAATGTCAGAACCTATAAAAGATATATAATAGGTTTGAATATATCCCCCAAAACCTTTTAACGCATATAAAAATACTACAACTAATGGTAAAACTTGAAGCATAGTTTCATCTTTATTAATAAATATCTCATCAAGTACTGGTTTAATCACATATGCAGTACCACTAGTTCCTAGTGCTACCATAATCATACCAATCAATGCAAAGAAAAATTGTCTTTTGTAGTTTTTATAATATGGAATATACTGTTTAAAAAATTGTTTCAATTAATTTTCCTTTATTTGTTCAATCACTGCAAGTGTTTTTTCTACATTCTTTTCAATAGTAAAATTTTTTACTATTTGTAAATTATCTAATTTTATTTTATCTATTTTTTCTTGATTGATAAGTAAATCATCTATTTTTTCTACTATTGTATAATCATCTGGTCTTGTCATTGTATATTTATCATTCATTATTTCACTTGCACCATTTTGTTTTGTTGTTATCACTACATTTGAATAATTCATCGCTTCAAGTACCACATTTGAAAAAGGCTCATAACGAGTAGGAAATAAAAAGATATCAGAAACTGTATAAAAATCTTTTACATCATTTCTAGGTCCAGTAAAAATTACTTTAATTTCTAAGTTTAGTTCTTTTGCCAAATTTTTATAATATTCAATCTTTTTCTCTTTCCCTATAATAAAAGCTTTAAAATTTTGAAATTTTAGTTTTGAGAGTATAATTAAAAACTCTTCTACCCCTTTTCTTTTAAAACCACTTCCTACATATAAAAATATTTTCTGTCCAGTACTTTTATCAATAGAAAACTCTTTTAGAATATGTGCATAAGATTCTTTAAAATTTGGTTTTTCCAACACTATACCATTATAAATAACTTCTATCTTCTTTTCGTCAATTCCATAGGTATCTATGATTTGCTGTTTAATCATATTTGAATTTGCTACAATTTTTTTTGCATTATTAAAACATCTCTCTTCTAAATATATATATACTTTATGCAGTGGATTAATCTTTGACTTATTCTCAACTTCAACAAATACTTTATGAACACCATCCCCTGCCCTATAAATATCCGGACAACTTATTCTTTCTAAAGAAAAATAGATATCATCTTTTTTATTAACACATACTTGCATATTAAATAAAAGAACCCTCAACCAAGATGGCAAAATTTTTGGGATATTAGAATATATAAGTTCGTGAGAAGTATCAAGCCTTTCTAATTGTTGTAATAATCTTGATAGATAAACTTCAGCACCACCAAATTTTGTTTTATTTGCTCGGATGAATTTAATTTGTTTCAAGGTACTGTTCTTTTGTTTTTAAATAAAGAGCTAAAGTAATACCATAAAGTAGATAAAAATATATTTTTTCACTATCCCCAAAAAAACTACCAAACATCATAGAAGACATATATCCTATAGTACCTAAAAATGTAAATACTGCAAATGCTTTATAATCAGAACTATGTATAAAGATATAATATAATATTTTTAATAAATAAGCAAAAAGTGCCAAAAAAAACAATAACCCAATCATACCTAAACTAAAAAATATTGTCATATAATCATTGTGTGCCTGAGAAAAAATCATATATGGTATATTTTCTTTTTCATTCTCATATATTTTCGAAATACTCTTTCCATACAAAAACCTACCATACCCTTGGGGTGTAAATAAATCTTCCCCCCTATACAAAAAGACAGATTTCCACATTGCTAGTCTAGCTGTAGTAGAATGTTCTAAACTATGTTCTGTAACTAACTTATCATACTCACTTGGACTATAACTATCCATGTGTTTTATTGCAGATACTACATTAAAAGCATTGTATCGTGTTTCAAAATTTTTTGAGTATATTATAAAAGAGATAATTGATAAGGTTATAAGTGTGATAATACTATATTTGAATATTTTATTTTTATAAAAAATAAAAAAATAAAAAAATAATATCATTATCATTCCTATAAATGTTGCCCTTGTATTATTCCCAATAATTGAAATTAGAGATAGTAGAAAAAATAAAATTGCTATTTTTTTATATTTAGTAAAGAATAATGCAATTGCCATGGATAAAGAATATGTAGTCCAAATACCAAAGCGTTCCCCTCCACCACTATCTAAAAGTCCTCCAGCTCTAAAAGGCCATAGCCCATTGTCAATCCAAATATAAATATTTAATAATGTATGAAAAAATAATGCTGCAAATAAAATGAAAAATATCTTTTTAATCTTATTGTCATCAAAGACATAGATAAATAAAAAAACAATAAGAGATAGCACAAAAGGCTTAATTAACTCACCTCTAATTTCACTTATAGTTTCTTTGGGCTCAATTGAAAAATACACTGAAATAATAGAGGTTACAACTAAACCTAAAATAATCATCAAATATATTCGTAATGATATAACTTCTTTATATTGAATATCTTTTGAGACTATAAAACATACAATAAAGAACAACACTAATGAAATATTTTGGACAGCCGTAACACCAGCAATTGGTAGTGAAAATAAAAGTACACTTAAAAAAAATAAATCTAAAAAATATCTATTATTTATATCTTCGATCTTAGTCAACTAATAAAACCTCGTTCTTAAGTAACATTGTAATAAAATACAAATTATGATTTATTATATTATATTTTTACTTTTATATCCATTACTTTTTATCTTATCATTTTTTAGAAAAAAAACTAATCAAAACTTAATTATTCAAACAGCAAAGATTGGAGATTATGTTAATACTTCTGTTATGTTTGAGCCTTTAGAAAAACTAGATGTAGTAATCGATAAAATAAATACTCCTTTTTCTCAACATGACTCTAGAATTAATCAAATTTTTATTATCAATGATTATAAATCTACTTTATTTACAAAATTACAACTTGCATTTATAATATTTACAACTAATTACAAAAATGTATATATCATGATGCCTAATAGTTATAATCTATTTTTAGGACAAATGAGTTTTTCTCACAATAAAGTTACTCTATCTACATACTCAGATAAATGGTATAATAAGCTTTTTTCTTTTGGAATAAAAAAAATAAAACATACAAAAGAAGATTTGACAATAAAAAGTTATCTTACTATGATTTCAAGTGACCTAGAACCAGATATATGTTGGAAAAAGATACAAGAACCATTATACATACCAAAACAATCTATTCTCAATCAAAATTCCCATTTTAAAATTGGTATTAGTTTAACTGCTGGAAATAAATTAAAAACTATCGACTTAGATACTTGGCTTAAAATATTTAAATTACTTGATAATTTTGATTGTGAAGTGTATATATTTGGTCTAGCTAAGGAAGTAGATATTTTGAAAAATTTGCAATTTCATTTAAATCTATATAAAGTTCAAATCATTTCATTGCTTGGAAAAATTAATCTTGATGAATTACCATATTATACTTCAAAAATGAATTTATACATATCTTCAGATACTGGAAATAGTTATATTGCTGATAGCTTTAAAATACCATTAATTAACTTCGCTGGACCATGCTATATGAAAGAACAAAGACCCATTGGGAATAATGTTTTAATTATTAATTCAAATGCTGATTATGTTCCATTTTCTTTTATATTTAAAGCACCATATAACACTAATTGTAAAAATTTATATAAAATAACTACTGAACAAGAAAAAATAATTTTAAATTTTACAACATCTGTTTATAATAATTATATACAGCACTAACATAATTTTCTAGTGAAAAAACTTGTTTAATATTTAAATCAACCTCTTTATGATTAACCGGTTTTAAATCCATTAAACACATCTCCAAACTATGACTTTCTCTTGGTAAGATTGTATAAACATTTTGATTTAATAGTAATTTTTTAATTTCAAAACTAACTTCATAGTTTGAAGTAATAATATGACAACCCCGCATAAGTCCCTCTACAACAGTTCTAGGTAAACCTTCATTTTGTGAAAATGACAATACATAATCAGAAATTTGATAATATTTATCAATATCGTCAATAAAGCCTAACTCGACAAGCTTATTGTCTTTAATTAATTTATCTTTTAAACTATTTGTCTGAATATCAAATGAACCACTTCCAGCTAAATATACTTTTATATCTTCTCTTGATATATTATCTAAAGCTTGAAAAACTAACTTATGACCTTTATTTTCTAAATAGTTTGCAGGCATAAATATTTTAACTACATTATTATTGACATTTATATTTGTTTCTAATTCTTTTAATTTTAATGGGAAAGGATTATATATCACATTATTATCAATAGATAATTGTCTATTATAAAACTGATAAGTTGCCTTAGATACACTAATAGTTCTAAAACTAAGACCTTTTAATAATTTTAACTGATAATGGGATAATAAAGAATTTTTTCTTAAATGTTGAATTACTGGTATTTTTAAATTATTTGCACTAATAATATATTCTAAGTTCGTTCCAAAATGATTATTTAAATGTATTATATCAAAATGATTTGATTGTAAAACTTGTTCTGCAAATTTAATTTTATGCTGAATTTCTTTTTTTTGAAGAAGACTTTTAGAAATTAATCTATATATCTCTTTTTGTATTTTAGAAATTTTTTTACAATAAAAATTATTTTTTATAACATTAACTTTTAAACTCTTTAAATACTGATTAACAGTTTTATTATTACTTATAAAATAATTATGTTCAAAAAATACATAAAAATTATATTGATCGGAATACTTTTGCAACCCTTCTAATAAATAAAGAAAACTTTTTGTACCTCCACCATATTCAAATCCAGTATCGATAAACAATATATTTTTCATTTATATTATATTTCTTAATTTAGATACCCAAATCATTGAAGTATTTTCTTGAGATTGATGATGATCAACTTTATCTTTTATAATAAATTTATCATCAACTAAGCTAGTGTCTTTATTTATTGTTTCTTCTGTAATATCAATATAATCTAGATTGTACTTTATTGCAATTAGTTTTAATTGTTCATTAAATTCTAAAACCAAAGTTGTTCTATCTTCTTGAGTAGCAGAAATAGTATCTCGTAATGGAACTTCATTACTATTTTTTTGTCCATTCTTTACTGTTGGTAAAATAACACCTGTAATAATAATTTTTTTATTATATATCATTAGTTTTCTAATTAAAGATTCATACCCTTTAATAGAAATAGATATATTATCCCTTGCACTATTACAATAATCTTTTGCTTTTTTCCATAATATATACGCACAATCAACTTCACCCAATTGTATGATTATTGTATTATAATTTTTAAACCTTTTCACCTCTGTTAAAAATTTATTTATTGCTTGACTTGATGAATTATTATTATTTAAACCATAAGCTGTTGAACCATCAGCAATTTTAACATTAATTATGTGAGGTAACATTAAATTATTATCATTGATATATTCAAATACACCACTATGAGAATCACCTAAAACTAAAATCTTTTCACCTTTTTGTATATAGTTAATTAGTTCACGATATCTCTTTTGTAATGATTTTTTAATCTTCCCTAAAATCTAAAATCCTTTCTGTTAAGTTTAACACTTCTTTTACTGTAATTTGTAACATACACTCTTGATATTTACAGTTTTTAGCAATACATATATCACATGTTTTTTCTTTTTGAATATATAAATGGATATCCTGATCATAACAAGCATTACTTCCAATATGATTAGCAACTACAAAAAAACCTATTGTCGGTACTTTCAATGCTATTGCAATATGTAAAGGTCCTGTATCAGGAGTAATCAATATATCTAATGAACCAATTAAAGCTGCGGCACTACCTAATTGAAATTTTCCAGCTAAATTAAATACTCTAGAACTATTAATTCCCTCTTCTACTTCATTTGTTAACTCTATTTCATTTGGTGCACCTGTAAGAACTATAATAGCATTTGGATATTTCAATAATATATTTTTACCTAACTCTACCCATTTATCATTAAACCACATCCTACTTATAGTTGATGCTCCTATTTGAAAACCAATTAAAATACTATCACCATCTATATTTTGAGTGGACAAATAATCTAAAATTTCATTTTTCCAACTATCTTTTAATACTATATCCATATGAGGATCATTTTCGAATATATTTCCATATTCAAGTTGTTTTAATCTATCAAAAGTACCATGTCTATCTCCATATGAACTTATTGGTACATTGGTATGAAATCTATTATATTCATTTTTATCATTTGGTATTTTAATAATATATTTTGAATTAGATAGTAATGCTAATGGTGTTGCTTGTGGTTCATTCGAGTGTAAGATAAATGTAGTATCAATTTTTTTAGTTTTTAATACTTTTAAGACTTGAAAAAATTTCTTCCATTTTCCATCATATAAAACAATTTCATCAATATATTTATTTGTTTCAAATAATTTATAATTTGCAGGATTTAATAATACAATAAGTTTTTTAGTTGGATAATGTAATTTTAGACTTCTAAATACTGGTGTATTAAAAAGAGTATCACCAATTGCAGTATTGGACATTAATAAAATATTATGAACACTATCCATAGGTATATGTTCTAATTTATCAACCCTTTTATTTTTTATTAAAAAATTAACTAAAAAAGCAAATATGTCTAGTTTCATGCTTTTTTAATACCATCAACAATAAATTCTGGTTTGATATTATTAGCAATTTTACTATCATCTTGTATAACTAGATCCTTATATCCCCAAGGAGCCCATTTAATCATGTCTGTTTTACCACCAATTGATATCGTCTTTGTACCAACTGCTGGAGCCAAATGCATCGCTCCACCGTCAAGAGTAATAAATAATTTTACATTTTTAATTAAACCACCTAAGTCTTGAAGTGATGATGTTTTTATAAATTTAGCTTTTGTATTTTGTTCCAACCAAATTGCAGATTCAAAATCATCTGGTTCTGCACTTATTAAAATATTATAATCATCTAATTGTTCAAAAACTTGTTTGAATTTTTCTTTATCATATTTATTTTCTTGTATTCTTGATGATATATGAAAAAGGATATGTTCATTATATTGTGTATATTTATCACTTAATTCTTGATCAATATGGTATAAAGTATTTTCATCATTATACTCAACACCAAATTCCTTTAAACAATCAAAACAAAATAAAACTTCATGTTGGTTATAGTTTAGTTTAACATGATGTGTAAAATTATCTTTCCCTTTTTGATTTTGAACTCCTATTTTATATTGAGCATTTGTAATATTTGCAAAAAGTTCTGCAGACTTTGAATAACCACTTCTAAATATAACAACTACATCATAATTTTGTTTTCTTATATTTATTAAAATTCTTAATTTACCGAAAGCAGCTTTTATTTTTTCTAATAAACTCTTTCTATGTTTAGGTTTTGTGTAACAGTATATTTTATCTACAAATGGGTTTTTATATATTGCATCATAGTTATAAGAGTTTACAACTATATCTATTTGATTATTTGGATATCTTTTTCTTAAAGCTTCAATAGCTGGTGTTGTACATATAAGATCACCAACATTATCATTTCGAACAAGCAGTATCTTTTTATTTTCAATATCTGTCACTGAGGCTTAACCTTTGCATATATATACCCTAAAAAACTATTTGAAAAAATTAATAAGTTTTTTTTCAACCATTTAGCATCTTTCTTTACTGCTATTCTTTTTATCTCTGTCATCTTATTATCAGGGAGATTTACCCCTCTTTTAGTAGTAAAAAGTATATCAAAATTTTCATTATTTGCTTCTTTTATTAACTCTTCAGAATAAATACCTCTAGGCCAACAAAGATAGCTATCTTCAAAACCTAAATTTTCTTGGATAAATTTTTTTGATTCCGTAAACTCATCTTTCCAACTTATATCTGAAAAATAATTATCCCTATGAGTGTGGGTATGAGAGTGTATATCAAAAATATCATTCATCTGTTTCAACTCATCCCAACTACAAACTACACTTCTTGGATTTGTTGACACTAGTTTTTTACACTCACTATGTTTTTTTTCTATATATTCACAGTCATTTACTTTAGAAGCTTCATCTATCCATTGAGTAACCACAAAAAGTGTTGCTTTTAAGTTATATTTTTTTAAGATGGGATAGGCATAGACAAAATTATCTCTCCAACCATCATCGAAGGTTATCAATACAGATTTTTTAGGAACTTGTAATTTTCCTTGTTTAAATTGATAAAATTCTTCACTTGTAAGTGTTTTCCAACCATTATCAAATAAAAACTTCATTTGTTCTTCAAAATTCTTTACACTACTAGCTATAAAACTATCACTAGAAAGTATATGATGATACATTAAAACTGGTACACTCATACCTTATCCTACTAATTCTTTATAAAGTTTTTGTGTATCTTCCATCATTTTTTTTACTGAAAAGGTTTTCAATATAAAAGCTCTTGCATTTGATTTTAATTCTAAAAGTTTTGTTTCGTCTGTTAAAATATCATTTAATTGTTTCTCGAATATATCAAAATCATCAAATAGATAACCCGTTTTTCCTTCTTTCAATGCTTCTGGTATTCCACCTACATTAGAAGCAACTACAGGGACACCACAACTTTGTGCTTCAAGTAAACTTGTTCCCAAAGCTTCATGTCTAGAAGCTAAAACAAATAAATCAAAATTTGGTAATATTTTATCTATATCATCTCTATGCCCCAACATTATAACTTTATCATTCACATTATATTCAATAATAGTTTTATTAATTTCATCTTTCATTGGTCCATCACCAACAATAATTAATTTAGCATCTATATGAATTTTTGAAAATGTTTTTATAAGTTCTTTATGTCTTTTTGCACCTCTCAAAACTGCTACACAACCTATAAGTTTAGTATCTTCAGGTATATTCAATTCTTCTCTTAAATCATATACTAATGTATCACTAAATTTTTGTGTATCTATCCCTGTATAAATATTAACAAGTTTCTCTTTTTTTACACCAGCACTTATCAAGTAATCTTTAACTTGATTACTTACAGTCACAACTTTTGTTGCTAAATTATAACTAAAAGGTTTTACGGGAACTATAAGATGTCGAACTCGAACAACTTTAGTATTTGTAAATAATCCCACAATATTCCCAATCCAAGCATCTTTTCCTGAATGTGTTGAGATAATATCTATCTTATTTTCATTTACAAATTTACATAGTTTATAAATTGTTTTTAGATTATATATTTTATTAAGTTTTATAGTGAAAAATTCAGCATTAATTTCATCTCTTTTCTCATAAAGTGTACTATCCTCTTCCACCGCCCAAAATACTTTATATTCATCACTGGGTAGATTATTAACAAGTCTAACAGTTCGTTTTTCTTGTCCACCCCATCCTCTTGAACTTTCCATCTCTAATATATTAATCATTATTCATCTGCTTTATATTTTCTTTTATAAAATTTATATCTAACTTCATTAGACAATCACTTATCTTACTACCCTCGCAACCATCTTTTCCACAAGGTACACAGTCCCAATTTTCTTGAATCACTCTATGTTTTCCCATGGTTCTATATCCTCGTCTCGTAGTATATTCAGACTCCATCAAGTCATTATCCCAAGGACCCCAATGATCTGCACCACTAGGTCCAAAAAAAGCTAAAACTGGGATATTATTTGCAGCACTAATATGCATAATAGCAGTATCAACACCTATAAAGAATTTCGCAGCACTATTAAGATATGCTGTTTGTTTTAAAGTAAGTTTTCCAGCAAAATTTAAAGGTTCACTTTTAGATAATGATAAAATACTCTCTAATCTTTCTAACTCTTGTTTAACTGGTGCAGCTGTAAGAACTACTTTTACCTCTAATTGTTCTTGACAATAATCTATAATAGTAGCCATAGTTTGATCATTGATACATTTAAACATCCATCTTGAAACTGCATGAATATGTATAAAACTTAATCTGTTCAAATTTTCTTGGTTTAAAAGTAAATCTACTTTTTGTTTATCTTCATCACTCCAAAATATTTCAGATTTTTTTTCCGTAATAGGTAAATTTAACACTTTTAAAGTATCTAAATCCATCTCTAAAGTATGTCGTAAACCTTGATTTGGTAAAAGATAGTCAAATACATTTTGTGTTAAAAAATTTTTACCACTTTTATATCCGATTTTAATACCCGCACCACTCAAAAGTGCAATTTGAGCACCTCTATCACCTTTTGTAGTATTTATAACTATATCATACTTATTTTTCCGTATTTTCCATGCAAATTTAATCTCTACAATAATGCGTTGAAAAGAGGATAAGCTTTTTATATACTCCCTATCATAAATTAAAACTTCATTGATATTTGGATTTAAAGTTACCATCTCTTGGGTACCTTTATTTACAGCGATATCTATTAATGCATCAGGATAATTAAGTTTCAAGTTTTTAATCAAAGGTGTTGTAAGTAGAACATCACCAATATTTCGAAACTTCATGATAAGTATTTTTTTAGGTTCTTTTATTCTATTCATTTAATATATTTCCAAAATGTATATTGTGCATAAAGTTTTGAAATAACAAAACCATGCCATCCATCGAGGAATCCTCTTTTTAGTATAAATAATTTAAAAAATGTCCAATATGGATTGATAATTGCTTTTATCATATTTCTTTTTTTATGATTTAAAGTTGAGTAGTTATTTTGTTTTGTTATAAACTCTTCAATTGAATCATAGGCTAAATGGATTATATCATTTTTTAGATGTGAAGTATTTGTTATTTGTACACTTTCATGGACCTCTACCTCACTAAACTTTCCTTTTTGTCTATTAAAAAGTCTAATTGTGTAGTCTGGATATAGACCACAAGTTTTTATATCTTTTCCAAAAAAATTATTTAGTCTTGGAATAAAATATCCATCAAATTTTGGATTTTGTAACTCTTGGAGAATTTCATCTTGTAATTTATGAGAAATTCTTTCATCACTATCAAGAACAAATACCCAGTCATTAGAAGCTAACTCAACAGCTTTTTGTTTTTGTTTTCCAAACCCTAACCACTCTTGTTGAAAAACTTTTCCTCCAAGCTCTTTTGTAATACTTACAGTATCATCAGTAGAGCCACTATCAAGTATTAAGACTTCATCTGCAAATAAACTCGATTTAATAGCATCAGCTATAAATTTTTGCTCATTTTTTGTGATAATTACAATTGAAAGCTTATTTGTAGAGGTGTTCATATTGATTCTTCCATCTTTGGTGAAGCCAAAACCACTCTTCTGGTTTTTTCTCAATCACTTTTTGTGTAATGTTAGCTTGTTGCTGTACACAATTAAGAATATCTTTCTCTTTATCCCCTGTATCTACAAATTTAAACGGTTCATAAAATTCTATTGTATATTTTTCATAATCATCTGTAGTTATATAAGCTGGGATAATAACTGCATCAAATCTTTTTGCTATAAGGGCTACGCTTGGAGTGTGACGCGCTTTTTTACCAAAAAAATCTATCAGTATACCCTCTTCATTTTTTGTATTTTGATCTACTAAAATTCCAACAGCTTCATCTTTTTTCAATGCTTGAATCATCCCTTTCATAGCACCATGTTTACTTATAACATTCATATTATGCTGCTTTCTATTTGCTTCTAGTATCTCATTCATCACTTCACTATCAAGCTCTCTTCCAACTGTAGTCATAGGTATAAACTTTGCTGATATCCCTAAACCTAAAAGTTCCCAATTACCATAATGTGCTGCTAGGATAATTATTTTTTGTTTATTTTTAATAGCTTGAGTAAGGTATTCTTCATGTTTAAAATCAACTTTTGTAAGAAGTTCTTCTCTTGAGATTCCTTGATTTTTTACAAAATCTGCAAGTGTATGAGTAAGATTCTTATAACATTTTTTGATGATGTTTTCTTTTTTTGATTCTTCTAATTTATTTCCAAATGCTAACTCTAGATTTACCTTAGCTATTTTTTTATGTTTTTTATCTAGCTTATAAATTATCCAAGATAAACTATCTAATAAAAAATTTAAAATTACTTTTGGAGTATATTTAATAAAAAACTTAAAAATATAAAATGTATATAAATAAACTCTATCCAACTAATAATTCCTTTGCTATATGGTATATATCTTTTGCTTTTATCTCTTTGATACTAAAATCATTTTTATCTAACTTTAGAGGGTTTACATAACTATCTGACTTTATCACTTTATTAATATCTGTTATGTAAGTATTTCTATATTCTGGAGTATTTCCAAAAATTGTAATTGATGGTATATTTACAGCCCAAGCTATATGTGTAGGACCTGTATCTGCTCCTATTACTAACTTAGCATTAGTTATTATACCTATTAAGTCATTTAGACTCCCTTTAGGGGCTATTTGTATCTGTTTATTTTGTTCATTTAACCAATTAACAATAGCATATTCTTCATCATTTCCCCACACAGCCAAAATATTTTTATCTAATCTTTGTGATAATTCTAAAAAATTTTCTTTAGGATATATTTTATTTTCTTTTGACGCCCCCACTACAAAAACTATATCATATGTAAGTTCAACTGTAGATGTAGAAAATAAAAAAGCTTTTTTTTCTAAAATATCTTTTTTTGTAATAGTTATATTAAGAGCTTTTGAGATAAGTTTACAATTTCTATCGATTACATTTTTTTCATAACCTATATTTACTTTTTCATCGTAAAACCAGCTAGCAACACTCTCACGAATAGAATCTTTATCAAATCCAACTATTTTGCTTCCTACAATTCTTCTACCAACAATTACAGATACTATTGCAGATTTTAGAAGCCCTTGTGCATCTATTACGATATCATAATTATTTTTTGCATAGATATTTAGTAATTTTATTTGCTCAAATATTGCTAATTTGTTTTTTTTAATAGATTTAAGATTTATTGGTAAAATATTATCTATATCTGGATGATTTTCTAAAATTCCCTTAAATGACTCTTCTACTATCCAATCTATTTGAATTTGAGGTAACTGTTGTTTTATAAATTGTAAAACAACTTGTGAATGGATAATGTCACCCATTGCAGATAACTTAACAATACAAATTTTCATTTTAATCTAGTTCTACAACTATATCTTGTGGTACTTCTATCTTAAAAAGATCACTTTTTACTAAATGATTTTCATCTTGGGAACTTACTCTTAAAATATTATCTTCAAGTATAAAATCATATTTTATTTTTCCGTATTCTGTATTTAAAGTTAAATTTAAAGTCATCATAAAATTTAACCAATGTATTGTTTCAATAGATGGTAATAAGTTCCCAAATTGATTTATATCATCAACTTTTGGAAGTGCTTTTCCACTGTACTTTGCAACTATTGAGATTAAAACTTTTTCTTCATGGGAAAATCCATAGTTTAAGCCATTTAAGATAAACCAAAAAGAGTTCTCTTGTGTTTTATAAAAGTTCAGTGATTGACCTATCAATTGTAACTTTGAAGCTATTACAAGGATTGAACTGTATTTTGATTCAAGATTATGTAGTGGTTGTAAAATATCAAATATTTTTTTTGCATTATTACCTAAATAAGCACTTTGTGTTTGATCGTCTACAAATCTATCTAACAAACTTCTTACACTTGGATTAAAATTAGCTGGAAACTTATGATTTGAAGTTCTAAGTATATCAGATAAATAAACACCTTCTCTAACTCCAACACCACTTGTAATAACATTTTGAACTTGAAAATACTCTAAAATTGTTTTAAAAATAAATGTACCTGTAGCAATAGTATCAAATCTATCTTTTCGTACTCCTGCTTGTTTTAACTCTTTTTTAGTTTGTGCATTTATGATAGTTTCAAATAAGCTCATATTTTCTTTTACAACATAAGTAAACCCATGTAAAGTATCTATAGGATGTTTTGTATTTTGTATCACACAACGACTTAAAGCTCTTGCTGTTCCACCAAGCCCAACTATATACTTAAAAAGATAATAATAGTTTGTAAAAATCTCTTTATTATTCTCAATTTGCGCAATGATAAAATTCTTTGCACCTTCAAAATCATTTTTATTAAAAAACAATTCTTGAATTCTCACTGTTCCAATATTTAAAGAGATCGTTTCAACCATATTTTGCTCTTTGACAAATGCAAACTCTGTACTACCACCACCTATATCCATAGTTACAAAATCATTACACTTTAAAAGATTAAGAGCAGCAACACCACCATAATAAGCCTCTTTTTGTCCATTAATTACTTTTATATTGAGTTTTAATTCTTTTGAAACTCGACTTAAAAATAATTTTGCATTTGGGGCATCTCTCAGTGCTGAAGTTGCTACACAAAGTATTTTTCTTGATTTTAAATTTTTTGCAATATTAAGAAATGATTTTAGAGCATCGTAAGCTCTTTGCATTGGAAGTTCTTGAAGGTTACCACTATTTTCATAACAACCTTCACTGATTTTTACTTTTGATTTTGATTCATTGATTAGATGAAAAGCATATCGACTGGTCTTTTTAAAAACAACCATCCGCATTGAGTTAGAACCAATATCGATGACGGTTGTTATTTTTGCCATTTAGTCTTCTTTTTCTAGTTGATCAAATTTAAACTGTAGCTCTTCCATAGTTTCTTGATTATCTGGGTCTAAAACAATACAATCAACAGGACAAACCTCTATACATTGAGGTTCATCAAAACTCCCTACACACTCCGTACATAGATCCGAATCTATTATATAAATTGGATCACCCTCTTCTATAGCGATATTTGGACACTCTTCTCTACAAGCATCACAAGCAATACACTCATCTGTTATCATTAGTGACATATAAACTTTCCTATTATAATTAAATTTAATGGATTTATAACCTAATTTCCTTTAATAAATCTTTAACCATAAATAAGTGTTTATAATTTTCACCTTTATAAATTAACTTGCTAATACATCTTCACCAAATACATCTTCTCTAATATGTCTTTTTTTCACATAGTTATTAAGCCCGATATGATTGTTATAACCAAGAACTTTTGCTATTTTTCTTACACTTAATCCAACACTCAATAGCTCTTCAATTTTATCTCTTTGTTGATCAAACTTTGATTTTTGAATTGTACCTTTTGGTTTTCCTAAAGATACACCATCTAGTTTTTTTGCAGTTAGTGCTTCTTTTGTTCTTAAACTCATTAAATCTTTTTCAAGATTTATAGTCATACCAATCACACCAAGAATCATTTTTGTAAGCATATCATCACTACTAACAAAATCTAAATTTTGAGATACACTAATAATTCTTACCCCATGACTTAATAAAAACTTTATATTTTTTAATATAGAAGCAGTTGTTCTTCCAAAGACATTAATATCATATACAACAACCACACAACCATTTTTACATGTTTCTAATATCTTTTGAATATTTGTTTCTTCATCTGGAATACTCACTTCAACTTCGATATTTTTATCTAATTGTAGCTTACGCTCTTTGATGTATTTTGCAATTCCTATTGCTTGTGCATCAGTATATTCATCATTATTTTTATTTACCCTTATAAAACTTACAACTTTTTCCATGAGATATCCTTATATATTTTGTATTATTTAAATATATATAATAATACAATTTTTATTAGTTTTAATTTAAAACTTATACAAAATGTTAACATTTATATTCTTAAACTAATATTAAGAATTGTTTAAATTAACTTAAAAATCTATTCAAAAGTGCTTTTTAGCTAAAATACAAAAAAATAAAGGTTTAAAAGTTGAATAATCAAAACAGCATAAAGAGATTAGTTGTTGGAATATCAGGTGCGTCAGGAGTACAGTTAGGATTGAAATTTATTGATTTCATCCCTAATGATATAGAGATTTATCTAGTATTATCAAAAAGTGCTAAATATACTTTATCTTTAGAATCAAAAGATAATGATTTTTTTCATTACTCCTCAAACAAAAATATCACTGTGTATGAGGATACTGAGCTAGGAGCTCCTGTATCCTCTGGTTCTTTTCAAACAGATGCTTTTATAATAGTTCCTTGTAGTATGAATACTTTAGCCAAATGTACAGTTGGAATATCAGACACACTTATCACAAGAGTATTTAGTGTTATGCTAAAAGAGAAACGTAATATTGTTATAGCACCTCGTGAAATGCCATACAATACAATACAACTAGAAAACATGTCAAAGCTTTCATCTCTTGGTGTTACTATAGCACCTCCTGTTATTGGATATTATAGTGATCAACAAACTTTAGAAGATATGGAGAAATTTATCATTGGAAAATGGTTTGATTTACTTCATATAAAGCATAATTTATTTAAAAGATGGGGAGAATAAAGAGTATGGGTCATACAAATAGAAGAGCAATATATAGTGGTACATTTGATCCTATAACAAATGGTCACATGGATATATTAAAAAGGGGATTAAAGGTATACGATGAGATTATTATTGCTGTTGCGACATCTAGCTCAAAAAGACCAATGTTTAACCTTAATAGTAGAGTAAAACTTATACAAGAAGCGATTAAAGACCTAGATGGACTTACCGTTGAGTCATTTGATACTCTCATTGTTGACTTTGCAAAAAAGAAAAATGTGTATAATATTATAAGAGGTTTAAGAACTAACACTGACTTTGAATATGAACTTCAAATGTCTTATGCTAATAGCTCTTTAGATAAAGATATCGATACAGTATTTTTAATGCCAGCTTTAAAAAATGCATTTGTAAGTTCCTCTATTGTTAGAGAACTTATACGATTCAATGGTGACTATTCGCATCTAGTCCCAACAAATATACAAGATCAAATAAAGGAAGAAGTAAAATGTATGTAATCATAGAAGGTATAGACACAGCTGGAAAATCAACACAACTAGACATATTACAACAAAAATATCCAGAGGCAATCTTCACCAAAGAACCAGGTGGTACAGACATTGGTATAAAGATAAGAGAGATGGTACTAAATGGTGAAGCTAAATCAAAAGTAGCTGAGATGTTTTTATTTTTAGCTGATAGAGCTGAGCATAGTTATGAGATTGTTAAAAAGCATAAAGATGAGATTGTTATAAGTGATAGAGGGTTTTTAAGTGGTATTGCTTATGCAAAAACTGCCCCACTAGAGATTGCTATTAGCCTTAATATTATGGCTTTAAATGGTGCTATGCCAAGCAAAATAATAATACTTGAGTTAACAAAAGAGGAACTAGAATATAGACTTTCGCAAAAACAAGCAGATAGTATAGAAAAAAGAGGTAGTGCTTACCTACTTGAGATACAACAAAGAATGATAGATGCAATTGAGATGATCAATAGTATGGGGCAAGTAAGAATTGATCTTTTAAGAGTTGATGCAAGACAGCCTATTGATACTATAGCAACTCAAATAGAGAACTTTTTAGAGAAAAGCTAATAGTTAGAAAGAGGTTAATGAGGGTTTAGGTATAGGTGCTGAAAAATGGTACCCTTGAGAATAAGTAGTCCCTAGATCTTTTGTTATTTGAAAGATCTCTTCACTTTCAACATATTCTGCTATTGTTTTGAGATTTAAACTTTTTGCAAATTCAATAATTGTTTTAACCACTTTATAACTATTTTCATCATGTGCTATATTTTTTATTAAAGAAGCGTCTATCTTTAAATAATCTACATTCATTTTTAATAGGTGTTCAAAATTTGAATATCCACTTCCAAAATCATCAATTGCTACTTTACAACCAAGAGCTTTTACCTCTTTTATAAAGTCAAATAATAGATCATAGTTTTTAATACCTTCATCCTCTAGTATCTCCCAAACAACCCTACTTGCAACATCATATTTCTGTAGTTTTTCTTTTACAAAATCTATAAAATCACTATCTTGAATATCTTCATAAGAAACATTAATTGAAAATTCAAAATCTAAATTTTCAAACTGTTGAAATGATTTTTCTATCACTATTTTGGTAATATTTGCATACTGGTTTGCTTTTTTAGAAACTTCTAAAAAGAAAAAGGGTGCTATAACTTTCCCCTCATCTAACATTCTTACTAAACACTCATACTTATCAACTTTCATCGTTTCATTGTTTACTAAAGGTTGAAAATAGACAATTATATTATCGCTATCCATAGCTTTTTTAAGCTTTTTAGTCCATAACATATTTTTTTCATATTCTCTTATATTATCAAGCTCTTCATAAAATACTAAATAATTTTTATGTTGCTGCTTTGCTGCATGTAAAGCTAAATCAGCAGTGATAAGCTTATTGTTTTTTGGTGAAAATGTTATTCCTGCTGTTGCTCGTATATCAATCTCATGTTCACCTTCATAAATCACATTACTTTCGATAGAACCTAAGGTAAACATTACCATATCTTTAAAATCTTGCTTAGTTAAACCTACATTTGCTAAACAATATACATCTGCTGAGAATTTATAAAGGATAATTTTGTCTTTTACAAACTTAATCATCTCGTTAATAATACCAACAACTTTTTTTAAAATAACATCCCCTATTCTATGTCCAAAAAAATCATTAATCTCTTTAAAAGAATTAATATCAATTACTGCTAATGCATTTATTCCTAAATCGGCATTTTGTACATCATGAATTAGTTTTGCTCTATTTGGTAATTGTGTAAGATTATCTATGTAAAGAAGTTTTTTTATATTACTTTCATGTTCTAACTCTTTTTGATACAACATCTTACAAAACTTTATTTTGTTAAATACTATATATTCATATTGTTTTATATCAATAATATCATAAATTAACAGATGGTTAAATTGTTCAAGATTATCATACTCGCCAACGAGTAAAATTGGTATTTCATCAGATTTTGTATTATGTTTTAATTGTAATTCATTTAAAATATCTAATCTAAAATAATTAGTATTTACAATGATTATATGTATATTATAAGACTCTAGATACTTTTTAATTGCATCTTGATTATGCCCATGGTAAATTGCCTTGTCACTTATTGATGCCAAGATATCTGTTGTAAGATAAAAATTAGAATTATCATCAATCAGTAATATATTATAAATCATATAGAATTATACATAATTAGTTATTAATCCTACTTAATCTTTTTCTAGCTAATGATTGCACTTAAATAACCAACAACACGACTTTTGTCACCGCTAGTGTCAGCACTTGTTCTATAATCAATAATTTTTGTTTTTAAAGTAAGTTCTTTTGCAACTTTTAACATAGCTTTAATACCAATCATACCGCAGGCCTCACAACCTTCATTCAATAATTTAATATCTTTTTTCTGTATAGCTTCTACACAAATACTATCTTTTACTTTTGCTTCTTCTAGGGTATAAAAATGGCTTAGATCACTACTAATTACAACTAAATTTTTTTCATCTTTCATCAAATACTCAATAACTTTAGCAATATTGTTAAAATCACAATCGCTATAAACCATCTCCACAACTTCCACATTACCAGCATAATATTTTATAAAAGGAAATTGCGTTTCTGTTGAGTGTTCACAATGTACTTTATCATCAAATCCTAAAAAGTCAAATTTATCTATAAGTTTCTGGGTTAACTTTCTATTTATAACTAAGTCTCCAAAAGGTGTAGGATAACTATCATATAAAGCAACACTTGCACCACTAAATGCAAACTTATGGGAAGGTCCAATCACTATAATATTTTTTATATCTTGTGGTATATATCTATAGACCATATTTGCAGTAAACCCACTATAGATATATCCAGCATGTGGTACTATTATCGCTTTTGAGTCTATTGTTGTATCTGTTGTAATATTATTCTTTTCTAATACTTGATTAAAATGCTCTATATATCTTGCAACTTCATCTTTATCATTTGGATAAAAAGTACCTGATACTGCCAATTTTCTCTCACTCATAATAACCCTCCTACATTTCCTAAATAGATATTTTTCAATCCTGCACGATATCCTATCTCTCTTGCTTTTTTTAGAATCTCTATTGATGTTCTAGGCAAATCCATCTCTTTATAATCTGGATGAAAAGCTGAAATATGCCAAACTATATCAGATCCTAGTTCATTTGCAATAAAAGATGCAATCTCTTCTAACTCCTTTTCACTGTCATTTTGTGTAGGGACAATAAGTGTGGTAATCTCTGTATGGATACCCTTTTTTACAAAGAACTTGAGATTATCCAAGATAACATCAAGCTTTCCTCCAAGATTTTTTTTATAATATTTCTCATCAAATGATTTTAAATCAACATTAAGAGCATCTATAAGCCCAACCATTGAAGTTCTTACTTCAGATGATTCAAAACCATTGGTTACCATAATATTTTTTAAGCCATTGTGATGTGCTAAATTAGCTATATCTTTAATATATGGAAAAAATATTGTTGGTTCATTGTAAGTATATGAGATAGATTCACATTTATAATGTAAAGCAAGATCTACTATATTTTGTGGAGAATAGTATTGTTTTTTATTTATTTTATCTGTTTGGGAGAGTTGCCAGTTCTGACAAAAAGAGCAATGAAAGTTACATCCAACTGTCCCTATAGAAAAAGTTTTTGTTTGAGGCAAAAAATGGTACAAAGGTTTTTTCTCAATTGGATCAATATTTATGGCATTTGGATACCCATATACTAAACACTCTATTTTGTCCCCTACATTTTTATTTACTTTACAAAGTCCAACCTGTCCTTCGTTTATATTACAATAGTGTCCACATAAAAGACACTTTATTTTATCGTTTGAAGTTGGTTCATAAAAATTCATTTTATTGCTCCATAATTTTATCTACTTTATAGGTAAATATCTCCGGTGCCTCTTCAACTTTTGCTGGGTCTAGTCCAGCTTTTTGAAAAAGATGTACCATAAAACTATCAAAATCAGGAAGCTGTTCCCATACTTGTGGTAAAAAGGTTCCTTGATGTTCTCCTAATCTTAAAATAACACCATCTTCACCTGCTACTATTTTTGTTCGTAAATCATCAAAACCATTGTAAACAACCTTTTTTATAGGTCCAATAATAGATATCTCAATTTTAATCTGCTCAAATTCCTCTTTTGTTAAAGGGCTAAATCGAGGATCTTCAAATGCGGCTTTTCTAGCATTTGTAGTTAAATCATCAAATAGTGTTGTATGAGGAACAAGTGAACCAATACATCCCCGTAAATTTCCATCTTTAGTGATAGTTACAAAAGTTGCGCCCATCTTAGAAAAATTTGGAAGTTTCTTTAAGAAGTCCTCTTTTTTTAATGTTTGCTTATCATTCAAGTTATCAAATATGGTAATCCTAACTAAATCTATTAATAATTTTCCAACAGTTTCTATCTCCATTACTACAACCTTTTCTAATTTAGTTTATTATAGCAAATAATAATCATTTCATCAATCTATAAAAAAAATTTAGATATAATCGCGGATAATAATATAAAGAATAAAGAAATTCAAGGAACACAAATGTCAGATTCATGTAAAAAAGTATATATAACAACCCCTATCTATTATGTTAATGATGTAGCGCACATAGGTCACGCTTACACAACTATAATTGCAGATATGTTAGCGAGATATTCACGACTTGTGGGGTATGATACTTTTTTCTTAACAGGTACTGACGAACATGGTCAAAAAATAGCAGACAGTGCAACATCTAGAGGGAAAACTCCAAAAGAATATGCAGATGAAGTTAGTGGAAAATTTAAACAACTTTGGGATGATTTTGATATCTCTTATGACAAATTTATACGAACTACAGATGAAGAACATAAAATAGGTGTACAAAAAGCATTCGAAAAGATGTATGCAAAAGGTGACATATACAAAGGTCACTATGAGGGTAACTACTGTGTAAGTTGTGAGACTTTTTTTACAGAAGCTCAACTTATGGATGGGGAGGGGTGTCCTGATTGTGGAAAACCTACAACTGTTGTAAAAGAGGAGAGTTACTTTTTCAAACTTACTAACTATGAAGATAAACTTCTTGAGCTTTATAAAAATAACCCAGAGTTTATACTCCCAAAAGCAAAAGCAAAAGAGATAGTAAACTTTGTAAGTGGTGGACTAAATGACCTTTCTATTTCAAGAACAAGTTTTGATTGGGGTATAAAACTACCTGAATCTATGAACGATGATAAACATGTAATGTATGTATGGCTTGATGCACTTTTAAACTATATTACAGGACTGGGATATGGAACAGATGAAAAAAATATGCAATACTGGCCAGCAAAAGTACAACTTGTAGGAAAAGATATCCTTAGATTTCACTCTATTTTTTGGCCAGCATTTTTAATGAGTCTTGATTTACCACTTCCTGATCATATTGCAGCTCATGGTTGGTGGACAAGAGATGGTGAAAAGATGTCAAAATCAAAAGGAAATGTAGTAGACCCAAAAGAGGTAGCTGATGCTTACGGACTTGATGCATTTAGATATTTTATGCTTAGAGAAGTTCCTTTTGGTCAAGATGGTGACTTCTCTCAAAGAGCTTTAATGGATAGAATCAACTCCGACTTAGGAAATGACTTAGGAAATTTACTAAACAGAATCCAAGGGATGAGTGGAAAATATTTTGATTTTAAAGTTACTAGTAAAGATGTGGCAAAATATCATCAAAAAGAGTTAGATGATGTAGATACATTATTAGAAAATGCAGAACCACTTATCTATAATATGCAAATCAATAGATATCTTGAAGAGATTTGGAAAGTACTAACTATAGCTAACAAAGCAATAGGAGACTATGAGCCTTGGACTATGATGAAAAATGGACGAGAAGAGGAAGCTATGGCTTTGGTGGCACTTATTACAAATATCATGGCAAAAGTTTCACTACTACTTGATAGTGTTATGCCAGAAAAAATTTCTAAAATTGCATCTTCATTAGGTATTGAAATCTCAACAGAAAACTATAATAAACTTCTAAAAAATAAAGAGTTAATAGCTGATACAACTATCACTAAAATTGATGCCCTATTCCCAAGAATTGAAGAGGAGTTAATAGCAACAGCAGATGTACAAAAAACAGAATCTGTAGTTGAAAAACCTCGAAAAGAAGCTGCAAAGCAAGAGGAAAAAACAGAAGAACCAGACAATCTTATCACTATTGATCAGTTTTTTGAAACAACATTAAAAATAGGTACAATTGTAGAGGCCCAAGAGGTTCCAAAGTCAAAAAAACTTTTAAAACTTCAAGTTGATGTGGGTGAAGCAAACCCTCGACAAATACTTGCAGGTATCAAAGAGTTTTATAGTGCTGAGTCTTTAGTGGGAACACAAGCTTGTGTGGTAGCTAACCTAAAACCAGCAAAACTAATGGGTATGGTAAGTGAAGGTATGCTTCTTGCAGCAAAAGATGAAAATGGACTACACTTATTAAGACCCGAAGCATCTAAAATAGCTGGAACTAAAGTAAGCTAGTAACCCTCTTATGCAAATAACTGCACTTACAGATATAGTTGAGGGGAAACTTTTAAATACCCCCTCAATTTCTTTCGTAACACAAATACATACAAATCTTGCAAAAGTCAATGAGGGAGATGCTTTTTTTGCTACTGAAGTAGAGGATATTCCAAAAGCGATAGAAAAAGGTGCTTTTGCCATAATATATGAGTTTGAAACTGATATTGTAGACAATGAAATAGCTTGGATACAAGCTGATAATATAGAAAAAGCTATATGTAATATTTTAAGATTTAATCTTCTAAAACATAATATTAAATATATCCATACAAATAAAGTATTTTTCAAACTCTTAAATACTTTTAAATCAAAAGAGCTTTCATATATAGTAACTTTAAAAGATAATTTGTTTTCAGACTTTGAGCTTTTAAATAGTATCATTGAAGATAAAATAGTTTTTGGTACAAACTATGATTTTCTTGAACTTATTGGTGCAGATATACTCTCTTTGGAAAATAAGATTTATAATGTAAAAAACCTTACAAGTCACTCTCTATTTGAAACCTCTTTCTCTTATAAAGACAAATTTTTTGATAAGATAAAAATACCAACTGTATATATCAATGACCTGTTACAACAACTAGAACTTTTTGAGTACAAAGTTGACTTAAAACGCCTCAATAGTTTTAATCTCTTTAAACCTATTTTTATCAATAAAAGTAACCAAATAGTACAATTTGGTCAAACAAATAGATTTATCATAGCAAATGAAGATAAAGATATTTGTGACATAGAGATAAGCTATCTCAAAGAACACTATAGCTACGCCAATATAAAAGTTATCGATACAACATATTATGATGAAGATGCAATCTTTAATTATATAAAAAACAATAACTTTAATGCCTTGTATCTTTGTGGTACAAATCATAAAACAATTATAAGAATTCTTGAAAACAACTATGATGACAATAGACTTTTGTAAAAAGAAAAAAATATGAATATAAAAAATAAAAAGATATATTTTTCTGGTCGTGGTGAAAAAATAGACAAAGAGGAATTACTCAAATACTTTATTCAAAATGAAGCAATAATAGTTGAAAATGTAACTGAATCAGATATCATAATTCAAGGATATATGACATCAACCTATGATGAAGATAAGTTTTACCTTCTTTCAAAAGAGGGAAAAGAACTTTTTACTATTGAGGAAGTTGAAAAAGAGTTTAGTAAAAACTTAGATATAAATTCAATTTTAATGGCTATTAAAATCTCAAAAGAGAAACAAAGAATTATAAATCTTTTGAAAAATAGATATTTTAGTGATGAAATTTTTGTCAAAATCCTCAAATACTACGATTGGGAAAATACAGGCATCTATGATAATGATGAGAACAGAGATGTAGCTACTGCTATAACTCAAAGGTTTTGTAGCTTAGTTGAATCAAACCATAATATCCAACACTCACCAATAGGTATCTATTATACAGCTTTAGAAACAACCAATGAAAAGCTTCTTGAAGTCATATACAATATGCCTGATTATTCAATAAGCGATAAAAATGCACAAGAAAACCAACCTCTGACACTCAAAGAGGTAGTAGCTCTCAATCCAAATACACCAAAACCAGTATTGATGCAGATATTTAAAGATAATAAAAACGAAGAATTAAAATTTCTAGCACAAAATCAATCACTTAATAAATTTCTCAAAACAAAACTATTTGAACTTGAAGATATTACAATTACTAAAAGTCTTATCCTAGCAAATAATATAGAATTAGAAAAAATTGATACTATACTAAAAAACAGTGAACTAAAAATAGAACTTTTAAAACATATCATACTAGATGAAACTATTTTCAATAAACTTCTAATATCAAATTTAAGTGATGTGGAATATATCTATCTCTCATCTAACCCTACTCTAAACTCAAATCAAATAGAACAATTATTTGAAAAGCAAATAGAAAATGCAAATATAAATCTACTAAAAAATCCAAACTGTAGTGAAGAAAAAATCAAAGAATTTTTAGCTCTAAATGACAAAATATACAACATAGCAATAGCACACAATGAAAACTTATCAAGTAGTATTTTCGAACAGCTAATAAGTCAAGATGATATAGATATAAATCTAAGCCTCGGATATAACCAAGCTACACCAAAAGAGATTTTAACACAACTCTATAGTAAAAATATCCATGAACTCAACGAAGCACTAAGTCAAAATATCAACACCCCTATTCATATTCTTATGCAACTTCAAGTAGATACAAGGTACAACACCCTGGTATCAAATAATCAAACATATAAAGAATTTTCAAAGAATAACTTAGGAATAATAGAGAATAATAATAATTTTAAACGCAATACTTATATGGATACTATCTGATTTTATCTTCTTCAAATTTGGATATTCTAGTATAGTTTAGAGTATACATTCTAGCATGAAGAAGAGATGAAGCAAGTAAATCTTTAACGCTTCTCTCTATGCTTTCGCTTCAAAAGTAGAGATACTAGTAGTTTGAACTGATGAATAACCAGTTGAAATAGAAGTACCATTTTCATTTGATTCTATATTTAAATATGAAGACTCAGCTTTAGACTCAGCAAAGAAAATACCAAAACCATCTTTTTGAGCAGAAACCAATTGATACTCTTCTTCATTTTTACTCATATATACTTGATAGTTATCCATTGTTTTTTCTTGTGATTTTTCTAATAAAGATTCCATATACTCTCTACGCTCTTGTAAAGATTCCAATAATTGTGCAAAAAAATTTTTTTGATCATTTTGATTCTCCTCTTCAGGAGTATTTTCAAATCGAAGATTGATTGAGTTTAAACCTTTTAAATTCTCATTATATTCTTCAAGTTCTATCTGTAGTGGGCTTTGTAAGTTTTCATTTGCCATATTAACAAAGGTTTCATTTTTTTCATAGAACTCTTGTGTATAAGAAAGGTTTAATTCTATATTATATTCACCCTCTGGGGTTATAATTTTTATCTCTCCACTAAAATCAAAAGTTGTTTTTTCATAATACTCACTACTTGAAGTATAAACTAAGCCATTAGGAAGTTGTGATTGATTTGTATAGGCTTGAATCTCCTCAGGTATCTCTTCACTATTTGTAGTTTTTATATTAGGAAAAAGAGTTTGACTTGAATTTGTTGCTGAGTATTGAGAATATGTTGCTTCTAAAATCAATTTACTTAACATTTCAGAACTGTTTAAATTATCTTCACTCATGTAAACAACATGAAGATTTGCTTCACTTATTTCACTATTCTCTTCTAGTAACTCTGTATTTGTTTTACTAGTATCAACTTTTGATAGTGACATATCATAAGAAAGTTGTGTTTTTTGGTATTGTGTATTTAGTGCATATCCATTTACATTCATAATTAAGCCCTTTTTAATTAAATATTAAGAATTGTATAATAGTTTACTTGAAAGTTAATTAAAAAGAAAAAACTATAAAGCACCAACTGATTGAGAAAATTGTTTTTCTAATCCTTTTGAATCTTTTTCTAATCCCTCTTTTATAGACCTTGAAAAATCATCTGGATAAACTTCTTCTTGATTTGTTTGTAGCCCTTTTATAATCTCAACTACAATATCTTTTGGTGATGCTTTTGGCATACTTTCATCTAGTGTCATTTTTGTATCAATAGGTCCTGGCAGTACTTCAAGTACTTGAATAGATTTTGAACTCAGCTCTGCTCTTATTGCTTGAGTCAATGAATGTAAGGCACTTTTTGAAGCACAATATAGTCCCATAATAGGTAAGTTACAAAGTGCTAATATAGAAGTGATATTTATTATTGCACCATCTTTATTTATCTTGTTTGATAATAGTTGTGTTACTTTTAGTGTCCCTTGCACATTAATAGTAAAATCACTATTTTCATCATCAAATACTCTTTTGCCACTATTTACCCCTGCATTATTGATAAGTAAATCTATATTTTCTATCTTTTTCATATTTGTTTCTAACATCGTATGATTTGATAAATCTAATTCTATTAAAACAATTTTATTTGATAACTCTTCTAAAAATTTAGCTTTTTGAGTATCTCTAACACCACAATATATTTTTCCTATATTATTTTCTAGAAATTCTTTTACAATAGCAACACCAAGTCCACCATTTGCTCCTGTTACAAGTGCTATTTTATTTTTTAAATCCACAATTTTTCCTTTTATTAACTTATTTATCATTTCGTGATATACTTTGAAATTATAGAATAAAATAAAATTTATGTCAACTAGGTTTACAATGTCTTTATGTTTTTTATCATTAGAATCAGGAAAAGTGTTCAATAAAGTTATCTTAGAAAGATTACAAAAAAAAGGTTTTCAAGGACTTAGTGAAGCTCTCATTGTTCTTTTCCCATATATTGACCAAGCACAAAATATCTCTATTTCTGAACTTTCACGACAAGTTGGATACTCAAGACAAGCTATGCATAAAAATATTAAAAAACTTAAAGAGCTAGGATATATTACCCTCTCTTTAGAAAATCAAAAAGAGAAAACTGTACATTTTACTTCTAAAAGTAAACAGCTTATGATTGAAGCAAATAAGATTATACAAGAGATTGAAAGCGAATTAAGTTCACTTCTTGGAAAAGAGGAATTAGATAGTTATAGGATAAATCAAGAGAAGATTTACAACTATTTAACCTCTTTATAGTAAACTCGTCACTTAACACAACTTTAAATCATCTTCGCTAAAATCCATTCATATATAATAATTATGGATAAAATATGATAGCAATAGACTTAAAAGAAGCCCTTATACCACTTATTGATTCACAAATACCAACTTTCGTTTGGGGAAGTCCAGGTGTTGGAAAGTCTTCACTTGTGGCACAAATAGCCCAGCAAAAAGAGATGAAATTTATAGATTTACGACTTTCACTTCTTGACCCTACAGATTTACGAGGGATTCCTTTCTTTGCAAAAGAGGAGAAGAAAGCTGTCTGGGCTAAGCCTGAGTTTTTACCTGATACAGACTCTACAGATTTTGGAATACTCTTTTTAGATGAGATAAACTCTGCACCCCCTACTATTCAAGCGGCTGCTTATCAGCTTATCTTAGATAGAAAAATAGGAGAATATGTTTTACCTAAAAATTATTCAATCATAGCTGCTGGAAACTATGAGACAGATAGAGGTGTAACCTATCGTATGCCTACACCTTTAGCAAATAGATTTGTCCATCTTAACTTTGATTTAGACTTTGAGAGTTGGAAGCTTTGGGCATATAAAAACAATATGGATAAACGAATTATCTCATATCTTAGCTACAAACCTAGTGACCTTTTTATGTTTGATCCAAAATCTCCAAATAAATCATTTGCAACTCCTAGAAGTTGGAAATTTGTGGATGATATACTCAAATCAAAGGTAACTGAAAAACTACTTGAAAATGTAATAAGTGGAGCAATTGGAATTGAAACTGCACAAGAGTTTTTAAACTACACAAAAGTAATGGATGAACTTCCAGACATAGATGAGATACTAGTAGGTAATGAAGTAGAGATACCTACAAAAAATTCTGCACTTTATGCCCTTTGTATTGGAATTGTATATGCATTAAAAGATAATTTTTCTACACAAAATCTTACAAATGTGTTAAATTTCTCTCTTAAACTTGATGGAGAATTTACAATTTTGTTAATTCGTGATATGCAAAAAGATGGAATAGATGTGGAAAGTAGCCCGGCTTGGAGAGGCTGGGTAGACGAGCATATTTTTTTAGTAAGCTAAAAAAATAAAATGCTATAAATAAGCTATTAAGTTATAATATAATTTCATCCTTAAAAGGATTATTATATGAACACACTCAAGTCAAAGTTATTGGCAACCTCAGTATTACCCTTAATTATATCTATGGTATTAATAAGTATGGTAAGTTTGTTTACTTTTATCTCAAGCAATAAAGAGATGTCAAAGTTCTATGAAGATGATATGATTCAAGAAAAACAACAACTTATTAAAAATCAAATATTAACAGCAAGAAGTGTAGTAGACTCTGTTTTATCTAAATATGACAACAAAGAGGAAGCAAAAAATGAAATTATAAATATACTTTCACAAATGAGATATCTATCAAATAAAAGTGGTTACTTTTTTGCTTATGAGAAAAAAGGTGAAGATTTTTATTTTGCTTTTCATGGTACTAAAGCTAAATTAAATGGTAAAAAAACAAATATTACTGCTCCTGATATAAAAGGATATGCTTTTAGGAAAGCTCTTATAGATAGTGGAACTAGTGATAAATTCATCACTTATTACTATCAAAAACCAAAAACTGACAAAGTATTAAAAAAAATCGCTTATGCTCAGTATATTCCAGAGATAAAATGGACACTTGTTACAGGGATTTATGTAGATGATGTATATAAACAAATAGAAAAATTAGAACGAAATAGTAAAAGCGTATTAAATACGACAATTACAAAGTTTGTAATTTTATCCATAATTTTATCTATAATTTCAGCATTACTGATTATATTCGTTATTACAAATATCTTCAATAAACCACTATTAGCATTTGAAGAAGGTATTAATGGATTTTTTAAATACTTAAATCAAGAGACAAATACTGTTACATCCCTAGATGATACAAGAAACGATGAATTAGGAAAAATGTCTAAAGTTGTAAATGACAACATAAATAAAACTAAAATCAAAATAGATGAAGATAGACAAGTTATAGACAAAACTATCGCTGTTTTAGCTGAATTTGAAAAAGGTGATTTATCACAAAGAGTTGCAGTAAATACATCAAATCCAGCACTACAAGAGTTAACAAACTTACTAAATAAAATGGCAAATCATCTTGAAAAAAATATAGGTAATGTTTTAAAAGTACTTGAAGAATATACTAATTACAATTATTTAAATACAGTTGATACACATGATATCAAAGAGCATCTTTTAAGACTTGCAAGTGGAGTAAACTCTTTAGGAAACTCTATCACTCACATGTTAGTTGATAATAAACACAATGGATTAACACTACAGGATAGTTCAACAACACTTTTAAGTAATGTTGAAACATTAAATATTTCATCAAATGAAGCAGCTGTATCTTTAGAAGAAACTGCTGCTGCACTTGAAGAGATTACTTCAAATATATCTAGTAATACTCAAAATGTAATACAGATGGCACAATATGCAAATGAAGTAACACAATCTGTAAATACTGGGCAAACTCTTGCAAATCAAACAACAACATCGATGGATGATATTAACAATGAGGTGATTTCTATTCATGAAGCGATAACTGTTATTGACCAAATTGCGTTCCAAACAAATATTCTATCTCTTAATGCAGCTGTTGAAGCAGCTACTGCCGGTGAAGCTGGAAAAGGCTTTGCTGTTGTTGCTCAAGAGGTTAGAAATCTGGCTTCAAGAAGTGCTGATGCAGCAAATGAGATCAAAAATCTTGTAGAAAAAGCTACAACAAAAGCAAATGAAGGAAAAAATATCGCTACAAAAATGATAGATGGATATACACACCTTAATGAAAGTATTTCAAAAACTATCGAACTAATCTCAAATGTTGAAAATGCAAGTAAGGAGCAACAAACAGGTATTATTCAAATAAATAATGCAATTAATCTACTTGACCAGCAAACACAAAAAAATGCTTCAGTAGCAAGCAATACTAAAACAATTGCAATCCAAACACAAACAATTGCAAATACTGTTGTAGATAATGCAAACAACAAACAATTCAAGGGAAAATAAACTATTATTTTCTCTTAGGTTAAATAGATATAATATCTATTATGACAAATCAACAACTTATAGAACAACGAATCAAACAAGCTAAGGCTAACCTTCTATTAGAACAACCCTACTTTGGGAGCGTTGCGATGCTACAAAAACCAAAACTAAATGAAGATATACAAACATTTGTTTCAACACCTGAACACTTTGAATACAATGATGACTATGTAGAATCTTTGAATGATGAAGAGTTAAGTTTTCTTCTAACAAATTCTGCTATGCACCAAGCTTTAGGATACTCAAACCGTAAAGAAGGAAGGATGGATTGGCTTTGGACTATGGCACAAGATTATACCATAAACTCACTTCTTGTAAACAATGGACTTAAGCTACCCGACCTTCTACTCTATGATGAAAGATTTGATACTTTAAGTGCAGAAGCTATATACAAAATACTTGAAGATGAGATAGATGAAGATAAACACACCCCAAAAGAGGTGGAAAATATCCGCTATGAAAAGATGCCAGAAGTCAATGAATATGACCAAGACCCTATAGATTTTGAAGATATGAATCAACAACTTTTAAATAAAGCAAAACTTCAGGGGGATTTACCTCTTGGTATTGAGATATTAGTACCTAGTTTAGATAATGCAACCATAACTTGGGAAGATGAGCTTTATACTATTATAGAAAATAGTGTAAAATTTGACTACTCACTATTTCCTCCAAATAAACGCTATATATCACAAGATATGGCACTGCCAAGTTTAAGTGGAACTCGTACAAAACTTGTCATAGCTATAGATAGTTCTGGTTCTATTGATGGGGCACTTTTGGGGAAATTTTTGAGTGAAGTTGAGTCTATCATGAATACCTTTGTGGACTTTGAGATAGATTTACTTATAGCAGATGCTAAAGTACAGGAACATCATATTTTATATGCAGGAGATGAACTAGAATACACCATCAAAGGTGGTGGAGGTACAAATTTTGAAGAAACTTTCAAATACTGTGACGAAAATATTGATAATGTCACACTCTTTTTATACTTCACAGATGGCTTTGGAAAAATGCCACAAGAGGAACCAATGTATGATGTAGTTTGGGTCTGTGATAACAATGAAGCAACTTTTCCTTTTGGTAGAGTTTTATCTTTATAAGAGTTTAGATACAATTCCACTATGGTATTATCAACTATAGACAACTCTATTTTTTCAAAAATATTTTGGATAACATTATTATCCAAACAAAATAAATACCATAAATATGGGATACTTTTACATACTTTAAAAGTTGTGATTGGAGTCTTAAAAGCAAAAGATTTTAAGTTTTTAGCAGCTGCTTTTTTTCACGATATTGGTAAGCCTTTTGTAGCATATCAAGATGATGAAGATATATTAGTAGATGAATACTCTTTTACAGATCACGAAGAGAGAAGTTATCAAATAGTTAAAAACTGGTTTTTTTTAAGTGATTGGACAAAAGATGTAATACGATACCACTATATTATAAGAGATATTCAAAACTCAAAAAGAAAAGGCTTATTTGATAGACTTGAAAGACTTGAAAAGGCGTATGCCACTTTAGATGATAATTTTATAAAAGAGTTAGAGAAGTTTTTACTCTATGATGATTATGGAAAACAATAAAAAAGGAACCAACATTGATAAAAAATATTACAGGGAATATTGACTTTTGTGAACATTTACGAGGTAAAAATGCCACTTTTATGTTGGCATTATCAAATACAAATACAGCTAAAATAGAGGGGATTACTCAAGCGGGAATTCCTGGACTTATCCACTTAACTCCTACACTTGATAGTGAATTTTTATGTACAGGAGAGGTAAGAAGTTTAGATAATATAGCTGAAACACCAAAAGGTGTACCAACTCCAGCTCTTATAACAAGAGCAATTCACCTTTTACATCCATATAATAATATTGGACTTCTTAACTTAGGATTAGAAGTAACACCACAACTACAATACTTCACAACATATAATTTTGATATAAATCCAAGTGGTAGTATCGACACTGGGGCTTCTATAGATGCACAAACTATTTTTCAAAAAGCCTTAGAATTTGGACAAAATTATGAAACTTCAAATGAATATATCATTTTGGGAGAATCAGTTCCAAGTGGTACTACAACAGCAACAGCAACGGCTCTTGCATTAGGATATGATTGTAAAAATATGTTTAGTAGCAGTTTTAAAAATGTTCCAAACAGTATAAGAGAAACTACTATAAATAAAGCCCTAGAAAATATCAATAAAGAGGATGATATATTTACAATTTTAAATCAAGTATCTGATAATATGCTTATCTTTACAGCAGGATTTATACTAGGACTTAATAATAAAATACCACTTGTTTTAGCAGGTGGTACACAAATGGCTTGTTCACTTCTTATTGTAAATAAAATATTAGAAGAGATGGGTGGAGAATTTGAAACTTCAAATCTTAGTTTAACAACTACAAAGTGGGTAGCTAATGATACAAATAGTGATATAAAAGCAATTTTAGAGATGCTTAGTTTCCCTATTAATAGTTATTATGTAGATTTTGATTTTGCACTTTCAACTCATCCAGCTTTAAAACTCTACGATGAAGGGGAAGCAAAAGAAGGTGTTGGTGCTGGTGGTGCTTTATTTTATGGAGTACTGAATGGTTTAAATAAACAACAAATTACAACAAAAGTTGAAGAGTTTTTACCATAAATGAAGATACTCTATTTCGGTGGTCAAAAATCCGGTAAATCAAACTTAGCTGAACAAAAAGCTATTACATTAGCTAATGAGAAAAAACCATACTATATAGCTACTTATGATAATAGTTATGGAGATAATGAGATGCAAAAAAGAGTTGAAAAACATCAACTTCAAAGAGTTAATAACTTTCATACTATTGAAGAAACTCATAATTTAAATTCAGTTATACAAGATGGCGAAACTTATCTTATAGATTGTGTTTCTATGTGGATTTTAAATAATATAGAAGTAGATGAAACTGCATTACTAGAACAATTCGAAATTTTAAGTAAAAAAAATGCCAATATAGTTTTTGTACTCAATGATGTAAGTTCTGGTGTAATTCCACTTGATAGTTTAAGTCGTAAATATGTTGATTTATCAGGTATCATAGGACAAAAGCTAGCTTCATTTTGTGATGAAGTTTATGAAGTAAAACTTGGCTTGGAGATCAAACTCAAATGAAAAATATGATTGATGGTTTAAAATATGGTATCTCCTACTTTTCAATACTCCCTATAAAAGTTGGGAAATTTGAAGCCAACAAAGAGTTTTATAGAGGTGTGATATATAGTTTGCCTCTTGTTGGAGTACTAATATCGCTTATACTTATTGTTCTTTTTTTACTACTTCCATTTCCACTTTTATATAAAGCGATATTTTGTTCTATTCTCTATCTTTTTTTATATGGGTTTATTCATCTTGAAGCAGTTGCTGATACAATAGATGGTTACTTCGCAAGTTTATCCAATAAAGATGTACATAATGTAATGAAAGAGCCACAAATTGGGGCTATTGGGGCTATTGGAACTTTTTGTTTCATACTGTTAAAACTATTAGCTCTTTCATATCTTTTCTATTATGAACACTATATTTTTATAGCATTAGCCCTTTTTTTAAGTAGAAGTTCACTCTTTTTTGCTTTGGATTTAGAGTATCATGAAAGCAGCCACTTTATCAATAGTTTAAAAGAGTCATTTCAAACTCCAAAAACTATACGACTTCTATTTTTACCTTTTAATATCTTAACAAAAATTATACTTAACACACTCAAAAAACATCTAGGCTTTTTAAATGGAGATACTCTAGGCTTTACTATAGAACTTCAAGAGATAGTTTTACTTAATATTGCTATTTTGTTTTGCTAAATATTATTCTAAAAATATTTTGATTGTTTTTATAACTATATTCCAAAGTAGAATTATGATGTTCTAATACTCTTTTTACTATATTTAATCCTAAACCATACCCTTTTATATTTCTACTGTTATTATATTGTGTGAAAGTAAGATTTTTATCAAGTTTTTAACAGTAGTACCTAAATCAATATTATAACAACTAGTACAAGATACTTTTTCATCTTTTTTCTCTATAATGTGAAGTTGTAAATATTTTTTCACCCTCTTTTATACTAAAGTCCACAAAACCACTATTTTCTTTTTTTACCTCTTTTTTTAGATTATTATATAGTTGCATTAAAGTGTGCCCCAAATATATTATTTGTAAAAACTAACATTATACTTATAGCTATTTTAATCTTTCATTTTTAGTATTCTAACTTTACTATTAATTTGTAAAATAAAATAATACATCTCTTTATAATTTCTTTACAATTAAAGCTAATTTAAAAATATAATATAGTAAACTTAAAGAATTTTTTCTTATAAATAGGTATAAGATAGGTATATTCTATACATCATAAGTTGTTAAGCAATATAAAATAATGAATTATACAATGAAATTAGCAGGTAGTTAATAACAAAATTGTATTGTCATAATTACATTATAAAAAGGTCATTAATGATTCCAAAAGATTTAATCAATTTAAAATCACAAGAAGCATTACAATTTATAGTTGATGGAATTGATGCTATTATTTATATAATCGATATAGAAAACTACGAAATATTATATGCAAATAAACACTGTTTAGAACAATTTGGATCTATAGTTGGAAAAACTTGCTATAGTGTTTTACAAAAAGATAAAAAACAACCTTGTGATTACTGTGATCTTTTAGATAATAAATACCCTAAAGAGGTAGGTTCAACTTATAAATGGGAACATCAAAATACTTTAAACAATAAACACTATATTTTTAGTGATAAAATAACTCTCATAAATGATAGAAAAGTCAAAGTTCAAATTGGAATAAATATCACTAAACAAAAAGAGTTAGAAACAAAAATTCTCGAACAAAAAACTAAAAACATAGAAACATTTGAAGCTTTATCAAACTCTACAATAGAGGGATTAATCATTTATGATGAAAATAAAAAATGTATTAGCACAAATAGTGTAGCACCTGAACTATTTGGGTACAAAGCTCAAGAGATGATAGGAAAAAATGCTTTTGAATTTATAGCATATGAATCGATAAATCATATAAAAAATGTAATAAATAATCAAAACCAAGAACCTTATGAATCTATCATGTTGAGAAAAGATGGTTCAAAATTTCCTGCAATATTAAGAGGAAGAGATATTCAACTTGAAGGTAAAAACATAAGAGTTTCTGCTGTAATGGATATAACTAAAATAAAAGAGAAAGAGGAAGAGATATTACAACTTGCTTATTTTGATTCATTAACAACTCTTCCCAATAGAACTTTGTTAGAAGATAGAGCAAGTAGGCTTATAAATAAAAACAATAGAAATAAAAACTACGGTGCTTTAATGTTTATAGATTTAGACAATTTTAAAAATATCAATGATACAAAAGGGCATATTGTAGGAGATAAAATCTTAGTTGAGTGTGCAAAAAACCTTTCTAAAACAATAAGAAAATATGATACTGTAGCCAGATTTGGTGGAGATGAATTTGTTGTACTTATTGATACCCAACATGTTGATAAAAACTCTGCTGTAAAAAGCATAAGAACTGTTGCAAATAATATTTTAAGACGAATATCACAACCATTAACTATAAAAAATGTAGAGTATCAGTTGACTGCTAGTATAGGTATATCAATTTTTAATGACAATATTACTTTTGATGAACTAATGAAACGAGCAGATAGTGCTATGTACCATTCAAAAGATAAAGGGAAAAACAGTTTTAGCTTTTTTGACCCTAAGCTTCAAAAAGAGATAGAAAGAAAAACAATTATTGCAGAAAAACTAAGGGGTGCAATAAAAAATAACAAAATAAAAATACACTATCAAAAACAGCTTAACCAAAATCAAAAAGTAGTTGGGGTAGAAGCACTTTTAAGATGGACTGACAAAACACTAGGATATGTAAGTCCTGTTGAATTTATAGCAATTGCAGAAGAAAGTGATCTTATTTTAAAACTAGGAAATTATGTTATAGAAGAATCTATAAAACTTATTAGTAGTTGGGAAAAAGATAAAATAAAAAAAGATTGGAAAATCTCTATAAATATCAGTATCAAACAATTTGAAAAAGATAATTTTGCTAAAATAATTGAAAAACATATATACCAATATAATATAGTACCAAATAAACTACGACTAGAATTTACAGAAAGCTTACTTTTAAAAAATACAGAAAAAACTCTCGAAAAAATTAATTATCTTAAAAAATTAGGGTTGACATTTTCTATTGATGATTTTGGTACTGGTTATTCTTCATTATCATACTTAAAAAAACTTCCAATAGATGAACTAAAAATTGATAAATCATTTATAGATGATATCTTAACAGATGAAAATGATGAGACAATTGTACTAGCAATACTTGAGATTGGTAATAAATTTGGTTTTGAGGTTATAGCTGAAGGCGTTGAAACAAAAGAGATGTATGAAAAACTTTTAACTTTAGGTTGTAAATATTTCCAAGGCTACTATTTTGCTAAGCCCATTCCAGAAAAAGAACTCTAAATAGTACTTATTGATTTAAATTTATAAGTATAGTTAAACACAGAATATTGTAAACTCCTTGAAATTTTATCAGAGTTAAGGCTACAATGAAAAATATCAGTATATTTGGTACAAGTTCCGATGCAGGAAAATCAACACTCACTTTTGTAATAGCTAAAATCATCCAAGAGTTAGGCTATAGTGTAGTCCCTTTTAAAGCACAAAATGTCTCAAATAACTCAAAAGTATGCGATGATAACAGTGAAATAGCAATAGCACAACACTTTCAAGCAGAAGTTCTTGGAGTTAAAACTTCTTATCATCTTAACCCTGTTTTACTCAAATCTGGTCGTGGAAACTCTGCTTCACTTATTGTTGAGGGGAAAGTAGTTCAAGATAAAGATGTACGAGAGTATTATCGAGATTTGGACTTACTAAAGCCAGCAGTGAAGAGATGTTTTAAATATCTTGACAGCAAATATGACTGTGTCGTGTGTGAAGGTGCGGGAAGTCCTGTTGAGCTAAATCTTATGGATAAAGACCTATCAAATATCTATATAGCAAATACCTATGATACAAAAATAATCCTTGTAGCAGATATACAAAAAGGCGGTGTATTTGCTTCTATTTGGGGTGTATATAATCTTCTTCCAGAAAAATTAAGAGCTAATGTAATAGGTGTGATTGTCAACAAGTTTCAAGGGGATATGAGTCTATTTGATGAGGGTGTGAGAATTATACAAGAGGATTTTGGTATACCAGTTCTTGGAGTATTGCCGTATATGCCATTTAACTTAGGATTTGAAGATAGCGAAAGCTTAAAGAATTTTACTCAAAACTGTAAAAATGCTACAAAAAAAGTAGCAGTTATCAACTATCCATATATGAGTAACTACAACGATTTTGAACCATTAATTGCAGATGAGAATATCTGTTTAGAGTTTATAACTTCAAATGTGGACTTAAATAAATTTGATTTAGTGATACTTCCTGGAAGTAAACTTGTGATTCAAGATTTACAATGGCTCAAAAAAAATGGTTTATTTGAACAACTGCAAACTACAAAAGTGGAACTTTTTGGTATTTGTGGTGGTTATGAGATGATGTTTGAAAACCTTAGAGATGAACTTTGTATTGAAAATACCTCACCAACAGTAGAGGTTGGACTTGGTTTTATTGATGATGATATTATATTTCAAAATGACAAAGTGCTCAAAAGAGAATTATACAGAATGTTTAAGAATGATTACGAAGGTTTTGAGATACACCAAGGCATTAGCAAAAAATATCCACTGTTTTTTGAGAAAGATAATATTAAAGGGACTTTTGTTCATGGGTTATTTGATGATGAAAAGTTTAAAACTTATAAGAAAAAAACAATTGATCAATTTGTACAAACTATGAAAGAGAAGTTAGATATGAATAAGATTATATCTAGTATAATATAGTATGATAAAATCACTAATAAAATTTGGTTTAGAAAAACCAATCCTTAACTATATGCTTCTATTTTTTATATTTGTACTCTCAGTATTTTCATACCTTAAAATACCAAAAGAGATATTTCCTCCATCTAATCTTGATGCTATCTCTATTACTGGAAACTATGCGGGTGCTAGTAGTGATATACTTGATTTAATGGCCGTATCAAAAATAGAAGATGAACTAGCAAATTTAAGTGAAGCAGATACTATAACAACTGTTGTAAAAACAGGATATTTTAGTATTCGAATCGATTTAAAAGAGGGAAACAATCTTTCAAAACTTTTAGATGATGTAAAAGATATTGTTACAAAAACTCGTTCAGATTTACCAAGTGATATGGATGAACCTATAGTAAAAGAGGTGAGTTTTTCATTTCCACTTATTACTATTGCTGTATTTGGTGATAAATCAAATGAGGAGTTACTCCAAATTTCAGATGATATTAAATCAAAGATAAACACTCTGGGAGATTTAAGTGATATAACTATCTGGGGAGATAGTGACAAAGAGTTACTTATAACTTTTGATGAAACAAAAATTGATGCCTTTGGATTAAATAAAAATGCCGTTATAAGTGCCATTGCAGCTACTAGTTCTATTTTCCCTGCAGGGATTATAAAAGATAAAGGGACACACTACTATCTTAGTAGTCAAAATGGGGAAAAAGATATTCAAAAACTTTTAAATATGATTATCAAAATTGGTGATACCTCTATTTACCTCAAAGATATTGCAACCGTAGAATATAAACTAGCTGATGTAAATACAATTTCACATTTTAATGGTCAAAAAAATATCTCAATAGGTGTCAATAAAAGTGAAACTGGAGATAGTATCGCCCTAGTTAAACAAATAAAACAGATACTAAAAGAGGAACAAAAAAACTATAGTGATATAAAATTTGACACCTATACAGACACCTCAGTATGGATAAAAAATAGACTTAATACTGTGGTGTCAAATATACTTTTTGGACTTATACTGCTTACTATTGCCCTATTTTTCTTTATCAATGCAAGGATAGCTTTTGTAGTTGCTGTTGGTATTCCTACAAGTTTTATGATAGGACTTATTGGTGCTGAACAACTTGGATATAGTCTTAATATGCTCTCACTTCTAGGAGCACTTCTTGCCCTTGGTATGCTTGTAGATGAAGCTATTGTTGTGGGGGAAAATATCTATAGACATCTCGAGATGGGAAAAGATAAGATGAGTGCAGCTCTAGATGGTGCAGTGGAGATGTATCCTGCTGTTTTAACTGCAACTGCTACTACTGTATTTGCATTTTTACCAATATTGCTTATGAGTGGAGAAACGGGGGTATTTATGAGAATACTTCCTATTATGATAACTATCTTACTTCTAAGTTCATTAGTGGAAGCATTTTTCTTTCTACCACTTCATGCAAAACATATACTTCAAGTAAATCATAGTGAAAAAAAATCAGAAACTATCTGGGAGTGGAACAAAAGCCTTTATAAAACTATCTTAGATTTTGTGTTAAAGTGGAAATATCTTTCCCCTATAATTCTTACAGTTTTTATCATCATAGCAACAATATTTTTTGCAAAAATTTTAAAGTTTGAGTTTATGCCAGAGTTTGATACAACACAAGTTTATATTAATGGGTCCGTTGGTGTAGGACATGATATCAAAGAGACTGAGCAAAAGATTTATGAACTAGAAAAAAAGATACTTGAAAACTTTGAGTTAGGAAATGAAATAGATAGTATCAGTTCCGTTATAGGGATGAAACTAGATGGAAAACAACTCCCTCAAAATGAAGAATTCTACTTTCAAATCTTTGTAAACCTTCAAGAAAGAGCTGCTTCAAATGTATTTGATAAATATATCAATCCATATTTAAGTCCAAAATATGATGATACAGATATGACCCGAGTTGAAGCTGCAAAAACTATCTCAAACAATATCTCAAAACTTATAAACAGTGGTGATATAAAAAAAGAGTTTGAGGATATAAATGTTTATGTCCCAGGTGCAGGAATAGTAAAATACGATATAGAGATAAGTCTCAGTGGAGATAATGACAAAGAGTTAAGTGAGGCTATAAAAACTATCAAAACAGAACTAGAAAATATAAAAGGGGTAAAAAATATCGCCGATGATATACTTCTTGGAAACCTAGATTTGAAATTTTCTATCAATCCTTATGGGCAATCTTTAGGGTTTAGTGAAACTGATGTTGTGAACTTACTTAAACCTTATTATTTCAAAGGGAGTTTCTCTAAAATGTATGATGATACGGGTGTGGTTGATATAGTGTTTCAAAGTGTCAACAAAGATATCAAAAAATCTCTTGATAATTTTGAAATTATAATACCAAATAGTGACAAAAAAGTCCTTCTAAATGATATAGTAGATTTCAAAACAAAATCAAGCCTTAGTCAAATCTTCAAAGAGGATGGAGTAGCGATACAAACTATCACAGCTTCGCTAGATGGAATAACTAGTACTGAACTCTACACACAACTAGATCCTATCTTAGATAGTTTAAAAGATAAAGTAACTATAGATATCAAAGGGGAACAAAAAGAGAACCAAAAAGTACAGATGGAGATGGGACAAGCTTTTATCATAGCACTTATTCTTATCTTTATCTCTTTGGTATGGATGTTTGATAGTTTAGTAAAATCTCTCATCATCCTAAGTACCATCCCTCTTTCAGTTTTAGGTGTTCTGGTTGGACATTTTATCATGGGATTGAATCTTACAATGCCTGGACTTATAGGTATGGTTGGACTTGCTGGGGTTATTGTAAATGATGGGATTATTATGATGGATTTTATCCAAAAATCTAAAAATATAGAAGAGATGAAACAATACGCACTTTTAAGACTCCGCCCTATTCTTCTTACTTCGCTTACAACTATTTTAGGTCTTAGTACCTTGATGTTTTTTGCTTCTGGTCAATCTTTGATATTACAACCAATGGCTGTAGCTTTAGGATTTGGGATACTTTGGGCTACGATTTTGAATTTGTATTATGTTCCTATGTTGTATAGGATTATTTATTTGAGGAAAGAGTAAAGAGTATTTACCAAATTTATAATGTAAAGTTAGTCTGTATAACTTTACATATTTAGAACTATTAACCTTATTATTTATTTGATATATCTATAAGTTGCCCATTAACTGCTTTTAAAAACTTTACAATTTTTTCAATCTCCTCATCAGTTAAATTTTTTCTCGCCTGATGTGTCCCCATCATTTTTATAGCATCTTCTATTTTTTCAACACTTCCATTATGAAAGTATGGAGCAGTGCTTACTACATTTCGTAAAAGTGGTACTCTAAAATGTTTTAAATGTTTTTCATCTCCTAAAAAGCCACCTTTATTTTCAAATGGAAATGAAATAGTTGATAATAAGTTTCTATTAATCCTATTTGTTTTTTTATCATGACAATGTATACATCCTTTTGTAGTCATCACTTTATATACTTCATCTTTGTTATATAAGTTAAAAAAACCTTTTTCTAGCAGTTCTAAGTTTTTTGTCCCAAAAGCTGATAATAAATAATTATATCTTTTTTTATCATCATTAAATTTTATTTGAAAATATTTTCTATCTTCATTTAGTGTTTCTAAAAATTGTTCATATAGCTTTTTTAATTCATTAATTGATTGTATATCACTCATACTCCAGATAGGATGATAAGAAAGTGGAAATTTTCTAAGTTTTTGACCACCTAGTGCAATACCATTGTGACAGCCTACACAACTTTTTGTAATAAATAATTTTAAACCTTCTTTTTCTTCTTTATTTAATGCAGTTAAATCACCTTCAAGAAACTCATCATATCGACTTCTTGTCACTAAAGTTTTTTCATACTCGCCTATTGCTTCAGTGATTTTATCAAATGTAATTTTATTACTCTCAAAAGCATTTAAAAACATTTGATTATATTCACTATTTTGTTTTACCCTTTCCTCTGCAAGTTTTGGAGTAATAGACATCTCAAAAGTTGCTTGAAGAGGACCTTGAGCTTGATCTTTTAATGTATGGCTTGAACCATTCCAAAATAGATGCTTTGAAAATGCTGTATTTAACACAGTTGGTGAATTTAGATGAGATGGATTTTTTTGATTTTTATGACCAATTGCTGTAGGTATCCCATCTGCTCCACCTTTTTTGAAGTCATGACAAGATGCACAGCTAATATCTTTATTTAATGATAAATTTTTATCAAAAAAAAGTTTTTTACCTAGTGTAATTTTTTCTTTAGAAGTTATTTTCACAATATTCTTTAAAGTTATTAAATTATTCGGTGCTGGTTTTAATCCATAACTATAAGCTTGAATCAATAACTTCTCATCCTCATTGGCGTATAGATTTACTACCATTAATATTATTAGAAAATATTTCATATTTTTCTCCTCATTTTTATACAGAAATCATAGTAAATATTGATTTTTTCTTATGTGATTTGGCTCACATAAATAATTTATAGATACAAGTATATTTCTATATAGATTTTATAATAGAGGAGAAAATAGTATGAAGTATATAATAATAGGAGTCATACTTATTATGACATTGTTGGTATCTAAGCTTTTTGTAGCTCTTGACTTGCTACATTTTAATAAATACACTACTAGACTTGATTCAAATAAACAAAATAGTAAGTTAAATCAATTAGAGAAAACTGGAAAATCCTTATATTTAGTTTATTGTTCCTCTTGCCATGGTTATGATGGAAAAGGAAATAAAGAAAAAGCACAAGACCATACACATAGAATGTCTAAAAAATCGATAATAGATGTTATCAATAATGGTGCAAATAATTTTAAATCTTTATATCCCTCAGGTATGCCATCAGGATTGATAAATCAAGATGAAGCAGAGAAAGTAGCTACATTTATGGTAAATGGTTTTAAAGGTCCTGCACCAAAATCTTGGATAATATGTGCATCTTGTCATGATAATACGGGTGAAGGGATTCCTCTTATAGCTCCCAATATTAAAACATATAGTGATGAATTAGTTGAAACAGTTTTAAAAAATGGGAAACAAGGAGTTATTGGAGTTATGCCAAGTGATTTTAAACATAGACTTAATAAAAATCAAATGAAAGCAATTGCTGCCTATATTAGAAGTTTAGGAAAATAAATTTTGCTTTGTGATTCACATCACAGAACTAAACCCTAAATTCTTTTATAATTCGTATGCATTCAAAACAAAAGGAGTAAAATATGCAAATCAGTAAAAAAATCTTAGGTAGTTGGGTCTTCCTATTGTTATTAACAATATCAGCACAAGCTTCAGAAGGATATAAAAATCTTTTTGTAACAATTACTACAGACAATTTAAAACAATCAGGTATGGGTGTAGCAATTGCTAGTGCATTTCAAAATGCAGGGGTAAATACTACAGTGCTTGTTGGTGCAAATGCATCAAAATTAGTGTTGAAAAAAGGAAAGCAAGAATTATTTGGACCAACTGGTGTTTCCATAAGAGATATGTTAGTTGGATTAACAAAAAAAGGTGGTACAGTTATGCTTTGTGGAATGTGTGCAAAGTTTGGTGAAATAACAAAAAATGATGTAGCATATGGTGTAAAAATAGTAACACCAAATGATGTAGCAAGAGCACTTTTAGCACCCTCGACTCAAACATTATCATTTTAGTAAATTAAATATCATATGGGTAAAATCCCATATGATATAATTAAAGGAAAAATATGGAACTTCTAGACTATCATTGTTTTAACAACTTATCAAAAACAGAAAAAGAGAAAGTTTTAAATAGTGCAAAAAAAGTTATGTTACCATCTGAACAAATACTTTATTATACAGGTGATATATGTGAAGATGTACTATTTTTAAAAAGTGGAACAGTAAAAGTATATATCCAACCAAAAGAGATAGGGAGTGAAGAGATGACTCTTTATGAACTACAAAAAGGGAGTCAATGTGTAGTAAATCTTTTTAGTACAATATCATCATCTCCAACATTAGCAACTGCACAAACAATCACTCCAATAGAGGGGTGGATAGTATCAAAAGATACAATAACATGGCTAATTCATAACTCTGATTCATTTAGAGAATTTAAAATGGATATAGTGGGCAAAAGAATGAGTTCACTGATAAATATTTTATCGGAAGTAAAGTTCTCTAATATTGAGCAACAATTGTTAAACTGGCTTTATGTACAAGGTCTAAATAGTATTAAAATAACCCATGATAAAATTGCTTCTACAATAGGAGTTACAAGAGAAACTATTAGTAGAAACTTAAAAAAACTGGAGCAAAAAGGTCATATAAAACTTAGTCGAGGGATGATTTCAATTAATTAAGTAATTGTATTGATATCAGGAAAATTATTTACCATTTCATCATAAGTTGTATATTTCTCTAATGCTTTAATTACTTCATTGAGTGGTTTAGAGTAAATATCTGGTAAGTCAAATTCATCTTCTTCAATGTCAAATGCCAACTTTTCAAAGGGTGGATTAAACTGTGCATCTACTCCCTCTTTATTTCCTCGTGCATCAACTTTATACCAACCATAATCTTTTAAATAAATAGCATTTAATCCATGTAAACAATATTTATCTTTTTTATATTCAGAACACTTAAGTCTTTGGTAACAAAATCCTGTAGGAATATTGTTTGCTCTTAGTAAAGCAGCTAAAAGATGTATCTTAGAATAGCACCATCCCATTTTATATTTTAAAACATCACTTGCTTTAATTGTTGAAATATCACTTTTAGAATCTCCAGTATGATTAATATTATCTCTTACATACAGAAAGCATTTTTTTGCAATATCTGTATCTGATTTACAATTCTGAGATAAATTTTTTGCCAGTTTTTGTATATTATCATTTGAATAGTTTATAATACTTGTCTCTTCTAAATATTCTTTCATATTTTATTTACCTTATAGTTAAATATACCTAATATTATAATATTATTACTATAACATCTAACTTGTTTCAATAGTATAGTATTGCATTTCATCTTCTTTCTTTGATATTGCAACCTATGGCTTTAGAATCTGGAATACTTTGGGCTACTATTTTGAATTTGTATTATGTTCCTATGTTGTATAGGATTATTTATTTGAGGAAAGAGTAGTGGAAAATTTTATAGTAGACTACCGATGAAAATCAATAGTCAATCAGCTTTATTGTCAGAATTAAAGTAAATGAATTAAATGATAATAACAACAAGAATAGCCATTAAAATATAACAATGTCACATCTAGTGTCATAAATTTTAAAATTTTTATTGATTTTTATAAAGGCTTATTCTGATTAAATATATTTAAAATGATTATCATATTACGATTTACATCAATCTCATAATTTATAGTATATTTTTTAAATATCATATCTCTTATGTTTTCATCATTAAAATAGACTGATTTTCTATGTTTGTATGGAATGTTTGAAATATTTTTTATTTGCTCAAACAACTCTTTTTTGAACTTTTTTGAAGCAGATAATTTATCTTTTGCAATATACTCAAAAATTAAATTGAAGTGTTTTTCAAATTTAATATCAAGTTTAATTTGCATATTGTTTTTCTAGCTCTTTTTCAAATGCATCTACATTATTCTCAAAATCTTCAAATGATATTAACTCACTTTTCCCACTTTTTATATCATCTCGTATCTGATGAAGTTCTTTTTGTCTTTCATAAAAGTATGGGTCTAATTCTAAGTTTTTATCTTTTGTGATTTGTATACTAGCGCTATGCTCATTTACATAGTTCATAAAACTCTGTATATAATTATCTTGAACTTCTAATGTTACAGTTTGCATGCTATCCTCCTGTAAGTTTCATATAAATTTATTTTAGCAAAATATTTATAAATATAGAACACTTAAACAGTTTTCTTAAAATATTTCCAAACACCATATGCACTTATAACTATCCAAAATATTTCGATAATAATAGAAGCTAAGTTCCAATTATACATCAAAGAATACATTATCAAAACAGCACCAAAAAGATTTAAAAATGAGTACCAAAACCCTTTTGAATCAATCTTTTCAACTTGTAAAAGATAGTAAGTAATCAGTACAAACGATACACCAACTACACCTATAATATCTTCCATATTTCTAGATAAGTGCTTTCAAACTTTTTGCTGTAAAAAGTCTTAACTCTTCGCTTTTTAAAGACTTTAATTCACTACTAAATCCACTCTTTGCAAAAAGTACAAAAATATCTACTGGAAGTTGGATATCTTCACACTCTTTTTTTAAATTTGTTAGAACTGATTTTTTCATCTTAGCATTTGTATATTTACAACTACCTGCTATAATTTTTCCTGATGTTGTTTTGGCTACTAGTTCTATCTCGCCCTCATCATCCCAATATCTACCGTCACTATAGATAGTATCTTCTTGAAACTGTTTCTTTACATACTCATGACAAAGTTGCTCGAAAATGTAGTTTTGGAATTCCTCTTTTTGATTTTTGAAGTTTGTGAAAAACTCTTTGTAATCCCCATCTCGTATCCCTTTGAATATAGGAGATACAAACGCAAACCAAAATCGTAAAAATGGTGTAGTGATGATAAGTTTTTTAGATATATCCCCTTGATTTGCTTGGTTTGTGAGGTGGTGCATAGTTGACTCCACTTTTAATACACCCATATCCCTTAATTCATCTACACACTCCATACCATTTTTAAAAGAAACTTGTGCTCTTCTAAATGCAGAGTTTGTTCTTCTATCACCAAGTGCAACACCACTTAAAATAGCTTGTAATAATGGATCTGAAGTACAAAGGTCAGCTACTTGGTTTCTATAATATTTATACTCATCTAAAATTAACTCTTCAATTGATTTTTCTATAGGAATAGTTGTATCTATTTGTTCATCAAGTCCACCAAACACGGTAAAATATTCGATAGCTTGCTCCATATCTTTGAAGTGGTTTTTGTTACAAAATGTTGAAAATTGCTCTTGCAATGTTTGGTCTATTGAAATTATAATCTATCCTTTTTTGTCTCTAAATTGTAATAATTATACCATAATATTATAATATCTTTGATACAATCCAAAGAGTAAAAAACAAAGGCAAATTATGAAAAAATGTGATGTACAATTAAAAGAACTTATAGAAACTGTTGTATTACCAGATATTGAAGATAGTATTGATTATATATTTGAACAAATAGCGGAGAAAAAAGATGCAAGTGAAGAGCTTAACAAAGAGTTAGCACAAATGCATGAGATGAGAGATGATTTCAATGAAATTTTAAAAGATATTGAAAACAGAGAATTAGACAAAGAGGAGTGTCAAGAGCTTTATGAAGGTATCAAAGCTATGATTGATGATATGGAGCTTGATGACGAAATTTAGTTAACTAAAAACAGGTTTTACACTTGCCGTTAACTATTACATTATTTATAAGATATCCATCAAGAGTGATATCTAAATCTTCTAAACACTCAACCTTATTGCACTCTATACATACAAAATGGGCATGAGGTTTGAGTTTGAGTTCAAAATATCTTTTTTTGTCATTTGATTCAAAAGAGTTTATTATCCCCTCCTCTTCAAAGAGCGAAATATTTCTATAAAAAGTTGCTTTATCCATAGATATATGAAGTTTTATATCTTCATAACTTAAAGGTTGTTTTGCATTTTTAAATATCTCAATAAGAGCGATTCTTGCAGTTGTTAATTTAATGTTTTTCTTTTTTATTTTATCTTCTAAAGTCATAAATATATTATATCAAATTAATCTTATTGCATTATTTTTTCAATTTTAACTTTCATTTTGGAAATATTCGATAAAATCATACTTTTAAAAGGATAATAATGAAACAAACAATTTTAAAATTACTGTTAATAGCAGTAGCTTCGTATAGTTTTATAGGATGTGCTCCTAAAAATGAAGTGAAAGAATATAATAAACCAGCAATTTATTGGTATAACAAAATGATAAAGCAAATTGCTGATTATAACCTTGATGGTGCTGATGATACATTTACATCACTTGAATCAGAACATAGGAACTCACCATTTATCCCAGGTGCTATGATGATTATAGCAACTGCACATATGGATGAAGAGGAATACGCTATGGCAAACTACTATCTTGATGAATATCTTAAAAGATTTAGTTTGAAAAGAGATGCTGATTATATTAGATATTTAAAAATAAAATCGAACTTTTTAGCATTTGAGAGTCAATTTAGAGAACAAAATCTTTTAGATGAAACAATTATTAAAACAAATGAATTTTTAGAAAAATATCCACATTCAGAATATGTACATTTAGTACAAACTATGCAAGCAAGACTTCTTATGGCTCGAGCTATGTTTGATAAAGAGATAGCTGGATTATATGGTAGACTTGATAAAGTAGAGGCAAAAAAATTCTACGAAAACAAAGCTTCACGAAATTGGAAAAATATAGAAGATATCAAAGAGGTTAATGTACCTTGGTATCGAGCTGTATTTGAATAAGGAATAAGATTATATGAAATTAGCAGATTACGACAGTTTCCCAGATAGGTTACCCATACTTGTAGAGCAATCAATGTTTTTATATCCATTTATGATTGCACCTATTTTTATAGAAGATGAGCAAAATATCAACGCAGTTGAATATGCTATAAATAACAACAAACTTATAACAGTAGCTGTAAGTAAAGAGAAAACAGCAAGTGAATTTTATAATGTTGCAGTTGTAGGAAATATTATGAGAAAAATTACTCTACCAGATGGGAGAGTAAAAGTTTTATTTCAAGGATTAGAAAAAGTTGAGATAAAAGAGATTGTAAGTGGTTCACCACTTATGGGTATAGTTGATGTATTGCCAAATCTCCCTTTTGATGAAAAAGAGGTTCATGCTATACTTGAAATTTTAAAATCAAATATCAACAGACTTTCAAAACTCAATCCAAAATTTCCTGCGGATTTAATCAAAACAATTCAAGAAAGCAGTGACCCTGTTAGAATTGCTGATTTAGTTTCCTCTGTAATACAAATCACTAATAAAGATGCGTATACTTTGTTTAAAGAGACAAATATTAGTACACGGCTTTTGGGTATTATAGAGCATATAAAACAAGATATTGAAACTTTTAAACTTAAAAATGAAATTAATCAAAAAGTAAATACAAACCTAGATAAACACCAAAAAGATTATGTATTAAGAGAGCAGTTACGAACTATCCAAAAAGAGCTAGGTGGTGATACAAGTAAAGATAAAGAGATACTTGAGTTTAGAAAAAAACTCAAAGCTTTAAAACCACATATGCCAAAAGCTGGATATAAAGAGACAAAAAAACAAATAGATAAACTCAGTCGAATACACCCAGATAGTGGTGATGCTTCTACACTTCAGTCATATATAGAAGCTGTTTTAGAGATACCTTTTGGAGAAAAAGTAAAAGAGAAGTTTGATGTAGCACATGTGGAAGACCAACTTAATATTGATCACTATGCACTTAAAGAGCCAAAAGATAGAATCATAGAGTATTTTGCAGTGAAACAACTTCTTGAACAAAGAGGGATAAAAACAGATAAAGACAATAGTACAGTTCTTTGTTTTGTAGGACCTCCTGGAGTTGGTAAAACAAGTCTAGCAAACTCAATAGCAAGTGCCCTTGACAGACCACTTGTGAGAATAGCTCTTGGTGGGATGGAAGATGTAAATGAGCTTCGAGGACATAGAAGAACTTATGTGGGCGCAATGCCAGGACGAATAGTACATGGGTTTACAACAGCTAAAAAGATGAATCCAGTGATAGTTCTAGATGAGATAGATAAAATTGGAGCAAACCATAGAGGAGATCCTAGTGCAGTTATGCTAGAGATTTTAGACCCTGAACAAAACCATGCTTTTAGAGACTTATATCTTAACTTTGAGATAGATTTAAGTTCATGTATCTTTATAGCAACAGCAAACAATGCTGGTAAAATTCCAGCACCTCTTAGAGATAGAATGGAATTTATAAATATAAGCAGTTATACACCAAATGAGAAGTTTCATATAGCATCAAATTATCTTATACCACAAGAGTTAAAAAAACATGGTATGAAAAAATCTGAAGTGAACTTAAGTGATCCAACTATTGAACTTATCATTGAAAAGTTCACAAGAGAAGCTGGGGTAAGAAACCTACGAAGAGTATTTAGCAAACTGTATCGAAAAGCAGCAAAAGAACTTGTATACGATAAAGAGTTAAAAAAAGTATCAATCAATACAAAAAATATAGAAGAGTATCTTGATAGTCCTATCTTTGAAATAGACCCAGCAGATAAAACAAATAGTGTAGGTATTGTTAATGGACTTGCGTGGACAAGTGTTGGTGGAGATGTTCTTAAAATAGAAACTGTAAAATTTGCAGGAAAAGGGAACTTATCGCTTACAGGAAATATGGGTGATGTTATGAAAGAGAGTGCTAGAATTGCTCACAGTGTTGTAAAAGGTTTAATTGATAAGAAAAAACTAAAAAATGCGACATTTAAAACAACAGATATCCATATGCATATCCCTGAAGGGGCTACACCAAAAGATGGTCCGAGTGCTGGTATTGCAATGTGTTTAGTAATTGCATCTATTCTTTCAAATAGAAAAGTAGATTCAACTTTAGCTATGACAGGGGAAGTAACTCTTACAGGAAAAGTTCTTCCAATTGGGGGACTTAAAGAGAAACTTATCGCTGCATATAAAGCAAAAATGAAAAAAGTTTTAATTCCAGAGAAAAACTTCAAAAGAGACCTCAAAGATATCCCTGAAGAAGTAAAAGAAAATATGGAGATCATAGCTGTCAAAAGAGTTGAAGAGGTACTTGAGCACGGTTTAATATAAAATGGAATCTGATAGAATAAAAGAGATAAACAAACTACAAACAGAAGGCTATAGAGTTGAGAGAAGCCCAAGTTTAGTTTTAAATAATCTTTATTCTATAGTCACTATTGTAACTATCTGTATCTCTGTAATTTTTTATAATGTATATATAGCTCCAGCTCAAAAAGCAAAAGAGCAAAGAGAACTCAAAGCAAAACAACACCAAGAATATCTTGATATGAGAGCAAAACAGATTGCTCTTTCACATAAATTAAACAACCAATCAAAAAAAGAAGAAAAAGATGCAAAGTAGAGTGTTCACTGTAACAAATATCATCATACTTATAAACATCATAATGTTTGCAGTACAAAACAGTATCCATAATGGTATTTTATATCTTGGATTAAATATCTACTTTTTTGCCAATGAGTTGTATTATCAACTTTTATCAACTATGTTTGTTCACGGTGGTGTTGCACATATTTTGATGAATATGTTTGTATTATACCAATTTGGAAATGTTATTGAAAGAGTTATTGGGATTCCTAAATATCTCTTGCTTTATTTTATAGGTGGAATTTTAACCTCTATTGGAAGTTTAGCATATATGTATATCACAGGAGATTGGGCAAACTTAGTGGGAGCAAGTGGAGCAATTAGTGTACTTCTTGGATGGTTCGCACTTAAAGACACTTATCAAAGAAAAGGAATTATAGTTTGGGTACTACTAATCTCTTTTGCACCCCTACTTTTAGGGATGCCTATTGCTTGGTATTCACACCTTATAGGTTTTGCTCTTGGGTGGGTTATGGGATATATTCTTTAAAATTATCCCATAGGATACATTATCTCTAATTGTATCTTTTCTATTTTTTCCATAGTTTCACTACTAAGTTTTAGATCAAATGCAGCAAATGACTCATCTAATTGTTCTGCTGTTCTAGCCCCAATAATTGTAGAAGCAACAAAATCAAAATGTTTTGAATAAGCAACAGCAAGTGTTACAGGTGATATGTTTAATTCCTTTGCAAGTTCAATATATTTTGCCGTAGTTAAAAGTGATTTTTCATTTACAAATCTTGTTGCTTGCCCTTTAATTCTTGGATTATCACTTTTTAAATAATCTGAATATCGAGCAACCTCTGGATAAAATTTTCCATTATATTTTCCACTAAGAACTCCTCCTGCAATTGGGGAATATGGTAAAAGTGAAATTTGTTCTTTTTTACACACCTGTGCTAACTCATCTAAAAATCTAGGATTATTTAGTGAGAAGTTATTTTGAATAGATTCAAATCTACTTATCCCTAGTCTTTTTGATGTTTCATTTGCTTTTGTTAAACCATAAGCACTATCATTTGAAGTTCCTAAATATCTTACTTTTCCCTCTTTAACTAACTCTTCAAAAGCTTTCAATGACTCTTCTATAGGGACAACTGTATCTGGCCAATGCATTTGATATAAATCTATATAATCTGTCCCTAGTCTTTTTAAACTTCCCTCAATAGCTTTTTTTATATGAAACTTATCAATTGCAGTCAAACCATGTCTTGTGGGTGGTACAAACCAACCATTTGCTGCCCCTGCTACTTTTGAAGCAATAATTAATTTATCTCTTTGTTTCCCTTTGAGCCATTTCCCAATAATCTCTTCAGTACGACCCATATATTTAGCATCTGGTGGAATTGGATATATTTCAGCTGTATCAAAAAAATTAATACCTCTATCAGCTGATTTATCCATAATTTTAAAAGCTTCTTTCTCATCACTCCAAGAACCAAAACTCATAGTTCCTAAACATATTGGTGTAACTCTTAAACCTGTTCTTCCTATATATCTATATTCCATATCCAAACCTTTTATTGACTTTTTGCTATAATACCAAAAAATAATTAAAGGCAATTAAGTATATGAGTTTAGAAGAAAAATTAAACACAAGAAGTGGTGGAGTTTGTGAACTATGTGGTTCAACTGATGATTTAAAAGTTTATGAAGTAAACCCAAGTGATGGAAGTGTTGACAAAGCTATCTTAACTTGTGGAAAATGTAACGAACAACTTCAAGATATGAGTAACCTAGATGAAACACATTGGTTTTGTTTAAATGATAGTATGTGGAGTGAAGTTGATGCTGTAAAAGTTGTCGCTTATAGAGTATTAAAAACTTTAAAAAATCAAGATTTATTAGATATGATGTATCTTGAAGATGATGTTAAAGCTTGGGCAGAAGAAGGATTATTTGAAGAAGAGAATAAAGTTATCCATAAAGATAGTAATGGTGTTACTTTAAGTGCAGGTGACACAGTAAGTATTATTAAAGATCTTGATGTAAAAGGAACAGGCTTTACTGCTAAGAGAGGAACTGCTGTACGCAACATTTCTTTACCTCATGATGACGCAGAACATATTGAGGGAAGAGTAAATGGTGTTAAAATTATGATATTAACGAAATACCTTAAAAAAGTATAAGTTATATTGTAGTATAATGGCAATACAAAAAATTATTTAGGATATTTATATGACTGAAGTTTTATCAAAAAAGATAGATTCATTACCACCACTACCAAAAACCATAATCGACCTCGAAGAGTTTAAAAAATCTCCAAATAAAGATTTAGAGGTTTTAGATAAAATTATAGAGCAAGATCCTTTAATCGTAGCAACACTACTTAAAGTATCAAACTCAGCAATGTTTGGTTTTAATAACAAAGTTGAAAATGCAAGTAGAGCTATACATTTACTAGGGGTAAACTTTACTTTATCTATTGCATTTGGTAGTGCAATTAAAAACGCACTTGATATTGATTTAGGTGCTTATGGTATCAATGCTGATAGGTTTATGTCTATTGCTAATCTTTCATCAAACCTTTTAAAGGAGTGGATGAAAAAAGTGGATAATACTTTAAAAGAAGAGTTGCTATTACCAATATTTTTATTAGAAACAGGAAGATTTGTACTTTCAGGTGTTGCTATTGAAGAGAAAGTAAGTCAAGAATTTAATAAAAGAATTCACCAAAGTCCACTTGAGATTTCTGAAATTGAAAAAGAGTTTTTTGCTGTAACTTCAACACAAGTTACATCATCTATTTTTAAACACTGGAATTTAAGTGATTCATTAGTAGATATGATTAAGTATTCTGATGATATTGACAATTGTCCTAAAAACTATCTCAAAGAAGCACAAGTACTTCATGTAGTAAAAACAATCTGTAATGTAACAAATCCACTTGGAGATCAATTTGCCCAAGCTGGTATAGCAAAAGCAAAAGCTTTTGGCTTAGAAACTAAACACTTAGAAAAAGCTATTGAGACTATGCAAGATAGACTATTAGAAGAGTAATAAACTCTTTTAATATTCTAATTCTTTTACTCTTTTGACAACCTCTTGTAGGTTTTCTTTTATCTCTTTTTCACTCATAGTACCATTACTTGCTCCAACTTTTATTTTACCAATATAGATATTTTCTATTATCCCATCTTTTTTTACATTATAAACAAAATATTTTAATGCATCAGATGTTGGTACTTGCAAAAAATTTCTTATACTTCCATCTCTATCATAAATCCACGCTAACTGTTTATCCCCTTTAAGTTTTGTATTTTGAGTGTGTGCTTGCCATCTTTTTATAAACCAAGGTTCATCTGAAACACTTGATACAATAATAAAATCCCCTGCATCCAAATCCAACATCTCATCAAGTGTTTTTGCTAACATAATTGATTCATGATTTCCTACAAATATTATAGATTCTGGTTTTATTATACTATTTGTATTGAATTTTTGCTCTTCAAAACCTATTAACTCCACTGTATCTGGTAAATTTTCAAGATTTATAGCAACTTTTTCTATCTTTTTGGGTGCATCTACTGTTAAAAAAGTAAGTGCAACAAGTGCTACAAGACTTATAAAAACAAGTTTTATTGTTGACCATATTTTCATATATATCCTTTTATTTTATTTTTCTAACTTCTCTTTTAAAAAGTCTATCTACTGTGATATTTTCATCAATTGGTACAGAATCAATCATATAACTCACTAACTGTTTTGCAAGATAAGGGGAAAGTACAAAGCCCCTCCCCCCTACACCATTAAGTATAAAAAGGTTTTGAAATCTAGTAAATCTTTTTGATTCTACATTTGTACCATTTTTTAGATAAGGAAACTCTTCAATTGTTGCTTCACCATCAATCAACTCCCCTACTATTGGAAAATAATCCACACTGCTAGCTCTTGCTCCATAATAATCTTTAACTATCTCTATATTTTCAAGTTGTATTATTCCACTTGCTTTTTGGAGTAACTCTTGATGGTTATGTTCAATATCTTCAACATCTTTTTTCTCTCTATGGTGTGTTGCACCAATAGATACTAAAAACTTATCATCTTTTTTTGTACTTTTTGATACGGAACACTCTTTATGATAATTATAAGGTACTTGTGTAGAGGTCAAAATATCTATTCTTCTTCCCCACACAGCTCGAATATTGAGATAAAACTGATCTAATAACTTTGTCTCATATCCTGTTGTTAGAATAATATTTTTTGTTTTAAACTCTCTGTTAACAATCCACAAATTATCTTTATACTCTAAACTCTTTACTTCATAGTTAAAGTTGGTTTGGATATTTTCTGTCATACTTTTACAAATACCATAACTATCTACAACTGAACCTATTTTAAAAAAGTATCCGTCATTATCTTTTTCAAATCCAAAATCCATATAATCTGTATAGCTTTCAAACTTTTCTTGTTCAATTGCATTTTTAGGTATTCTTGTAGTTCCACAAGTTGTGATATATGAAGAGAACTGTTTTTGATAAAATTGCGTACTATATTTTAAAGAGGTAGTGACCAAATCTTTAAAAGGATTTGGCTTCCCTAGGAGTGGAGATAAAAAAGCCCCAGCAGCACCAGAAGCTCCAAGTGCTACATCACTATTTTTATCTATAAGAAGAATATTTTTTGTATGATTAGATAACTCATAAGCTACACTACAGCCACAAATTCCTGCACCAACTATAATGTAGTCATAGTTACTCATAGAAATTCTTTATATTGTAATCTCTTTAATATCTGCAATAGCTTTAAATGAGTTATAAACTACCCCTATAAGATTTTTTCTATTTGTTTTTATCTTTTCATCTTCATGATTTACAAAGACATTATCAAAGAAATTATCAAGTTGTGGTTTTAAAGCAAAAAGTGCGTCAAGTTGCTCATCAAATGTTGTATAAACTTTTGATACTACTTCATTGTATTTTTTCAATAATACCTTTTCAGCTTCATCTTCAAACAATGACTCATCAATGGCTAAGGTTGAAGTTGCATCTAAATCTTTTACGATATTTGCAACCCTTTTAAAGGTATCACTCATACTTTTAAATTCACTGCTATTTACTATTGGATTTAAAGCTTCTATTTTTAAACTTATACTAAAAAGGTCTTTTTGACCATCACTATTAAGTACAGCTTTTATGACACTTGGATTTACTTTGTTATAGAGTTTATATAATCTTTCGTTTAAAAACTCCATGAGTTGTGCTTTATCTAAAGAAGGATATTTTTCCATTGAGTTATCAATAATTGATTCTATATCAACATGAAGCTTATGCTCAATAGCTATTCTAAACAATCCTAAAGCTGCTCGTCTTAAGGCAAATGGATCTCTACTTCCTGTTGGAATCATACCAACACTAAACAGTCCCATAAGATTATCAAGCTTATTACTTAAGGCAACTACACAACTAAAAGTATTTGATGGTGTTTGGCTTGTCTCTCCATCTGGAAGATATTGTTCTTTTAAAGCAAGTGCTACAAGGTCATCTCTCCCCTCTTTTTTAGCATAGTAATATCCCATGATCCCTTGTAAATCAGTAAACTCATATACCATATCCGTAATAAGGTCAGCTTTACTAATCATCATAGCTTCCTCTAATAAAGCTCTATCCTCTTCCATATCAAATTGAGTAGCTAACAATTGTGCTATAAAAGCTTCTCTTTGACATTTATCAAAAATAGAACCTAAACCATCCACAAAACTCACCCTTTTAAGTCCCTCATTGTTCAATCCATTTTTAATATCATTTTTCCAAAAGAACATACCATCACTTAATCTTGGTCTTAAAACTCTTTCATTTCCAGCAACTATATGTGAAAAATCTTTTGTATAAGAGTTAGAAACTACGATAAATTTATTTGTGATTTTACCATCTTTATATACTGCAAAATATCTTTGATGCTCTTTCATAGAACCTATGATTACCTCTTCTGGAAGCTCTAAAAACTCCTCATCAAAAGAACCAATCAGTGCAGTTGGATACTCAGTAATTGCAACAACTTCATCTAGAAGCTCTTCATCTCTCTCAATAGTAATATTGTGCTCTTTTTCTATTGTATCCATTTGTGTTAAAATAGTAGTTCTTCTCTCTTGTGGATAAAGAATCACTCCATGTTTATCAAGTTTACAAAAATAATCTCCAGCAAAATCAAAACTAAATGGCTCATAAGATACCATCCTATGTGCTGCACTTGATTTAGTTGATTTTACACCATACAATTCACCATCAACTAAATCTTCCCCAAGTACAATACTCAATCCTCTAATAGGTCGTATAAAACTATCAGTTCTATCACCCCATCTCATCGATTTACCAAAATTGAGTTTTGATATAAATTCATTTACCATCTCATTTAAAAGTTCACTTGATTGCTTACCTTTTACAGTTTGTTTAAAATATAAAAACTCTTGTCCATTTTTTGAAGCTGTTTGTAACTCTTCAACTGCAACACCACATTTTTTAGCAAATCCATGTGCTGCACCTGTTGGATTTCCATCTTTATAGGCAATTGCAACTGGTGCTCCCCATAGTTCTTGCTCTTTGTCTTCTTGAGCTACAGCAAATTCTCTATGCCAAAAAACTAATCTTCTTGGTGTATAATAAAAATTAAACTCACATAGTAAACTGTTTGTCTCTAAAATATCAGTCCATTTTTTTTCTATATTTGGTAACTCTTTTAAAAATGGTATTGCAGGTAACTCTTCAACTAAAATTTCTACTAATAATGGCTTAATCATATTTTTTCTTCCTCTTTACTATTTTTCTCTTTATTTTTTTCTATTTTTTCAAGTTTATCTTTATGTTTTTGCACTTGTGTGTCATTCATACCTCTTAAAAATATAAATAAAATATATGCAAATCCAACCCAAACTATTATGTCTAATGTCTCTTTCATAATAGCTCCTTATATATTACCCCATCTATCTCATCAAGTGCAACTTTTTCTATCTCTTCACTATCTTCTATAACAGCTAAAATTTTACTATCAAACATATAATTATCAGCTATTTTTTGTACCTGTAATAAAATATTGATTCTAGGTATAATATATTTTGCCCCTAAGCTATTAGCATATATAACCTCTTTTATGCTATGGGCTATAACTGCGCTATTTATATTATTTGCATTTGTATATTTTAAAATTTCTATATCAAAATCAAAAAGTACTGTTGCAGCAGGAGATGATTTTTGTATATCTTCAACTTGAGCTATTTTTTCTATATTCTCATATTCAATATTTGAATCACCAATTATAATCATTTTAAACACTCACGACTACAAAAATACTTTCCATTGCTAAGTATCGCTTCATCTTTAGAAACAAAAGTACCACACTTTGGACACTCCTCTAGCGTATCAGTAATCTCTTTATATTTATCATCTCTTTTATTTTTTAAACTTTCTTCTCTATTTTTCTTAAAAAATACAATATACACTAAAAACAATACTGCCATTACAGCTAAAATTTTAAATATCATCAAATAACCCTTTTCTTTTTATATACAAATAGTTTCTATGTTTGCCTTTTTGTATAATCTCATAATTTTCTATTTTAGCAGATTCTATCTCCTCTTTACAAATACTTCCTTTGTAAAAAAGATACTCTGTATCTGCAGTACTAATATTGTTAGTAATACTTAAAAGTAATGTAGTATTAGTAACTGCTCTACTTGTAATAAGGTCAAAACTTTGAGGAGAAAGATATTCTACTCTATTTGGTATCACCTCTACATTTTCTAACTTTAAAGCACTTTTTACAAAGTTCAAAAAAGCAACCCTTTTTGCTCTAGGTTCTATTAAATTTATTTTTTTATCTGGATATGCGATAGATAAAAGCATCCCAGGATATCCAGCACCAGTACCTATATCAGCTAAAGTTTCAAAAGGATTTAAAAACTTCACAGGATAGATACTATCTAAAATATTATCTTCTATTTCCTCTTTTTTTAACTGAGCAGAAAGGCTATGCACTGCACCCCATTGTTGTAAAAGTGTTATAAATTTTTCGCATCGTTCATAGAACAATTCATCAAATTCTAATCCAATCTCTTTACATTTATCTTTTAACACTTTATATTACCTAATTAAAAAAGATGGTCCATCTTCTCTTTTTTTATTTTTAAATAGTCTTTGTTTTGTGAAGTTTCGCCTACTTGTACAGGAACCCTATTTATAATCTCTACTTTAATACCATTAAGTTTAGCTGGATTATTAGTCATTAATTTAATTTTATCTATTTTATAATAATCAAAAATAAAATCTACAACTTCATAAGTTCTTTGGTCACTTGCAAACCCTAACTGATGGTTTGCTTCAACTGTATCAAAACCTTTATCCTGTAAAGAGTAGGCATTTACTTTATTTAAAAGTCCTATATTTCTCCCCTCTTGACGAAGATAAATAACCATACCACCATTTGCAGAGATAAAATCAAGTGCATAGTTGAGTTGTGCTTGACAATCACACTTAATACTCCCTATTGCATCTCCCGTTAAACACTCACTATGTATTCTAACTGTTGGTACCTTTTTAATAAGAGTGTCTAAATCTTTTGTAAATATTACAAGATGCTCTTTAATACCTTCTTTAAAAGATTGTATTAAAAAATCTCCATGTTTAGTTGGTAAATTTGCTACATTTGAAACTTCTATGTTCATATATATTTAATTCCTATTTCGTTATGATATCGGGATTATAACTAAAAAGGTTTACAAATATGTTTAAAAGATTTAGAAGATTAAGAATTAATGAAAATTTAAGAAGTTTAGTACAAGAAACTACACTGAGTTCCAATGATTTCATCTACCCACTTTTTGTAAGAGAGGGGCAAGGTATAAAAGATGAAGTATCATCGATGCCAGGTGTATTTCAAATGTCAATTGATGAGATAGTAAAAGAGTGTGGATATATAAGAACTCTTGGACTTAAAAGTATCATTCTTTTTGCGATACCAGATGTAAAAGATAGTGTTGGTAGTGAGTGTTTATGTGAAAACAGTATCATAAGTCGGACTATCAAAGCTATCAAAAAAGAGTATCCAGATATGTTTGTAATTACAGATTTATGTTTTTGTGAATATACAGACCATGGACATTGTGGAATCCTAAACGAAGATTCAACAGTAGATAATGATGCAACACTAGAACTTTCTGCAAAACAAGCACTTGTACATGCAAAAGCAGGTGTAGATATGATTGCACCAAGTGGTATGATGGATGGTATTATTGAAACTTTACGAAAAGCCTTAGATGAAAATGGATTTGAAAATCTTCCTATTATGGCATATAGTACAAAATTTGCCAGTGGATATTATGGACCATTTAGAGATGTAGCAGAATCTGCCCCTTCTCATGGAGATAGAAAGATGTACCAAATGGATCCAGCAAATAGACTTGAAGCACTAGAAGAATCTCTAGAAGATGAAAAACAAGGTGCTGATATACTTATGGTAAAACCAGCACTTGCATACCTTGATGTGGTAAGAGATATTAGAAATAACACAAACTTACCATTAGCAGTGTATAATGTAAGTGGAGAGTATGCAATGCTTAAAAATGCTGGAGTTGCTGGACTAATAGATTATGAAAGAGTAATGGTAGAAACTTTAGTAGGATTCAAAAGAGCTGGTGCAGATATCATTATCACTTACCATGCAAAAGAGTATTGTGAACTGATGCAAAAAAATAGATAATATGGAAACTTTTCAAAATGAGATAATATCTTTTGGAATTATAACAATAGTGGTGCTTCTTTTGGCACTATTAACAATAAAATTAGAGAAAAAATATAAAGAATAGTTTATTTTAAAAGGAGTTTTTATGGAGTACGGTACAGTTGGGGCATTTATATTGTTTTTTTTCAGTGCAATTATTTTAGTAGGTGTTTTTTTATATCTTTATGCACTCATTACACCTTATGATGATTATGAGTTAATATTTCAACACAACAATAAAGCAGCAGCTATTGGTTTTGGTGGTTCAATTGTAGGAGTTTCTTTGCCTATTTATAGTGCATTAGTCAATTCTGTTTCTTATTTTGATTTTCTTATTTGGGGAGTTATTGCTCTTTTCATTCAACTTTTATTTACTTTATTTATTACAAGATTCTCAAAAAAATACAATCTGACAGAATCAATAGAAAATAAGAAGGTTTCAGTGGGAATTATTATAGCTTTTATCGCTATTAGTATTGGACTTATCAACGCTGGTTCAATGAGTTACTAATAAACTCATTGACTTTTTCAATACTACTACATCAAAGGGGTTTATACAATGATTAAAATATTTTTTCTTTTCATACTTACAATATCTTCTATCTGTGCTATCCAAATTACTCAAGATTTATCATTTCAAAATATTTATAAAGACAATCAAAATAATGACAAACTAGTCTTAATGCTCTATAGTGCAAAAACTTGTCCTCAATGTGCATATATGAAACAAAAAGTTTTTAAAAATATTGAGGTTAAAAAATTCATGGATAAACAATTTGTTATTTTAGAAAAAGATGTTAACAGAGATGATCTTCCTCAAGGATTTGACTATTTTGGAATACCAACTATGTTTTTTGTAAATAAAGAGGGAAATCAAGTTGGAAAAATTATTGGCTCTTCTAGGGCTAAACCTTTTTTACAACAAATTCAAAATATAGTTAAGGAAAACAAATGAAATTATTTCTTTTTAGTATAGTTACTACCCTTACTCTTTACGGATATGATCAAATGGATATTGATAAACTATTAAAAGATGAAGAGTGTAAAATATGTGATTTTAGCAATGCAAATCTAAGTGGTATTGACTTAAGTGGATTTGATATTCAAGAGTCTGATTTTCAAAATGCTAACTTAGAAAACAGTAATCTTTTTATGACAGAGCTTGAGGGATGTAACTTTCAAGGTGCAAATCTTCAAAATACAATCTTTTGGAAAGCAAATCTTAGATTTAGTAACCTCACTAATGTAAAAGCAAAAAAAGCAAACTTCAAAGGTGCAAACTTACAAAATAGTACTTTAAAAAATAGTGATTTGAGTTATAGTATTTCATGGAAAGCAGATTTTACAGACGCTTCTATAGATACAACTGATTTTAGTAATAGTGAACTTGGAGATGCAAAGTTTTATCATAATGATATCTCATCAAGTAATCTCAAAGGCGCTATACTATGGCAAACTAAATTTAAAGATACAACTCTAACTTTTGAGCAATGTAATGACGCAAAAAAAGAGGAAGCACTCTTTTTAGAAAATGTTATTTGTCAAAAAAAAGAGCAATAATAAACTACTAGTTTTATATTTTATTTAACATAGGTTCTAATTTATTTCTTAAAACCTCTGCATTAAAAGGTTTAACTATATAGTTATTTACACCACTTTTTAATGCTGATACAACCTCTTCTCTACAACCCTCTGTTGTTATCATTACAATAGGAGTATGTTCACTTTTTGGAAGTTGTCTTAAGTTTTGTACAAGAGTTAAGCCATTCATTTTAGGCATATTCCAATCTGTTAATATAAGATCAAAATTATTTGACTTTACTTTACCTAAAGCATCAACACCATCCACAGCTTCTGTTATAAACTCATCATAAATGCCAAGTTCAATCAACACATTTTTTATTATTTTTCTCATCGTTGAGCTATCATCAACTACTAAAACTTTTTTATTCATAAAATAACATCCTTAAAATTCTACTTTATTCTATCTACAACATCGAAAGTTTATTATATTCCTCTCTAAATTAATATTTCATAAGTTTATACAAAAATAGACCCATATTATATAGAATTATTGATTTTTCACTTTAAAAATAATTTTAAAACAGGCACCTTTATAACTTTTATCATTATATTCAAACTCATCATTATAAGCAACTACTGTTTGATGATGCCGCTGTGTAATAATTTTATGACTCATTGAGAGTCCTAGTCCTGTTCCATTTGATTGATGTTTTGTGGTAAAATATGGTTCAAAAATTCTATCAATAATATTTAATGGAATACCTCCTCCATTATCACAAATTTTAAGTTCTAGACTTGTATCATCTAAAACCCTTGTAGAGATAAAAACTAACCTCTCACTCTCTTTAACATTTTCAACTAACATATCTTTTGCATTATTTATTATATTAATTAATGCTTGCTGTAACTCATTTTTATTTGCATTAATTTGTAAATCTTCTTCAGTAGATAAAATTAATTTTATATAATGATTTGAAAGGGATGCTTTTAGAAGATTTAATGTATCTTCTAATACTTCACTAATAGCAACTAGTTTAAATGTAACATCACCTCTAATAAAGTTTCTAAAATCATCAATAGTTTTTGAGAGATATTGTACATTTTCATCAATAATATCACATGTTTCGTAGAAGATTGCATCATCTAATAAACCATACTCTTTTTGTATTTTCATACCCGTTGCACCCGTAGATATAACAGAGAGTGGTTGTCTCCATTGATGTGCTATATTCCCTATCATCTCACCCATTGAAGCTAGTTTTGATTGCTCTTCTAGCATTTTTAACGCTGTTATATCTTTTGTAACCACAAGAATTCTATTTTTATCTGGTAACAAAGAGATACTCATATTGGTTACTATTCTTTTATCATCTTTTACAATACAAATTTTTTGATAGTTTTCAATATATCCTACTTTTAAAATCAAAGATAAGGTATCTATACATTTTTGTCTATCTTCATGTGATGTAAGTTCAATACAAGATTTTGTAAGTAACTCTTCTCTTGCAAATCCTGTCATTTCCAAATACGCTTGATTGAAATTTATAAAATTTGATTCTATATCTAATATGGCTATACCATCTTTTGAAGTATTGAAAATTGTTTCAAACTCAATTTTTTGTTCTAATATATTTTTTGATTCCTCTTTTTGTTTCGTTATATCCCTAACAGAAGAATATATATACTCCACCCCTGCAATCTCAATTTTTATACTGGTAATTGATGCATCATAGAGTGAGCCATTTTTTCGTTTATGGGTTGTTTCTGTAATAATTGGTGTATTTGAGATATTTTTCATAATCTCTTTTAACTCTTCTTTTGAATACTCGACATTCCAATCATATATGTAAAGTTCTTTCATCTCATCTTCATCATATCCAAGAAGATTTAAAGCCATTTTACTATACTCCAGAAGTTTCCCATCCATATTCATAATAAAAATACCATCAGATGCAAAGTCAAGCATTGACTTATATTTATATTTTTCATATTTAAGTTTTTCTGAAATTTCAGAAATACTATGATAACTAGCTTCTAACTCTTGATATGTTTCCTCTATCTCCCGTGCACTCTCTTGTGCTTTTTCTTGCGAGCATTTAAGTTCTGTATTAAGTTTTTTTAGTTTTTCAATATTGAGTAAGTTTTTACTAAATAACTCTATAATAATAAGTGTCACAATAAAAGAACTTAAAAAAGTAAAAAAAGTCACAATAAGAAATTGAAAATTAGCATCTTTATTTTGTCGTACTAGATATGATTTTTTTAGTTGAAGAATAAGATGTAATCCACCATAAATAGGTACATCTAGTTTTTTTGCTACGAATTTTTTTGTTTGTAATGACTCACTACTAAGAATTTTTGGATACATTTCTGGGAAATCAGAAGCAATTGAATATTGAGGATTAGAGTAATACCCCCAACTTTTAGCATTGTCATAATGATATAATGTAAACCCTTTACTATTACAAAGTATCATATCATACAAAGGTGTATTTGTTAATTCCTTAAAAAAATCATTCATTAAATAATTTATAATTAAAATACCACCAAATTCACCATCTTTATTAATCGGAAGCATAGCCCTGATTGTTGGACGATAAGGGACTTCAACTTCCCCTTTTTCACTATTAAGGTCAAGTGCAGAAAACCAAACTTTTTCTAGAGGTTTTATTTTTGAATCAGCAAAATAATATCTATTTGATTTATTCTGAAATTGATTTTTAGAGATAATATATGGTTGTAATTTTTCTTTATTTCTATCAATTCTTATCTTTTCAAAACCATTTTTATCGATAAATCTTAATTGCATGAACGAAGTTTGAGACATAGCATATGATAAAAATATATTTTCTAACGACTTCTCCCCTTCCCCATTTTGAAGATATTTTTTAAAACTATCTAGTTGTCTAAGAGAGTGTAATGTTTGTTCCGATTGAAATAAAAATTTTTGTATAAGTTCTTCTCTCTCTTGACTTTTATATACAGCGTTATGTAATGCTATTTTTTGAGTATTGTCTCCAAAAAATATTTTTTGAACTCCTATATCTATTATTGATAATATAATCGCAAAAACGATAAATATTATAAAAAGATTTAATTTTGATCTATCCATTATAACTCCTAACATATATCTATTTATAAATTTTAACTTTTATTAAAAATACAATATTCATCATATGAAATATTTACTAATATATAAGGATACTATAACATTGTCACATCTAGTGTCACATTTTTAAGAAGTTTTAAAATTTAGTTATCTATTTTGTAGGTGTCAATGAGAAGATATTATTGGAGTATTTTAAAATAATAGATGTTAAATTACCTACTACTTTATCATTTATGTTACCATAGAGTTACTATGGTAACAAATTACTGTATTAATTTAATTTATATAATAAAAGATAGCTTATCATTTTTTATACCCTAATAAATTAAAAAATACAATCTTGACTTATTATAGATTAAAACTTATAGTTCAACCCTAAATATAATGATGTAGAATCATCAAACTCAACTTTTATATTACTTATAGTTTTATCAACATTATATTGACTATATGCCAAACCTAATTCAGCTTGAACATTTGAAGTTATATCATATAAAACTCCTGTTTGAACACCATAAACTAATCCATCCATATCAAATCCAGCTTCTTTATAATCAGCTTTTCCTAAGTGTGCTCCTGCTAATACACTCCATTTATCTTTTAATGGGATAATATAATCATAATTTAATTCTGTTAAATCTAAATCTCCTCCATTATCGCTATACCCCACATAAGATAAAGATACTCTATGAGTTTTATCTAAAATAACACCTGCTTTCAATTTTAAAGCTGTATCTTTGTATTCAGTACTTATAGACGGTACAGAAGTTGTTATATCTATATCTCCTCTTTCAGCTCCAGCTCCAATAAAATATTCAACATCCATTGCCATTACAGATGTAGATAGTGCAAGTAAACTAGTTAACATTAGCGATTTTTTCATTTTTTCCCTTTTATTAAATATACTGATAAAATTACCTTTTATCATTTGTATATACTATCGAAACATTGTCACATCTAGTGTCACATTTTTGATAAATTTTAAAATTTATTTATTTGCTATTTCAAAGTTCTATTCTAAATTTCCTAACAAGATATTCCTATTGTCCATTTTGTTTTCTTTTCATTGTGTTTATCTAAATTAGGGAGTCGTTTTAATGGAGAAGTACAACCTCTTGGCTTAATATAATCCATTGATATATCTATCGCTTCTTGATAATCTATTTTTTCTTTATCTTCTCGTTCAATAGTAATATAATAAGGGTTTTCAAACATTACAATATAACTATCTAAAATATATTTAGCTCCATTAAAAAATAATTCAGCATGATTTTCGTTTACAAGAGATAGCTTTTTTTCTTTATTTTGTACATTGAGTTTTGCAGAACACATTTTAGCCGACTTTAGAGATTTTATTTTTATATCTATCTTTTTATTATTCTCAATCTTATTTAGATACATATAGCAAGTTCTTTTTAGTATTTTGGTTGAAAAATTATAGTGTTGATTTTTTTCTGCTTCAAAAAAGCCACTAAGTGTACAAGTAGAATTACCAATATATAACAAAGCACTAATAGCAATTTTTTTATCAGCTGGTATTTTAATAATTTCATTTTCTTTATCTTCTGCTTTTTCTTCTACTTTTTGCCATGAATCTACACAATCATTTTCATTTAAAATAGCTATATTGTAAACTTCTCCACTAAAACCAAAATTATATTTTGTTTTATTATGTGGAATAGATAATATCGCATATTCTCCATTTGTTGGCTCTATATATTTCGGTATTGTTGCACAACCTGAAATAAAAATTGTGATTACTATAAATAAAATATATCTCATTGTTAATTTCCTTTATTTTTTAATTTTTTACAGTAGATACATTTCTTATCTTCTGTTAATTCACTAGTTTTTACAACTCTATTACAATTTGTAATTAATTGTTATTTTAATTCAAACTCATCAGTTCCTATGTTTCTTATATTATCAAAGAACTCAGTAACTTCTCCAAAGTCCTGTTCACCTATGTATTCAGCTTTTTCATTAAATCCTTCAGGAATATTATAGTCATACTCTATCTCATATTTTCCATCAGGATAGAGAGTAAAGGTTAATCCCCATATCCTTCTTCCTGTTTCTTTTAGGATTTGGTCTCGGAGAAGAATTGTAATATCATTAATTTCAAATGTGTTATCAAATCCTAATTTGAAATATTTTATTTCAGTGTCATTGCCAAATTTAGTTTCAAATTTACAATTATCATTGTAAATAGTTGCTTTATAAATAACTTTATTCCAATCAGTTTTGATGTCTTGAATTAACTTTAAAGATAAAACATCAAATGAATTTTTCACTTCTTCTTTCATGTTATTATCTCTTATTTACTGTCTAAAAGGAATTGTTTCTTCAATACCATTAATAGTTGTTGTCACAATAAAACTATTAGGTCTCACTCCACCGTCAGGATACCCAACATCTATTTTTACACTTACATCTTTACCTTGGTCTAATGCTTTTGCCAAATCACTCTCCATTTTTTTATATGTTCCATTGTTTAATACCTTATCCATTGGTAAAAGATTTATCCTATCTCCTGCTCCACCTAAAGATGAAGCTATAAGGTGTCCACCTTGGTCATTAGCTTCTCCACTTTTTCCAACTACATTTTGTTGGTAGTTGTTTCTGTCCATTGCGATTTTATTTAAATCAGCTTCAACATAATTAACTTTACCTTGTGCATTGGTTATATATGTATGACCATTATCTAATTGATAAGCCGTATCTGGTTTTAAATCTTTATTAACTAATTTATCCCAGTTTCCTTTAGAACCAACATTTGTAAGTTCAACTTGGTTTCCATTTATAGATATAGATTTCATATCAATATTCAAAGAATTATCAACAGATTTAACAACCCCTTCAGTAACACCACCAACTACACTCTTACCAACAGCCCCAACACCAGTTACCATAGAAGCAGTTCCAATAGCATCCATTGTAGCAAGATTTGCCTGAGTTTGAGAACCTACACTCCCTTGATTGTAGAGTTCATCCATTCTATTTTGTGTTGTAGTTGGAAATACATTTTCTAGATAATTTCCTGCACTATTTATAGTTTCTGGTGTATTTTGTATACCTTCTATTGTATTTGGTACTATATCTCTTATTGCTTGGTTTACAGTATCAAGGTTTACACTATCTAATTCTTTTCCTATATCTTGCTTATATGCTTCACCTAAGAATCTTGCACCTTCTTGATTTGTTGATGTTGATACATATACATTATTTTGATAAAATGTTTTTAATTGATTATAATCATTTTGATTTAGGTTTGATATCTCACTTTGACCATTTGTTGTTCCATCTTTAAACTCATATTCATTTTTAACGCTAAACAAGCCATTTGAATTTTTTGTTATAAAATCTTGTGCTTGGGTATCTGTATCTTCTCCTAATATTAAAGACCAAGCTTTATCTGTTCCTCTAAGTCCTTGTTGAGCGAGTCTAGATTTTGCATCTTGTAAAGAGATACCTTTTTCATCTGCAAACTTTTGAGCATTTTCTTCAATAAACTTAATCTCATCTTGATGCAACTGTCTATTATATTTAGTTCCACTTTGAGCTATAGTTTGTCCTGTACTTATTTGACTTTCACCTCCTACGGCTCCTGCACTTAATCCTCCTATTAATCCTGAGAATGCTATTTGATTTTCATTATCTAGTCCATCTAATAGTGGTGAAGCTAATTCATTTACCCCTGCTGATACTGCTCCCGCTTTGGCATCTTCTCCTAAAAGTTCAGCTGTTCCTGCTCCTACTATACTATGAAGTGCTACTTTGCCTAAAGCTCCATCTTTAAAGAGTGTATTATCTTTCCCTAGATATTGTTGCATAGAGGTATCCCCCACAGCTCTAAATCCTAAATTTGATACATTTGTCACAAGTCCTGTTTTTAGACTATCTTTAAAATCAGTTCCATACACAGCAGAATCAACGGCACTTTTTACAACAGTATTTGATACCCCTTGTTGAAATTGTTGAGAGTAGTCCATATCTGCTACTTTTACATTCTCTAGATTAAGGGAACTATCTATTACTGAACTTGCATAACTCATAACCCCAGCACTAACAGCACCTTTTACTAAAGATTTTTCATCTAGTTTAAAAGAGTTACCTGTGATAACTGAAGTTGCTAATTGTGTTGTAACACTTGTAACTACTGATTGCACTACTGCTGCTTGTACAGCTGCGGCTGTTGTTCCTGCTGCGGCTGTTCCTGCTGCACCTACTACTGCAAGACCTGCCCCTGCTGTACATACTGCTACAACTATAGCTACGATTAAAGCTCCTACTCCTGAAAGAGTTGTTGTTTTATCATTCCACTCTTTATTATTGAGTGTTGCTTTTACTAGATTTATTTGTTCTAGTGAAAGGTTACTTTGAGAAGAGAGTGTTTTTATGATATTATCAGTTGTGAGTTGGTTTGTTATATCTTTATTATTTACTATTAGTTTATCACTTACTTCTATTTTTGCTTCTTTGAGTATCTCTTTTATATAACCTTTTGTTTCTATAGTTCTTGTAAGAATCCCACTTGAATCTGAGAAGTTACTTTCATATTCACTATCTTTAGAAGAGATTAGGTTTATTATCTCTGCTGTTATTTGTGCTTCATTTGCTTTTATTTTTGAAGCTATAAGTGTTAGATTCCCTGTCTCTATATTTACATTATTTGATTGTAGGAGTGAAGCTATATTTTGAGAGGTTTGTTTCTCTTGTTTTGTGGTTGAGCTTGAGAAGAAACCTTTTGATTCACTTTTGTATTCAGACGAGCTTGTATCTGTAGTGGAGGTTATATTAACATTGTTTGCATAGATATTTGCATCTTCTTGTGCTTTTACTGTACTGCCATTTATATTTAGATTTCCATTTGTTAAAACTGTAAGATTTTTTGCTTCAACTGTTGAACCATTGTTTTTAAGAGAATCTCCTTTGTAGTATCCACCATATACATCAAAGTCAAACTTCTCTTTTTGTTGTGTGGCATCTATATTTACATCTCCATTCTTTGCTATGATAGTTGCATCTTCTTGTACTTGTAGTTGTGAGCCTTGTACAGTTACAGAATCCCCTGCATTTACTTTTAAATTTCCACCTGCCTTTAGTGTTGCATCTTTCCCTTTAAATGTGGTGGTTTGATACCCTTGTGCATAATTAAATGTTTTTTGATTTGTAGAGCTTTTTATATTGATATTATTATTTGCATTAAGTTCTAAGTCATTTCCTGCTTTTATATCTCCACTTATATTTTGAATATCTGTATTACTATTTAGTGTTGCATCATTTTTGGCTTCTATTGTCCCACCATGATTTTGAATATCATTTGATAGAAGTACAAGATTATTTCTCGCTTCTATTTTTCCTTGGTTTTGTAAAGTTCCACTTGTAAATAGTGCTATATCTTCCCCTGCTATTATTTGTGTTCCATCTTTTAAGTTATCTGTATCTAAAGAGGCTAAATATACTATAGGTACTAGTACTTTTTGTCCCTCTACAATTCTTTCTTCCATCCAGACTATATCTTTGTTAAGTCTATTGATTTGTTCTTTAGTTAATGTCACACCAAAGGCAAGATTTAAGTCATCTTTTACTTCAACTGCATTATCCATCAATCCTTTATATTGTGCTAGGTCTGTATCGTAGCCTTGGAGGTATCTTTGACCGCTTAGTTTTATGATACTATTTCGTATAAGTGTTGTCTCATACATTGCATCACCTAGTCTTTGGATAGCTTTTGAAGAATCATATCCAAGTTTTCCCATCATATAATCACTACTGATAAAAGTTTGATAATTTGTATACAAAGGATTTGATTCTATTAAATAATTATGCTCTTCATCTGTATTTAAAACAAATAGTCCAAATTCACTTTTTGGAAGTGTAAGATTTGAAACAACGCCATTACTATCTGTTACCGTAGCTTCTAGCTCTTTAGCTGTTTGAAGAGTTGGACTATTTGTTGTTTGATAAACCCCCTCTTGATTACTAATCACAGTTTCTTTTACACTTTCTTGTTTATCTAGTGCTACTTGAAGTTCACTATTAAGAGTATTATAAAGGGTTTGAAATTCTCCTGTCATAGTATCTAAAATATCATTTTGCAGTGTTTCTATAAGGGTACCATTACTATTTATAGTTTCTTTTATGGTACTATCTATATCAAGTAAAGCTTGTTTTTGCAACTCTATATCTTCTAGAGCATTAAGTGCCGTATCAATATCTTGAAGAGTACTTAAGTTGGTTTGGCTTTGGGTAAGATTGTCATTTAAACTCACCAAGGAACTTTCAAGTTCTGTTATCTTTTCATTCATCGTAGGAGTTGCATCAAGTGACTTACTATAAGTTATCATTGATTCTAGTGTTGTTATATTTTCTTGATCTTTTGTTATAGACTCCTCTAGTGCATTTTGAATACTTGTAATATCCTCTTTAAAAGTTATGAAGTCATCTTCTGTTTGTACACCACTAATCAATGTTTCCATATCATCCACTTGGTTTAATGTAAGATTTATTTGTTCATTATTATCTCCAAGACCATTTACACCATTTTGTAAACTGATAGTATTAGATTCAACTTGTTGCATTGCATCTTGTGTTTGAATTATCTTTTGTTCATTTACGATATTGTCTGGATTATTGACATTATTTAATGTTACAACATTTCCTGTAATAGTTCGTTTTGCTTGAATACCATAATTAACAGCAGGAACTTTAGAAGTACTTACAGAAGTGAAACTCCCTCTATACCCTGCTCTTTCTTTATGATTGACACAAGACCCACAAACCCTTGAAGCACAATATCTTTCATTACGATATTGTTGCGTTACTGTTCTTGTGGTAGTCACTGCTACTTTTCCTACATTGTTTGCAGTCGTAGCATTAAGAACTATATCGTTATCAGAGGAGATAAGAGAATAATAGTTATTTAAAGTTTCCACATCTATATTTATATCTCCTTCAGCTAATATAAGAGCAGGATCTGTTGGCACTGTTAAAACTTCTGTACTAACTGTAGTGGTTACAATATTAAAGTTATTTGAACCTCCTAGTGGGACTGTTTTGGTACTTGATGAGCTTTTTGGAGTATACACAGGAGCAGTTGCAGTATTGTTTAATGTTTTTGCGGTTATATTAATATTTTTATGTGACTGGATAACGCCTTTGTTTGTGATGGTATTTATTTTTTCTTTTACCTCATTCGCTGCTAATGTAATATCTCCATCAGCATAAATCATACCATCTTTTGTATTGGTTAAAGTATCTTCAATAAATAAATTAATCTCATCATTACTTCGTATCATCTCTTCATTTGTAAGATTTTTTGCTTTAATAGTCATATCATTTGTAGAGTACAATGCCCCTTTATTTGTGATGTTTTCAGCATCTATTTCAAGATTTTGTGCCGCAATTATCCCTGGGTTTTCAATATCTTTTGCGGTTACTTTTAATGTTTCATTTGCTATTGCTTTAGTAAATACGATATTACCATTTACATCAATTGTAAGGTCTTTTTGAGCTAAAACTTCAGGTGGAAGATTAACCCCAACCCCTGTATCGTTACTTTGGAGGGTTATAATATTTGCATAAATTCCCCCTAAAAGTGATGAGTCTATTGAAACACCACTTCCACTACCTCCCAATGAACTTACAGTACCATCTAAGGCAATACTATTATCCCCTGTTACTACATTTAATTCTTGTGCATATATTTTAGAGTTAAGCTGTAATGCTTTTGTATAAAGATTGACTTTATCAATATTCCCTACATTAAAGCCATCACCTTCTATGAGTATATCTCCACTGGTTACATTAAAACCACCAAGATTATTTCCATTAAAAAATGGATTCCCAGTAGTTAAAGTTACTTTTGGAGTATTAATAAATCCACCACCATTTACAGAGATTCCATTAGGATTAGCTACTATTACATCAGCAGCAGCCCCTGCAACTTCAGTATATCCTTGAAGCAAACTTCTACTAGTTCCTGTAACTTCATTTAAAATAAGCTTTGCACTACCACCATCTAAATTCGTATTACGCGAAATATACCCAGCTAACTGTGTGTTTGCAACAGCTTGTGCATTATTTAAAATAAGACCTTGCTTCTCTACATTATAAGTATTAAATTTATTATGAGACAATCCCCCAGAATTTGGTGCAACTATATTAACAATAGGTACACCATTTTGTGCATTTTCTAGGCTAGGTCTATTGTTACTTGAAGCACTTGTATCTACTTCAATTCCTGCGGCATTTGCAACCTGACTAAAAAGTAAAGCTATACTTGTAACTACTGAACATACTTTTTTTAAAAACATTAAATTTCCTCTCTTTTTGATATTTTTTTACAACTATTTATAATCTCTTCCACTTCATGATGACAATTATGACTAAGGGCATCAAACATTTTTATCCTCTTTGATTGAATTTTATTCTCTACACATGTGCTAAATTTATTTTGGTCATATATAGAATTTTCTAGATGAATGAGTTCACACCTTTTTGGATGAAAATATTTTGAGTTATCAGACATGGTACCTCTTCCATTAAAATAATTCATATAGTCAATAGCATAAAAACCACCGCAACTGCCGTTTGTACAAAGATAGCTATGATAATAAGTGTCAAGTGTATCAGAGCAAAGATATACTTCATTTTTAGGAAGTTTTGAGAGTAGCTTAAGATTATCTATAACATCATCATTTTTTATTCTTGTTACCCAGAAACCATTTTTTGTGTCATAGACACCCTCTACAAAAAAAAGTAATTTGCTATTTGTTTCTATAAGCCCACCAGCATAAGAGAAGTCAACTTTTAAAGAGGGATTACTATCTTGAACTATGAAACCATTTTTATCATAAGCTAGAGTTTTTACAATCTTTTTATCACTAAGTACTACTCGAAGAGTTCTCATTTTGTTAAAAATAAAATGATATATTTTATTGTTTACTTTCATACCATAAGGGAGTGTGTCATATTTTGTTTTATAAAGGTACTCTCTTAAAACATTGTTCTGACTATCTGTTACAATATATAATTTTTCATCCCCCTGCCAAAGATATTTTTCAACCACTTTCCCATTTATTATTTTTGATTTTCTTCTATTATTTTCATCTAGTTTAAAAGTTATTGTCTGATTATTCATAATAATATTCGTTAATTGATGATCATCTGAAAATTCAAATTCTGTTTTCAAATTTTGATCTTCAGTTTTTAAAATCTCTAATGCCATACGATTTTGAGAAAAATAAAAAAAGGAACTCAACAAAACAACACTAAAGAGGATATAAATAAACTTTTTCATATTTTAAAACCGATATCCCATAGTTATTCCAAAAAACTTATTTGTTTGAGATACATCATTTTTACGAATCGGTACCGCATAATAAACTTGCATAGAGAATTTATCTTTAATATAGTTAGCACCTAATGAATAACTAGCTAATATTCCTCCAAGAACATCCTCTTCTTCTTTTATATAACCGTAATCATAGGCTATAAAATATTTTTGCTCAAAAGTATCAAACAGTTTATTTGATAGTTTTTTTTCTAATTCATTTCTTATATAATAACCATTATTACCACTTAGTCCTTCTTTATTATAACCCCTTACACTATATGCTCCACCGATACTAATCTGATTATTTCCAAATAGAGGAACCCTACTATGTTGATAGTGACCATTTAAAGAATACTGTAGACCTAAAAACTGCTTCATTACACTAAGGTCAATGGTATATAATGAAAACTTTTCATCAAGATCTGTTGGATTATGTGTACCAAACCAATTTGTCCCTTTGATATACGAAACATCAAACCAAGTATAAAAGCCTGGTGTTTGATAAATATAGTCAAAGTTCAAAGATTTGTTTGATAAACTATAACTAGAAGTTTCTATCAAAGAACCTACAATATAATTTTTAGTATCATATCGTGAGACAGTTGCGCCAATATTCAAACGATTCTGTTGATTATGAAAAATTTTATATTTCATATTAAGTGTTGCAGTATCTGTATTACCCTTTGTTTCATAATCTGTTATACCCACTTTAATAAACTGCTTATAGCTTGTTTTTTTATAACTTAGTGTATTTAATAACCTATTTCCTATAGGGAAAGAGTAAACAAAACTATGACCTTTTGAATTTTCTTTTTTTGTATGTTTTTGAGTACTATTAAGATAAACAGAAAGCTGGTCATTTATCCCCAAAGGATTATCAAGATTTAGACTCATATTCCCTTGAATTTTTCCTGTTTTTTCACTTCCATAGTTATCGATACTAACTATTCCATTTATTCTATTTGAAGTTTTATTTTCTATTTGTATATCTGTTTGTCCAACTTGATTTGCTGGTATTAATTTCATTGTAGCTTTATTAGAGGGTAATCGGTTGATAGATTCTATTGCTGTTTCTAACTCTCTTAAATTTAAATATTTACCCTTTTGTCCTAAAAAAGCATTATTTATATAAAATTCGTTTGGAGTGATCTCATTAATTTTTCCCTCCATTGCAATAATTTTTAGAATACCTTTATCCATATTTTGAGGCTCAAAATATACCTGCGAAGTAACATATCCTTTATCAATATATAAAGTTGTTAATTCTTTTGTTAAATTATTAAGTTCAGTGAGTGTTCGACAAGTTCCTTCATAAACTTGAAAAATTTTATTTTTTTCTTCTAGGGAGAGTAATGTAATAGTATCTTCTTTGATTTCTTTTATTTTAATACATTCTTCCCCTGTTTTATCAATAACTTTTGGTTTTTTTGTATCATAAAAAAGTATCTTTTTATTGCTATTTTCCTCTATCTTTTGATATTGTTCTTTTTGTTTTTCAAATAATATTTGACTATTTACCGCCTTATCTATTTGTGTATTTGCATTTACTGTAACATAAGAGATAATAAAAAAAATAAATATATATTTCATTTTTTTATTCATATTTCTAACACTTTTAAAACCCAATGTCAATTCCTTATTATTATATTTTTCTTAATTAAAATAGTTAGTTAAGTATTCTAAATAATAATATTATCGAAACATTGTCACATCTAGTGTCACATTTTTGAGAAATTTTAAAATTCTAACAATTAATTATTTTGTTTTACAATTTAAAATAAGATATGTAACTTTGATTTTGATTAGTATTTGTAAAAATTTTGATTAATTATTTTATTAAATTGAATGATACATTTGTAAAAAAACAGTACAAAAAGTCCTATTATTGAATGATATATATATAAACTTATGACTTGAATGTAGGATTTTACTTCTTTTTTATATAAAAACTTTTATAATAGTTATTAATTACACTAATGGGTTTTAAATAATGACAAATAAAATATTAATTGTAGAAGATAATCCTATAGTTGCTCAAGATATTCGAAGTGCAATACTGAAATTAAATTTTAAAGTTTCAGATGTTCTGCACTCTCCAGAAAATGTATTACATAGTATTAAAAATAATGAACCCGATATTATACTAATGGATATACATCTTAATAGTAAAATTGATGGGATAGAATTAACTACACAAATTCATCAAATAAAATATATACCTGTTATCTACCTTACAAGCTATGACGATGATGCAACTATTTTAAGAGCTATTAGAACTAAACCTGTAGGTTATTTACTTAAACCTTTTAACAGAAAAGAATTAAAATCAACAATTTTATTGGGTGTTTATAAAAATAATAAATTGGATTATAGTTATAATGAAACATATAAACAAATAGGTTTTGATTATTATTATGATACATCAAATGAAAATTTGTATTACAAAGACTTACATGTAAAACTAGGAATGAAAGAAACAGAATTTTTAAAACTATTAATCTCAGCAAATGGAAATATCGTTTCGTTTAAAGAGATAGAATATGAACTTTGGAATAATAGTTTTATTAGTGATAGTACTATTAGAACTTTGGTTTATAGATTACGGGCTAAATTAAATGCTGACTTAATTGTCAATGAACCTTGGCTAGGATTTAGATTAAATATTTTAGAAGCATAATAAATAATTAATTTCTAAAAGCTTTTATATTCATCACTTTTAAACTTTGTTCTTCTTGTTTTAATACAATAGAATAAAAACCATTTTCATTCATTACTTTAGCTATCTTAAATTTTTCAACATTATGTAGTATCTCATCTATATAATAATCTTTTATGTATTTCATATCATTTATGAGATTATTTTTAAAACTTTTATCAGACTCTATTCTTACTAAATTATTATTGCCTGTTATAAAATATACTACATTCTTGAAAAATAAATTATGATAACTGTTTGTTGTTGTTAGATACAATATACTATTACCATTACTATCATATCTAATTTCTATTTTTGATGATTCAATGATATCTTCCATAATGATACTTTTATATCTACTATATTCATTAATAGTAGTTAATTTATGTTTAATAAATTGATTTGTTTGTTTTGTTTCATCCAAAGAGTTATAAACAAATGTCACGATAACAGCAAACAAAACTATACTTATTAACATTTCTACAAGGGTGAAAGCTCTCTTTTTTCTGTTCATTGAATATCTAATTTAAATGAATAATATTTTTTAATAATATCACTATTTAAAGTGATTACTTTCTGATTTGTAGTTATCTCTATAACTACATTTTCTAAATTTTGTGTATCTTTTTTAATAATATCTTCATCTATTTTTAATTTATATTTCTTAAACTCTCTATCTATATCATCATCTTTAAAATTTGCAAGCTCTGATAGATAAGTGGTTTGCTCATTTTTATAAACTGCCATAGAGATAAGACTGCTATTTTTAGATGAACTTTTCATCTTATCAAAAAAAGATATACTTTTACTTTGTACACTAAGGGCTGCTGTTATTACAATAGTAATAAGTACCAAAGATATAAGCACTTCGATTAATGTCATAGATTTTTTCATATTTTGTTGTTTACTTAAGTCCAACTCTTATAACCTCGTCCAAAGATGTTTTACCATAAATTAACATCTCTTTTAATTGTTCATTAATAGGTATCATCCCTTTTTTTGTAGCTATTCTTAAAAGTATTTCATCATCAACTTCATCTCTCAATGATTCTTTTACATCCTTATCAAATTCAAAAAACTCTCCCAAAGCTTTTCTTCCTCTATAACCTGTATAGTTACACTTTTCACATCCACAACTTTTATATATAACTACATCAGTATTAATTCCATATTCTTTTAAATATGATTCAGCTAGTGTATCTTCCTCTTTACATTCATCACACAATACTCTTATTAGTCTTTGAGCTAAAACTCCCAATAAAGAAGATGATATCAAAAACTTCTCTACTCCCATATCTATAAGTCTAGTTACTGTAGAAACTGCTGAATTTGTGTGTAATGTAGAAAATACCAAATGTCCTGTTAAAGCAGATTGTATTGCTATTTTTGCAGTTTCAGTATCTCTTATCTCTCCCACCATAATAATATCTGGATCTTGCCTTAGTATACTTCTTAATCCATTTGCAAAAGTTAACCCAACTTTTTGGTTTACTTGTATTTGATTAATTTTATCAGATTTATACTCTACTGGATCTTCAATTGTGATTATATTTTTCTCTTTTGTTTCCAGTTGTTTTAATACCGAATGCAATGTTGTTGACTTCCCACTTCCTGTAGGTCCAGTTACTAGTATCATACCATGTGAATTTTTTAATAGTTTAGAAAATTTATCTATAATACTATCATCAAAGCCAAGTTCATCTAAAGCAGCAATACTTTCACTTTGCATCAATATCCTCATAACCACTCTTTCACCATAAAAAGTTGGTAAAATAGAAACTCTAATATCCAAAGTTTTACCAGAAAGCTTTATTTGTGTTCTTCCATCTTGTGGCACCCTTTTTTCACTAATATCAAGATTTGAGATAACTTTTATACGACTTATTACTAGTGACATTATTTTTGAATCAAGTTCTATATGTTTAGATAGTACCCCATCAATTCTATATCTTATTTCAGCTTTATATTCATGCATCTCAATATGTATATCACTAGAATTTTTTTTCAAAGCTTGATAAAAAATAGAATTAACAAACTTAATAATAGGTGCAGATTCTTCACTAGTAAGTATATCACTGGAGTTTTTTAAAAAATCTACTATAGATAGGTCATCTTCCTCAAAAGTTTGTTCTGAGTGTTCATTTTGAATCTCACTCATCTCTTTATCAGCTTTTTTTTCTAAAACTTTATTATATAGTTTTTCATATGATATAGTATTTAGAAATACTACATCATATTCAATATCAAGTTTCGAGAGATAATCCAAGGAAACACATATATGCTCCTGTAAGAGGCAAGCCACCTCTTTAGATTCAATAGTAGAAAAAAGTACATAGTTTCGTAAAGCCTTTATACTATATGGAGTATCTGAAGGTTCTAGGTCTAAATTATGCAATTCATTAACTGTCATTTTTTTCCTCATTTTTTCTTTTTTCTAGCTCATCAAATATTTTTTGTGTATATTTTTCCTCTAAAGATTTTAAATCTAATAGCTTATTTCTTATATAAGTCAAATCTTCACTTTTAGGGACAATATAAGGTGTGATTATTACTACAAGATTTATTTTGTCATTGTATTCATAATTATTTTTAAATAGTTGTCCGAAAAGAGGTATATCTCCTAAAAGAGGTACTTTATTTTCTGTAGTTTCTGTTTTATTCTTGATAAGTCCACCTATTATTACACTCTCTCCATCATTTACTATAGCAGTGGTTTTTACCTCTTTTTTAGATGTATCTGGTTGATCATTAGTTTGTGTTTGACTTGCATCTTCTAGAATAGTAGTTATCTCTAAAGTTACTTTATTACTATTTGATATTCTTGGCTTAACTTTTAGTGTAAGTCCGATATCTTCTCTACTATAAGAAGCATTAGTTGTTCCACCATCAGTTGTTGAAGAGTTGGTTTTGATAGACTTTGTCTCACCAACATATATAGAACTTTCTTTATTATTGATACATAAAAGTGAAGGCTCACTTACCACATCCAAAGCTTGATTTTGTTTCAATAAATTTACCGTTGCCCCAAGAAGTAAGCCATTTTTCATCATACCTAAATCAAAACCATAAGATCCTATAGAACTAAAATCCATAACAGAACTTAGGGATGCATCTCCATTTAAAGCAGATGAAAAAGTTGCTAACCCAGATCCTCCAGATTTAAAACCTCGTAATCCATATTGAATACCTAAATTGTTTGTTTTTGTATCACTTACTTCTATAATTCTTGCTTGTACAAAAACTTGTTGTCTTTGTTTATCAAGTTTGTCTATAAGTTCTTGAAAATAGTTGACCTCATTTTTTGTACCTATTAAGATTACTGAGTTCAATTCCTCATCTGTAGATATAAATGTTTTATCATCAGTATTTTTATATTTCTTATTATTAATAATAGCATTTAAGGTTGTAGCTAAATTTTTTGCTTCTATATTTTTTAGTGCAATTACTTCTACAACTTTTTCAATCAAACTACCATCTTTATCTATACTTTCTATATAATCATTTAAAAACTCTACATTACTTTTTTTACCTACTAGCATTAAAGAGTTAGTATCTTTATTAACTAATATATCAACTTTCTCTTTCTCAATAGTTTCATCAAATATAGCTTTTGAAATTGCTTTTAATTCTATAGATAAGGTTGTTGCTTGAATATTTTTTAGTATTATATTTTGTGTATATTTTTTAGTATCTTTTGATATTAAAGTAATTATCTTTTTTACTGTATCAATATTATCTTTAAAATCAGTAAGTATTATAGAGTTTGAGTTTTTATCACTTACTAACTTAGCAGATTTACTTATAAGATGTCGAATTTTAGATGATATGTAGTCTACATTTGTATGTTCCACCACAAAAACTTCAGTAACCATAGCTAAAGAGCTACCATTACCATTTTTTGTACTATATATAGGTAAATTATATTGTACTGCATCATTTATTTTTACAACTCTCAATATATCATGGTTATCTACTATTGTATAACCTTTTGACTCTAGTACATAAAGTAATACATTTACAATATCTTCTTTATAAAGTTGTTTATTGGATATAAAATCCACTTTCCCATTTATATTTTCTGTAAACAAAATATTTTTTTTGATTATCTTTGAAGTCACTTTTACCAAATCTTTAATATCTAAACTTTGAAAATTTATATTAACAGGTTCTTTTGCTCCATAAGATATACTAAAAATTAAAACTATCACAAAAAAGATTTTATTTAATCTCATATTGAAACTCCCCTTATTATTTTGGTATTCATAATTTTTCCTTTTACTAATTTCATATTTTTTCTATCTCTAAAGGCAACTTATATCTTTTTTGAAACTTTTCAAATAAAGCATATTTTTTCAAAACTTGAATAAGTTTATACCCTTCATAAAATTCATTTTTTTCTAAAATAAGTGTTTTTGAAGAGACTTTTTCTTTCATTACAATATAACCACCATCTTTACCCAAGTCATATATTGCTAATAATGTAACACTATTTAAAAGTTTAATATTTTTTTGACTTTGCGAATTGTTATTACTATTTGTATCTAAAAAGATATTTTCTAAATCTACATTTTTATGACTAGTATTGATAAAAGCATTTTTATTTTGAAAATCAATTCCTTTTTTAGGCAATACAAGAGCTATCATAGAAGTGGATAAATATGCTACAACAATGAGCCAAAATAGTATTAAAAAAGATTTAATATTTATAAACATAACTATAAATCCCCTCTTTCTCTTTCATATTTTGCAAAACTCTGCCAGCTTTATTTTTTATCAAACTTGATGGTTTCAAAAACAAATTTATCTCTTGTGAAAAAAGATTGATATTGCCTTCAAGTATCCCAAATTCACCTTTAGCTGATATACCTATAGTTGTAACACTTAAGATATTGTAATTCAATTTTATAAAATCTATTTGCATAGGAGGAAGTTGAAAAAAATCTTTTTTTAACTCAAGATTTTTAAAATCTAATTGATTATAAAATACTAAATATATAAAATCTATATTTTTTATCTCTACATAAAGTGCATTGTTATAATACAAGTTACTTTTTTCTATATTAAATGTGTATAACTTTTGCGAATATTGTTCACCATCTAAAACAATATGTTGTGTCTCTAACTTTTTTTCTAATAAAAAATACAAATTCTTCATTGGGAAAAAAAGTAGAAAAAAACCTATAAATATCATTGAATAAAAAAATGATTTCATTATCTTTTTTATTACCATTTTATTATCTCCACTTCAATAATATCTTTTTGTATCATGAGTTTTTTTATCTTAAAATTACTATTTAAAATTTTGTTTAAAAACTGATTCAACTTTTTTATATTATTGTTTTTCATTGTTAAAAGAATTGTACTTTTTGTCTCTTTTTGTTCAATATTCTCTTTTTTAAATCTTATTAGTATCCTATTTACATCTGTTATAGAGGCTATTTTGTTTTTTAGATTTTTATATGCCTCACTGTTATGTTGAAATTCATTGAAAGTAGTTAGTTCATCTTCATATGATTGTTGAATAAAATTTAATTTAAAAAAAGAAACACCACTTAATGTAATAAATAACAATAAAATATAAAATGGATTTATCCGTATATTTATCATAACACAACCTTAAATGTATAATCTAAATTTTCTTTTTGCATAGTGACTTTATATTTTTTAGTGATATATTTATTGATTTTATCTACTTGTTTTTTATTTTTAGTTGTTAATTTTATATTGATTTGTTTCATACTATATTCAACAGATACAAACTCAACTGAATTATCCTCTTTTTTATAGCTAAGTAAATAACTCAAAGCCTCTTTCAAAGAGTTTTTTTCTTGATAACTTTTCAACTCTTTTTTTACTATAGCTTTAAGTTGAATATTTGAAGAGGGTAACTGATATCTCTTTTTCAATAGACTTTTATTCTCATCAAGTTTTGATATATCATGATTATATGAATAAATCTGTGCAAAATTAACCATTGAAACCAAAAATAATAACACACAGATGCTATACAGAGTTTTACCACTAAGCCACTTTGGATATAAATCAAGTTTTACTTTTTTATTTGATGGTTTCAAATCTTCAATACTAGGCATCTCTTGTGTTGTTATTTCAATATTTTTAGGTAACTTTACCAAGATACTATTTTGAAAACTAAAAGTTTTATTGTCTATTTCAAAACTCTTAAAATCTTTTAATTCAAACTGTCCAAAATATACATTTACCACTTGTGAGATATTGATATTTGCTTTTTTTATCGCCTCTTTAATATCTGATTCGCTATATGCAAAACATAAAAACTTTTTATCATCTATTTTTTCTACAAAATATTTATACTCTTTATCATCTAATATATCTTCAAAAAAAGAACCAACAAATTTGAAAGCCTCTTTCTCATTTGTAACAGGGATAGAAAATTCTCTCACCCAATATAACTCCGAAGAGAGTATAATATTCACATACTCATCTAAAGTAAAGTTTGAATCTTTGTGTAAAAAAATGCTTTTTATATTATCTTTTTGAAACAAACTCAAAATCCACTACCTCCTTAGTTTTTGTATTAAAAATAAACTCTCCACTACTTTTAGAATTTGGCATACCTATCTCATATGAACAAAATATAAACTTCGTCGAATTTGTATCAAAATAGGAAAAATTCTCTTTTTCATCTTCCACTAAACTATCCTCATATTTTTCTAGATATTGCTTCAACACAAATTTTAGTTGTTTATTTGTTGTGATATTTCTATCTTTTACAAACCAAGATAACTCATCACTAAGGTTTTGTTTATAGATATTGATTTTATCACTATATTTATCTACCTTTTTTATATCTATATCAATTTTATCTCCAATACTCAATGTAAAATCTTCTATTGGTAAGATACTTTCTAAATTATCTCTTTTTTTGTAAATCATATCTATTACTTGTTCTTTTATATTTTGACTTGTAAGTTGTAATTGTGTCAGTTCATCCTCTTTACTACTATAGGCAATCATATCTTCAGAATATTTCAAGTTTTCAAATATAAGAAGAGTGATTGCCACTATAAAAAATAAAGTCATAAGAAGTACAATCCCTTTTTTTCGCATCATCTACTCACACTTATGGAAAAAATTGGTAACAACATAGCAATCACTATAAATCCGATGATTCCACCCACAACTAACATCATAAAAGGTTCAAGTAACGATAAAAATACTGTTATTTTATCTTTGTTTGATTGGTTGTAAAGCTTTGCTAGGTTTTCAAGCATTTTCCCTATTTGACTCGTATCTTCCCCTACAGCCAATGCTTGCATAAAAGCTTTATCAAGATTAAAAAGTTTATTTTCTTTCAATATCTTTGAGAGTTTTTCACCCTCAACTACTTTATTTGAAGCTGTTTTAAATATTGATTTTAAAACTGTATTTTTAAGTATCTCACTACTAAGATTAAAAGATTTTGCTACGGGAACTCCTGAAGAGATAAGTATTGAGTTCATATAGGCAAATCGACTAAGATCTGAATATTCTAAAATACTTTTTATATAAGGGATATGAAGTAAACTTTTATCGATAAAATACCTAAAAGAATAATTGTATTTATAAAGATAGAGAAAACTTCCTATGATAAATACTATAAATAATACTATAACCCAATAATACTCAAAGAAAATATCCCCAGCACCTACAACTATTTTTGTTATCAAAGGTAACTCTTGATCTAGTTGTACAAAGATAGCTGTAATTTTTGGTACTACAAAACTCAGCATAAAGATGATACTACCAATAGCAACTATTAAGATAAACAAAGGATATATCAAACTGTTTTTAGCTTGTTTGACTATTCTATCTTGGTCTTTTAAAAATGACGAAAGCTCCTCTAGTATATTTTCTAACAATCCTCCACTTTCACTTACTTTGATAGATTGTATATAAAACTCTGGTATTTTATAAATATTTTGAATCTCCAAAGCACTATGAAAACTTTTACCTTCATTGAGATAGCTGCTAATTGATTCAAAAAAAGCATTGAGTTTTTTATTCTCTTTATATGTGATATTTAGAAGTTTTACAGCTCCAACCAAAGATATTCCTGATTTTAAATATATACTGAGTTCTCTACTTATATTTGAAAGGGTACTTAAAGATATAGAACTTTTATTTTTAGAAAAAAAATTATCTAAAAAATAAAGATAATCTTCTTTAATATCTTCATATAAAATATTTTGTGAACGAAGTTTGAGTTTGGCATGGTTTAAATCATCTGCTTCAATTTTGGAGTTAATCTTTTCTCCAGAACTATCCAAACCTTTGTATCTAAAAAGCATATTTCACTTCATCTATCTTTTTAGTAATAGCACCTATCACTTCATTGAGATATGTAAACTCTGTGGCTTTTAGAAATAGTGGATTAAAATAATACACTTTTTCATCAACTTCTACTATAAGGTCTTCATGTCTTAACTCTTTATCTAGAGTGAGTTCAAAATCAACTTTAAAGTTTCTATATCCATCCATATCTATATACTCAAAATCTTTTATATTCATAGCTTCATCATAGCTATATACTGTTGGTATACTTTTAAAAATATCTAAATTACTCTCTTCTAAAAGTTCTCCATCTACAAAGATGAGACATCTTTTTGCTTCATCTATACATTTTAAAGATAGTGTATCGTTGTACTCTATGGTGCTTAAATACTCTTTAATATTTTTTAGATTCACTGTAGCTTCATCTTTTTTTGAAAGTTTTGAGAAGTTTATATTGATAAAGGTATAGCTAATCCCTATAATTACTACAACTAATATCAACTCAAAAAGTGAAAAAGCTTTTTTCATATTTAGTTACATTTACTAAAATATATATCATCTTGAGTTGATTCTTTTTTATCTGCACCAAAGGAAACTAGTTCAAAACTATCATCTTCTAATATATAAATAAAATCATTTCCCCAAGAGTCTTTTGGAAGTTTTTTGTTTTCAAAATAGTTTTGTTCTAACAATGCTTTTAGTCCATTTTCAGTAGAAGGATATTGACTTTTATCTATTTTGTACATCTTTAGAGCTTGAGAGATACTTTTCATCTGTATACAGACTAAACTTTTTTTAGCATCCTCCCCTTTATTTGTAAGACTTGGTAAAACAAATGCTGCCAAAAGTCCCAAGATAACTATCACAACCATAAGCTCCATAAGTGAAAATGCTTTTTTCATATATTAATCCCTTTAAATTTAGAAAATACTTATAAGAGATTTTACCAAATTGGCGTCACATATCGCGTCACATCTTTTGGAAATTTTGAAATTTAATAAAATTTTGATGATTAATAAGGAGTATTATAGAAGAAAAGTATTTTTGATAAGTTATTGATGTAACATCAATTTGTTTGAGGGATACTACTCCCCTCAAACAATGAAGGTGGTACAGGAGGTGAACCTTCAATAACATCAACTGAATCACTTTGATTTGTCAACACCTCTTTTTTTGTTGATGGAGAAACTGTCAGAACTGATATTTTTTGAGATTGTGATTCTTTCACTTGATAATATATCTTTTCATCTTCAACACTAATAGATGCTAAAGAAGGTGAAGGTGGTGGAATATTTTCAGATGCTTCTTTTTGTACATTATCAACTGTTTCTTCATTATAACCATATATCACATACGGTGTTCCATTTTCTGTGAGTCTAATACCTTTATCTATTGGTTTTGCCTTTGTATATTTTAAATAATCATATATCATAGGAGTATCTTTTATCACATTTTTATTGGGATTATCTTTTATCTTTTTTAGAGAAAGCTTATATTCTAAACTTTTAATCTCACCTTTTAAACCATCAATCTTTTCACTGTTTTCATTGAGTGTTAAAATTTTATTTTGTAATACCGCTACTTTCTCTTCTAATAATTTATATTCACCTTTTTTATCTACTTGTACTTGTTCACTACTCTCTTTACTAAACGTAAAAAAGATTGTAATTGAGATTATCACTGCCCCAATAACGATACCAATATTATTCATAAATACTCTCCAACTTATATTAATTTAATGAATTCTATCAGAAGAATAATTAAACCAATACAAATGTGACGCCATATGTGACGCCTTTTTGTTAAAATGTTTATACTTTTTTAAAAAGTAAAATTAATAACAAAAGGAAAGAAAATGAAAAGAAACCTATTACAAATAG
>JAIOSF010000029.1 GCA_021107755.1 Arcobacteraceae bacterium
AAATGATACTATAATAAAATTTACTTAGTTGAAAATATTACATTTTGCAATTAATTGGTATCCTGTCCCCAGATTTTTGGATTGAGACTGTTGGTTATTTCACAGTCTCAGGAGAGGTGGAACGAGAAAATCGAGGTCACATTTTGTGACCTCAAGATTTTAAACTCTTCTTTATTCCGCTTTAGCCAATAATGCTTTCATTAATTCAGCTTTACTTTGTAAGTCATAGTCTATGTTTTCTAGCCAATCATTTATTACTTCTTTTTTATACTCCAACTCTCTTTCTCTATAAGCTGCAGCTTCTGCCTCTTCATCCCAATTTCCATCCTTATCTAAAAATGAATCTTGAGCAAAAATACCTTCAAGAGTAATTTTAGTAGGTATTTTATTATTATTTTCATCAAAGGTATATCCATCTAGTTGTACATAATTTGAAAGAGATGGTACATAAGGTTCAGAACTTACTACTTGAAGGGCACCTTCAAAATTAGCAAATTCAGAGTTTTTTGGAATACTAAGATTAATGGGTTCTTTATTACTATTAATTGTCGTAAAAAAACCAATATTAAAATCATTTACTATACTATCAATTGAGGTCATAAGTGGCTCCTTAATTACATAATTATAATTTACTTACTTTAAAAAGTAGATTTAACTCTTGCTATCTCATCTTTTGAACCAAAGTAAATCGGTGTTTTTTGATGTAAAGAGGGAGATTTTATATCTAAGATTCTATTTTTTCCATCTATAGCTTTACCGTTTGCAAGTTCGATTATAAATGAGATAGGAAATGCTTCAAAGATAACTTCTAAAGTTCCATCTATATTTGATGGTGTTGCTGGACTTGAATAAATTCCACCTTTTTTAAATAAAATTTGATGAGTATCTAGACAAAGAGAGTTACTCACTCTTAATCTATACCCTTCATTGAAAAAGCTATCTAAGAGTGCTTTATGTTCACTACTAAATTCACTTGCTTTTCCTGCTGTTGAGTTGATCTTTCCACAACTATTAAGTACCAATGGATCTTGTTGGATAAATTCCCCATGTTCATTAGAGAAGTATTTTACCCCTTCATCTTTTGAAGCAAATACAAGTTGGAATGTTGGACCATAGGTGATATAAATAGCAGCTTTTAGATTATCTGCTTCAAACTCATTTTCATAGATACCAAAAATAGTTCCAAGTGAAAAGTTTAAATCAAGAAGTTCAATATTATCAATAGCTACAAAACTCACAATATATTTTCCATTTTCATTAATACTACAAAATTGCTTTTTATCTTTTCCTATGATACTTTTTACATTTTTTAAGTATTCAAATTCCGTTTCTATAACATCTGAACAGTATTTATATACATCTTCATGTATCTGTTGTTCTGTTTTTGTTTCACTAGTAAAATTGTTGTAATCTATAAAAACATTTTTTTCAATTTGATTTGCAATATTTGTTATTGCATTATAAACTTCTATCATTTATATTTGCCTTTTCATGTAATATATGTAATTATAACTAAAAGAGGCTTGTAACAATTTTTTGTGCATCATTTTGGATACTTTTTAAGTGCTCTTTATCTATAAAACTCTCTGCATATATTTTATAAACATCTTCAGTTCCAGATGGTCTTAATGCACACCAACCATTTTGAGTATTGATTTTAAGTCCCCCAATTTTAGCACCATTTGAAGCAGTTGTTAAAATAGAAGTTATCTTTTCCCCTGCAAGTGTATTAGCTTTGATATCTTCACTTACAAGATTTTTAAGTATATTTTTTTGCTCACTATTAGCAGGTGCATCAATTCTAGCATAGATAGGTTTTCCGTGTTTTTTTATAAGATTTTCATAATAAACCCCTGGATCACTTTTTGTGTTTGCTAGTATCTCAGCAGAGAGTAGATTTAAGATAATCCCATCTTTGTCTGTAGTCCAAGGTTTTTTATCAAATCGTAAAAAACTAGCCCCAGCACTCTCTTCCCCACCAAAAAAAACCTGACCATCAATAAGAGGTTTAACAAACCATTTAAACCCAACTGGCGTTTCAAAAAGTTCTTTATTATTATCATTTGCAACTCTATCTATCATAGAACTACTTACAAGAGTTTTTCCAATTCCTAGACCATCAAATTCTCTATTTCTTGAAAGATAATCTATAGCAACACTTAAGTAGTGATTTGGATTTAATAAACCTACACTCTTTGTTACTATACCATGTCTATCAAAATCTGTATCATTTCCAAAGGCTATATCAAATTTATCTTTGTACTCAATAAGTCCAGCCATTGCATAAGGGCTAGAACAATCCATACGGATTTTTCCATCTTTATCACAATGCATAAAAGAAAAAGTAAAATCAACAGAGTCATTAAATGTAGTTATATCAAGACCATATTCTTTAGCAATTGCTTCATAATATTTTAATCCACTTCCACCCATACAGTCCGCACCAATTTTGATATTTGATTGTTTGATAATATCCATATCTATTACATTTTTTAAATCTTTTACATAAGGTGTCATAAAATCATATGCTTTGATAGGTTCTTGTTGTATTGCTTCATCAAAGTCAAGATAAACAACACCTTGTAAATCATTTGATAAATATTCATTTGCTTTGTTTTCTATCCAAGTTGTGATATCTACATCAGCAGGCCCACCATCAACTCCATTGTACTTAAATCCACCATCACAAGGAGGATTGTGTGAAGGTGTTATTACAATACCATCACTCCCTTTTTTGTTTAAAATAGCATGAGAGATAACTGGAGTAGGGGTATACTCGAAATTTGTGGCATAACATACTTCAACATCATTGGCAGCTAATACCTGTAAAGCTGTTTTATGTGCAGGAGTTGATAGCGCATGAGTATCCATCCCTATAAATAAAGTTCCAGTGATATTATGTGCTTTTCTATAATCTACGACCGCCTGAGTTACAGCTAAGATATGTGCTTCATTAAAACTATTTTTTAAGCTACTTCCTCTATGACCTGAAGTTCCAAAAGCAATTTTTTGTGTTTCATCTTGTGTATTTGGATAGTTTGTATAGTAACAACTTATAAGTTCTGCTATATTTTCTAAAATCTCTTTTGGTGCAATTTTTCCTGCATTTTTATCAATCATTTAAAGCCTTTAAATATATTTAATTTGTATTATATCTACAAAATGTTAAGAAAATAAAAAAGGTAACTTGAAAACTCAAGTTACCTTATAATTAGGAGTTAATTTTTGTTTATAGTTTAGTGTTTTTTAGATAAATCTTCTAAAGTTAATTTTGTTCTTTTTGCAACAGAGTTTCTAATAGCTTCTCTTGTAGCATCTGGAAGTGCGATTAAACCAATCTCACCTAAAATACCATTGTTTCCAATCATATCTTCAGACATAAACATATCTACATATTTAGCCATAGCAGGTACATCTTTAGAGTGTGAATTTTTCACATAGAAAAATAAACTTCTTGCAATTGGATATTTCGCACTTGCAATTGTATCTGGTGTTGGTAAGTAACCATCAACTTTAGCACCTTGAACTTTATCTTGATTTTCCATTAAGAAAGAGTATCCAAAAATACCAACAGCATCTCTGTTTTTATCTAGTTTAGCAACAATTAAGTTATCATTTTCACCACTTGGAACATATGCACCATCAGTTCTAATTTCAGAATATTTTTTGTACTTTTTATTTGCTTTTTTATCAGCTTTGTAAAGATCAGTATAAACATTCATTTTTTTGAATGTACCTTGTAAAACCATCTCTTCAAAAGCATCTCTTGTTCCAGAAGATTTTGGAGGACCATATACTATAATATCTCTGTTTGGTAAAGATGCATCTATATCAGACCACTTTTTGTAAGGATTTGCAATAAGTTTTTTACCGTCTTTACTTGGAACTTCAGCAGCAGTTGCAAGTGCAAGTTGTTTTTTTGTTAAAGACATAGCTTTATTTGATTTTGCTTGAGCAATAGCAATACCGTCATAACCAATAATAGCTTCTGTTATATCTGTAACACCATTTTCTGCACACATTTTAAATTCTTTAGTTTTCATTCTTCTTGATGCATTTGTGATATCTGGAGTATTTAAATCATTTCCAGCACAAAATAGTTTCATACCACCACCTGAACCAGTTGATTCAACTACAGGAGTAGGGAAAGATGTTGTTGCACCTAGCTCTTCAGCAACTGAAGAAGAAAATGGATACACAGTTGATGAACCAACTATTTTAATTTGGTCTCTAGCACTAAGAGATACAGTTAAAGCAGAGGCTGCTAATAGCGCAATTGCAGTTTTTTTCATTGTCATTTGTAAAGTCCTTTTGTTTTTTTTCAGGAGAATTATAAAGGACAATGATTACTATTTGGTTACAATATAAAAAGGGCTAAAGAATTAAGCCCAGAGTTGAAAATTTGGAATATGTGAGATTGCTTGAATTATATCAGTTTTTGAGACAATACCTGTCAATCTATTATCTTTATCTACAATAGGAATAGCATCTATTTTATACTTTATCATCACTTTTGCAATTTTTCTTATATCACACATTGGATCAGTAGTAATAACTTCAGGTAAAAATATTTCATTTAATTTTTTTTCCATAATTAATTGTCCATTTTTAACATCTTCAAGAATTAGATTAAGTATGGTTTTTTTACTTATCATGCTTATGATTTTATTTCCAAAAGTGACAATCGGTACTTGACTAATTTGGTTTTCTTTTAAAAGGTAGTATGCATTGTACACTGTATCTTTTGAGTCAATAGATATAAAGTCTTTTGTCATGATATCTTTCACATAATAAACTCTTTCTTTGGTATCTAAGTGCGAAACCTCTTGATATGAAGCTATAGCATTTTCTCTTTGTTTATTTTGATGTTTTCTATTCAAAATATCATCAAAACTATAGTAAATATCATCATCAGGTTTATGTCTTGATTGAGCTAACTCATCAACTTTGTCTAGATTGTATAAATTATCAGAAGTACTTCTAAACTGAACACTTCCATTGTTATAAACTGCAAACATTTAAAACTTTTACCTTTTTTTTGCTAGTGCAATAAAGCCTAAAACTACAGCAACTATCACAATCCCTAAAAATACTATTAATCCTATATTTTCCATTATTTACCCCTTATTTATAGTTATAATGATTCTATAAAGAAAGTGTCAATTTTACAAGGTGATATATCTTGACACTTTCTTGACAAAATAGTTTAAGAGGTGTAGCGTATTAGAATTTTATTGAAAATATATTATAAGAATCTTCATAAGTATAGTGAAGTTTTAACTTGTGTATTTGAAGAATCTTATTAACAATATTTAAACCTAATCCGTGCCCTTGTTGTTGATTTGGTTCTCGCGTAAATGGTTGTAAATAATAAACTAAATCATTTGAAAGTTTGTTTCCATAGTTTTGAATATACAGTGTGTTATTTGCAGTTTTTATATGTATAGGAAGTTTTGTACTATATTTTATAGCATTATCTATAAGATTTTTAATTGCCATATTAAGGTAATAAATATCCCCTTTTATTTCAAAATCATCAACTATATCAACAAGTATATTAGATTCATCATCAATGGAAAGTTTTTCTAAAGATTCTAAAATCAAGGTTGTGATTTTAAAGGAGGAACTTTCTAAAGAGATAAAATTGAGTCTATCTCTTTGTAAAAGTTTACTTGTAAGTTTTTCAATATCACAAAAAACATCATTAATATTTTGGATTGTATTATTGTTCTTTTCCTCTTTTATTTTCTCAATTAAAAACTTCCCTTTAGTAATAGGTGTTTTGAGCTCATGGCTAATATTTCGAAGTAGTTCTTCTCTTGATTGTATAATTTGATCTTTATGTTTAAGATATTGATTGAAATTAGCAGTTATCACATTTAATTCATTATTTTTACCAATATCAAGTTGTATAGTATGTTCATTGTTGTTTAATAACTGTAAAATTCCATCATTGAGTTTAGATAGCATAGTTTGAATATCATGAATTACTTTAGAGGATATGATAAAAGAGAGTAAAAATGCTACTAATAATAATATTACTAACTCAACTTTAATGGTACTGATAAAATTGTTTTTTAGTTTTTCTGTTTCATCAAGTTTTTGTTGCAAAAGATCTATTTTTTCAATAATTAAAAAACTTGTTGCTTCTCTAAGTGGTTTAAATTGAATATTAAATTGTTCAATATCATTTTTTTCTAGTTTTCGTTTGATAAGTTCTTCTATTTTTTTAAAATGGCTAAATATGAGTTGTGTACGCTCTTTTTCAATAGTAGTTTCTTTATCTTTTAAAAGGGGATTTTCCAATAAGTAGATATTTTTAAATAGTTCATTGAGTCTATTTTGTTTTTGAACTATAACCTCATTGTTTCTCTTATCTATAAATATATCTAAAGCAATCCAAGAAAGGGCATTTTTATACTCTTTGAGTTTTTCCACTTTTCGTATCTGCTCAAATCTATGGTTTTGTTCTAAATAGATAGTATTGAGATGCAACATGGTATAAAAGAAAATAGCAATTATAAATACTATAATAATTAATATAAGTGAAAATGAGGTAAAAAGTTTTTTTCTAATTGTCATTTATAAATTTATACCCAATTCCCCAAACGGATTTTATATAGATGGGTTCTTTTGAATCATCATCAATTTTAAAACGAATATTACTAATATGCATGTCAATTGTTCTATTTTTTGTATCATTTTTTAATGAGGTGAGTTTTGCAATATTTTCTCTTGAGATAATTTTGTTGATATTTTTTATTAATAATAAAAATATCTCCATCTCAATTTTTGTAAACTCTATCTCTTGATTTTTTAAAAATACTTGTTCCTTTTCTATGTCTATTAAAAGTTTATTTATCTTTATTTTTTCAGTATTATAATTTCTTTTTAAAATAGCTTCAATTCTTAATATCAGTTCTCTTGGTTCGTATGGTTTAGAAAGATAATCATCAGCACCCAGTTCAAAACCATAAATTTTATTACCAATATCATCTCTCGCTGTTGATATAATGATTGGAATATTTTTTATTTTTTTTAGACTTTTAAAGAGATCAAATCCATCCATTTGAGGCAACCCTAAATCCAATACAACAAGAGAATATTGATTGTAATTAAGAGTATATTCTTTTAATGCATCAATAGGATGTGAAAAAATTTCACAACAAAAATTGTAGTCGTGGAGATATTCACTTATTAACTTTTGTAAATCAGTATCATCTTCAATAAGTAAGATTTTTTTATGATGCAATTATATCTCCTAAATATTCTTTTAGACAAATCATATCATATTTAATTGAGAAAAAAATTTAAAGTAAAAAGTAATATAATCAAGATTAAGTTATAATCAAAAAAAATTATTTAGGTAACAATATGAGAGTAATAGAAATCTTTAAAGAGATAACAAAAATTCCCCGATGTAGTGGTACTTTTGAACCATTTATAAACTATATAAAAGAGTTTGCAACAAAAAATAACTATATATGTAAAGTGGATAGTGCAAACAATATATTATGTTATAAAGAGAATACAAAAATAGAATTATGTTTACAATCACACTATGATATGGTGTGTTTAGAAGATGGAAAAATACCAACTATTATAGAAGAAGATGGTTATTTAAAAGCAAAAGATTCTACACTTGGAGCTGACAATGGAATAGGGTGTGCTTATATGTTAGCTTTGATGGAAGAGGGGGAAAGTGTAGAACTACTTTTTACAAGTGATGAAGAGGTTGGACTAATAGGGGCAAACAATATAGAATTTGAACTTCAATCATCAAAAATGTTAAATCTTGATAGTGAAGCGCAAGGTGAAATTTGTATAGGATGTGCTGGTGGAATTGATATATTTGGGATAAATAACAAAGGTGAATATCTAAAAAACAAAGACCATAAAAAGCTTTATGAGATAACAATTGATAATCTTGATGGTGGACATAGTGGAGTTGATATAGATAAAAATATCCCAAATGCTTTGAAACTTATGGCAAAAACTATTAAAGAGTGTGATTCTGATTTACTTGATATTAGTGGAGGTGAACGGATAAACTCTATCCCAAAATCAGCTCGTGCTATTATAGTGTCTCATAAACGGCCACAGCCTACACATCCTAATATGGAAATAATAGAAGTGGATACAAATACGCAACATTATAAAAAATTAGATGAGGGTATAATTAACTTTTTATATACCTTTTCAAATGGTGTTAGAGGATACGATAAAGAGTTAGGGGTAGTACTGAGCTCTATTAATTTAGCAATCATAGAAAACTCAATTGAGGGATTAAAAATTAGTTTAAGTGGTAGAAGTATGGATAATGATGAGTTAAAAATTGTAGCTGCTGAAACAATTGAAGCGTTAAAAATATTTGGGTTTGAAGTGACTACAAATGGAAAATACCCAGCTTGGAAGCCAACTCATAGTGACTTTACAGCTGAAGTTTTAAAAGTGTATAAAGAGGTTATTCCAGAAGCTACACTTAATGCAATTCATGCAGGATTAGAGTGTGCTATATTTAAAGCAAAATATCCAAATATTGATGTATGTTCTGTTGGACCTAATATCTACTTTCCACACTCACACAGAGAGGAGTGTGAAATTAGTTCAGTGATAAAATTATATGATGTTGTACAAAAGGTAGTTAAAAACTTTTAAAAAGTTTCGTGTCTGTTAGTATATTGTAAAGTAAGTTCAATACCTTTTTGAAATTTCTCTTGATCAAAAGGTTTAACTATCCAAGATGTAGCACCAGCTTCTCTCCCTTTTTGTTTCATATCATTACCTCGTTCTGTTGTTAGAACCATAATAGGGGTACTCATATAATCAAATTTATCTCTAATTCGTCTAATAAGTTCAAAACCGTCCATTCGTGGCATATTGATATCTACAATAAAAAACTCAAACTCCTCTTCAGCTGCTTCAATTTTTTCTAGTGCATCAATCCCATCTTCTGCTGTTTCAAAATCATTATATCCTGCTGAATATAGTGTTTGTGATACTAAGTCTCTAATTGTCGATGAATCATCTACTGCTAATATTTTCATGAATCTCCTTAATATAATAATTATTTCTTGATATTATTTCTTCCATTTTGCTTTGCTTTGTATAGCTTTGTATCAGCTAAATGGATATATTCTTCCAATAAATGCTTATTATAACTATCTTTAGCTTCAATTTCAATCATACCTATACTTACAGTTGTATTAATATTATTATTTTCAAAAGAGAGAGTAAAATTCTCGAAACTTTTTCGAATTTTTTCTAAAACATTATAGGCATCTTTAGTAGTTATTGCGGGTAAGATTAATACAAATTCTTCCCCACCATATCGAATAATAATATCTGAATTTCTAATATGAGATTTAACAATAATAATAAATTCTTGTAACACTTTATCTCCAGCAATATGTCCATAATTATCATTGATTTTTTTAAAATAATCTAAATCAAACATTGCTACTACAAATTTTGATGAGGTTGCTAATGAAATCTCATATTGATTTTGAAATATTTGTTCTAATACTTGTCTCCCTAATGCACCAGTTAATGTGTCTTTAGCAGCTTTTTGATTGACAATTGTATTATCTATGAGAGCAAGTTCTGTACCTATAGAAAGTGATAAAAGTTCGCATTTTTCAAGATATGTTAACAATATATCATAGTCATAATTATGATCATTAAGTGTTAAAATATGTTTAATTTGTGATGATATATAATGAATCTGAGAATGAACCTTTTCTAACTCTTTAAGTTTTGAATTATTTTTAATAATATTTGATCCATCTTGTGCTAACCATTTTCCAAAATTGCACAATGTTTTGTCTGTTTGAGGAAAAGAATTTATATTGGTATCTTTAATGTTTTGTGCAAGATTGATAAGCCATTTTATATGCTCTACATAGTGTTCAACAACATAATGTTCAAGCATGTCGTGTATGCTTGAGAGTCTAATGTTACATATAGATATTAAATTTGTCGTATAAATATTAAGGTACTCTTTTGCAACTTTATTTTGTGATACAGCAGAAAGTTTATATAAGGCAATAGTTTCAATTTTTTTATCATAGTTGATAAAAAGTTCAATAAGAATACTTTGTAAATGGTTTAATTCATTTAATAATACAACATATGGAATCTCCATTTGAATATAAAGGCGGGTTAATTTAACAAGTGAAGTAAGAAGCTTTTTTAAATTACCATTGCATAAGTTATTTAAAAATATTTGATAATTATATTTGATATCAGAGGTGTTTGCACTCTTTATAGTTTGAGAAAGAAGGTTTCTTTCTAAAAATTCATCGGTAATAAAACTTTGTTTAGATTTTAAAAAACTTATAGTTTCTGGGGAAAAATACTCTACTTTTGTTAACATTGATTATCCCTTAAGATTGGCTTCTTTTTCAACCTCTTCAAGAAACTTTTGAAGAAGTTGATCCGTTGGAAGTTTCTCTATAACTTCCCCTTTTTTTATAATAAGACCACTTCCTTTTCCATATGCTATTGCCACATCTGCACTTTTAGCTTCACCAATTGCATTTACAACACAGCCCATTACAGATACATTTAGGGGAGTTTTTATATGTTTTGTTGCCTCTTCTACCTCTTTTACTGCACTTACTAAATCAGCTTCAATTCTTCCACAAGTTGGGCAAGAGATGATATTTAAACCCTCTTTTGCAATTCCTGCATCTTTTAAAATTGCTCTACCAACCTCTATCTCTTTTTCTAGCTCACCTGTCATAGATACTCTTAATGTATCTCCAATTCCATCAAGAAGTAAAGCCCCCAGCGCAATAGAAGATTTAATTGTACTGTGAAACTCAGTTCCAGCTTCAGTTACACCTAGATGAAATGGATAGTGATTTAAAGGTCGTAACATCCTATATGCTTCAACAGTCCTTTGTACATCACTAGCTTTTAGAGAGATTTTTATATCAGTAAAGTCCAAATCCTCAAGAAATTTTATATTATAAATTGCAGATTCAACCATACCTTTGGCTGTTTGACCATATTTATCCTCAAATTGTGCTTCAAGTGAGCCACAATTTACACCAATACGAACTGGTATTTTTCTATCTTTACAAGCTTTTACAATCTCTTTTATACGAGATTGTTCACCAATATTTCCAGGATTGAAACGGATACAGTCAACCACTTTAGCAGCTTCTAAGGCAAGTTTATAATTAAAATGTATATCGGCAACTATAGGTAAACTAGTTTGTTCTTTTATAGCTTTTAAAGCAAGTGCCGCTTCCATATCAGGAACCGCTAGACGCACTATATCAGCTCCTGCAAAATGAAGTTGTCTAATTTGCTCAACAGTTGCTTCAATATCACTTGTTTTTGTATATGTCATGGATTGTACACTTATTGGTGCATCCCCACCAACAGCTACATCTCCAACAAATATTTTTTTTGTAAGGTATCTTTTTATCATTTGGCAATTCTATCTAATTATTATTAAAAAAGCTATATTGAAAAATTGTTAAAATTTTTTGTAACTAAATTGTTATTTTTAGATTCTCTTAGTTGTTTTTGGATATAATCTTGAAAATTTAGGGTAACTAACTAGGAAAGTTTTGGAAAATATTAATCTATTTGATCTCATTGTTTTATCGTTGATAGTAATTCTTGGTCTTAAGGGACTTTTTAGAGGTCTAACAAAAGAGTTATTTGGACTTATCGGTATTGTAGGTGGGGTTTTTATCGCTTCAAGACTAGCGAAAAATGTTGGCGAGATTGCAAATAGTATAATCCCTGTTGATAATGAAAGTACAATTCTTCTTATAGGTTTTATCATTACATTAATACTATTTTGGATAATTGCCTATGTGTTAGGTGTTGTTTTAGAGAAAGTATTCAGTGCAAGTGGATTGGGTGTTTTTGATAGGCTTTTAGGTTTTGTTTTTGGTGCAGGAAAGATATTTTTACTATTTGCAATTATAGCTTATGCGTTATCAAATGTAAAAATGATAAATGATAATTTACAACCAAAATTAAAAGATAGTATGGTATTTCCAATGTTAGTAGAGACAGGGAGTTATATTATTAAACTCGACACCTCAAATATGCAACAAGAGGTATCAAAAAAATTTGAAAGTGCTGTGAAATCGGCAAAAGACTCTTTAGAAGAATTATCAAAAGAGGAATTAGCTAAGCGAGCTGAAGAGCTAAAAAAACAACTGCAGGAAACAACAAATGCAAAATGATAAAACTGTTTTAGAAGATTTAAAAGTTGTTTTAAAAGATAAAGGTATGAAGTATACCGAGCAAAGAGCTGTTATACTTCAAATACTTTTAAACATAGATGACCATCTTAATGCTGAAGAGGTTCACCGAATCGTAAAAGAAAAATATCCAGAACAAAATATAGGGATTGCTACAGTTTATAGAACATTGAATTTTTTAGAAGATGTAAATCTTATCTCATCAATCTCTTTTGGTAAAGATGGGAAAAAATATGAAGGAAATGTAACAAAAGAACATCATGACCATATTATTTGTACTTCATGTGGAAAGATTGTCGAGTTTTTTGATGAAGATATAGAGAAAAGACAAGAAGATATAGCCAATAAAAATGGTTTTAAAATTACAGATCATACGATGCAAATATTTGGTATTTGTCAAAAATGTCAAGAAAATTAATATTGAATAAGGAAAGTTAAAAATTGTTTGAAAATAAATACATACAACAAAGAATAGAAAAAGCAAATGTTTTAAGAGAAGCTGGATTTAATCCATATTGTAATCAATCAAAGCGAAACACTACAATAGAAAAATATATAAATGTAAATAGTGATATAGAGCACAAAGATGATAAAAGAGATGAAAATAGAATCTATACGGTTGCAGGAAGAATTAAGTTTTTTAGACTTATGGGGAAAGCTACTTTTCTTAAAATAGAAGATGAAAGTGGTATGCTTCAAGTGTATGTAACAAGGGATAATCTTCCAGAAGGTTTTTACAATGAGATATTTAAAAAAACTATCGAAGTTGGAGATATTGTTGAAGTTACTGGTTTCCCATTTGTTACAGGGAAAGGGGAACTTTCACTTCATGTAAATGGCTTTAAAATATTAACAAAAGCCATCTCTCCACTTCCAGAAAAATATCATGGAATCCAAGATAAAGAGTTAAGATATAGACAAAGATATCTTGATCTTATTATGAATAGTGAAGTGAAAAAAACATTTCATATTAGAAGTAAAGTGATAAGTCTTACAAGAAGATTTTTTGAAGATAAAGGATTTTTAGAAGTTGAAACTCCTATGATGCATCCAATTGCAGGTGGAGCAAATGCAAAACCTTTTACAACACACCACAATGCACTTGGTGTTGATAGATTTTTAAGAATTGCACCGGAGTTATATTTAAAAAGATTGATTGTTGGTGGTTTTGAAGCAGTATTTGAAATAAACAGAAACTTTAGAAATGAAGGTATGGATGCTACACACAATCCTGAGTTTACATCGATAGAGTTTTATTGGGCATATAAAACTTACAAAGATTTAATAGCCATTACGAAAGAGTATTTTGAGTATCTATTTGATCACTTAAATTTACCTACAATTTTACCTTATGGTGAGCTTGAAGTAGATTTTTCAAAATTTAGTGAGATTCCACTTATTGCTTCATTAACTGAGATTGGTGAAGTCCCAGCTGATGTTGCAGTTGATAAAGAAAAAGCGATAGCATATCTAAAAAAAGACAATGTAGATGTAAATGAATCTATGAATTTAGGGCAACTTCAAGGTGAAATGTTTGATGAGTATGTTGAAGATAAACTTATCAATCCAACATTTATAACAGAATATCCAGTAGAGATATCTCCACTTGCTAGAAGAAGTGATGAAAATACACATCTTACAGATAGATTTGAATTGTTTATTGCAGGTAGAGAGATTGCAAATGCATTTAGTGAGTTAAATGATCCACTTGATCAATTAGAGCGATTTGAGGGGCAAATGGATGCAAAAGATAGTGGTGATGATGAAGCTCATGAGATGGATGCGGATTTTGTAAATGCATTATCTTACGGTATGGCTCCAACAGCGGGACAAGGGATAGGGATAGATAGACTTGTAATGATGCTTACAAATCAACATAGTATTAGAGATGTATTGTTATTTCCAGCTATGAAACCTGTAGCTGCTGAGATAGACTTACATAGTGATATTGAAGAAGAAAATAAATAATTAAATAAAAGGAAATAATATGAGTAAAAATACAGAATTCTTAAGTAGTAATAATTTAGCAACTGCAGATGCAGAAGTTTTTGGAATGATTGAAAATGAGTTAGAGAGACAAACAAATCATCTTGAGATGATTGCATCGGAGAACTTTACATCGCCAGCAGTTATGGAAGCTATGGGTTCAGTTTTTACAAATAAGTATGCAGAAGGTTATCCGTATAAAAGATATTATGGTGGGTGTGAATTTGCAGACCAAGTTGAGCAATTAGCAATAGATAGAGCTTGTGAAATTTTTGGATGTAAATATGCGAATGTACAACCACACTCAGGAAGTCAAGCAAATGGTGCAGTGTATGCAGCACTTTTAAAAGCTGGGGATAAAATTTTAGGGATGGATTTAAGTCATGGTGGACATTTAACTCATGGATCTAAACCAAGTTTTTCTGGTAAAAATTATAGTGCATTTTACTATGGTGTTGAGCTTGACGGACGAATCAATTATGATAGAGTTATGGATATAGCAAAAATTACTCAACCAAAAATAATCGTTTGTGGAGCCAGTGCATATGCAAGAGAGATTGATTTTGAAAAATTTAGAGAGATAGCGGATGCTGTTGGGGCTTTACTTTTTGCAGATATTGCACACATTGCTGGACTTGTTGCAGCGGGTGAACATATGTCTCCATTCCCTTATGCAGATATTGTTACAACAACTACACACAAAACATTAAGAGGACCTAGAGGTGGTATGATTATGTGTAATGATGAAGATATTGCTAAAAAAATTAATAGTGCAATTTTTCCAGGATTACAAGGTGGACCACTTGTACATGTAATAGCTGCAAAAGCTGTTGCATTTAAAGAGATTTTAGATCCATCATGGAAAGAGTATGCAAAACAAGTAAAAGCTAATGCAAAAGTATTAGGTGAAGTATTAGTAAAAAGAGGGTATGATTTAGTAAGTGATGGTACAGATAATCATCTTGTACTTGTGAGTTTTTTAAATAAAGATTTTTCTGGTAAAGATGCAGATGCAGCACTTGGAAATGCAGGTATCACTGTAAATAAAAATACAGTTCCAGGTGAAACAAGAAGTCCGTTTGTAACTTCAGGTATCAGAATAGGAAGTCCTGCTTTAACTGCACGAGGGATGAAAGAGAAAGAGTTTGATTTAATTGCAAATAAAATTGCTGATGTTTTAGATGATATTGAAAATATTCAATTACAACAAACAGTAAAAAAAGAGTTAGAAGAGTTAGCTAAAAACTTTGTGGTTTATACACAATCAACTTATTAATATTGTGAAGTATTAGTAGTAATAATAAGGGGAATATGATGGAAGTAGATGGAAAAGAATTTTTAAGAAATGTTGGTCTTGAACAAGATAAAGAGAGACTAATGCAAGAACAAAGAAAGCTTGAAGCATTAAAAAGAGAATCTGTAATGAAAGAGAAACAATTTAGTGCTCCTACAGAAGACTCTGCTTATGTAAATCTATCTGCGGATAAAAACCCTTATAAAGAAGAGGAAAATGTTATAGAAGATTTAATGTTAGAAACTGAAAATCCTGAAAAAAATAAAAAAAGATATATTCTTTTAGGTATTGGTTTGATTTTAGTTTTTATTATAACAATTTTAGTAATAAGACTTGTATCAAATAATGATACAAAAGAGAAAATGGAAAATCTTAATCCAGAAACAACTGAACTTGCCACTGATAAAATACTCAATAAAATTGATACAAATGAAGAGTATCAAAAAGTGATTGACGAAAAAGCAACAATGCAAGAGATGCAAAAACTTGATCAATCAAAACAAAACAATTTAAATGAGATAGTAATACCAAATGAAACAGCTCAAGACACCCCTTTAGTTATTGATAAACCAAAACCAATACAAAAACCTCAAAGAGATCTTTTTGGACTTACAAAAGAGGAAGCTGCTCAAAAACAAGAAACTGTTGAAGCTGTAACACCACAACCAAAACCACCTGTTGTGAAAAAAGAGGTGGTAAAACCAGTGATAAAAGAAAAAGTTGTAAAACCTGTAGCTGTAAAGCCTCCAGTTGTATCAACAACAAAAACAGCAAATGTAGCTGGATATTATATTCAAATAGGTGCTTTTACAAAAGAGCCTGCTGCAACCTTATTGAATAGTATTGAAAAGAAAGGTTACAACTACAATGTACACCAAATGACAATTAAAGGTACAGTGTATAACAAAGTTTTAATAGGAGCATATCCAACAAGAGAGATAGCTTTAAAAGACTTAGATAATGTTAAAAAAGATTTTAACAATAAAAATGCATATATATTAAAGTTTTAGGGTATAAGGGTATATGAATTTTTATAATAAAACTCTATTTTTAGATCAATTTACACCTGTATCAATATATCAAAAAGTAAAAGAGATTTTCCCCCATGAGATAACTTTTCTTTTTGAATCTGTTGTAAATGGAGATGATGGGAATTTTAGTTATATTTTTGTAGGTGATAGAGAAAGAGTATGGCACAAAGATTCTCAAAGTTTTTATAAAGATGAAGAGGGAAAAGTTAAAGAGATAGATAAAAACCCTTTTGTTTTTCTAAAAGAGTATTATAAAAATATAGATAAAAAATTTTATCATGACAAAGGAAAAGAGCTAGGGATTGGACTCATTGATGGTTTTATAGGAAATATGGGTTATGATATGGTTGCTACTTTTGAACCAACATTACACAAATCTATGGATGGATTAAAAGATGAATTTGGGATTGCAGATTGTGATCTTATTCGTCCTAAGATGGTTTTAGTTTACTCCCATAAAACATCACAACTGACTCTTATAACTTCCATGGAAAGTATGAGTTGTTATATAGAACAGATAGAAAACAAACTGCAACAAAATTTTGAATATACCCCATTGAAAAAAGTAGAACTTTTAGATGAGGGTAGTTTCGCTCACACAAAAGAAGAGTTTTTTGAGATGATTGCAAAATCAAAAGAGATGATACGAAGTGGTGATGTTTTTCAAATACTTATGACCAATCGATATACTAGAAAAGCAAAAGTAGATACTCTTAGTTTTTATAGAGCGTTAAGAAGTAAAAATCCAAGCCCTTATCTTTTTTTACTAGAGTATGAAGATTTTACAATTGCTGGAAGTAGTCCAGAGGTAATGGTGAGACTTACAGATGATAGAATACTTCTTAGGCCAATTGCCGGTACTAGAAAAAGAGGGAAAACCGTCTCAAAAGACAATGAGATGGAACAAGAGATGCTCAATGACCCAAAAGAGGTAGCAGAGCATGTTATGCTTATAGATCTTGGAAGAAATGATGTAGGAAGAGTTGCAAAAGTAGGAACTGTACAAGTGACAGATAAAATGAGAGTAGAGCGATACTCACATGTTATGCATATGGTTTCTGATGTGGAAGCGGACATCGATGAAAAGTATGATATGTTTGATCTATTTGCAGCTACCTTCACTGCAGGTACTATGACAGGTGCTCCAAAAATAAGAGCTATGGAACTTATAGCCCAATTTGAAAAACTCAAAAGAAGTTTTTATAGCGGAAGTGTTGCGTATTTTGGATTTGATGGAAATATGGATAGTGCAATTACTATACGAACAACAATGATAAAAGATGATACAGTTGTATTTCAAGCAGGTGCAGGAGTTGTTGCAGATAGTGTACCTGAGTTGGAATTTCTCGAAGTAAATAATAAATTAGCAGCAAATATAACAACACTTGAAGATTTAAGTAAAATAGAATCATAACAAAGGATAATTTTGAATAATATAACAGTAGCTCACTCACCAGATGCAGATGATATTTTTATGTACTATGCTATAAAGTTTGGTTGGGTTACTTTAAAAGATATTAACTTCGATAATATTGCACTTGATATAGAGACATTAAACCAAGCTACACTTAAAGGTGAGTATGATATTTGTGCTATTAGTTTTGCACTGTATCCTTTTGTTAAAGATGATTTTGCACTTTTAAAAACAGCAGTTAGTTTTGGTGATGGTTATGGACCAAAGCTAGTAAAATTAAAAGGCAAAGAGCTCAAAAGAAACTTCAAAGTAGCATTAAGTGGAAAATACACTACAAATGCACTACTATTTAAAATAAAGTATCCAGAAGCTCGAATTACATATATGAATTTTTTAGAGATAGAACAAGCGGTGCTTGATGGTACTGTTGATGCTGGTGTACTTATCCATGAATCAATTTTAACTTACGATGAGAAGTTAGAAGTTGAAGCAGAGCTTTGGGATATTTGGCAAGAGCTAGCTGGAAAAGAATTACCACTCCCACTTGGAGGTATGTGTTTACGAAGAAGTATTCCTCTAAATCGTGCAATAGATTATGAAAATACACTTATAAAAGCTGTTCGTGTAGCAAATGACAATAAACTATTACTCTCTAAGATGCTTCTAGAACGAGACTTAATCCGAGTAGATCATGATACACTCCAAACCTATCTAGGATTATATGCAAATGATGATTCTATAGAGTTATCACCTTTACAATACCAAGCATTAGACAAGCTTTATTCTCTCGGGTTTCAGCATGGTTTTTATGAGCAACTTATTAAATCAGAAGATTATCTTATCCCATCTGAGTATGAAGAGTTACGAAACTCTTAATACTTCATAATCCCTTATAATTATTATTTATTTTATATATTTTCTATTAACTCTTTATTAATGTTTTCTTGCTAAACTTTTTATTTGAAATTCTTATAAAAAAGGGGAAAATATGAGTGGAAGAGGTTTGAAAGTTTTAAGTATTATTTTTACAATAATTTTGACATTTACAAGTTTAAATGGTGCAGGAAAAGTTACAGGTGGTAGCGATCATGCTATGCCTACTTGGTTTAAGCAAAGTTTTCTTGATATGAATGAAGATGTACTTGAAGCTAAAGATGAGGGGAAACATGTAATACTTTTTATGAGTTTAAAGTTTTGTCCATATTGTACAAAAATGCTTAAAGAAAATTTTGAAGAGGGTGCAAAATTACAACCATATATTCAAGAAAATTTTGATGTAATTGCTATAGATATCAAAGGAAGTCGTGAACTAGCTATCAATGAAGATACAACTATGACAGAGATAGAATACGCAAAACACTTAAAAGTGCAATACACTCCTACAATTCTTTTTCTTGACCAAGATAATAAGATAGTTGTAAGAGTCAATGGATATAGATCACCACAAAACTTTAAACATATTTTAGATTTTGTAAAAAATAAAGAGTATAAAAATATGACGCTAACTCAATATATAGAGAAAGTTAAAAATAAAACTTACTATACCCTACAAGATAATCCAATGTTTAAAGATATCAAAGACTTATCAAAAATCAATGGACCACTTGCAGTAATCTTTGAAGATGGAAGTTGTACGCAATGTAACTATCTGCATAACACAACACTAAAAAACAAAGATGTGATAGAAGAGGTATCAAAAGTTACCGTTGTAAGATATGATGCAATGTCCCAAGAGAAAATTATCACACCTGATGGGAAAATAACTACACCAAAACAGTGGGCAAAAGATATGGTACTAGATTATAGACCAGGGATTGTACTATTTGATAAAAAACAAGAGATAGTAAGAATTGATGCACTTCTTTATAGTTTTCATTTTAAAGAGTTATTTAGATTTGTAAGTGGTGGGTATTATAATAAGTTTCATACATTTTTAGATTATTTAAAACCCAGACAAGATGAGCTTTTACAACAGGGGATTGATATAGATATTTCTGATAAATAAGTGAGTTTGTTAAAAAGGAAAAGGGATTGATATTTCAATCCCTTTTTTATTGGAGTGTAAAGTGAATATCTATTGTTTGGTAGCTTTATAAACACCTTTGTTACCAGATACATCAAAAGTTCCTGCAGTGGTATTGAAGTTATCATAAAAACTTCCTTGAAGAGAACCTGTCTGTTGAGCATTATCAGTAATAGTATATACTGAACCGCTAGTAGTGTAATCTCCAGCTATTATATTAAACCCTGTAGAATTGTTAATTTGTGTACTTACATCAACTTTATTTGAACCAAAATTAAAATCTAAAGTTATAGTTGAAGTATTTGTTGGATCAATAAATGTTCCTCCTGATGTTACTCCCATTATTTTTCCACTATAAGAGGCAGTACCACTAAGGGAAGAAATATCAGTTACAAGATTTTTTGCTGTAATCCAAGCTTTTTCTACTGTAAACTCGTTAAGTCCTGGTTCTGGATGAGTTATAGAGCTATTTCCCCAAAATCCCCAATCAAAACTATCTTCTCCACTGTTAAGAGATAAGTTTGTACCGTCACTTTGTGAATCTGGAATATCTATTATATATCCTGTACCTAACTTACTAATAATTGAATTATAATCACTATTAGTACTACTCATTAAACTGTAATCAATATCTGAAGAAGATATTGTAGTTGAGCTAATAGTTGTGTAATGTACAGAAGTTTGTAGTGTATTAATTGTATCTGTTGCTTCAGAATCTAATTTATCTGAAATTGTATTTTGAGCTAAATTATCAGCATCATTGTTTACTGGATCTGGATTTCCTACATCTATGCCACCATCTTGAGTAGGTGTATTTGATTGATAAAACACATTTTCATCTTGCCCCGATTCTTTCTCATTTTCAGAAGCACCAGAGTTTTTCTCTGCATCAGCTTTTTGTTTAGGTTTCATATCTTGTGGAGGTGTTGGTGCTTGGTTTGGTTTCACTGTTGTAAATTGATTTGCCCCAACCTGTTGAATTCCAGCAGGAGTAAAAACTTCAATGATACCATCCGAACAACTAAGAATTTCAGGTTGTGTTGGTTCCGGTGGAATATCTCCAAAGAAGATAGTTCCACGAATACCAATAGATGCAGAACGAGTTTTAAGGGTAAACTTATTTGGATTTACTTTTCCTATTTGTCCTGTAATTGTTTTAAAAATCCCTTTTGCTACTTTAAAAGAAGCTTTTGTTTGGGTAGGTTTTTGTATATCATAGAAATACTCTTCTATATCAAATGTAGAGTTCTTACCAAGAGAGATAATTGTTTTATCATTAAATAGTAACTGTGCCCTAGCATTTGAACTTGTTGCTATTTTATCTTTTTCTTGAAGTTCAAATCCTATGGTTGCTGGAATCGTTTTTGAGTCTCTAGAGATATTTACTTCACCACTTAAAGCAGATATTTTTCCAATATTAGCAAATAGTGTTGTGGTAAATATTAAAACTGATAATAGTAAAATTTTCATTGTTAGTCCTTTTTAGAATGCAAAAGTGTAATTAAGATTTACACTTCTTTTTTTGTAAGTATAGAGATTGATATTTGAATCATTTTTTATATCACTTAACTCTACCATAATTGATTTTGTATTATCAATCTTTTTTACAACACCTAAAGTGATATCTCTTTTATCATCTTCTCTTTTTGCTGTAATAGTACCTACATCTTTGTATCTATTTTTTTCTATTTGGTATCCTAGTGTTGCACTATATGTTTCAAAAATATTTTTAGTATAAGAGAGTTTATACCTGTTTGTATCTTTACTTATATCTATTCTTGTGCCATGTTCTTTTCTTTCACTTGCATATGAAGTAAATATATTAAGTTTATCTTTATTTGGTAAAGGAAGTAGGTAATTTAGAGCAATCTCTTTTATATTTGAGTGTTTTTGACTATCAACATCTTGTATCATTTTTTTCTTTTTATATTTTAAATCTAGTGTTAGAAGATGATTTTTATAGATGTTGTATTTCATTGTATTTTTTAATCCATAGATATATAATATCTGATCTCCTCCTAACCAAACATGGTCATAAGTAAAAGAGGTAAGATTTTTATATTTTTGGTTTGTATATCCGATTCCACTTTCGAGTGAAATTAAAAATATATCATTGTCATGATAGTGGTTTTGCTCTTTGGCATATACAACACCAGTACTTTCCCATGAAAGTTTATCATTTGACTTGCTTGGAACTATCAAATTTCCAACTAAAATTGCTTTAAAATCAGTATCAGATCTTTTATCTGTATTATTATTGAGTCTCAATCCACCCAATATATCTGTATAGGATTCATAAGTATTGTTATTAACATTATTATCCCATCCTAAACCAACAATTACAACTCTATTAAGAATATAGTTTTTCTCTTTTTGTTTAATCATTTGTAAAAACTTTTCAACATTTAATCGAACACTTTGTGGAATAGGTGAAGCTAAAACAGCTTCAAACTCTTTTTTTGCTTCTTTATATGATTGCATTAAAAAAAGTGTTCTTGCATATTCTAGTCGTACTCTGTGATTATCTGGCTTTGAGATAAGTATTCTATCATAAGCTGCTAGTGCAAAGTCATACTTTTTTAACTCAAAAGCACTTCTTCCATAATAATAATTTATAAGTTCATGACCTGGATATTTATCAACTAGTTCACTAAATATATTAAATGAGTTTTCATAATCTTTTTGATTATAACTGTATAATCCCTGACTATATTTTATAGTTGCTTCTTTATTTGTTGCAAAATTTGTATCTGCAGCCAATAAAAAAGTACTAATTACACTTAGTAAAATAATTAATAACAATTTATTTTTCATCGACTATCCCTTTTGTTAAGTATTCTTTAAGGATATTTTACCTTAAAAAATATTAATAGTAAATCAAAAGTAAACAGTTTAGTTCTTTGATAACAATTAGATTACAAAAAGAAATAAATTCATAATAAAACAAATGATATAATCAAATATGTTTAAAACAATAAATTTTAAAAAATACACCTCTATTCATATTGGTGGAGAGCATAATGTAAAAGTTATAAATGAGATAGGTGAATATTCACAATTCCGAATTTTAGGTCGTGGAAATAATATTCTTATCTCAACTACTCCACCCCCAATGGCACTCTTAGGCGAAAAGTTTGATTATATGAAACAAGTGGATGAAAAACTTATAGTTGGTGCAGCTACATCTAGTGGTAAACTTCTTACATATTGTAGAAAAAATGATATAGCACATTTTGAGCTTCTTGCAAAACTCCCTGGAAATATGGGTGGTTTAGTGAAGATGAATGCAGGGCTTAAAGAGTGGGAGATATTTAACTATCTTTATTCTATAAAAACTCAAGATGGGGAGATATTAAAAAAAGATATTCCTCATAGTTATCGTCATACACAAATTGATGGAATCATCTATGAGATTACTTTTATAGTAGAAAAAGGGTATGATAAAGAGTTACAAAAAATGTTTAACACTATGAGAGACAACCAACCAAATCTCCCAAGTGCAGGAAGCTGTTTTAAAAATCCAAAGGATAATAGTGCAGGGTACTTAATAGAACAAGTAGGACTCAAAGGGTATCAAATTGGAGATATGGCTTTTAGTTCACAACATGCAAATTTTTTAGTAAATTTAGGTGAGGGTACTTTTGATGATGCAACAAAGTTAATAAATTTAGCGAAAGAAAAAGTAAAAAAGCAGTTTAATATAGAGTTAGAGTTAGAGATAGAGATTATTTAAAATTGCAAATTGACATTTTTTTTAATAGAAAAAAAATATTGTAGTACAATTCCTTTATAAAATATTAAAGGAGTGTGTTATGAAGTCATTAAAATCAGCTTCATTAGATGGGATAGATGCTGTTAGTATTGATGTAGAATCTACTTTTACAAAAGGGCTACCAAGCTTTAGTATAGTTGGTATGGCAAATACCGCAATCCAAGAATCAAAAGAGCGTATAAAGTCATCACTATTGACAAACGAATTTAAATTTCCACCAAAAAGAATCACAATCAATCTTTCCCCTTCTGAATTAGCTAAAAAAGGGAGTCATATAGATTTACCTATTGCATTACTAATTGCTTTACAAGAGACAAAACTCAACTTACAAGATTTCTATGTATTTGGGGAGCTAGGACTTGATGGAAAGCTTAAAGATACAAAGTCTATTTTTGTACTTATCTTATCTCTTGTAAGACAAGGGAAAATTAAAAATGTACTTATACCAAAAGAGTCTATTGAAAAAGTTTCAATGATACCAAATATCAATATTTATAGTGTAGAAACATTAGCTGATGCGATACTTTTTTTTCAATCACAAGATAAAGAACTTTATAAAATAAGTAATAAAACTTATGAATATAAATCGATAACTATTAACAATCAAAACTATTTTTATCAAAAAAATTATAAAGTAGATTTTCAAGATGTAAAAGGGCAAAAAATTGCAAAAAGAGCAGCACAATTAAGTGCAGCAGGTGGACACAATATTATCTTTGAGGGAAGTCCAGGCTGTGGAAAAAGTATGATTGCAAAACGATTACAATATATTACACCACCTATGGAACTTGAAGAGATTTTGGATATTGCAAAGATGGAGTCTTTGCAACTAAAACAGCCTACCTTTATCCCTCAAAGAACTTTTATCTCTCCACATCACAGCTCAACAAAAGCTTCAATCGTAGGTGGAACACAAATAGGGGAGGTAGCTTTATCAAATCATGGGGTACTGTTTTTTGATGAATTACCACATTACGACAAAAATGTTTTAGAAGCTATGAGAGAGCCTTTGGAAGATTATGAAATATCTATATCAAGAGTGAATAGTAAGGTAAAGTATCCTACAAAGTTTCTTTTTGTAGCAGCACAAAACCCTTGTCCCTGCGGTAATTTACTTTCTCAAACAAAACTATGCCGATGCAATGATGTTGAGATACAAAGATATAAAAATAAAATATCTGATCCTTTTTTAGATAGAATTGATCTTTATGTGGTGATGAATGAGGTAACAAAAGAGGATAAATCTGATGTAACATCAGAACAATTACACTTACAAGTATTAGAAGTATTTAAGCGTCAAAAACTTCGTGGACAAAAAGAACTTAATGGAAAACTTAATGATGAGGATATAAAAAATATTGTACTACTTCAATAGAAGCACAAAATATTTTAAACCTCTCTATTGAAAAGTTTTCTCTATCTTTTCGTTCTATAAATAAAGTATTAAAAGTATCAAGAACAATCGCTGATTTAGATAATAGTCATACAATAGAAAAACAGCATATTATAGAAGCTTTGAGTTATAGAAAGAGATAGTTTAGTGTTGTTTCCATGCAATATTAAATGGAACTTTTTTATAATATATAGTTGAACAAAGCTCTGTTAAGCCTGTTTTTTTGAGAATATATTTTACTTTTTTAGGCCAAGTATCTCTATAGTTAAAAGAGTTATCTCTTCCACCTATTTTTGAAGCAAACTCTAGATTTGTTTCAAGTGTAAAAAGTGTATCGATACCTTCTTTTGCTACTTTATTTTCTAGCCATAATTTTGTTTCTCTAAATGGTGCATATTTGTGGTTTTCTCTTAGCCATTTAGTTAAAAAATCATCCACAGATTGTAGTTTTGCTTTTTTAAATTGATTTGGGTTATATTTAAAAAACTCTAAATTTGTAGTTTTACCTGCAATATTTTTGGGTCTATAATCTTTTTTTAAACTTTTTGGTCTTTTTTTCCAGATAAGTTCTTGACATTTCTTTTGCTCTTTTGGATCAAATAATGCTTTTTTATTTTTGTCTGTTTTGCAATAAGGGATAGTGAGTGCTGGTAATTGTATGTCATTTTTATTTGCACCAAGGCTTAGTATATTTCCAGTTATTTTAGATACATAACCACTTCCATATCCAGATTCAAGTCCTGCAATAGCGAGTATAACAGCAGGTGGTGTATTGTGTTTGATTGAGAGTTGTATCACATCACTTGTAATTGAAGAATAGAAATTTTCTACATTTTTAAATTCTCTATACTTGAATTTGTTTGCTTGTGATAGGGTTAGAAGTAGGGTTAGTATTAGTAGGTATTTCATTGATTAATTATAGAATATAATATTGAGAATTTGAATTTTTAAAGCGTGATTATACGGCTATTTTGGTGCAAAGAAACTGAGATTTATGGTTCGTGTTTCACACAAACACATAAATCTCGTTAATTCCTAAAAATGACACGCAGGTGTCATTTTTTTACGGAATTAACCATTTCTCTTTTTCATAATCTCATCAGCAACATTTTTTGGAACTTCCATATATTGATCAAAAATCATAGAATATGTAGCTCTACCTTGTGACATAGATCTAAGGTCAGTTGAGTATCCAAACATCTCTGCAAGTGGAACTAAAGCAACAACAAGTTTAACACCAGCTCTATCATCCATAGATTGAACTAGTCCTCTTCTTTTGTTACAATCTCCAATAACATCACCCATGTAATCTTCAGGAGTTTCAATCTCAACTCTCATCATAGGCTCTAGAATACAAGCTTGTGCAGCTGCTTGTCTACAACCAGCTTTAAATCCCATAGAAGCTGCAAGTTTAAATGCCATCTCAGATGAATCCACATCATGGTAAGAACCATCATAACAAGTAACTCTAATGTCAACTAGTGGATAACCAGCAAGTACCCCACCAAGCATTGTTTCTTTACAACCTTTTTCAACAGCAGGAATATATTCTTTTGGAATAGCTCCACCTTTGATTTCATTAACAAATTCAAAACCTTCTTCATTTGTCTCTTCAGCAGTCATAGGCTCAATTTTTAGGTATACATGTCCATATTGACCTTTACCACCAGATTGTTTAGCATATTTGTACTCTTGATCAACTGCATTTTTAATAGTTTCTCTATAAGCAACTTGTGGAGCACCAACTTCAGCTTCAACATTAAATTCTCTTTTCATTCTATCTACAAGAATCTCAAGGTGTAACTCACCCATTCCTGAAATAATAGTTTGACCAGATTCTTCATCAGTTTCAACTCTAAATGATGGATCTTCTTGAGCTAGTTTACCTAAAGCATTACCCATTTTTTCTTGGTCAGCTTTAGTTTTTGGCTCAACTGCAACAGAAATAACTGGTTCTGGAAAATCCATTCTTTCTAGAATAACTGGATCTTTTTCAGACGCAAGAGTATCTCCTGTAATTGTTGATTTAAGACCAACAACAGCACCAATCTCACCAGCATATAATTGAGAAACTTCTTCTCTATTATTTGAATGCATTTTAAGAAGTCTTCCGATTCTCTCTTTTTTCATCTTTGTAGAGTTAAGTACATAAGTACCTGATTCTAAAACACCTCTATAGATTCTTGTAAAAGTAAGTTGACCAACAAATGGATCTGTCATAATTTTAAAAGCAAGTCCAGCAACTTCACCATCATCTGTTGATGGTACAATTACAGGTTCACCCTCTTGAGTTTCACCTTTAATATCTTCAACCTCTAATGGAGATGGCATATACATAGCAACAGCATCAAGTAAAGTTTGAACACCTTTGTTTTTAAATGCAGTACCACAAGTCATTGGAGTTAATTTTAGAGCTAAACAACCAGCTTTAAGACCTTTAGTGATCTCCTCTTCTGTTAACTCTTCACCCTCTAGGTATTTTTCCATTAATTCATCAATAGATTCAGCAGCAGCTTCAACCATTTTTTCTCTATACTCTTCAGCCATCTCTTGTAAGTCAGCAGGAATATCTTCGATATGATAGTTAGAACCCATAGCAGCATCTTCATCCCAAACGATAGCTTTCATCTGAATTAAATCAACTACACCTTGGAAGTTTTCTTCTGCACCAATTGGTATTTGAATTGGAACAGCGTTTGATTTTAATCTTTCATTTACTTGTTTTTCAACCATAAAGAAATCTGCACCAGTTCTATCCATTTTGTTAACGAATATCATTCTTGGTACTCTATATTTATTTGCTTGTCTCCAAACTGTTTCAGATTGTGGTTGAACCCCACCAACTGAACAGAATACAGCGACAGCTCCATCAAGAACCCTCATAGATCTCTCAACTTCAATTGTAAAGTCAACGTGACCCGGAGTGTCAATAATGTTAATCATTAAATCATCATTTGTTTTTGGGTGTTTCCAGTGACAAGTTGTAGCAGCAGAAGTAATTGTAATACCTCTTTCTTGCTCTTGTTCCATCCAGTCCATTGTTGCAGCACCATCATGTACCTCACCAATCTTGTGAGATACACCTGTATAGAATAAAATTCTTTCAGTAGTTGTAGTTTTTCCTGCATCAATATGCGCAGCAATCCCAATATTTCTAACTCTGTTAAGTGGTGTTTTTCTTGCCATTTTAGTTTCCTACCATCTGTAGTGAGCAAACGCTTTATTTGCTTCAGCCATTTTATGAACATCTTCTTTCTTCTTGAACGAGTTTCCTCTTTCATTTGCAGCTTCAAATAATTCATTTGCTAGTCTCTCAACAGCAGTTCTTTCATTTCTTTTTCTAGCCATATCAATAATCCATCTTAATGCTAAAGTTTGTCTTCTTACAGGTCTTACTTCAACTGGAACTTGATAAGTAGCTCCACCAACTCTTCTAGATCTTACTTCTAAAAGTGGTTTAACATTTTCAATAGCTCTTTCGAATACATCAAATCCTGATTCTTCACCTCTTGCATCAAGGTTTGCTATTGCACCATACATAATTTTTTGAGCTATAGATTTTTTACCATCTAACATAACTGCATTTATGAATTTTGTGATCAATTTACTATTGTAAATAGGATCAGCCATTACTTCTCTAACGGGAGCTTTTCTTCTTCTCATTTTCTAATCCTTCTACTTATTTCTTTGGTTTCTTAGTACCATATTTAGATCTAGCAACTGTTCTATTTGCTACACCAGCTGTATCTAACGCACCACGAACGATATGGTATTTAACACCAGGTAAATCCTTGATTCTACCACCTCTTACTAGAACAATAGAGTGCTCTTGTAAATTGTGACCTTCACCACCGATATATGAAATTACTTCAAATCCTGTAGTTAATCTAACTTTTGCAACTTTTCTTAAAGCCGAGTTAGGTTTCTTTGGTGTTGTTGTATATACTCTTGTACATACTCCTCTTCTTTGTGGACATTTTTCAAGTGCTGGAGATTTTGATTTTTCAATCTGTTTCTTTCGCTCTTTTCTAATCAATTGATTGATTGTAGGCATTGTTTTCCTTTATATAATTTGGTTAGAACAACTCTAAAGTATACCTTGTTGTTCAGTCTTCTCTATAGCAAAATAGTAAAAACTATTTCAGATACTACCTAATCTCGAAAAGGTATTTTTTCGAAAAAAGTTTTGGATTATACTGAAATAAAACTTAGAAGTTTATTATATGTAGATGATTGTTTATTTTAGTTAAGAGAAAACTCTTTATTATATTAATAAAGAGTTTTAATTTTGAGATTATTCTTCTGTTGTTTGTGTAGTTTCAAGTGATGTTACACCCATAGCTTCAAGTATTTTTGCTTCAATCTCTTTTGCTAGTTCAGGATTGTCTATTAAAAACTGTTTACTATTCTCTTTCCCTTGACCTATTTTACTATCGTTGTAACTAAACCAAGCACCAGCTTTATCAATAATATCCATTTTTACACCATAATCAATAAGTTCACCTGTTTTTGAAATACCTGAACCAAACATAATGTCAAATTCGACAACTTTAAAAGGAGGAGCAACTTTATTTTTTACAACTTTTACTTTTGTTCTATTTCCTATAACCTCTTCACCTTGTTTTAAAGAAGCGATTCTTCTAATATCAAGTCTTACTGAACTATAAAATTTTAATGCATTTCCACCGGTAGTTGTTTCTGGACTTCCATATCCTGTCATACCAATTTTCATACGAATTTGGTTGATAAAGATAACTGTAGTATTCATTTTATGCATAATTCCAGTAATTTTTCTAAGTGCTTTAGACATCAGTCTAGCTTGAACACCAACTTGTTGATCATCCATATCTCCATCAATCTCTACTTTTGGAGTAAGTGCAGCAACAGAATCTACAACAATTAAATCAACTGCTCCACTTCTTACAAGTGTTTCTAAAATTTCTAAAGCTTGTTCTCCATAATCAGGTTGTGAAACTAGTAGATTGTCGATATCAACACCAAGGTTTTTTGCATAGGCTGTATCTAGTGCATGTTCCGCATCAATAAAAGCACAAACACCACCTGATTTTTGACATTCTGCAATAGCATGAAGAGTTAAAGTAGTTTTACCTGAACTTTCAGGTCCATAAATTTCTACTACTCTTCCTTGTGGTAAACCACCAACACCTAATCCTAAATCTAAACCTAATGAACCTGTACTAATTGCTTCCATCTCTACAACAGGTTTATCACCTAATCTAATTAATGTACCTTTTCCAAAAGCTTTATCCATCTGTTTTATAGCTAAGTCAAGTGCATTTTTTTGCTGATCATTCATTGTTTTTCCTCATTAAATATTTTATATGTAGAAGTATAGCAGTTTTTTTCTAAGTGTATAAAAAAAATTGCATTTTGCAATTTTTTTATTTTTAAGTAAAAATAGGATATCATAATATGTTAAAAATTATGATTAAAAGGAATATTATAAATGGTTTATATTGATAATGTATATGCTGATGAAGTTATGGATAGTAGGGGTAACCCAACTGTAAGAGCAACAGTTACTTTAAGTGATGGTATAAAAGCTTCTGCTATCGTTCCAAGTGGGGCAAGCACAGGGAAAAGAGAAGCTTTAGAATTAAGAGACGGTGGTGATAGATACATAGGAAAAGGTGTATTAAAAGCTGTTGAAAATGTAAACAATATTATTGCAAATGATCTAGTTGGATTAAGTCCTTTTAATCAAGCTGAAGTTGATGCAACAATGAAAGATATAGATGGTACTGAAAATTATAGTAATCTTGGAGCTAATGCAGTTTTAGGTGTTTCAATGGCAGTTGCAAGAGCTGCTGCGACTAGTCTTAAAATCCCATTATATAGATATTTAGGTGGAGCAAATGCTATGACTATGCCTGTTCCTATGTTAAATATTATAAATGGTGGAGAGCATGCAAATAACTCTGTTGATTTCCAAGAGTATATGATTATGCCAGTAGGTTTTGAAAACTTTAGTGAAGCATTAAGAGCAAGTGCAGAAGTATATCATCACCTTAAAAAAATCATTGATGGTATGGGTGAGTCTACTGCTGTTGGTGATGAGGGTGGTTTTGCTCCAAACTTAAAATCAAATGAAGAACCTATCACTGTTATTATGGAAGCTATTGAAAAAGCTGGATATAAAGCAGGTGAACAAATTTGTATTGCAATGGATGTTGCAGCATCAGAGCTTGTAAATGATAAAGGTCTTTATGTATTAAAATCTGAAAATAGAGAATTAACAAGTGCAGAGCTTGTGGAGTATTATGTTGACTTATGTAATAAATATCCAATTATATCTATTGAAGATGGTTTAAGTGAAGATGATTGGGATGGATTTAAATTAATGACAGAGAAGCTTGGAAATAAAATCCAAATAGTTGGTGATGATCTATTTGTTACAAATGCTAATATTCTTGCACAAGGTATCTCTAAAGGAATTGCAAATTCAATTTTAATTAAACCAAATCAAATTGGTTCTGTAAGTGAAACTATGCTTACAATCAGACTTGCACAAAGAAACAACTATAACTGTGTTATGTCTCATAGAAGTGGTGAGTCTGAAGATGCATTTATAGCTGATTTTGCTGTTGCACTTAACTGTGGACAAATTAAAACAGGAAGTACAGCAAGAAGTGATAGAATCGCTAAATACAATAGACTTTTAGAGATTGGTGCTGAGATAGGATATGGTGAATATTTAGGGAAACAACCTTTTACAAAAAGATAGATTATAAATATAGATGTTAAGTAGTAATAAAAAGTTTATACTTCTATCAACTTTTTTAATATTGTTGACATTTATATTGGCTTATTATATAGCTAATTTACTTTTTTATGGTAAAAATTCTTATGAAGTTTACTCTAATTTAGAAAATAGAAAACTAAAATTGCAACAAGATATAAAAATGTTACAATATGAAAATGCAATGTTACAAAAAAAATATTTTGAACTTAAAAACTTGGAGCCTGAAGAATTATGAAAAAATTATTACTATTTGTATTTATAAGTTTATTAGCTATAAATTTAAGTGCTAGAATGAATCCTTTTGAGCCAACTGATACTTTTATTGAACAACAAAAAGAGTATGAGATGAAACAAAAGCAAGAGGAACAAAAGCAAATTGAGCTAGAACAGCAAAGAAAAATAGCACTATTAGCTCAACAAGAAGCAGAAGAAAAAGCTGAGCAGTTGCGATTAGAACAAGAGCAAGCAGCTCAACTAGAAAAACAACGACGACTTCAAGCGGAAAAAACAGCTCAAATGATTAAAGTTGTTGAAAAAAAAGAGGAAATAGTAGTACCTAAAGATAGTTACAAAATTTTACCTTTTGTAAATATAAAAGTCTCAGATGAAGAGATAGAGATATTTATTGATAAAAGATATAAACTTGTAAATCAAGATATTTTAGAAGAACAAAAAAAGTTTTTATTTGATTTTAGAGCAACAGAGAGTTTTTATACTATAAGAAAAGCTCTTAATAATAAGAGTTTTAAATCATTTGCTGTGGGAACACATATGGATAAGAAGTTTTTTCGAGTTGTGGTTGAGTTAACTGATACTGTTTCAAAATATAAAGAACATATCAATAGCAATACAAGTTATATAAAAATCAAAAAAATCAAATAAGATATACAACTATTTTATATTATAGGGTACTAGAATATCCTATAATGTTTTTGATACTAACCTAATTAAAATCATGGAGATAATTACTTCAAATATAGCACTTAAAATAAAAGCATAATAGTAAAACTGACTTATACTTTGGTTTTGAAAAGCTAATGTTGCAACAGCTATTAGAAGAGTAAGTGGCATAGAGTGTGAAAGAGCTAAAAGTATAGATTGTCTCAACCCAATATCTTTTACAAATAGCATAGAACTTATAACCCTTATAATAATCATACTAAATGTTATCATTAAAGCTGTATATATTAGGTTCTCCATAAAAAGAGATTCAAGTTGAAATGATGTTCCAACCCATACAAAAAAGATAGGTACAAGCCAACCAAAACCAAAATGCTCTAACTTGTGAGGTAGCTGTTTATTGTGTTCAAAAAATGTTTTGATAAATACCCCTGCAATAAATGCACCCAGTGCTACTTCTAAATGGAGATATAACATAACAGCAATCATAATAAAAAATATCCCCATAGATACCCTTACATCTTGCTCTTGATTGTCATCTTGTGGCATAAGATAGTTTTTTAGTTCGGGATACCACCAAATAAGATTATGAAAAAAGTTATAGAAGATAATCATAACTCCAAAAACTAATACAAGCTCTATAAGGGTACTATAGAACCTTCCACTTAACCCAAATTCTAGACCAGCACTTACAGCTGTTAAAACAATAATTGAGATAATTTCCCCTATAAGACCAACAGTAATAGCAAGATTCAACCATTCTCTATCTCCATACTCTTTTTTTAAAACAGCAAGTAAACCTATAGAGATAAGAGGAAGTGTAACTATAAATATTTTTGATAAATCAAATCCCCAACTAAAAAGAGCTGCAAACACATAAAGTAAAGTAGAATATATAAGCCCCTTTTTTAACATATTAGGAGATATTTTTAAAAGTTGTTTTAGGTCAACCTCTAATCCAGCAAGAAACATTAGGTATAAAAATCCAAGTTCTGCTACAAGTGTAAAAAGATGATTTTTTTCAATAAGTGCTAAAGAAACAGCAACTGAGCCTAAAAATATTTCAATAGGAATTGTAGGTATTCTAATCAATTTTGCTATTAAAGGGGAGGCAAAAATAATTGCAGATAGAGTAATAATTATTGAAACTTCATTTGTCATCGTATCTTTAACCTTATTGTGTACAGCTTGAAGCTATTTTGAATCCAAGATTTTCTAGTGATTGTAAATCTTGCGAAGCTTGATTTCCATTTGTTGTAAGATAATCACCAATAACAATTGAGTTTGCACCATAATTAAATATATCATATTGTTGCTCTTTAAACATAAGTTCTCTTCCACCTGCAACCATGATTTTATGTGCATTAGGATTGTATTGTTTGGTTAGTTTAATTAGTTCAAAAGCTTCTTGCTTTGTTATACTATTTTCAACTATAGGTAATGCCTCATTTGGATGAAAAAAGTTTATAGGCACATTCATAGGTTCTAAAGATGCGATGGATTCTAACATAGAGATTCTATCCTCTTGAGTTTCCCCTAGACCAAAAATACCTCCACATACTAAATTAAGACCAGCTTCTTTTGCATTAAGACAAGTTTGATATCTTTCATCCCAACTATGTGTTGAAACAATTGTTGGATAAAACTCTTTTGAAGTTTCTAAGTTATGATTATAGTTATCTACACCAGCTTTTTTTAATTTTTGTAGTTGTTCCAAAGTTGCAGTACCGTTACAAGCGATTATTTTTAAACCTAAGTTTTCTTTTTTTACAGCAGTAGCAGCAGCACATACAAATTCTAATCTTTCAGGTGTTAAACCTTTTCCTGCTGTTACAAGGCAAAACCCTATAGCTTTATTTACTCTTGCAGTTTTAGCTTCTGTAACAATTGTATCTATATCTTTTCTCTTATATCTTTGAATATCCGCTTTGTATTTTACACTTTGTGTACAGAACTTACAATCTTCATTACAAGTACCACTTTCGATATTTGATATAGCACATAGATATATTGTTTTATTATTTTTCATATTCATAAACTTTTGTTTCCCAAGTATTAGATTCAGGTTTTTTGTAATTATACTCTATTATATATTTATCCTCTTTTATCTCTAAAAGTACACACTCCGTTAAGTTTTTATTTCTGGCACAAACTTCCCCTGGATTTATAAATAAAGTGTTATTTGTATATTGTTGTTCAAAGTTGTGTGTGTGACCAAATATTACTACATCACTATCAGGAGTGAGATAGTTTGGTATATGCATAAGTTTAAAAGTGACCTTTTTTATTTTAAAATAGTAAGGCTCTTGATTTATATTATAATTATTTGAGTATTTAGTGAGATTATAGTCATTGTTTCCAAAAACACTTACATAGGTTAAACCAGAGTTTTTTAATATATCTAAATTTTCTTTTATCTCTAAATCACCAGCATGTACAAGGTATTGAGCCCCTTTTGATTTAAGCATCTCTATAGCTTGAGTAGTGAGTGTAGTTTTTTGATGTGAATCTGATAATAACGCAATCTTCATGGGGAGGATTATAGCAGATTTAAATTCAAAGAAGCTATAATTGTCAAACTAAATTAATACAAAAAATACAAAAAGGTTTGATATGGAATGTGAAATGCCACAAGTAAATAGTAATAAAGAGGAGATAAGAGTAATTTTAGAGGATACAAAAACTATTGCTATAATAGGATGCTCACCAAATAGTGAAAAAGCTAGTAATAAAGTGGCTGTTTATTTAAAAAATCATGGTTATACTATAATACCAGTCTATCCAAAAGAGGATATGATACTTGGAGAAAAAGTGTATAAAAGTTTAAGTGATATTCCCAAAGATATTAAAATCGATATGGTAGATATATTTAGAAAACCAGATGTAATAGCCTCTGTTGTAGATGAGGCATTACAAAGAGGTGATGTGAAGTGTATTTGGACTCAGTTAGGATTAGTTCATAATCACGCAGCCACAAAAGCTAGAGATGCTGGCTTAAAAGTGGTACAAAATCATTGTACTAAGATAGAACATACAGCTTTATTTTAAATAGTACAAGTAGGATTACTTTGCAACTGTAAGGTTGCAATAGTACCACTTATTCCATCAGTTCTATTTTTTAAAGAGATTGTACCACCTAGTGCTTCAGCAGCACTTTTTGCCAAAAATAGTCCAAGACCTGCACCCTTTTCATTTCCAATTCTTTTAAATGGTGCAAAAAGATCAATCGCCTCATCACAACCAATACCTTCATCAATAACTTCTATTTTAATTGATTGCTCATAAGGTGTAGTTCTAATTAAAATCTCTTTATTATTCGGGGTAAATTTAATAGCATTTTGAACAAAGTTTTGGATAATTTGTGTTAAAAGTGTTTGTTGAATAATTGTTGTGAAACTATCTATTTCTGTATGAAACTCTAAATTGATATTTTTTTCACAGGCTAAAAGTTTAAAGCTTTCCGCTTTTGTTTTAAGATAGTTGACAATATCAAGCTCTACAGGCTTTTCAAATTGGGCTCCCTCTTGTCTACCCATGTCAAGTATAGAAGTTATCATATGGTTCATCCCATCTATCTCTTCAAGATGTACTTTTAAAACCTCTTCATATTTTTCAGGCTCTCTTTTTTTCCGTAAGGTTACTTGGCTTTTTAGTTTCATAACTGCAAGTGGTGTTTTAAGCTCATGAGCAGCCCCAATAAAAAGCTCTTTTTGGTATTTTACATGATTTTCAATTCTTGTTGTAAGAGTATTAATAGAGTTCGCTAGTGGTATAAATTCTTGAGGCATCTTTTTTGTATCTATTTGCGTAAGAGAGTTTTCATTCATATTTGAGAGTTTATTAGTAATTCTTAAAATTGGGAATAGTAAAGTTTTAGACATAGCAAAAGCATATATAATAATCAAAATAAGACCACCAGTACCTAAAAATAATAAGTTACTAAATATTTTATTTAACATTTTATGGGAAGAATTTATATTTCTAGTTAATTTTAGGTATTGGTTAGTTTCTAAACTCATAGGGTATATTAATTCCATAAAATGGTTATTATCAATTTTATATTTTTTGTAGTTTAGTTTTGGAACGATAGAGATAGTTACAACTTCAATTGTTGTATCATCATTAACTAATACTCGTAAATTATCGTGATCATTTGTTTTGTTTTGTGCAAGTGTAACAATAAGTTTGGCATCTTTTAAGAGCTCTTCAGAGATCTCTTCATAAATTGTAGCTTTTGTAAAACCATAAAAAATAAGGGATAATACAATAACAAAAAATGAAGTTGCAAATATAAGCTTCTGAGAGAATTGCTTATATATGCTTTTTGTATTCATATTTCTAGTTTTCTTCTTCTACTTTTGGAGGATAACAAAATCTGTAACCTCTTCTTCTAATTGTTTCAATTGTAGCTATGTTTAATGGTTTATCCATTTTTTGTCGAATTTGGTTAATAGCAACTTCAATTACATTTGGAGTAACTAATTCTGGTTCTTCCCAGATTGCATCAAGTAATTGCTCTTTTGAAACAATTTGATCTCTATGTCGTGCTAAGTGTGTTAAAACTTCAAATGGTTTCCCTTTAAGTTCAATCTCAACACCGTTGTACATGATTTTTTCTTCATCTGGGTTTATTGCTAAATCTTCAATTTTAATGATGTTTGTACCACCAAATCTTAATCTACACTCAATTCTTGCTAATAAAATATCAAAATCAAAAGGTTTTTTAATATAGTCATCAGCACCAGTTTTAAGAGCTTTTATCTCACTATCTTTGTCATCTCTTGCACTTACAATTACAACTGATGTTCTACCACTTCTATTTTTTACAATTTTTGTTAACTCTAATCCATCACCATCTGGTAACATCCAATCAGTAAGAACTAAATCATAATTTCTAATCTCTATAAAATACTCTGCATCTTTAAAGTTTTCTGCTATATCAACTTGATATCCAAAGTCTTGTAGTCCCTCTTGTAATGTTCTATTTAATGTACTTTCATCTTCTACTATTAAGATTCTCATGTAATTTTATCCTTTTGGTATTTGTATTGTTAACTTAAAGTTAAGTTAACTCTTAGTTTTAAAGGTTGGGATTATAGCATAAAAAAAACAAAATTTAAAGAGTATTTAAGTTAAATTTTAAAATTTGTCATTCTTCGCGTAATTTCTTTGTTAATTTTAAGTAAATTTGAATATGAGGTTTACCTTATATTTATAGATATAATTAAAACTTCTAAATAGTGTTTAAATTAAGTTCTGATACAATAAAGCCTAAAAAATAAAAAAGGTTAATCAATATGTTAAAAAACAGCAAAAAAGTATTATTAAGTTTAGTTGCGGTGATTGCTATGACTAGTTCTGCATTAGCAGAAACAGATAAAGTGTATGCTACAGTAAATGGTATGGATGTTACTCAAAAAGATGTTGCAGCACTTCTTAGAGGTCAAAATGTAGAGTTCGAATCTTTACAAAAAGAGCAACAAAGACAGATACTTGATAATTTAATTGAGCAAAAGTTATTAGCCGATATGGCTTACAAATCAAAGATTTCAAAATCTACTGAATACAAAGAAGAGTTAGAAAGATTAAAGAAATCTTTGGCATTTCAAATGTGGCTAAGAGATTTTAGTCAAAATGTTAAGATTGATGATAAAGAGGTTAAAAAGTTTTATGATGAAAATAAAGCGAAATTTAAAACACCTGATCAATTAAAAGCAAGCCATATTTTAGTAAAAACAGAACAAGAAGCAAAAGATATTATCAAAAAATTATCTAGTGCAAAAAAATTAAAAGATGAGTTTACAGCATTAGCAAAAGAAAAATCAGTAGGACCATCAGGTTCTAATGGTGGTGAGTTAGGTTGGTTTACAAAAGAAAAAATGGTTCCAGAGTTTAGTACTGCAGCTCAAAAATTAGCAGTAGGTGCTATTACTAAAACACCTGTAAAAACAAATTATGGATATCATATTATTTATTTAGATGATAAAAAAGCTTCAGCAGTATTAGAATATGCTAAAGTAAAAGATAGACTAAAACAAGACTTGATACAGCAAAAATTTGCAAAAGATGCAAAAGAAGAAGCAGTTAAGTTAAAGAAAAAAGCTAAAATAGAATATAAATAAGAGGATAAATTAAATGGCAGTATTAGATGTTGTAAAAGCTGGAGTATTGAGTGGTAGTGAAACGAAGAAGTTGTTTGATTATGCAAAGGAGAATAATTTTGCAATACCAGCTGTGAATATTGTAAATACAGACTCAATAAATGGGGTACTTGAAGCAGCAGCAAAAGTTAATTCACCTATTATATTGCAGTTTTCAAATGGTGGTTCAACTTTCTTTGCGGGAAAAGGATGTAAACATCCAAATGCTTCAGCATTAGGCGCAATTAGTGGTGCTAAACATATCCATATGATGGCAGAAGCTTACGGTATACCAGTTGTTTTACATACTGATCATGCTGCAAGAAAACTATTACCTTGGATAGACAGTTTATTAGATGCTAGTGAGCAGCACTTTAAAGAAACAGGAAGACCTCTTTTTAGTTCTCATATGTTAGATTTGAGTGAAGAAACTTTAGAAGAGAATATTGATACATGTGTAGAGTATTTTAAAAGAATGAATGCCATGGATATAATGATAGAGATAGAATTAGGTATCACAGGTGGGGAAGAAGATGGTGTAGATAACAGTGATATTGATAATGCACTTTTATATACACAACCTAGTGAAGTTGATTATGCATTTACAAGATTAAGTGAAGTTGGAGAAAACTTTACGATTGCTGCTAGCTTTGGAAATGTGCATGGCGTATATAAACCAGGGAATGTAGTACTTACACCAAAAATACTTGATAACTCTCAAAAATATATCCAAGAGCAACATAACTTATCTGCTAAACCTGTAAATTTTGTGTTTCATGGTGGAAGTGGTTCTAGCTTAGAAGAGATAAGAGAAGCTATAGGGTATGGTGTTGTAAAAATGAACATCGACACAGATACGCAATGGGCTTTTTGGGATGGAGTAAGAGGATTTGTAGCAGATAAATATGATTATTTACAAGGACAAATTGGAAATCCTGAAGGTGATGAGAAACCAAATAAAAAATATTATGATCCAAGAGTTTGGTTAAGAGCAGGACAGATGACACTTATTGCTAGGCTAGAAGTTGCATATAATGATTTAAATTGTATAGATACAAATTAACATATATTATTTTCATTAAAAAAGGGTAGCTAAATATAGCTACCCTTTTTTTTATTAGAGAAGTTTTTTACTTCTCTTCTCCTGAAGTTCTTTCCCCTTGGTATGTTACAATACCATGAGTATAGTTAGAAACTTGTTTCCATCCCATATCTTGTAATACTCTTTGACAATACGCACTTCTACTACCTGTTAGACAATATAAAATAGTAGGTTTTTCTTTTTGATTTTCTATTTGATCAACAGTATTATAAAAAGATGTAGTTGGTATTAGGTAATCAGTACCTACTATCCTATCTTGATTCCATTCCATCCACTCCCTAACATCTACAAGGTTAAATTCAACCATACCTAAATCTCTAGCTTCTAATAGTGCTGTAATCTCATCACCATCTAGTTGCTCATGTTTTAGTATCGCTTCACACTCCTCTTTTGTAAGACCTCTTGAGTGTGTATGTGCTACCTCTTCAGCTATCTCTTCAATTGCATTTGCAGCTGCATACTCAGGCGTACAGAAAATTCCACAGTGACATTTTCCATCTTCAGGTATCTCTTTTTCTATAGCAGGTTTACATGGACAGATTCTATTATCAGCAGCTTTTCGCTCCTCTTTTGTTTCTCCAATAACCATAAAACAAGGGCAAAATCTTTTATTATATATTATTTTATTTCTAGCAAGACCCATTGTAACACCTTCGTTTACATCTTCAATTGGATTATATACCCAACCATTACTAGAACACATTTTATCTGTGAATTCTTTAGTTTTTCTCATCTCCTCTTTAAATTCTTCAGATTCCATATCTATTTTTATCATCATTTTTACTTACCTAATTAATAATTTACATAATGATAGAGAAATTTTGTTAATGTACACTTAATTTGACTGTTTAATTCTTTTATAAAGGGTAACTATATTATAATATTTTATGAATATATTAGAACAAATTTATGAAATAAATTTTAATAAAGTTAATTTTCTTGAGAGAAAAATTTCAATACAAAATCCAAATACTATTTTAGTAGGAAGTCCAAAAAGTGGTAAAACATACCTTATATACGATTATTTAGCACGATTTGAAAATGAACAATATATTTATATTGATTTTGATGATTATAAAAATAATTTTAATGAAATATCAGAAAACTTAGAGGCATTTATTAAAAAAAATAATATATTAGTTTTAGTTCTCGAAAATTATAAATTTAATCTTAATTTACCAAAAGTTACAAGTACGATTATTACAACGAAAGAAAAAAATATTATTGCAGGTTTTGATAAAATATTTGTAAAACCACTTGATTTTGAAGAGTTTTTACTTTTTGATACAAAACATCAAAATACTTTAAATAGTTTTAACAGTTTTTTAAAGTTTGGAAATACTCCAGAGGTATTAGAATACAGTGAACAAAAAAAATCTCAACGGAATTTTGAGATTTGTAAGCTTTATTGTGAAGATAAAACACAATTAGATATATTACTTATTATCATTAAATTCTCCTCTGAAACGAGATCCTTATTTCAGCTTTTTAGTGCTTTAAAAAAAGAGAAAAAAATATCAAAAGATAAGTTTTATAAAACTTGTGAGGAATTTGAACAAAACAAGTTACTATATTTTTGTTCTAAATATGAACAACCAAAAGCGGTAAAAAAAATATTTGTTTTTAATCATGCTCTTATTGATATAGTTTCTTACAAAAAGAATTTTAATAATCTTTTTAAAAATATGGTATTTTTAGAATTAGAAAAAAGATATATAAATATATTTTATCTTGATAATATTGATTTTTATATGCCACAGGAAAATCATATAGTTTTAGCAATCCCTTTTTTCAATGATCTTATATCTTCAACAATCGTTTCTAAGGTGATTCCTATGGTTGAAGAATATAATATAAACCATATCTCAATAGTAACTGTAAGTAGTGAAAAAACAATATTTATAGGGGAGATAGAAGCTAGAATTTTACCTTTTTATAACTGGGTGTTAACACTATGAGAGAAAATTATCATACGAATTTATGTGGTATTGATGAAGCAGGAAGGGGACCATTTGCCGGACCTTTAGTTGTGGCTGGTGTGATATTAAAAAAAGAGTTACAGGAGCTTGATGATTCCAAAAAACTAACTGAAAAAAAAAGGGAAAAACTTTTTGAAATAATCAAAGAGAATAGTATCCATCATATCGTTTTTACAAGTGCAAAAGAGATAGATGAATTAGGTTTAAGTATCTGTTTGCAAAACTCCATAAAAGAGATTATGAAAAATCTTGATGCGCAACAATATTTAATGGATGGAAATACAGCTTTTGGAATAGCTAATCTACAATATCTCATAAAAGCAGATGCTCAAATAAAAGAGGTAAGTGCAGCTTCAATATTAGCAAAAGTAAGTCGTGATAGATATATGTGTGAAATATCCTCTTCTTATCCTCAATACTCTTTTGAGAAACACAAAGGGTATGGTACAAAAGCTCATATTGAAGCTATAGTAACTTATGGGTATAGTGATATTCATAGAAGAAGTTTCAAGATAAAACAACTTGAAAATATCACCATCAAGGAGCCTACTTTATTTTAAGCTCTCCAAGGCTTTTTTGATTGTATTTGTTATCTTATAAAGTTCTTCATCACTAATAGTATAGGCAACTATACTATAAACTAGTTTTCCAAATGGTCGTATCCAAACACCATTGTTGACACAGTATTCTTGAATAGTTTGTGCATGAGTATCATCTTTGAGCTCTACAACTCCTATAGCCCCTATATTTCTTGTATCTTGAACTATATTTAATTTTTGAAGTGATGCTAACTCTTGAGTAAATATATTCTCTATATTTTTTACTTTTTGCTCCCAAGATGAATGTAATAGTAAATCAATACTAGCATTTGCTACACTACAAGCTAAAGGATTTCCCATAAAAGTGGGACCATGCATAATAACACCAATATCACTAGATGAAATTGTATCACTAATATTTTTTGTTGTCATCATAGCAGCCATTGTCATAACTCCACCAGTTAATCCTTTTCCTACAGTGATAATATCAGGCTTTATATTTGCATGGTCACATCCCCACATTTTTCCTGTATGTCCAAAACCTGTAGCTATCTCATCTGCAATAAGTGGGATATCATATTTTGTACAAAGTTCTCTAGCTACTTGTAAGTATTTTGGATTGTGTATCTTCATACCACCTGCACCTTGTACAATTGGTTCTACTATTACTCCTGCTACTTCATCTTTATAGTTTGTGATAGTTTCCCCTAAATCAGTAATATCACAAAAAATATTTTGAGGTAAATACTCCCCATATAAAGAGTGCATAGAGTTTTTTGGATCACAAACTCCCATACAACCTAAAGTATCTCCATGGTAAGCATTGTTTAGTGCTATAAATTTTGAGACATTTTTCCCTTTTGCTTTTTGGTATAAAATAGCTGTTTTTAGTGCCACTTCAACAGACACACTTCCACTATCAGCTAAAAATACACTAGGAAGTCCACTAAGATTTGCTAGTTTTTTACATAACTCTACAGCTGGTTTGTGAGTTAGTCCACCAAACATAATATGTGGCATAGTGTTTGCTTGCGTTTCTAGTGCTTGTATCAAAATAGGGTGATTGTATCCATGGATTGCACTCCACCATGAACTCATAGCATCAGTTAGCTTTCTCCCATCTTCTAAAACTATAGTTTGTCCGTAAGTTTCTTTTACTGCAAGTATCGTTGTCTTTGATGGAAGTGAGTTGTATGGATGCCAAGTGTGTTGATTATCAAGTTCTAAAATATCTATCATTATATCCCTATTTTTTTAATGGTAATTCTATAAAAAATTTTGCACCATGAGTGGAGTTTATGGCGTATAATTTTCCATCAAAACTCTCTTTAATTATTTTATGACTCATATATAAACCAAGTCCAGTACCATTAGAAGCATGTTTTGTTGTGAAATACTCCTCAAAGATTTTATCTAGTATATTATGCGGGATTCCCCCAGCATTATCTTCTATAGTTATGATAGCTTTATTGTTTTCAATGAGTAAATTTATCTCTATCCATGGACTTGATATATTGTTTTCAACTAAAGCATCTTTTGCATTATTAATAATATTGATGATCACTTGATCAAGCTCCCCTAAAAACATTGTCATAGGTGTTTGTTTTTCATAATCTATATTATTAATAAGTTCTATATAGTTGTTTTTTAATGATGTATCAACGATAATAAGTGTATTTTCTATTCTTTGTTCTAAAATAAGCTCTTTTAGCTCTTTTTTCTCTTTTAGAAAGTTTTTAAAAGTATCTATTGTTCTTGACAGATAGTCAACATTTGTAATGATAGTTGATGTCATTGTGTCAAAATCATCATCACTAAGGGTGTGAAAGTCTTTTTGTACTTTCATACCACTAGCTGCAACAGAGATAGTACTTAGAGGCTGTCTCCATTGATGAGCAATATTTCCTATCATCTCACCCATTTGTACCATTTTTTGTTGTTCAAAAAGAAGCTTTTGTTGCAATTCATTCTGTTTTTGAAGTTGATTGTTAATGTTTGTAATTTTTGTTATGTCATATAAAAAAAGCTTAATTATTTTATTATTTAAAAGTGTTCCATAACTCCCTTTAAGTTGAAAATATTTTTTTTGAATATGAATTGTTTCAAATATCACTTTATCATTTAAAAGTTTTTTTAGTAAACTATCCCATAACTCTTTTGGAATTATGTTTGTAATGACATCATCTATATTTATATTAAAATTTTCTTTTGTAATAGAATTTGTCCAATAGATTACTTGTTCATTATCTATATCAATTAATTCAATAATTGATTCAGATAGAGCATTAAAAGTATTCCGTGTATCAAAAAGTTTCAATTCTAAAAATTTAGCATAGTTCCCTTTAAGATTATTCGTTAAATCTTTAGAATTTAAAATATGATATCTATTAGAACTTTTGGTTTGAACAACAACTCGACGAATATTATGATTTTTCATAATATCAATCATATCACTTACATTTTTAGAAGCTTCAATAGTAATAATAGGAGAATGCATAAAAATTTTAATTGCAATATTACGATTTGTACGCTGTTGTGCTAAGCGTACAACATCACTTTCTGATATTATACCAACAACTTTATCTTTATGTGAAATTAATAAGGATGTTATACCATGTTCATCCATTGTATCCAGTGTATATTGTAAATTCTCATTTTCATCTATAATTATTGCTGTATTACTTGAATTAAGTAGCTGTTCAATAGAAGTATCAGTACTATGTATCTCTTTCTCAAAATGGTAAACAATATCTTCTTGTTCTATACAACCTAAATATTCATCATCAGAATTTACAACTATAATTTTTCTAATATTATTATCTATCATTATAGTTAAAGCGTATTGAGCTAATCTTGTACTATGTAAGGTAATTAATTCTTTTTTTGCATAATCCACTGCTAAATTATGAAAGTTGATATTGTTTTTATAAAGGTTAACAATATCTTTTTCTGTTAGTATTCCAATTGCTTTTTTATTATCAACAATTAGTATATGGTGTAGTTTATTTTTCGACATTAAATTTACAGCATTTTGAATAGTTGCATCTATGCTAACAGTATCATCAATATTCTGAATTAAATTTTTTAAAAACATAAATTAAGTTTACCTTATGTTTGTTATAATTTTACTTAAAGATATACAAAAATGTATGCTTGCAATTGGAATAAAAATTAGCTATAATTCCAAACATATTTAATGGGGTCGACTTGGTATCGATTAGAGCAGTGAGTATTAGTTGCATGTCGGTTTGAACATATCGATAATCTGTTCACTTTTTTTAGACGCAAACAATACAAATTACGCTCCAGCTTACGCAAAAGCTGCGTAAGTTTAACAACTTAACGGACTCCCCCTTTTAGGGGTTGAGACCATGGAGGTTCTCACCACGGATTCTATCTATGTGGGTTTAGAGGACTCAAACCAGATAGATTATCTTTATAGCTTGATTGACTATAAGGAGACATTTAAATCTTAGCCTAAAAGTTTTCTTTGCAGGTTGAGTTGCTTTTTAGGTGAAAATTTTCAACCTCTCTAAGCATGTAGACGCTAATATGAATTGTTTTAAGACTCCGGTTCAATCCCGGACGACTCCACCATTAAATAATCTAACCTAATCTAATAAAATCTAAATAAACCCTTTAAATATAAGCTTTAATACGCTATAATAGTCTAAGTTAATCTAATAAGATATAAACAAATCTATCTTATTTAGGGGGTAATATAAGGGGTAGTGTAAAAATACCCCTTATTTGTAAAATATAAACCCCCCTAAATTTTAAGGGGTATTATTATGGCACGACAAACTACATCTTTAACAGCTACACAAGTTAAAAATGCAAAACCAAAAGAAAAGAAATACAAGCTTTCAGATGGAGGAGGTTTGTTTTTACTTGTTAATCCAAATGGTTCAACACTTTGGAGATTAAAGTATCGTTTAAATGGAAAAGAGAAAGAATATGCAATAGGTGTGTATCCTACTTTATCGTTATCTGATGCAAGAGCAAAAAGAGAAGAGTTAAAAAAACTTATTGCTGATGGTGTTGATATAAACCAACAAAAGCAAACTAATAAAAAGATACTCAAACAAGTAGAACAAAAAAAAGATAATTCATTTTACAAGGTATCTCAATTATGGCTTAAGAGTTATGAGAAAGAGGTATCTGAAAACTATCATATAAAACTAGGTAAAGCACTTGAAAACTATGTATATCCATTTATCAAGAATGAACCAATAGAAGAGATTACAAGACTTGATTTAATAGAAGTAATGGAAGATTTAAAAAGTAAAGGGATATTAGAGACAGCAAGTCGTGTTCTTATGCTTTTAAATAAAATTTATATGTATGCAGTAACCTATGAATATGTAAAGCACAATATAACAGCTGATATAGATAAGAAAGTTATATTAGGTTCAATCAAAAAGAAACACTATCCAACTTTTACAAAAGAAAGTGATATCAAAGCTTTATTGTTATCAATAGATGAATATAGCGGTGATTATACTACTAAAAAAGCCTTGCAGATGTTACCCTATGTATTTGTACGAAGTTTGAATATAAGACACTGTGAATGGTCAGAAATTGATTTTATAGATGAGGTTTGGAGAATACCTGCAAGTAAGATGAAAACAAAAGAAGAGTTTATCTTGCCACTACCAAAACAAGTGATAACCATACTACAAGAGATAAAAAAGTTTAGTAGTGATGGAAAGTATGTGTTCCCAAGCTTTAGGGGTAAAGATAACCCTATGAGTGATAATACTTTGATAAGTGCAATTAGAAGAATGGGATACACAAAAGATGAGTTTGTACCTCATGGTTTTAGAGCTATGTTTTCGACTATAGCATACGAGAAAGCAAATGTAAAAGATGGACATACTTTTACAAGTGAAGTCATAGAGTCGTTACTTGCACATAAAGAGCCAAATAAGGTAAAAGGTGCATACAATAGAGCTGAGTATGTAGAACCAATGAGAGAGCTTATACAGTGGTATGCTGATTGGTTAGATGAGGTTAAAAATGACAAATAAAGATTTAACTTATACTCACTATCAATATGTTGCGAAACAAATGGCTTTAAGACATCTAGATGCGTTAAAGTTTACGAAAGAATATATTAAAACAGGATTTATGAAAAGTATTGATAAAGAAATCAATGACTACCTTTACCAAAATTTTGGACTTGATTTTTCATATGTAGATTATGTAGATATAAATGGTGAACCAAATGAAGTAATAAAATATTCAATGGAAAATTGTATAGTTTGTAAAATACCTATTTATGTAGAGTTTATGAATAGTAAAATTGAAACTATACCAAGACAAGTTGATAAGATAGAATTACCAACTAAATCTTTAAAAGCTTCAATAAATACAAAGGAACTCAGAATATCCTCAATAGATGAAGAGCTTTTTAAAACATATGATGCAAAATACATTTTTTATAAGAGCAAATACTCAGTTAAAGGAAATTCAAACGATAATACACGAACAAATGAACAACTGGAAAAACTTCACAACATAATTCAAGAAAAACTTTGGACTAAACTCATTTAAATACTTAAATAGGTGACATTAAATTTTTTTTTGTCACCTTACAAAACTTTATTCTTTTCGTACAATCTCATTATGCATTTATATAAATTGGTTTGGACAATTCGCGTTATGTCCTTTAACCCTATGAAAAATTATGGAGAAAATTATGCACGATGGATTTATTAGAATTAATGATGTTATGAGTATGACAGGACTTGCAAAAAGTACTGTGTGGTTGTGGGTATCACAAAATAAATTACCAAAACCAATCAAATTATCAAGTCGAGTAACGGTATGGAAAAAGTCAGATATAAATAATTGGATAGAACAACACTCAAAGGCGGTTGCATAATGGAAAATATAGATATAAAAAAATTTGTAGCAAACAAAGTTAAATCAAATCCAAGTTTATATGGTGGAGATAAAGGTAATACACATTTAGTGTATGACTATTTCAAAGAGATTAAAGGTATAGATATACCAAAATATTTTGATTCCACATCTAACAGTCTTATAAGGGCTAAAAATATGTTTCTTGAAAAAGAACCAAAATTTGATTATAGGAAAATAAACAAAGGAATATTTACAGGGCTTAAATTTAATCCTTTGAATAAATAAAAAACTTACCACAAATATTTTTTATAAAAATAGATAAGGTTTGATATATGATTAGAGATATAGGTAAGATATTTGATATGGTTAGATTAGATATGAAACTGTAGTAGATACTTATACTATATCTCATACGAGTTAGTGTACTAAATAGTGATTATATTTAGTGAATATTAGTCTAAGATGGTTACAAATAATGAAACTAAGAAAGGAAAGTGACAATGGAATTATTGAAAAATTTATGTGCAAAAAAAGGTATTGAGATGATAGAAAGTGTATTAGAAGTAAAACAAAATGAACTTCCAGAAGATAAATCTATAAAAGATTTTGGAGGTGGGTATGTTGAGTGTTTAAAAACAAAAGCAAATGTAGTTTTATATTTTGGTTTTGATAAGAGTAATAACAGAGTATCTCTTAAATTTCAGATTAATAGAAATGAGGTACTTTTGTGGCAAGAAGCAATTAGTGAAAAAATATGGAATAAAGAAAAAAATAGTGATGAAATTATTGCTTTTGGAATCATAGATAAACCAATCAATATAAATGATGATGAAAGTCCATTTACAAATACTTAAAATACTTCAACATCAACTTACAGTACTTACTACTGCATTTCGCTAAATCGCTCTTTCGTTTAGTTGTTGTTCCCCGTTAGGGAACAACTGCCTTTACTCAATCACTCTTAAGCTCATTTGTAGCTCTTTGATTCAGTCAATAATTTGCTTTATTACTACATAATATATAATATACAACACACTTAGATAATATCCTCAAAGAAAGATGATATAGGAACTTCAAGAACTTTTGCAATAAGATATAGTTGTCTTATATTAAAATGTTTATTTTCAAGATTAGCTTCAATTTTTGATAACATACTTGCCGAAGAATGACCTATTGCGAGAGCTAATTGTTCTTGTGTAAAACCTTTTAGTTTTCTATACTTTTTAACATTTTTATTAATTGTTGTAAATAAAATTTCAAATTCTTCTTCATCTACATCTAAATATATTTTCATAAATTCCCTATAGGTGTTATTAATTTGTAAGTTTATTAAAGATACTATTTTCATGTAACTCCCTATGAGTGAAAATAAAGGAAAAAGATGAGACATTTGAAGAACAGCATAATATTATTAAGTATAAGTTTATTCATGAGTGGTTGTACACAAGCTCCATATCCAATGGGTGGAGGATTACATACTGTAAGTGCTACATGTCTTGGATTTAGTGCTGGACCAGCAGTAAAAACCGTGTATGAAGAAGCAGATAAATATGCAAAAGAAAAGAATATGGTTGTTGTTCCAGAATCTATTACAGCAAAAGATGCAGTACCTTTTGGACCTCACCCATCGGCAGTATTAGTTTTTAGATTAGTAAGTCCTGATAGTCCAGAAGCTAAATCTAAACATAAAATGACAACTGGACTACAAAAAGTGCAGATAATTGGAAATAAACCAAAAAAAGAAGAAAGTGTAGAAGAAAAACTTTCAAAATTAAAAAATCTCTATGATTCTGGAAGTATTACAGAAGAAGAATATAAAAAAGCTCGTTTAGGTATTCTATCTAATTTTTAGAATAGGAAATATTATGACATTTGAGGAATATTAATAATTGGGGTAAAAGTTGCTATTGCTTTATTAAGTAATTATTCAGCATCTCAAAAATAAAAGATAATTATGTTAATTTATATTTAAAGGATAATATATAATGCTATCATATTTTATAATCTTTACAATAGTTGGATTTGTAATCAATAAAATAAACCAAGACAATGAATCACAAGCTTTTGGTATTATTATTGTTGTAGCAGTAATATGGGGAATAGCTTACGCTCCAATATGGGGATTAGCAAGTTTAGGAGAGATGGCTTTAGGTTATTTTATTGCTAAACAAATTAAATAGAAAGGGATAAAATGGGTTTTTTTAGTAAAGTATTAGGAATGGATAAAACAGCACAAGATATGGCTACACTTATAGCTTTACATCTTGAAGCAATTAAATCTTTAGATTTTAATAAGAAAAATATTCAAGAGTATCTAAATAAAAATAATATTGATAATGTGATTATGAATGATGGTTGGTTAAAATGGCAAATTATTTTTAAATCGAAAGATATTCTTACTTTACGATTATATGATGAAAATAAGGAGGATTTATCAGTTTCCGCATATTTTGATATATTTTCAAATAGTCCACTATCTGAAATATCTATGATGTGTAGTGATAAATACAAAGACATTGATATTGGCAACTACAAAGGATATGAGTCCCAAATGTCATCTATAGCAAAAGTTTTTGTAGAAACATTGGAAGAATTAGGATATAAAAAACTATGAAATATATATTTAAAATAATAGTAGCATTGCTGTTATCCAAAGGAATGTTATCTGCCACCAATCAAAATGATTTATATGCTGATAAAACATTAAAATCATCTTGTATATCTAAAATAAAAATACCAACTAAATTCTATGAAATTGATTATTACTTAAGAGGTTTAACAACAGGATTAGGTTTTATAATTAAAAGTGTGCCATCTGATTGGGATAGGAATAAACCGTTATTTGATAATAAAGATATAGTTCAAGTATGTCAAAATGCACGACTTACTGAAATGCAATATGGTAGTTTTGAAATAGCATTAGGTGCATCAATGTTTCAAAATTTAATGTCAAAAGGAATTATTTTTAAGAAGTTAAATAAATTCGCAAATTAGTAAGAAAATCAAAATGCTATTTTTGCATAATCGAATTTATATTCTCCCCCTCTTATGATTCAGTAAATAAAAAAAACTTTGATGAATAACTGTTTTAAGTTTTAATATACATACTATACTATAAAATGTTACATTAATGAGAACAGGTAATATATTGGTGTAGCAGAAAATCTTAGGGGGTATTTTAAGGGGTTTTGTGTAAAAAATACTATTTATATATAGTATTTAAAGTAAACTTCAATCCCGGACGACCCACCATTAAATAATAATATGTTACAATTCTCTTCATAAAAATATAAATCAAACATGGATACAAAAAAATGAAAGAGTACTTATCAGATCTTAAATTTACACTTGGAATACTTTTTATTATCTTTATAATTATCATATATAACAGTAGCTATTTCTTATCTGATCAAACTATTTCACAAGTGAAAATTATAGAATCAACTATTGTAGAAGGTGAGGGAAAATAGATGCAAAGTTATAGATTTATCGTAATAGGTCATGTACAAGGTGTATACTATAGAAAGAATATACAAGAAAATGCAACAAAAGAGAGATTTTGTGGTTATGTTAAGAATTTACAAGATGGAACAGTAGAAGCTTGTGTAACTTGTGATGAAAGTCGTTTAGAACCATTTTTAGCTATACTACAAAAAGGTTCACCAAACAGTATTGTAAAAGATATTAAACAATTTCATTGTGATGAGTTTTTTACTAAAGATTTTGAAATAAGGTATTAACATTCTAAAAGATATAATACAAAAAAAAGGATTATAAGATGAAAAAAATATTATTAAGTGTAGTAACAGTTTCTGTACTATTTTTAGGTTGTAGTGATGAGTCTAAAGAGGAAGTAAAAGCAACAACAAATAAAGCTATAGACAATGTAGCACAAGCAAGTGAAGATGTACAAGAAAAAGCAACAAGTATTGCTCAAAAAGTTACTGAAAAAACAAAAGAAGTTGTAGATGAAGTAACACAAAAAACAGCACCAGTAGTTGAAGAGGTAACAACAAAAGTAAAAACAGTAGCCAGTGATGTTACAACAAGTGTGGTAAAAGTAAAAGAAGATGTACAAGAAAAAATACACACAGCAACTGCACCAAAACTAGATGGGAAAGCATTATTTAAAGTATGTGTCTCTTGTCATGGACAAAATGGTGAGAAAAAAGCACTGAACGCTTCACAAGTGATTCAAGGTTGGTCAAAAGAGAAAGTTGAAACTGCATTACATGGATATAAAAATGGCACATATGGTGGTGCTATGAAAGGTGTTATGCTTGGTCAAGTAAGAAATTTAGATGATAATAAAATATCAGCGTTAGCGTCATATATATCAACATTATAATATGAATAACCAAACAACAATAACTTTTATAAAACTTGGTGCGTTGATGATGGCTTTGAGTGTTGCATTTGGTGCATTTGGAGCACATGCTTTGAAAAATGTCTTAGACGAGCATATGACAAAAGTATACCATACAGCAGTAGAGTATCAGTTTTACCACTCTTTAGGTATGTTTGCTGTAGCTTTTGTCTCTTTTATCAATGATGATAAAAAGGTAAAAATAGCTGGATATATTATGCTTGCAAGTACAGCAGTTTTTTGTGGTAGTTTATATACTATGACAATTACAGAACTAAAATGGCTAGGGGCAATTACACCTATTGGTGGAGTTGGTTTTATTATCTCTTGGATTATGTTGATGCTTAGTCTAAATCCTAAAATGAAATAAGTGTTTTTAAGATATAATTTTTGTATGAAAAAAATCAGAGAAGAACTTAGTAAATATCTTGTGATTGTGAAAAAAGAGAGTGATCATACAAGAACTATGGTGATCACTTTTAAAAGACTATTACATAAACAACTAGGTGGAAAATCTCATCCCACAGAAGAGGAAGTAAAAGAGGCTATTATGCAACTAAAAGATGTAGGTAAGATAACTGCACTTTTACCGCTTGTTGCACTTCCAGGTTCTATTCTAACTATCCCAGTACTTGTAAAAATTGGTAAGTATTATAATATAGATATTCTCCCTAAAATAAAGAAATAACTATTTTTTAATTTAAAAAACTGTGACTTCCAGTAATAAAAATAACCACTACCAGATAAAAAGGACAAAAATAAATGAAAAAACTTTAAAATATTTAATATCTAAATCAAATTTTTATATATTATAAAGACTTAAATATCACAAAAGCAGTCATAAAGGGTTTTAAACACTATTAATAGGTACCTAACTTTTCTTTTATTATTTCATTAGTACAATATTTAAAAAGATTACATTTCTTTTTTTGAAAAGTATTATACTGCTCTCCTAAACTTTCTTTTTCTAATACACAAGGAGAACAAAATCCCTCTAATTGGCAATTTGTACATTCCTGCCACTTTCCAAATAAATAAGGATTTTCTTTATTAGTATACTCATCCCATACTTTTCCCATATTATCTATAGAACCAAGAATTTTATTATGATATTCACAAAACCTTATTTGCTTATCTGGTGTAACATAAATTCCACCACGGGAACTAGCTGAACATAAAGAAATATCTCTTTTATTATCCCACATATTTTTTATCGGAATAGTCCACATTCCACCAACCTCGATATTAAATTTCTTTGCTCTACATCGTAAATCAATTAGTTTTTTTCCAACTACTTTAGTCTCCTCCTTAAGTAATGATAAATTGTCTATATTTATAGTTATATTAGAAATTTTCATTTCAGATAACCTTTTAAGTAATTTATCGCTAAATGCCATATTACTATTTTGGTTATATACAGCACTTATTGATATGGAACAATCCTCTTTACTTAATAAAGAGAGTCCTTTCCATGTAGAATGCCAAGTGCCTTTACCATTCTTAAATTTTCTGTTAAGATCATGAATTTTTTTTTCACCATCCACGCTTATGATTACGTCACAAGAGATATCCTTTAATTGTTTAGCAATATTTTTAGTGACAAGACTCCCATTCGTAATAATACGATATTTAATAGTAATATTATTATGAATCTTTTTATTATGCTTTATTATGTTTTCTATATCGTGCCAGTTTAAAAGTGCTTCACCACCAGTAAGAACTAAGTTAAAACTTGTAAAAGAGGGATTTATAGACTTACAAGTTTTAATATAATTATCTATAGTTTCTATTGCAATTTTACAATCTAATACCCCTATGTCACCAATATTTCTTTCTGCAATACAATAAGTACAAGCATAATTACATTTAGTAGTTAATGTTAAAACTAAACCATTAGAGAAAAGAGATCTATTTTTTGATTCATCACTAAGTTTTTTTATAAAAAGTTCTCTTTCATCTTTGTCATTTTCAATTAAAAAATTTAAATCTAGCAAATCAGCAATGGTGGAAATTTGATCATTTTTAAGTTTCTTAAAATCAAATAATGTAAAAGGTTTATCAATATTTTTCAGGAAAAGGATAAGATCATTACCAACTAAAGTTGGATTCCCATTCAATGAATGGTACAATATTGATTTATCCTTCCCCCCTAATACTTTTAAAAAAGGTGACTTTTTAAATAGTACCTTATTTGTCATGAATTATAAAAGATACCTTATGTTCTTGCCATACAGCCACTATATTGATTAGCCAAAGAACAAGATCTTGTATTCTCTTTAGCCTGCATTGAAGGTTCTATTGACTCAATAACATATGCAGATCGCTCTTCACCTATTTCTCTTAATGCCTTTGATAAAGGAGTACCTTTTTCAATTAAAATTTCAAGTTTTTCTATATCAACTGCTTTTTGTACGTCTTGTGCCATAATAGACTCCTTAAAGTAATATTCTAATATTAGTAATATATCAAAAGTTAATATAGTTTGTCAAGTTTTTGTATTAGTCCATAACATTTGGCACTGAGGATTATTTTCAATAAGATATTGTACAGGAGTTTTCATTAGTAAGCTATGATGTGGTATTTTAGTATTATAATCAATAAGCCAATTAGACATCTCTTTA
>JAIOSF010000009.1 GCA_021107755.1 Arcobacteraceae bacterium
ATCGATTATTTAAACAACTCGTTCAAACTCTCTTCTTAAAGTGCCTTACTTTAATTGGACGCGAATTATAATAAAATTTTTGCCCTTTGTCAAGGGGTTTGGCTTAATTATTGCTGAAATTTTGAAATTCTTTTTTGCATAAAAAAAGGCAAGGTAACAACCTTGCCTTTTTAACTATATAATGAAGTAAATAAACTATTTATTTAACATACCATTTTTTACAAAATCAAATATAATAGGATTCGGTGTTTGTAAACTACTTGTAAACTCCGGATGAAATTGCACTCCTACAAACCATGGATGAGATGGTATCTCTACAACTTCTATAAGCCCATGGGATTCACCTGTTATTATCATCCCATTTTTTTCTAGTACTTCTTTATAAGCTGGATTTGCCTCATATCTATGTCTATGTCTCTCATTAGAGATTCCACTTCCATAGGCAGCTTCAAGATGACTTCCTTTTTTTGTTTGGAAAGGATATTCACCAAGTCTTAGTGTTCCACCCATTGGCGATTGGTGTGTTCTTAATTGTGTATCACCTGTTGTATCTAAAAATTGTTCTATAAGATAAATTGCTGGTTCTTTGGTATCTTTATCAAACTCAACACTTGTAGCATCTTTAATGCCCACTACATTTCTAAGATATTCTATGATAGAGAGTTGCATACCTAAACAGATACCTAAATATGGGAGTTTATTTTCTCTTGCATACTGAATAGCTTGAATTTTACCCTCAACTCCTCGCTCACCAAATCCACCAGCAACAAGAACACAACTACTATCACCAATAATTTTTTCTGCACCCTCTTGCTCTATTTTTTCACTATCACACCAGTTAATATTTATCTTAGCATTTAAATGTGCTCCACTATGTGTTAGAGCTTCTATAAGTGACTTATATGATTCTTTTAGTTCAAGATATTTTCCTACAAAAGCTATATTAACATCATCTTTTGGTGCAATAATATGTTTTACTAAGCTATCCCATTTTTCCATATCTGGTTTTAATTCTGAAAGCTCAAAATGTTTTGCGATAGGTTTTAAGATATCTTCTTTTAAAAAGTTCATTGGTACTTGATAGATTGTTTTTGCATCCCCTGCTTCTATAATAGCATCATCATCAACATCACAACTATATGCTAGTTTTCTTTTCAACTCTATAGGAAGTTTTTGTTCTGTTCTACAAACAAGCATATGTGGCATAATACCAATTCTTCTTAACTCTTGAACTGAGTGTTGTGTTGGTTTTGTTTTCAACTCACCTGCTGCTGCTATATATGGGACAAGTGTTACATGGATATTCATAGTTGTTGTTTTTGGATTTTCATGTCGTACTTCTCGTACAGCTTCCATAAATGGTAACCCCTCAATATCACCAACAGTTCCTCCAAGCTCTACTATTAAAAAGTCATGCCCTTTTCCTGCTTTGTAGATTCTTCTTTTAATCTCATCTACAATATGAGGTATAACTTGGATAGTTTGACCAAGATATCCACCCTCTCTCTCTTTTTGGATAACACTACTATATACTTGTCCTGTAGTGAAGTTATTCATCTTTCCTAATGTTTTATCTATAAATCTTTCATAATGTCCAAGGTCAAGGTCTGTTTCAGCACCATCTGCAGTTACAAATACCTCTCCATGTTCTAATGGGCTCATAGTACCTGGATCTACATTTAAATAAGGATCAATCTTAAGCATACTTACATCAAATCCACTTTGTTTCAAAAGTGCAGCTACACTTGCACTTGTGATACCTTTTCCTAAACTACTTAAAACTCCACCTGTCACAAATATGTATTTTGTCATCTTCTACCCTATATATTTATTCTCTTTATTATTTTTGGATTATAGCTAATTATTACTAAAGCTACCCTTTTAAAGCTTATATTCAATCCTTTTCTCTTTTATTTTACCTTAAGTCTTAACTACCATAAAGAGTGTACAGTTTCTTAAACTTGACTGAATGTAACTATTTTGTAACTAAATTTATTATTGATTAAGTAAACTTTAAGTGTAGTAAAGTAAAATTGCTTCATAACATTGTGATAGACCTATATTCTGTATATGTCGCGCAATTGTTAAATTTCGAAATTTAAAACAAAAGGAAAAAAATGAAAAACACAATTAAAATGAGTTTAGTAGCTGCTTTAGCTGTTGCTGGATTATCAACAACTGCATCTGCAGGTGGTTTAGAAGAAGCTATCAAAGGTGTATCTATCTCTGGTAAAATGGAAGTTGAGTATGATTATTCTAAAACTAATACTGGTATTGCGAATGCAGAAGATGTAAATGGTGATTCATGGGATTTAGATTGGGATGTAACTGCAAAAATTCCAGTTAATGACAATGTAACTGCTATATTTGGTCTAGAAGGTGATACTGCTACAGATACTAAATCTGCACAAATTACAGGAAAAGGAAATGTTCAAGCTACTAAAGTATATTTCCAATATGCTAATGGTCCTGTAACTGCTATGGTTGGTAAACAAGGTATTGGTGCTCCATGGTTTGATGATGAAAGAGCAAATGGTGTTAAAGCACTTGTAGCTGCTGGTCCTGTAACTTTAGCTGCTGCACACTTTACTGGTGCAAATGCTGATGCTGATGCTAACTCTAATAATGCATTAGGGGCTTCTTCAGTTGGTTTAGAAGCTACTCAAATATCTGCAGTTGCTGCTATAGCTTCTGTTGGTCCAGTAAATCTTCAGGTTTGGTATGCTCAATTAGCTGGTATAACTGCGCTAACTACTACAACACCTAATAACCAATTAAATGCAGATTCTATTATAGTTATGGCTGATGCTAAATTTGATATAGTAAATGTTGGTTTTAAATATGGTACTGCTGACTACAATATGGATAACGCTGGAGCGGGTTATAATGCTTTAGATGATGATGCAGAGATGATTCAATTAATAGTATCTGCTGACTTAGGTGTAGCTACTCCTTACATTGGTATGGGTATGACTGACTCTAAACAAGGTGGAGCTGGTCTTGACTTAACTAATGATACTGATTCAGTTATCGATTTTGGTTCTGAGCAACTTTCTATTGATGATTTAGACAATGCAGAAGCATTCATTATAGGTGTTACAGTTCCTGTTGGAAAATTAACTCTTGATGCTTCATATGTAATGGGAGATTATGACTCTTACATAGCTGGAGATACTGCTAAAGCTACAGCATATAATGCAGATTTAAACGAATTTTTAATCCAAGCGGATTACAAAATGTCTAAAAACTTTAATATTGGTGCACATTACTCAATAGCAGAGTTAGAATATCAAAATACTGCAACTAGTAAAGTAACTCAAAAAATGGATGCAGCTTCTGTATCTTTAGAGTACAAATTCTAGTCTAAGCTTTATAAGCAACTTTTAAAAGGTTGGGGTCTTCCCAACCTTTTTTTATATCTTATGATTTTTATAAATCATCTTAAATGATACTTTTGAAATTTTATAAAATACTAGTCTTTCATATTAGTTAGTATTAACTTATAATGTGCCTCATATGGGAATAATGTATCTAATAATTTATGAGAAGTATTGTAGTATCATTACAAAAGGCTATTTATATAACTAGCCTTTTAGAATTTATGGAATTAAAACTTCTTCTGCATTATCTTTTGTACTCTGAAAGTAACTTACAAATGGAGTATTTGTAATTAAGCTTTTTGATAGTCTTGTCCCAACTTGATTTGACTTTTCTATAGTTTTTAGCTTATTTTGGGATAAGATAGTTGCCATATTACCAACATAGTCTAAAATAAAGATATCCCCTTTCCCATCATAATAACTTATAAAATAAAATACTTTTCCTTGGCTATCATACTGATAAATCTCAATAGTATCTTTTGAATATCGATCTACTAATTTTAAATTTGTAAAGTTTTTTGCTAAAAAGTCTTTATAGAATCCTGTAGCTGAACCACTCCATTGACAGTTTGGTTTTGTAACTATTTTTTCTAGACTTAGTTCATCTGATTTTATTGCGATACCATTTTGTACGCAACTTGTATGGGGATAAGTGATAGTTTGATTTTGAAATTTTTTACTATACTCAACAGTAGCTGTATTTATAGTGATACTTTGTTCTGTAAGTGTGTGGTTTGGTGTTGCACAGCCTATAAAAAGAAGTGGCAATACAGTAAATGATAAATATCTCATATAATCCTCCTAATAATGATTATTATATGTGATATTAGAGCAAAAACTATAAATTAGTTATTAAGAAATATAACTAAATTTTATTTTAGTGTTTGAATATATGCCCAAACTGCCTTTAGATTGTCTACAGCCATATTATTTGCATAGGGTTTCATTAAAAAAGCATATGACCCTTTTCTAAGACCCAAGTCATAGTCTGTAATAGCTATCTCCATTTGATCAAAGCTAAGTGTATTAAGCGGTCGAGCTACATTATAAGCACTTAGTTCGGCTTTTTCACCATGACACTTCACACACTGTAAGGTATAGAGTTCTTTCCCTCTTGCTACATTGCCAACTCTTTCTTTTTCTGCTTTTTCTGCTTTTTGTTCATCTTGAAGTTCTATAAGCTTTTCTTTTAAATCTTCTTTAGTAAGTATCATCTTACCATCTGTAGTGACCGTTGCTAGTGGTTCATCTTTTTTGAAAATATAGATATAGTTTAGCCCTGTATCACCTGCTGATATCTTGATATCTCCCACTTCATAACCAAGGCGTTGCATATCTTGGGAACTAAGATTTCCACCACACTCTCCACCTTCAAGCTTAACAGTTTCTATAGTACTTGGGTCTATATGCTCTTTTTTAAAACACATAGTTGTAGATGCACTAAGTAGTGCTACACTTGAAGCTAAAAGTAATGTTTGTTTGAACATAGTTGTCCTTTTTTATTTGTAAAATTTATCTTGAGATTTTAGCATAATGTTGGTTAAGGTTTAACTTTGCTAAAAAATAGGAGAGAAAGATCAATTAATCACCTCTCTGTATCTTTATTTTAATTGCACCATCTTTCTTCTTAGATATGCAATCTTTATTTGTAGCGGTAAATGTTTTGGACAAGTATCATCACATCCAAGTAAACTCATACATCCAAACACTCCTTCATCATCACCTATAATCTCATACATATCTTCCAATGTTCTTTCATCTCTTGGGTCTAATGCGTATCTTGCAATTTTATTTAATGCTACGGCACCTTTAAATTTTGGTCGCATTCTTTTTGTACCACAGGCTGCTATACAACAACCACATTCAATACAACGATCAAGTTCAAATACCTCATCAGCGATATCTGGTTCCATTGGTTTTTCTATATTGTCAATATTTGTTTGTTCTTGTGTATGAATCCAACTTTTTACATCTTTTGACATATCATTCATCCACTTTGCTGTGTTGATTGAAAGGTCACCAATAAGTTCAAAGATAGGTAAAGGAAGGAGTGTAATCTCTCCAGCAGGAAAAGAAGATGTAAGTGTCCTACAGGCTAAAGTTGGTGTACCATTTATAACCATAGCACAACTACCACAAATACCTGCACGACATACAAAGTCAAACTGTAATGTATGATCAAGTCTATCTCTTATAAAGTTTAACGCTACAAAGATAGTCATACCAGGAGTTTCTTCTATCTCATATGTTTTTAATTTTGGTGTGTCGTTACAATCTAATGGATTGTATTTAAAAACATGAAATTTTAATACTCTAGTTTTTGTTTGATTATTCATATCCAATTCCTACTCTTTGGTTTTTTTCTTGGTACTTTGATGGTAACTCATATGGCATAAGATTATTTTGTAGAGTAAATCTATCAAAAGATGGATTTTGCTCTTTTAATTTTTCTATTGACTCTAGTCTTTTTTGAGAATCTGGATGCTCTATAATATTCCCTTTTTTCCCATATCCTCTAAATCCAGGGGGGAGTTCCATATTCATAATATCTAACTCTTCATAACTAACAGTTGGCTCATAACTTCCCTCTTCCCATGAAGTAAGAGTTCTTTTTAGCCAATTAAGATCATCTCTTTTTGGATAATCTTCTCTTGTATGTGCTCCTCTACTTTCAGTTCTATCAAGTGCCCCTTTTGTGATACAAAGAGAGAGTTTGAGCATCTTTTTAACCCGTAGTGTATCTATGAGCCCTGGATTTGCTGATTTTGTATTTGTTCTAACATATACACCATCACTTTGTTTTAAAAGTTCTTGTAACTCATCATATGCACTTTGTAGTTCACTTCCTGTTCTAAAGATACCAACCTTATCCATCATAATTTTTTTCATCTTATCTCTTATGTCATAGATACTTTTGTCATTTTGTTTAATAGTGATATCACAAATATTTCTTAATATCAAATCTTGCTCTTCATCAAACGCTTTCATAAAATCATTTGCTAGTTTTGTATCAAATTGAATATTTGTATTGAAACAGTGTTGAGAAACATATTCTCCAATAATCATCCCTGAAACAACTGTTTCTGCTACACTATTTCCTCCAAGTCTGTTAAATCCATGCAAATCCCAACAAGCTGCTTCTCCACAAGAGAAAAGTCCTTTTAGATGTGGTGATTGACCTGTTTCATCTACTTTTATTCCACCCATAGAGTAATGTTGCATAGGTCGTACGGGTATCCAAACCCCCTCATCAGCTGGATCAATTCCTAAAAAGCTCATACAGATATCTTGCATATCTCGAAGGTTTTTTTCTATATGTTCTCTTCCCAATATAGAGATATCTAGCCAAAGATGGTCACCATATGGAGATGGTACCCCTTTCCCTTTTCTTATATGTTCTGTCATTCTTCTACTTACAACATCTCGGCTAGCAAGCTCTTTTTTCTCAGGCTCATAATCTGGCATAAACCTATATCCATCCACATCCCTTAGAACTCCACCATCACCTCTACATCCTTCTGTCATCAAAATACCATTTGGTACTAATCCTGTTGGGTGAAACTGTACAGCTTCCATATTTGCTAATTTGGCTATTCCTGTTTCTAAGGCTAGTGCAGCACCTGTCCCTTCACATATAACAGCATTTGTAGTGTGTTCGTAAATTCTTCCATATCCACCTGTTGCTATTACAGTGGCTTTTGCTAGATATGCTGATATTTTTCCATCCATAAGGTCTTTTACTACTGCCCCATAACAAACATCATCTTTGTAGATAAGTTTTACAGCTTCTTTTTTCTCTAATATTGTTACATTATTTTTGATAGCTTCATTTGCAACTGCAAAAAGCATAGAGTGCCCTGTAGCATCTGCTGTATAACATGTACGCCACTTTTTTGTACCTCCAAAATCTCTTGAGGCTATCAGTCCATGTACATTTTTATCTTCTGTTATAGTTGTTTGTTCTGAATTGATGACAACTTTTTTATCACCTTTTCTAATTCGTGTCCAAGGAACTCCCCAAGCAGTGAGTTCACGGATAGCTTTTGGAGCGACATGGGTAAACATACGAGCTACTTTTTGGTCACATCCCCAGTCACTTCCTTTGACTGTATCTTCAAAATGAATATCTTCATTATCCCCTTTACTCATAACAGAATTTCCAAGACTCGCTTGCATCCCACCTTGAGCTGCTGCACTATGTGATCTTTTTACTGGTATTAATGAAAGGACTGTTGTTTTGTGTCCCGCTTGTTGTGTGGCAATAGCCACTCTTAATCCTGCTAATCCACCACCTATAACTAATGTATCTGTATAAAATATCTTCATTTTGTAACCTCAGTATGTGTTGGAATATATTTTTCTCCATAATTATCTTGATGGTCATATCCTATTTTCATATATGCACCAAGTGATAATGTCCCTAAGACTATATAAAAGATAATAATACCATTTCTAATGAGTTTAAGTTTTTCTCTAGTAGCTTTATAACTTTTATTTGCAAACCACCCCCACTTTACAACTAATCTATACAATCCAATTGTTGCATGAAGTTCAACAGCTATAAGTAAAATAATATACATTACCCAAGCACTATCACTCCAAATTCTATCAGAACTTAAATATGGTCCTATGTTTGATGGTTCACTCATCATTTGATACAGATGCATAGAAACAAAGAAAAAAAGTATAAATCCTGTTACAATTTGTATTCCCCACAATTTGGTATCACCGTGTGGAAACATTTGAGTATGAGATGTGAAGTTTCTATATTGTCTATATGAATTTGGAAATTTTCGTACTGCCATGAGAGCATGAATAACTAATATAATAAATAATATAAAAGCCGAGCCAACAATAAAAGCTGGATGACCACCCTCAATAATTGCACTTCCTGATAAAAACTTATCAACACTGTGCATAAAATCTTTACTGATTAAAATTGATGATACAAATATAAGATGAAACTTGACAAATATAGCAAGAATTAATCCTGTCGCACTTTGGTAAAAGTCAAGTTTTGCTGGTATTTTACTTTTTTTACCATCTACTTTTTTATCAACTATACCCTCTATTATCCGTTCTATATTTTCATTTTTTTCCATCTGGTACCTTTGGATTTTTTAAAGTCATCATTATAACAAATTAAACCTATTTTTGCTAATCTTTTCAATTAGGTATCAAAATAAAATAGTATAATTTATTATTTAATTAAAAATATAGGAAGTGAAATGACAATAGCATTCTTGGATAGAAAAACTTTAGGTAATGATGTAAGTTTAGAACAATTTAATGAACTTGGAAAAGTTATTATTTATGAAACTACAACCCCAGAACAAACTCTTCAAAGAGTTCAAAATGTAGATATCGTTGTAACAAATAAAGTAGTAATAGATAAAAATATTATGGAAAATAGTAATATAAAACTTGTCTGTATTGCAGCAACTGGGATGAATAATATTGATTTAAAATTTGCAGAACAAAAAGGTATTGAAGTTAAAAATGTGGTCGGATATTCAACATCTAGCGTAGTACAACTCACATTAGCATTCGTATTACAGTTTGTACAGAAAATTGACTTTTATGACAAATTTGGAAAGTGTGACTGGAAATATAGTGATATATTTACAAATTTAAGTAAGCCATTTTATGAGCTAGAAAATAAAAAATGGGGGATTATAGGGCTTGGTACTATTGGTCTTGGCGTTGCAAAAGTAGCTGATGCCTTTGGCTGTGATGTACAATACTTTTCTACAAGTGGTAAAAACAAAAATGGACAATATAAACAAGTATCTTTAGATGAACTATTACAAACATCTGATATTATATCTATCCATTGTGCTTTAAATGAGCAAACACTCAATCTACTGAATAGTTCTAATCTTACAGTGATAAAAAATGGTGGAGTTTTAGTAAATCTAGGTAGAGGTGGTATTGTAAATGAAGAGGATATAAGCGAGCTTATTGACAATGGACAAGATATATATTATGGTACTGATGTTGTTACAAAAGAACCTATTGAGTCAACAAATCCACTTTTAGCAATTCATGATAAAGATAGAATAATAATAACACCTCATATAGCTTGGGCATCTAAAGAAGCAAGAGTTAGACTTATTAACGCAATTGAAAAAAATATAACAAGTTTTATAAATTAACTTTTATATGGTATAATATTTGTTATATAATACATATAACTTTACATATAGGAGTTTGCAATGGGTTTATTGCTTTATAAATCAAATGAGATGTTTTCCGCTACTGAACTGATTCGAAAAAGCAAAATGATTTTTGATAAGGTTGTTAACAAAGAGATAGAGAAAGCTATTATCTTAAGGGATGGAAAACCTAGCTTTCTTTTGATGGATTTTGAAAAATATGAAAATATTATGGCAGAATTTGAAGAGTTAAAACAACAACTTCAAACTCCAAAAGAGCCAAAAAAGAAAAAAAAGAAAGATTCTAAAGTTGTACAAAAAAGCGTATTAGAAGATGTACCTATTGTTGTAGAAGAAAAGGAAGTTACCCTTGAAAAAAAAGATACTTCTGAAATTAAAGAAGAGATTACTCCCCAAATAAGTAGCCAAGAAGATACTATAAAAGAGAAGGACTCAACCGAAGTTTTGGCAGAAAATGAAGTAAGTGATTCTCCTATTGAATTAAGTGAAGAGGAAGAGGTAAATAATGCTTTTTTAACCATTGAGGGGATGAACTTTAATGATGATATGAAAAAAGAGGCACAAGAAAAAATAAGAATAAAAATTTTACAAGCAAGAAGAGAGAGAGCTGAACTCCTTGCACTTCAGGAACAAGAATTGCAAAAGGAAACTGAAGAAGAGTTAGAGATAAAACAACATATTGAAGAAGAGAAATTAAAAAAAGAGAGAGAACTTAAAGAGTTTTGGGATTAAATATGATAGATATACTTATAATAGGAAGTGGTGGAGCAGGACTTAGTGCGGCACTAGAAGCCAAAAAAAATGGTGCTAATGTTTTAGTTGTATCTAAAACTTACCCAACTCAATCTCAAACTTGCCAAGCTCAAGGTGGTATAAATGGTGTCCTATCTTTAAAAAACAATGGTGATTGTGTAGAAAACCATATTAAAGATACACTAAAATCAGCACATGGATTAGGTGATGAAGAAGCTATTAACTTTATGTGTAAAGAAAGTGAAAATACAATATCTTGGCTTGATAATTTAGGTGTACCATTTAGTAGAGATGAGGAAAACAATATTGCCCAAAGATCCTTAGGTGGTGCTTCAAACCCAAGAGCATGTTATAGTAGTGATTATACGGGACTAAAAATACTTCATACACTCTATGATAAATGTTTACAAGAAAATATAGAGTTTTTAAATGAATATATGCTTTTAAATTTTATTATAGAAGAACAGTGTATAAAAGGGATCACAGCTCTTGATATTGCCACTACAAAAGTGAAACAACTATTAGCAAAAAAAGTTATTATAGCAACAGGTGGATATGGTGGTCTTTATCATGGATTTACTACAAATTCAAGTGCCACTACAGGAGATAGTATCGCTATTGCACTAAAGTGTGGTATTGAGCTATCAAATATGGAGTATGTTCAGTTTCATCCAACTGCTTTAAAAAAGAGTTTTGTACTTATGAGTGAAAGTGCAAGGGGTGAAGGTGGCTATCTTGTGACAAAAGATGGAACTCGTTTTGTAGATGAGTTGCTCCCTAGAGATGTTGTAGCTAGAGCTATTATTGAAAAAATGCAAGAGGGTGAAGAGGTTTTTTTAGACCTTAGACACTTAGGAGTCCAAAAGATAAAACAAGCTATGCCTCAAGAATATAATCTTGCCTTGGAGTTTGCAAAAAAAAGACTTGATACAGACTTATTACCTATTATGCCAGCTGCTCATTATACAATGGGTGGGATAGATACAGATATTTATGGTAAAACCTCCATAAAGAATCTTTATGCAATAGGTGAGTGTTCATCAAACGGTGTACATGGAGCAAATAGACTTGGAGGAAACTCTTTATTAGAGATTATAACCTTTGGTAGGCTTTGTTCTAACAATGTGCTTTCTACACTAAATGGTACAACTATAGAGCAAAAAGAATATTTTACATATCAAGAAGATATAAAGAATATTGATACAATTTTATCACTTCCAAATGAGATTGATTTTTATAATATTAAGAAACTTTTAGGGGTAGAGTTTTATAAAAATGTAGGACTTTTTAGAACAAAAGAGAAACTAGAAACAACTTTAAAAAAAGTACAACACTGGAAAGAGCAACTTCCAAAAATGGGAGTAACAGATAAATCAGAAAAGTACAATACTAATCTTTTAGAATTTATAGAGTTTACGAATATGTTACAACTTTCAGAAGTTGTTATTTTAAGTGCCCTTAAAAGAGAAGAGAGTCGAGGGGCACATTATAGAAGTGATTATCCACACGAAGTCAAAAATTTTGCAAAAAAAATTGTAAGTAAAAATAAAAAAACACTACAAGTGGAGTTTATATGAAACTAATAATATGTAATAAAGAGTATATCATTGATGACAACAAAATAAAAAGGGATAGTTTACTTTCTATTTTAACCTATATAAAAACCAAACTTGACAATACTCTTAGCTTCAGAAGTGGCTGTAGAAGTGGTGTTTGTGGAAGTTGTGCCATTAGAGTAAATGGTGTTGAAAAGCTAGCTTGCAAAACACATTTAGAAGATGGAGATATAGTTGAACCTCTTAAAAATACTACTATAATAAAAGATTTGGTTGTAGATATATCTTCACAAGCACTTTGTATCAAAAAAGCCAAAGCAAATTTAGAGGAAAAAAGTAATCAAACTATTACATCATTAGATCAAAAAAATATAGACCTACAAAGCAACTGTATTTTATGTAATAGTTGCTATAGTTCTTGTCCAGTTTTTGAGGTAAACAAAGACTTTATAGGACCTTTTGCTCTTACCCGTGCCTATCGATATGTAAATGATAAAAAAGAGGATAATACTCAAACAAAAATTGATGCTGTACAAAAAGATGGTATTTGGGATTGTACTTTATGTGGAAACTGTAATATGGTATGTCCTGAACGAATAGATATTAAAAATGATATTATGATGTTACGAAACAAATCAGCACAAATGGGTTATAGTGATCCTAATATAGGAAGTTTTGATGGAGGATTTAATACAAATATGGACTTTGGTTTTAATCCAAATGGATTTTAAACCTTTTCTTTTTTACTAGGACAAAGGGGATTACTTATTTTTATAAGCTCCTCTATCTCCTCTACTTTTATATCTTTATAGTCTATATTATCAATTGCCTCTAAAATATTTGCTAACTCTTGAGTTTTTCTAGTAATCAATTTAGCAGATTCAATATCCTCTTCAATTTTTGTTTCAATACCCATCTCTTTTTTATAACTGCAACTACTTGATAGGGTTGATATAATACTTAATGGCTGTTTCCAATGATGGGATATCTGCTTAATAACTCCTAATAAAAACTCTTCCCTCTCCTCTTTCATTTTTAAAAGCTTAAAATGGTTTGCATCTAATTTATTTTGTAATATATGGCAAACAGCTTGTATCTCTTGGGTTAATCTATTAATTTTCACAATTGGTTTGAATAAAATCTTTGATACACCTAAATTTATTATCTCTTCTAGTATTGCTATGTTTTTTTGTGCTGTTAAAACAATTATTGCTTGTTCTGATGAGAAACTTTTCAGTTGCTTACAAAAGTTTATCCCTTTATCACTAAACACATCAACTATTACTATATCGGGGATATATGTTTCATAGGCAGATAAAGCATCCTCGAAACTATTTACAATGTGAAGTTTTTTTGTTTTATTTTTTAAAGTCTGTTCAGCTTTTTCAATAAGTTGCGTGTCATTATCTATAAATAAAATAGAAAAGTTTGTTAGAAGTTCCATGTATTTAGTCCTAATTTCAAAACATTAGTTGATTATATCATATAATGTTTTAACTATTAAAATTGTTGTTTAAAGTAAGTCAGTTATTTTGTATGGTAGAATACGCGATATTTATAACAAAAGGGTAACAATGGCAATTACAAGATTTGCACCTAGTCCTACAGGATATTTACATATTGGAGGTTTACGAACTGCACTTTATAGTTATTTGTGGGCAAAAAAAACCAATGGTGAATTTAAACTTAGAATTGAAGATACTGATAATGCAAGAAATAATGAGGATGCTGTAAGAGCAATACTTGAAGCTTTTGAGTGGGTTGGAATGCCAAGTGACTGTGAGATTGAGTATCAATCAAAAAGATTTGATATTTATAAAAAATATATCGATAAACTTTTAGAAGAGGGAAACGCATACAAATGTTATATGAGTCGTGAAGAACTTGATGCACTCCGTGCAAAACAAGAGAGCAACAAAGAAACTCCAAGATATGATGGAACTTGGAGACCAGAAGATGGAAAAACTCTGCCAGCTATTCCAGATAGCGTAGAGCCAGTTATTAGAATAAAAGCACCCACAACTGGAACTATAGAGTTTACAGATGGAGTAAAAGGTGCTATGAGATTTGATGCTAACCAAGTGGATGATTTTGTTATTGCGAGAAGTAATGGTGCTCCAACATATAATTTTGTAGTTGCAGTTGATGATGCTTTAATGGGTATGACTGATGTACTAAGAGGGGATGATCACCTTTCAAATACACCAAAACAAATTGTAGTATACAATGCACTTGGATTTGGTATACCTAAATTTTTTCATATCCCTATGATAAACAATCCATCTGGAAAAAAACTCTCTAAAAGAGATGGTGCTATGGATGTAATGGAATATAAAAGACTAGGATTTCTACCAGAAGCACTTTTAAACTTTCTTGTAAGACTTGGTTGGTCAAATGGAGACCAAGAGATATTTAGTATGGATGAGATGCTTACACTTTTTGATCCAAACAATATCAATAAATCTGCATCTGCTTATAATGAAGAGAAACTATTATGGCTCAATGCACACTACATAAAAAATGTCTCAAATGAGAGATTGGCAAATGATTTAAAATTTCATGATTGTGAAATCCATGGTCATGATAAAAAAGAGATGATACTTGACCTTTGTAAAGAAAGAGCAAATACATTATTAGAGTTAAAAGATGCCATATCAAATATACTTGATATTCCAACTTCTTATGACAATAAAGGGGTAAAGAAATTTATCAAAGAGGATACAGTAGATATGTTAAACAGCTATTGTAAGCTAATTGAGCAAAATAAAGAGCTTCATATACCTGTTGATATTGAGGCTATAACAAAACCATTTATAGAAGAAAATGGATTGAAATTTCCTCAACTATTTCAGCCTATAAGAATATCTTTAACAGGTGGAACAAATGCACCTTCTGTATATGATATCATTGCCATTTTAGGAGTTGAAGAAACTTTACAAAGAATAGAAACAGCTATTAGTAAAAATTTTGATAAAGGAGACTAAATGATAACAATTTGGCACAATCCACGATGTGGGAAAAGTAGAGATGGATTAAAACTACTTGATGAAAAAGATGTAAAATATGAACTATTTGAATATCTAAAACAACCGATCTCTATCCAAGATATTAAAAACTTAATTAGTATGTTAGGTATATCTGATGTTAGAGAGATGTTACGAACAAAAGAGAAAGAATACAAAGAGCTTCATCTTGATGATAGTGAAAAAACTCAAGAGGATATCATATATACTGTTATGAAAAATCCTAAACTCATAGAGAGACCTATTGTGATTAAAGACAATAAAGCAGCAATAGGAAGACCTCTTGAAAATATTATAGAGCTTTTAGGATAATTGGGTATGTCTAAAAAATATTTTTTGAAGAAAGTATCAAACTATGCGGTTGTTGGAGGTATGGGTGCAATTTTAGTCTCTAGTTTTACAGGGTGTGAAGATAAAAACTCTAATGGTCAAAATAACCAAAATGGTGCAGTAACAACGGCAAGTCAAAAACAAGGTGCCTTTGTGGTTATTGAAAAAACTGCAACTAATGACTATAAAATAGTTGATGAATTTCCAAGTACAAGTACCACTATTGTTTTAAGGGAAGATGGAAAAGAAAGAATTCTTTCAAAAGCTGAGATAGATGCACTTGTAGCACAAGAAGCTACTAAAATTGATAATGGCACCTCAAATCTTACAAATCCTAATGGAATGGGTGGAATGAGTCTTGGGGAAACACTCTTAGCAAGTGCTGCTGGTGCTATCATAGGTAGCTATATAGGGAATAGACTTTTTAATAATCAAAACTATCAATCTCAAAGAAGAACTAGCTACAAATCACCCTCAACTTACTCGAAAAGTGTAGATAGTTTTAATAAAGCAAAAACTGCATCAACATCTTCAAAAACAGCAAGTAGTAAAAAGAGTGGCTTTTTTGGTGGGAGTAGAACAAGTGGTTCTAGAAGTTTTTTTGGAGGATAATAAAAACCTCCTTTTCTTATAGATTTATGCAACTAATCCTATTATATTACAAAACTGTTTGAATTTTTTTTCACCTAAAGTATCTTTTGCCATACTTTTAGTAGTTACACAAACTTGACAGCTACATTTTTTTGGCATAGCAACTAATAAACTTTCTACATTATTCGCTGGTTGAAACATTTTATTTTTTGAATTCATAATCAATCCTTTTTCTTTATATATTGTAATTATAAAACTAAATAATGAAGATTTAGTGAAGATTCAAAATTTTTCAATATAATTAACCAAATAAAGATTATTTACGCGCCATCCAAACTAAGGGATAAAATGAAATTAAAAAATATAAATATATTGTTTGCTGATGATGAACCAGCAATTAGAGATATAATGAAAAATATTTTAGGTGATCTAGTAAATGAACTCTATATTGCCAAAGATGGTAATGAAGCTTTTGAAATTTATAAAAATAAAAAACCAGATATAATGCTACTTGATATAAATATGCCAAACTGTAGTGGTTTAGAGATGGCTAAAAAAGTAAGAGAATCTGATCATGCAACGCGTATTATAATTATTACCGCTTATTCAGATACAACTAATCTTTTAAGTGCTACAGAACTAAAGCTAACAAAATATATTGTAAAACCACTTACCACAGATAATCTTTTAGAAGCTTTAGAACTAGCGGCAGAAGAGATTAGTAATTTTAAAACAACTAATAGAAAAAATATTTATTTAAAAGAGAACTATATTTGGGATAGCGATGCACAAACTCTATTGAAAAGTAATGATGAAATAAAACTTACCCCAAAAGAGAGAAAAATATTATCTATTTTATTTTCAAATCTTAATAGTACAATCACTTATGACAATTTACTCATAGAGGTTTGGGATGATTTTGAAAACTATAGTATTGATACACTTAAAACAATGATGAAAAATATAAGAAAAAAACTACCAGAAGAGACGATAACAAATGTATATGCAACAGGATATAAAATAATATTATGAAACTACAACCACTTCAACCACTCACAAATGATTACTTAGACTCTATTGGTTTTCTATGGCATACAGAAAAAGATGCTAGTTCTTATGTTAGCAATGACTTTATAGTAATAAGTGAAAAAGAAGCAGAAGCTTATTATGATGCCACAAATGAACTTTATGAGATGTATAAAAAAGCTGCTGCTTATGTTGTAGATAATAATCTTTTTCATGAGCTTAATATCCCTTTTAATCTAGTAGAGATTATCAAGGAGTCTTGGAGTAATCAAGTACATTGGCATCTTTATGGACGATTTGATTTAGCTGGAGGATTAGATGGTAAACCAATAAAACTAATTGAATTTAATGCAGATACACCAACAGCTCTTTTTGAAACAGCAATTATCCAATGGGCTATGTTAAAATTCAACGAACATGATGAAACAAAACAGTTTAACTCTTTATATGAAGCTATTGGGGATAATTTTAAACGACTTATTACACTAGATAGTGATATAGAAGATTTTTCAAAACATTATGACAAACTCAATTGGAAAATACTTTTCTCAAGTATAGCAGGGAGTTTTGAAGAGGAACATACCACAAGACTACTACAACATATAGCTAGTGAAATTGGCTTTCATACAGAGTTTGCCTATGTAGAAGATGTTGAGTTTAGTGATGATGGGATTTCAGTAAATGACGAGCTTTATGAGTTTTGGTTCAAACTTGTCCCTTGGGAAGAGATAGGGATACAAGAAGGAGAATTAGCAGTAATTTTAACAGAACTTATCAATGATAAAAAAAATATCATTTTAAATCCTGCATATACCCTACTCTTTCAAAGCAAAGGGATGATGAAAATACTTTGGGATCTCTTTCCAAATCATCCACTCTTACTTGAAACCTCATTTGAACCACTACAAAATAAAAAACAAGTAGAGAAGATGTGTTTTGGACGAGAGGGTGCAAATGTAGCTATTGTAAATGAGGATAACTCACTTGAACTCAAAACAGAGGGTGAATATGAAAGCTTTAAACCAATCTATCAAGAGTATGTTAAGTTCCCTCAAGATAGTGAAGGTAACTACTATCAAGCTGGAGTATTTCACTCTTATGAAGCGTGTGGATTAGGATTTAGAAAAGGTGGTAAGATACTAAATAATACGGCTAAATTTGTAGGGCATATTGTAGAATAGCTTTTTCTATCCTAAAATATGTTTTTCAAGAGTAACTGTGTAAAAAGTCCCTTTAAATACTAGATTTTTATCTACAGTAGCTACAACTTCAATAGTTGACTTTTTACCCTGATTTTCTACTAGTTTCCCTTCAAAAATCACAATATCTCCTAACTTTATAGGAGCTAGAAACTTTGTTTCACTTTTTGCCAAGACAACATTTGGATCATTTACAACAGCCATCGCACAAAAATCAGCTGCACAAAATGTAAAACCACCATGTATCAAACCAACCTCATCTGCTACCATAAAATCTTTTGTAATTTGCTCTATTTTTGCATAGTTTTCACTTAATTCTACCACTTTCCCATTGATTGTATTATCAAGTTTTAGATGTGTATTTAACTTCATGATTTTTCCTTTATTACTTTATTAAGTTTATCAAGTGACTTTATATGTAGATTCATATAGTTATCACTTGAAGCCTTTGTATAGATGTAAAACTCTATATTATTAATTGTTATTACTTTATCAAAATTTTCTTTATGATTGAATTGTTCTAGATAATGATGTGTATCTAAAAATTTATTTTGATAGTCATGGAGTGTCTCATTATCAAATGTTTTTTGCACTATCCCATCTACTACAATATCTTGACCAACTTCACTATGAATTGCTGGGCAACTATCATCAATATAGATTTGATTATCAAGATTTCCACTTAATGGATAATTTCTACATACATTTGGTCGTTCATCATAAATGATACATTGATGATTTATAATATATGGACAAAAATCTTCTCCATTTGAAAGTAAAACATTTGCTTTGAGATATCCCAAATCACCAAAAGTAAAAAGGATTGGAAAGTTTTTTGAAACAGATTCAAAATCTTCTAGTAAAAGCTGAGAAAAGACACTCCCTTCTCTTCCATCACAACATCGAGCAGGACAGCCATCACAAGAACTAAAAGTAAAAGATTTATCCTCAGTAGAAAGAAAAGTTTTCATAAATTAAATACAGTTAAAAAGTAAAGAATGGTGCTAATACAAGGCAGAGATTTGAAGATTTACTGTAGTAAATCGAAAATCTCTAACGAAGTAGTAGTGCCATTATTTACTTTTTAAATACTCGCTTGAAGATGTTGTTTACGTTCTTTGTGTAGTATTCAAAGTTAAAACACTCTCTTATTTGCTCTTCACTAAGTTTACTTCTTAACTCTTCATCTGCAAGTAAGTGTCCAAGATACAAAGACTCACCTTTTTTATTTGTAGTTGGTTTACCTTGTTGTATCTCTTCCCACACTTTCATAGCATTTCTTTGAACTATTCTATAGGCATCTTCTCTACTTACACCAGCTTTTGGAAGCTCTAGTAATACTCTTTGAGAAAATACAAGTCCACCAGTAAGATTCAGATTTCTCATCATATTTTCAGGCATTACTGTAAGATTTGCAATAACACTGTTCATTCTATGTAACATAAAGTCAGTTGTGATAAAAGCATCAGGTAACCAAAATCTTTCATTTGAAGAGTGAGAGATATCTCTTTCGTGCCATAATGCAACATTTTCCATAGCAGGTGCTGCAAACGATCTAATAGTTCTAGCAAGTCCAGTTATATTTTCAGTTAAAATAGGATTTCTTTTGTGTGGCATAGCAGAACTACCTTTTTGCCCTTTAGCAAAAAACTCTTCACACTCATACACTTCTGTTCTTTGTAAGTGTCTCACCTGTACTGCAAACTTTTCTATAGAAGAGGCCATAAGTGCTAATGCAGTTGCAAGTCTAGCATATCTATCTCTATGAACCACTTGATTTGAACATGGCTCAGGTTTAAGTCCTAGTTCTTTCATCGCTAACTCTTCAAGCTCTAATGGAGCGTGAGCGAAGTTCCCCATAGCACCACTTATTTGACCAACAGAGATAACTTTTAGAGTCTCTTTTAAGTTTTTAAGATGTCTTGCCATCTCATCATACCAAACTGCAAGTGTAAGACCAAAAGTGATAGGTTCACCGTGAATTCCGTGGCTTCTTCCTACCATTGGTGTATATTTATGCTCTTTAGCTCTTTTTTTGATAGATTTCATAAGCATTTTCACATCTTTGATAATGATTTTTAAAGAATCTCTCATTTGTAGAGCGACACCAGTATCAACCGCATCAGAACTCGTCATACCATAGTGAAACCATCTTGATTCTTCACCTAAAGACTCTGATACACTTGTATTAAAAGCGATTAAATCGTGTTTTGTTACAGCTTCAATCTCTTCAATTCTTTCAACTGAAAATGTAGCATTTTTAACAATTTTTTTACAATCTTCATCTGGAATAAGACCTATTTTATTCCACGCTTTTACAGCTGCTTTTTCAACCTCAAGCCATGCTGCATATCTTGCATGTTGAGTCCAATGTTGAGTCATCTCTTCTCTAGCGTATCTTTCTACCATTAACTAATCCTCTTAATCTATTTTTTGTATTTTATCTAAATTTTACTTTTGAATACTATATATACAATATTGTAATCATTATAAATTCAAATTGGAGTAAAATAGGGTTATTAGATTATTAAAAGGAGTTATTATGCAAGAATTCATAGAGACATATACAAAAAACAGTACCGATATTGAAAACTTTTTGATAGAAACAATTAGGAATTTAGGACATCTTCAACTGCAAGAACATAATAAATATGATAAATTATTTAATACTTTTCCCTCATTAGAATTGATCTATATATGTGAAAAAGAAACATTAACACAATGTTCACCAAATATATACAAAGATAAGGTAAGTGATTCTCAAAATGGTATCAATAGAAAATATCTTATGAATAAAATACATTTTAACGAAAATGGAATCTCTGTATCTGCACCTTATATTAGTAGTGCCTCAGGTATGATGTGTGTCACTGTTGCAAAACTAGAAAAAGACAAAATATATTTTCTAGATTTTAAAATGACACTCCTGCTACAAAGATTAGGTCTAGTGGAGATACATAAACAGTTTAATATAGTCAATAAATCTTTTTATTTTCTTATCTCTATGGTGATGATTTTATTATCAGTTTTTACACTTGGATATTCATTTTTTGAATTTGTTAATGCGGTTGTTATTAAAGCACATTTCTCTATAGAGGCAATTTTCAAGCCAATTGTTGCTGTAACCTTAGGATTAGCGATATTTGATCTTGCCAAAACGGTCTTAGAACAAGAGGTATTTTTCAAAAGTTATTCAAAAAATAGTAAAGCTGAATATAAAGTTCTTACAAAATTTTCAATAACTATTATCATCGCACTTTTAATCGAATCACTTATGGTAGTATTTAAAATTGCTCTTGATGATTATTCTCAAATGGTAAACGCTGTGTATCTAATAGGTGGCGTTTCTTTTTTAATCATTTCACTAGGGATATTTATCTATTTAAGTAAAAAAAGTGAGTAAGGTAGTAATTTATATATGGAAAGAGACTAAGCATTTATACTTTTAAGATATAGCCTTCACCTTTAATAGTTTGTATCTCTAAATCAGGTATTTTTTTTCTTAATCTGAAAAGTAATTGTCTCCTGTTTTCATCATAAGTGCTATACTCGTGCCATACCACTAAATCTACATATTCATTGGTGACAACTTGATTTTTATTTTGTATTAATATATGTAAAAATTGTTCCTCTTTTTTTGTTAAGTTTATTGCTTCATTATTTTTGAGTAAAACCTTATTTTGGATATCATAAATATACCCATTGTTAAGTTCAATTGGTTCTAATTTATTATTAAGACCAAATCGAAAAGAGGCGAGTTTTACTTCTCGAAGAAGATGTGCATCTAAATATGGTTTTACAATATACCCCGTAAAATTAACGCTAGAAGCATCAGAAAGTGTGTTGTCATCATGATATGATGTTAAAAATATAACTGGAACATTGAAGTTCTTTTGGATAAGTTTTGCTGTTTCAATTCCGTTGAGTTCACCTTTGATATTGATATCTGCAATGATAATATCAACATGATCTTTGAACATCACCTCTAAAGCAGTCTCACTTCTATTTGCTATAGCAACCACATAATATCCAGCCCACTGTAAAGTTCTTTTCATTTTTTGTGCAGTTAATGTTGTATCTTCTATGATTAATATATTTACCTTTTTCATACTAGTATTCTATCACTTCTGCGTTATATTTACCGTTATATTGTAAGAATATCACTTTTTTTATGTTAGAATTTAATTAAAAAAGAGTTTTATGCGTTATATCATTATTTTATTAGTTTCTTTATATGTCAACTTACAAGCAACTATTTTTGTCAATACACAAGATACAATAGAGCTACTCCCCAACTCCAAAATCTATCATGATATAGGCAATCAAGAAACTATAGACACGATTTTACAAAATACTCATAAACTCACCTCAAGCAATAAAAATGCCATAGATTATTGTAACTTACAACCAGAGGGAGTATGGATAAAATTTCAGCTTCACAATCCAACAAATAAAACTATACAAAAGATTTTAAAAATAGACAATTTCTCTACAGAAAGAATTGATTTATATAAAGTTTCAAATAACAAAGTATTATCAAAAAAAACAACAGGTATTTATCATCTTGAAAAATTTCATGGTCTTGTTACACTTAATATTCCAATTGATATCAAAGCAAATAGTTATGAGATGTATTATTTGAATGTAAAAAATGAAAAACTCTCACTATGGTTCAAGCCAGAGCTTTATGAGCCAAAAGTATTTTATAAAGAAGATACTTTTTGTCAAATTATATGGGCACTTTTTTTTGGCGGTATTTTTTCTCTTATTTTGTATAATGTTTTTTTATTTATCTTTACAAAAGACAAAATCTATCTCTATTATTTCTTATACTTAATCGCAACTTTACTGCAAGGTCAATTCTCAATATACCCAAAACTCTATTTTTTTCCTATGGAAGATATTGAGTTTGTGAAAAAAAGCTTATCTTTTAATGTTTTTTATGTCAATGTTTTTGTGACTTTTACAATGACTTTATTTATAAGAAAGTTTTTAGATACTACTCTTTATCCTAAGATTGACTTTAGTTTGAAGTTTCTTATTTTTATTATTCCTGTGTATTATGTTTTACAACTATTTCATATTTTTACCATTCCACAAGTCGTACTTTTTCAGTTTCTTACTCCTTACTATTTTTTATGGATAGGTTTTTATGCTTTATACAAGAAAAACCCTCAAGCAAAATTTTTCTTATTAGGATGGAGTTTTGCTCTTTTAGCATGGTTATCTCTATTTTTTAAATTTTTAGGACTATTACCTGAACAGTATGTATTTACTTATACCTTTGAAACTCTCATTATGACAGAAGTTATTTTATTTGCTATATTTTTAGCATATCGCATTAAAACATTAGAAAAGAAAAAAAACAATTTAACAAAATCACTTTTAATACAACAACAAAATGAATCTATGCGCTTAGAAAAAATCGTAAATAAAAGAACCCAAGAGTTAAACAGCGAATTAAAACAAAATGCACTCTTACTAAAAGAGTTACATCATCGTGTGAAAAACAACATGCAATTTATCACTTCACTGTATGCACTTAAACTCAATGATAATAACGATGAACTTATTCAAGAAAAACTCCATGATGTGGAGAGAAAAATTCACGCCATGAGTATAGTTCATCAGATGCTTTACAATCAAAAAGATATTGTAAATATTGATGCCAAAGAGTATTTTGAAAAAGTTTTACAAAACATAAAAAACAGTTTTGAACTTGAAAATATCACATTTGAACTTGATATAAACTCTCTTCTTGACACAGAAGAGGCTATATATTGTGGTCTTATTGTCAATGAACTGGTTACCAATGCTATCAAACATGCTTTTGATTCAAGGGGAGGAGTTATAAAAATCTCACTCAATAGTGTTGATAATGGGACACTATTAGAAGTTTCAGACAATGGTATTGGGAAAAGTCATAACACAGAAGCAAGCTTTGGTGAGATGATGATTGAATCACTTGCAACTGACCAGCTAGATGGAAATCTTCAAGTAGTAGTTGATCATGGAACACACATCTCTTTATGGTTTAAAAACAAAATACAAAAAAAGTAACGGTAAAAATAACGCAAGCTTAATATAATACTTAAAAATAAAAAAGAGATTCCTCTCTTCTTAATTCAAGGTTCATATTATGAAACAACTTTTTATGACTGAGATTTGTAATATAAATGTTCAATGCATATATTTTTTGTTAATATTTTTGATTATCATAATTTTACTTCTAATCATTTATTATAAAAAGAATTTTAAAAAAATTTTTACTAAAAATACTAAAGAGATTGAATCATTAATTCAATCTTATAGTAAAAATGTTATTGCTTCTAAAACCGACACAAAAGGTATTATTACTTATACGAGTGAAGCTTTTGAAAAAATCTCTGGTTACACAAAAAAGGAACTCTTAGGAAAACCTCATAGTATCGTCAGACACCCAGATATGAGTAAAGAAGACTTTAAAAATATGTGGTCAACTATACAAAAAGGTCATACTTGGCAAGGTGAAGTTAAAAATAAAAAGAAAAATGGGGAGTATTATTATGTCAAAGCAACTATCTCTCCTATTTTTAATGAAGAAAATGAAATCATAGGATACAGTGCAATAAGGGAAGATATTACTCAACACAAAAAAATTGAAGAATTGAACAAACAGTTAGCTACTTATAAAAAACACTTAGAAGATAGAGTTAAAAAAGCAACCTCTCATATTGAAGAATTAATAATAGAAATTGAAGATACTCAAAAAGAAGTTATATTTACTATGGGAGCTATAGGAGAAAGAAGAAGTGAAGAGACAGGTTTACATGTAAAAAGGGTGGCTGAATACTCAAAACTTCTTGCTCTATATTATGGATTAGATGAAAAAGAGGCAGAAATGTTAAGACAAGCCAGTCCAATGCATGATATAGGGAAAGTGGGGATTGCGGATTCTATTTTAAATAAACCAGGATTTTTTACTCAAAAAGAGCATGCAATAATGCAAGAACATACTACTTTAGGCTATAACATGATTAAGTCATCCAAAAGGCCAATACTTCAAACTGCTGCCATTGTTGCACATGAACATCACGAAAGATGGGATGGAAGTGGTTACCCAAATGGATTAAAAGGTGAAGGGATTCATATTTATGGAAGAATTACAGCTGTTGCTGATGTTTTTGATGCTTTAGGAAGTGATAGAATTTATAAAAAAGCGTGGGAAGATGAAAAAATATTTCAACTCTTTATGGAGGAGAAGGGAAAGCAATTTGATCCTGTGTTAGTTGATATCTTCTTTGAACATATAGATGAGTTTTTAGATATTCGAAACAAACTCCAAGACTAAAATATATGAAAAGAAAAAATATAACACCAAATATAACGCAAGCTAAATATAATACTTGAATAAGACAAAAGAAGAACTTCTCTTCTGTTTATTAAAGGATTATGTTATGAAATTAACAAATAAATACTTACTCACTTTGAGTTTTTTCTTTATCCCTTTTTCCATAAGCTTTGGAGAAACTTTAGAGAATAATCTTTATTCTCTTAATTCTAAAGATAATGGTTCAGAGGTAAGAGTATTTGGTGTGGGGGAAAAAAGCAATGATAAAACCTACTCAGGACTTGGAATTGAGTACAAAGATGACCAAAGCCAAGCAGGGTTAGAGAATGGAGATGAATATCAAAAACTCTACGGTGTCTATAAATATGCGCTTCCACAAAGTTTTTATATCAAAGGTGGACTTGGGTATTTAAAAAAAGAGGTACTCTTTGGGGCAGATAATATTGATATTAAGCAATACACACTGGGAACCTCTGTTGGTTGGGGAGATGATAAAAACTACAACATAGAACTTGGATATGTGGGAAATAAACTGCGTGATGCGTATGAAGCCAATGGTTATACCAACACTGCTTACATTGAAGCTTTGGGTCAATATGAACTTGAATTTACCAAAGATTGGGGAACTCTTGAAGCCATGCTCACATACCAAAACTCACATGTTTATCATAACAACTATTCAGGTCTGATTGCCCAAGGGGCATATTATCCCATAGAAGATATACGAACTTTTGTACAATATAACGATGCTTTACAAACCGATGAAAACGATTATCGCATCACACTGGGAGTAAAATATGCCTTTGCTTCAAAAACTTGGTCCCCCATATTAACTGCTCAAGCGAATACTTCAAACTCTGTGTCATATGGCATTGTTTATGATGAAGATATTGAAAATGATCCGTTAAGTAACCGAGACTTCTTTGAAAGCCAAGTAAGTACTACCACTTTTAAAGCACAAGAGTTGGCTTCCAATGAGTTCAATCAACGATTAAATAAGAGTCTCAATCCTAGACAAAAACCAAATGTAGAACCAAGTAATTCTGCTCCTACAGGAGAGAGTTTCACCGTCAGTGCAGGATGGACCAAAAGTGTTACTGTAGACTTAAGTTCACACATCCATGATGCTGATGGCGACGCACTTACAATAAATATTGTGGGAAAAAGACATATTGGTGGTCTTCCTTACACCATTACTGTGACGAAGTCAGGCACCAATGTAACAGTAGCTTACCCTACAAGCGTAGGATTACCTACTTATGAAACTTTTCAGGTTATGTATACCGTCAGTGATGGGGAAAATACAAGTGAAGTCTATACTATGACAATTGCACATCTAAAATTGTCATAAGAAGTCGCTGAATTTGTAATTTTTGATATATGACTTGTAGAAATTGGTTTAATAATAAAAAAGGTTAGATTATGAGTAAAAAAAATATTTTCTTTATATCTTTAATATGGATATTGTTAGTAATAACAAACGCCATAGCACGAGACAAAGAAAAAAAATGGCAACCATTCTTAGATGTAGAAAGTAAATTGGGAAGTCACCGACACTTAGGGGAAGTAGATGTTTTTATTCCTATTTTACAAAACAAAAATACTCTTTTTTATACAGATATTCGTTATAGACTAGATAATCAAGATAGTCGTGAAGGAAACTATGGTTTAGGGATACGACACATCTTGCCAAGTGATTGGATTATTGGTGGTTACACCTATTATGATAGGCGTAAAACTCCTTACAATAACTATTTCTCTCAAATAACGGCAGGTCTTGAAGCACTCTCAGTTGATTGGGACTTTCGTGCAAATGTTTATATTCCTACAGGTAAAAAAAGCTACCTTGAAGAATCACTTAGTAGTGTAAGTTTTACAGGTACTGATATCATGTATGCTCAAGGTGAAGAACGTGCAATGAAAGGATATGATGCTGAAATTGGCTACAGGTTGCCTATTTTCGATGAAAGTAAAGAGCAACAAATCCGTGTCTATGCAGGTGGTTATCGTTTTTATGAGAACAATGTTCCATCCATACAAGGGCCAAGAGGTCGTATTGATATAACTTTTGATGATATCTCTTATCTTTGGGAAGGATCAAGGCTCACATTAGGAGCAGAGATACAAAAAGATGATATAAGAGGGAAACAAAGTTTTGCATCACTTCGTATTCGTATACCTTTTGGAACTAAAAAAAAGAAGAAGAATACTCCTCACCAAGAACTAACTCCAATCGAAAAGCGTATGACCACGCCTATTATTCGTGATGTGGATATTGTCTCTCAATCAGGTGTTTTTGAAGCGCCTAAAAAAGTTACTACTGATGCCAATGGAAACCGTATTAAATTTGTAAAAAGCGATTCAACAACAGGTGCAACTTTAACATCAACCATTGAAAGTGCAGGAGAAAACTCTACGGTTGTTTTAAGTGGGGATTTCAGTGGTGTTGATTCATACACATCACTCAAAGAGGGACAAACTATTATTGGAGGTGGGAGTATAGGTATCACCACTCCAGCGGGGAAAAAAGTCTCGGTGCTTGTTCCTAATGCATCCATAACAGGAAAAGGCTCGTATTTCGGAAATGCTAATACCTTCTTTAATATGGCAAATAATAGCAGTCTTATAGGTATATCCGCCAACCTCAATCATACTGACCCTGCATCAGGGACGAATATGTTTTATATAAATAATGTTCATAATGTCACTATCAAAAACAATAACTTCTCTTTGAATGCATCAGATGGTACAAATTTGTACATGACCACCATCATTGATTCAACAAATGTTTATATTGGAAACAATACGATGAATATGAACAGTGATGGAGATTTCTCATATTTTATGAGCGTTTTAGGTCGTCAGAATAATAATTTTACTGTTGAGAAGAATGCTTACAATGTTTCAGGAACAGCCCTTCCCATTAGAACTTTCTATGTTTATAGAACAACCATTGAAAACTTAAAAGGTTCAGGCAATACAACTAATCTGAATGCTGCTCAAATGAGGACTTGGGATGGAGATTCAAGTATCATCAATGGAAGTATCAGTTTTACCAATGGATTTACTGTAACATTGCCTTAGTTATATTTTTAGAGATAATCCTACTTGTTAATGCTATAATTTTAAGCTTTACTATGCCAAGTGTTAACAAGTGGCTACTATAAATCAAGTTGGTAAGAAATTACCAACATCAACCAATCTACTTCTAAAGCCTCTATTAAATGGTAATTCTTTACTTGATCTAGTTGTAGATATAGTTATCTTAGATGATTTAATAGCAAATTATCGTTTTGTAAAAATATCTTCTGCCCATTGAGTAATAGGCCCTCTCAATACTTTTTCTAAATTTATTGCAAAACTATTTACTAAATCTGTTTTATTTTTTGTTGATTTTAAAAGGGTAGTTAGTGCATTTGTGTATTTGTTTACATAGAAGTTATCTATTTGGTTGTTACTTCCTAAAATCACCACTTTACAACTACTATCAATTCTACTTAAAACCATCTGCATAGTTTTGTTTGACATATTTTGTGCTTCATCTATGATTATAAATGCATTGGAAAGAGTTCTTCCTCTCATCTCCCCTACCCACATAGTTTGGATACTATAGTTATCCATCATATTTTGAACTCTTAAAACCACCTCTTGCTCATCAAGTTCTTCTACTGTTTTTTGTTTATTGTTAGATTTTTTCTTATGCTCACTTCGTACCATATAATTTAAACTATCCACTAAAGGATGATTATAAATAGCAAACTTTTCTTCATATCCAGGGAGGTATCCTACATCCTCACCTTTGTCCAAAGATTCTATAGAGTTTCGTACATAAATGATTTTTTGGTATTGTTTTCTTCGTACCTTTTTTATAGCACCGCTGAGTGCTAAAAGTGTCTTTCCACTTCCTGCTTTTGCATCTACTATAATCACATTGTAGTATGTATTTAAAATCGCATTACTAAAAAATAGTTGCTCTTTATTTAGAGGTGTTATTATCTGATCTCTTATCTCACCCTCATCTAAAACAGATACTTTACCATTGATAATATTAGCAAGTATCATCTGGTCTGAATCAATCACCTTAAAACAATACGAATAATTATACGAACTGTAGTTTGTATCAAAGTTTGTTATATCTGACTCTGGTAATTGCTCTAATTTATCAAATGGGATATCTATAGTTTTGACAAATTCATAGGTGAACTCATCACTATCACCTCGTAGTGAATCCACATCAATGTCTAGTGAAATTGCTCTAGTTCTTGCCATTATATCTAGTGATAAAAACTTTGTTTTTTTGTATAAATCTTTTGCAAAAGCAGCTATCTCTAATATCTTTCTATCATTGTAAATATTAAGTTGAACATTTTTGCTGTTTGCTTCATAATCCTCTTTTGAGATGATTTGAATATGGGCATTTAACACACCTTCAATTACAACCGTAATTAAAGTATAGTTGTCAATATGTTTTTTGTCTTTAGTGATTCCTGTTTCTAAAACTCTTGCAAACTCTCTTGCTTGGAAGTTTATCTCATCAAAACCACTTTTTTTTGTATCTACCTCATCTAAAACAGTTTCTGGAATAATAATCAGATTTGTACTATTATCTGATAGTTTAAATAAATTTGCCGCGTCTTGTAAAATAATATTTGTATCTATCACATAATAATTATCATATTCCATATATTTTCCCCTATTTTCCTCTAAGCTGATATGTTATATCACCAGCACCAACACCTACAACCATACCATTATCAATTGTATGAAAAACCTCTTCATCTTTTATTAATTCTATTTTTCCTGCTATTGTATGTACTTTGTCTGCTAATATTGTATTATACCCTTCAAACTCTTTTTCAAAGTCAATATCTTTTATCTCTTCAGCTACTGACCAGACTGGTAAGATTATAAGCTTATCACATCCTTTAAAGCAGGTTTTAAAATATTCTAAATTATCAATTGTACGACTATATTTATGAGGTTGCCATATTACAGTAGTAGTTGGAAGTTGTTTTTGATTTCTATAGAGCTTTACAGACTCTAAAGTTGCTATTATCTCTGTAGGATGATGAGCATAATCATCTATGAGTACAAAGTTTTCCGATTTTTGAATAATATCAAATCGTTTTTTAATCCCTTTATATTTTGATAAGTTTGCTTTTATCTCTTCAATACTCATTGAAGTAGCCGCAGCTAAAATAGCACAAGAAGCATCAATAGCTATATGTACACCAAATCCCCAAACCTCAAAAAACCCATAATCTTTTAAAGAAAACTTTGTATAAGGTTCATCATCTTTTAAAATAAACTCTATATGATTTATATCTTTTGATGGATATAACTTGATTGCATACCCTTTATAGTTTTGTAAAAAAGGATCTTCTGCATTGATGACTCTTAGTTTTGCTATATCAATAAACTTCTCATAAGCAGCATAAAATCTTTTCTCATCATAATTATAGTATTCCATATGTTCAGGCTCTGTATTGATAACTATAGAACAATATGGATGTGATAAAATAAAGCTCTCATCACTCTCATCTGCTTCAAAGGCTAATACCTCATCAATATATCTAAAGTTTGAATCAAACTCTTTACTAATAGCTCCTATAATTGCTGAGCTTTGTAAGATAGAACTCAAAATTGCTGTTGTTGTTGATTTTCCATGAGCAGCACACACACAATAGTTTGTAGTTTTTTGCATAATAATACTTAATGCATCTTTTCTCGGAAGTAACAAAAGCTCCTGTTTTTTAGCTTCTTGAATCTCAACATTATCATTTTGTACAGCAGCACTATAGATAACCAAATCTTGACCGTCGATTGAATCTTCAGATTGTGGAATAGTTACTTTTATCCCCTCTTTCTCTAGCTCTTGAGTGATTGGTGTAGATTTAACATCAGATCCACTTACTTTATAGCCTCTATATTGTAAAAATCGTGCAAGTGCAGATAATCCAATCCCACCTATCCCTATAAAATGTACTCTCATTAGTTTAACAGATGCTTTAATTGTTGGTATTGCTCATCTAGAAGTTTACTATTATTATTTAAATACTCTTCCACATCAAAATTAAACTCATGGATAAAATATCCATATTTTTCATTATCCACTACATCTAGATGATGTACATCCTCTTCATAAAAAGCATCCATATCTTTGTTATTTGCACACGCAATTAGATGTATTTTCATAGCATCACTTAATTTCTTATCTTCAATTATTTGTGTCAAAATAAAAAACAGTTCCCTTGCCCCATCAAAATTTAATACACTCCATTTTTCAACTGCATGTTCATAAAAACTTCGTATAAAATATATATCATCATTATCTAGACTAAGTTTTTTTGTATCTTTTAATCTCTCTTCAATAGAGTCAAATGCTACTTTTAGTATCTCTTGATATACATTGTGAATTCTTTGTTCATCAAGATCTAAAACAAGAAGTGTATCAAGAACTTCATATAGCCCAGCTATACTTTTTGTTTCTATCACTTCCTCCTCTTTCTCTTTTAAATAAGACAAAAACTCTGGATTAACTCTTGCTTCTTGTAACTCTTCTTGATTCATATATTTCTATCCTCTTTATTGTACTTTATATAAAGTAATGAACTCTTTTAATCTTGTTAGCACTTCTTTAGTTTTTTGTGGGCTTTCAACAAGTGCAATTCGCACAAAATTTTTCCCTATTCCATTTCGTCCAAGAAAACTTCCTGGTAATACTTTGATATTTTTAGCTTCATAAAGCTCTTTTGTAAATTTCAATTCATCTTCAACTTCAAGCCAAATATAAAAGGTGGCTTCTGGTGCACTAATACCTAATATATCACTTGCAATTTCAAAATTTTCTTTATAAAGCTTTCGAAATTCTTCCACATGTTTTTCATCGTTCCAAGCAACTGTGGCAGTTTTTTGTAATGGTAAAGGTAATGCACATCCTACATAAGTTCTATATTTCATATACTCTTGTAATATCTCTTTATCCCCTGCTATAAAACCACTTCTAAGCCCTGGTGCACTACTTCTTTTAGAGATAGAGTTTAGTACTAAACAGTTTTTAAAACTATTGTTACCAACCATTTTACACGCTTCTAATAGCGACAAGGGTTTATTCGTCTCATCAAAATACAATTCGCTATAACATTCATCATTTATAAGTATAAAATCATATTCTAAGGCTCTATTTACCCATTTTGATAATTCTTCACTTGTTATTGTTGCACTTGTCGGATTATTAGGATAATTTAAAATAACTAAATCACAACTTTTTAGCTCATCATCTGTAAGATCTACTAAAAAGTTATTCTCTTTTGTCATATCCATATGAATTACATTTGCTACACTTGCAATCGCTGCACCTTCATATATCTGATAAAAAGGATTTGGGAAAGCGATAGTTGGATTTTCCTTATCAAATAGTGCAAACTGAGGGAAGTTAAATAAAACTTCTCTTGTACCAAAAGTTGGGATAATCTCATCATAAGATAAATCTACATTAAATCGTTTTGATACAAAGTTTATCATTGCATCTTTTAGATACTCTTCCCCTGCACTTTTAGGGTATTTATTTAATAAACTAGCACTATTTGAGAGTTCATCTTGTATAAATTGTGGTGTAGCAAACTGTGGTTCTCCAATAGTTAAACTACTTGGTTCATATTTCTCATTTCCCTTTGAGTTCTCAAGCAATTGTGCTAATCTTTCAAAAGGGTATTGTTCAAATTGCATATTTGATTGACCTTGTCTTTAGTATTATGGAGTGATTATATCAAATTATTGCTTATGTATATAACCTGTGTTTGGCTCTATAATTATTGTACTGAAATTATTATTGCTATCAGTTAATTTTATACTACAAGGTTGTGTTATAGATTCTATATTTGTCCCTAGTTGTGAATAGATTTTTCCATCTTTCCCAAAACTTATTTGACCTATTGTTGCTGTGGTATTACAACTAATATCTACATCTACGATACCATATTTTTTTGTCAATAATATATCTGGAGATTCATTATTATTGGGGATACAATCATAGCCACTATAAAGATATTTATTATTCAAAGGGTCTTTGAGTGTCTCCTCTTTTTTAAAGTGTGCGGTACCTCCACTTTCATCACTATAGACTACAAAGTAGAGTCCATCCTCTTCATTGGAACAGTTTTGAAACTTTAATGTCCATCTTTTCTTCTCCCATTCATTGTCATCAATACTATATTTATTATCTATCATAGCTGTATATCTTGTATAGTTAAGATATATTAGAATTTTATCAGTTGCTAGTTCTAGTTTAGATATAGATAGTTTTGGCAGAGACACTACAATAACAACTGCAATGAGTGATATTACAAGAATAATTTCAAGAAGTGAAAAACTTTTTTTCATATAAAAAAAGCCACCTCAATCTTGAGATGGCTTTTGTGTTTTTTTAACAACTTATTAAAGCTCTGGAGCTTTTTTAACATCATAAAGGATGTCAGTCATTGGATGTCTATACATAGGCATAGCAAGTCGTTTTTCATCAAGGATATGACCAATAAACCCTATACTTCTTCCAAGAATAAAGAATGCATTTAAAGCACCTGCTTCAATAAATACATCAATCTCATCATCTTCATACCCTAATGCTCTCCACATATCAATCATTAAAATACCAATTGTACCATCAACATTAAGAATTAAATTCTCTTTTTTAGATGTTGTTAATTGCTCAACTGTTAATGCATAATCAAGTAGTGGCGTACTTGGAAAATTTTCTTTAGCAAATTTTTTAAGACCTTCAACTCTTAAATCTGGATTTTTAAGAGACTTAATTCTATGCCCGATACCAGGGATTGGAACACCTTGGCTTTTCATATATCCTAAAAACTCTGCAGGAGTCATATCATTGTCACCTGCATGTTTAAAGTATTTAGCAGCACCATCAATAGCTCCACCAAATCTTGGACCAATTGTAAGTAAACCAGCAATTAGTGAAGATATTACATCTTTACCAGCTCTTGCAGTTACTTTTGCATTATGTGCTCCACTTACTGCTGGACCATGATCTGCAACTGTTTTAAGTACTGTTTCTAAGAAATCAACAGCCCATCTTGGGTATCTTTTTTTGAACCAAAGAATTGACATTACATCTCCAACTGTAAATCCAGTATCTGGAGTTGCAACTGAACTAATAGGATAACCACAATAGTGAGCTTCTTCACCTCTATCATCAGAGATAGTACAAATAAACTCTTTTGCTTTTCTAACACTTGGACATACATTCATCTCAGGTTCAGCAATCTCACCGATTGTACCTTCAGATTTTAGTTTACCATAAACTTCTGCAATTGTATCTGGTAAGTCATTGAATGAATCTGGTACAAATATACCAGCTTCTGCCATAGCTTTATTTTTAGCTGCTGCTGTTTCAGCTTCTGCATTTGCAGAAGCTCCAGCATGACCAAATTGAACACCTGTTGAGAAGTGTTTAGCAATAGTACCTATACACCATGCAATAACTGGCTTTGTAATTTGACCATTCTTAACTGCTTCTATAATCTTATACTCTTCAGTTCCACCAACTTCACCTAAAAGTACCATATATTTTACATCTGGATTTTTTTCCATTCTAAGCATATTATCAATAAATACAGATCCAACAAATCTATCTCCACCAATAGCAACACCCTCTGCAATACCATCAGCATTTATAGAGATAATATTTGATAACTCATTAAATAATCCACCTGATCTTGTTACAAGTCCACATGAACCACATCTGTGTAGTTTAGAGTTAACAATATTTTCAATTGTACCACCAACATTTGCAATTTTAAATGCACCTGGACTAATTCCACCAACAGTTGCAGGTCCAATAACGATTACATCTTTATCTCTTGCTGCTTGATTCATTTTTCTAGCTAATCTTTCTGGTATACCTTCTGCTGTTACCATGATTGAACTAAATCCACCAATCTCTAATGCTTCCATTGTAACATCATATGCTGTTCTAAATGATGCAAAGTTTAATAATACATCTGCTTGAGGTTGTGCCTCTTTAGCATCTTTAGTATTCTTATATAATGGAATCATAATCTCATCTGGTCCATAGAAAAACTTATCAAATTTTCCAGAACTTGTTGGAGCTACGATAGCTGCAACTGATGGTGTTTCTCTTTTGATTGTATAATCATAATCCAACATTCGCTGAATTGCTGATTTATTATTATTCCAAAAAATTGCTTGTGTATCTTTAGTATATAATTGTGCCATTGTTACTCCCTACTTCTCTAATGCCATTCTAACAATATCTGTTACATGTGTCTCAGGTCCATATACTTCTATGTATAAACCTAATCTATCTGCTGCTTCTTTGATATCTTTAAGACCTTTTTCATAGTTTGGTCCACCTCTTCTTACATAAATCTTTGTATTATGTGCTTTCATTTTTTCTGCATTTGATTCAAATGATTGGATAATTCCTGTAAATGTTTTTGCAACATCTGTAAAGTTTGCAATCGCACCACCTATGATTAAAATTTTATCTTTACCTTTTGGATCCTTATGTCTTGTCATAAGATCAATTACTGTATCTGCATAAAATTTTGTCTCACCTGTTGTAGGACCACCTGAATACTCACCATAGTTTGCAAGATCTTTTACACTTCCACCATTTGCTTCTGCAAAGTCTGCGATGGTATCTGCATATACAACTGATGCTCCACCACCTGCTACCATTGTCCAAATTCTTCCCATTGGGTTAAGTACAGTTAATTTTAGTGATGCTCCTGATTTACTATCTGCATCTGCAATTGCTTTCTCTTCTGGTGATTGATCTTCCATACCAAAAGCTGTTGGGTATTCAATATCTCCCCATGTATCAGCCATCATAAATCCTGCTGTATCATCAAGTCTTGCTACTAAATCTAAAATAGCCATATCATTATTTTCAAGCATAACAATTGGATTTATCTCTAAATATGCAAAGTTCATATCTCTATAAAATTTAAAAAACTGAATTGCAAATGAAGCAAATTTTTCTCTATCTTTTGCAGGAATATCTTTTGGGATATTTGCTTTTACTGCATGTTCCATATCAGCATCACTCATAGTTATAGGGATAGCTACTTCATTAACTTTCTCATCCCAACCCTCTTCAACTTCCATTCCACCTTCAGCTGACATATAAAGGACATCATCTTCACCAACTGTTGTTGCAGAGATATAATATTCTTGCTCTTGTGAATGAGGAGTAAATGGTTCAACAATAAAGTGTGTTAACATTCCATGTTGACCAGATAATAATGTTGTATTATGTGACATCTTTTCATCTATCCACTTTGCAGCTTCCTCTAAAGTAACATCACCTGGTTTATTTGTTTTAAATAAAACAAGATCATTTTTCCCTCTTTTACCAAATAACATATCTGGTTTTGCTACAAGTGGTTCTTGCTTTAACCATTCAAATCCATGTTGTTTAGAGATCTCAAGTAGTTCTTTTCCACTTGTTACTAATACAGATTTAAAACCATAGTGAAATCCACTAAAATAATTTTCCCATTGTTTCGAAAACAATGCTTTTCCATCATATTCTCGTATTGCTTTTTGTGCCATACTTTCCCCTTATAAGAATTTTTATTTTATAATCTTATCTAGTGAATAATAAAAGTTAGCAAAAAGTAACACTTTTATTGTTTTCAACTAAATTAGTGTTTAGTTTAGTAACACTATTCTTTTATTATCTCTTGTATAGATAGTATCTTTCTACTATTCTATTAAAGTATTTTATATCTATCAATTCATAGCGATTGTTAAATAATCTTCTACTTATTATATATTTTTCTGAGCTATTAATCCCATAGAATCTTAGTCTTAATGCAAGTTTTGAATCATTTGTATATACTTCATTAATATTTCTACTTTTTAATTCCTCTGATAACTCTTTTACAATGTGATATTTATAAGTAAAATGTTTGCTTGAGTTTTCTAAAAATATATAAATATATTTATTAAAAACTAATCCTAAAAAACTTACAATTAAAACACCTAGGGCTAAGCGCATCATATTATAATGTATTTTTCTAAACTCTTTTAATCTTACATTTAAACTATGACTAAACAATTTTACCATTAGGGGTATTGCAATTACTACAAATGGTGCAAAATCTTCTATCTTAATATTTTGCCTCAATGAAAATATTAAAGACAATCCTAATGCAGTAGCAGAGATATACCACATAATCTCTTTTTCTTGTTTAATACCAATTCGATAAATTGCATAAAAAAAGTACAAAAATAAAACAGGAGAAAATATACTAGCATAAATACCAAAGGTATCAAGAAGAAAGCTTTTAGGTTTTCCACCTATATCAAATCCAAAATATGACATAGATATTCCAAATAATATTAATGATACCACTAATAACTTATTGTTCTTTTTTGCTAATGAATAGAAAAACAATCCTAAAAAGAGTATGGCAAAAGAGTTATCTAGAAATAGAAATAATATTAATAACACATAGCAGTGTCTCTTCTTTATTTTATAAATTACCAAATACAATAAAGTAAAAAATACTACTATGATTGATTCATTGACTAAAAGTGCAGCACTATTGACCCCAGGTAATATCATAAATATAGCAACAGATATAACTCTTTGAAGTTCTGTTTTAAAGAAATCTTTTGTAAGATAATATAAAAGAAGTGAACTTCCTATATAAAATAATATAAATGGTCCACGAAGTGCAAAGTCATTTTGTCCAAAGAGAGTTGTGGAAAGATTTGTTATTAAAGATAATAAAGACAACTCTGAATTAAAATAGATATACGCTTCTTTAAAAGATATACTAAACTCATTTGTTAGGTACAATAAAACTGCTGTATGAAAAAATAGTAGTGATAAGAAAACTCCGTTGTACCTATTTAAATTCACAACTACCCTTTATAGTTTTAGAAAGTTATCCAACATCTCATGTCCATATTCACTCATAACAGACTCTGGATGAAACTGTACGCCATAGATATCTTTATCTTTTATTTTTAAAGACATTATCTCTTGATCATCCAAAGATTTTGATGTTACTATAATATTCCTAGGAAGATTCTCTTTATTTACTGTAAGTGAATGGTATCTTGTTTGGGTAATAATTTTTGGAAGATTTTTAAATAATAAATCATCCTCTATTACCTCTATTTGTGATGTTTTCCCATGCATCATTTTAGGAGCTTTTATAACTTCACCACCAAATGCTTGTGCTATGCTTTGATGCCCAAGACAAATACCAAGTATTGGTATAGTATCACCAAAAGTTTTGATCACATCTAAGGTTATACCAGCATCATCTGGAGTTGCAGGACCAGGTGAGAGTATTATTTTTTGAGGATGTAACTCTTTTATCTCTTCAATTGTTAACTCATCATTTCTAATTACTTTTAAATCTGCACCAAGTTCTAAGCAATATTGAACAATATTGTATGTAAAACTATCATAATTATCAATCATTAAAATCATCTGTATATATCCTCTTATAAACCTAAATCATACATTTGTACAATTCCAACTAATTTATCTTCACTGTTAACTACTAGTAATGAATTGATTTTAAAATTACCCATTATCTCACTTGCAGTTACTAGTTTTTCATCTTTATTTATCTGTTTTGGAGAGTGACTCATAATATCTTTTGCATTTAAATTAAAAAATTTTTCCTCTTGGCTCTCCATAACTCGTCTAATATCACCATCAGTTATAATACCATTTATTTTATCATCCTCTAGTATTACAACTAATCCACATTTACCATCAGTTATTTTATGAATAATCTCTTTTACATTTGCATCTTTTGTAATAATAGGAAGATTATCTTTTTTCATAACATTTTCTATTTTTGTTAACAGTCGTCTCCCTAAACTACCCCCTGGGTGAAATTTAGCAAAATTCTCATCTTTAAAGTCTCTGAGTTTCATTAGTGCAACTGCAATTGCATCTCCCATTACAAGAGTTGCCGTTGTAGAGCTTGTGGGTGCTAATTGCAAAGGACACGCTTCATGTTCAACTGCAACATTAAGATGATAGTTTGTATTTTGTGCTAATGTAGAACTTGGATTTCCACTCATTGATATTGTAATATTTTCTTGATTTTTCAAAAAAGGGATTAGCTTTAATACTTCATCTGTTTCACCAGAATTAGAGATAAGTAATACGATATCGTCCTTTTCTATCATACCAAGATCTCCATGATATGCTTCCCCTGGATGCAAAAAGAAACTTGGAGTCCCTGTACTAGCAAGAGTTGCAGCTATTTTTTTTCCAATAATTCCTGATTTACCCATTCCTGATATTATAAATTTTCCATTTGTATTCAATACTGCATTTATTGCATCTTCAAAATCACTTGTTAAAAGATTTGATAGTTTTGCTATCTCTTTTGCTTCTATTTCAAATACATCTTTTGCTATATTTTTTATATCCATTTTATTACCTATATTCATATATTATATTTTTATATTACCATATTTTAACTTCATATATAGATATATGTAGAGCTAAATAGTATACTTATCATTACAAGCATTATTAAAAGATGTTTATGCCATTTTTTTTGTATAAAGAGCATCACATAGGCAAATAGAAGCATCAATTTTAATACTAACTCTAAATTACTAAAAGATATTAACCCGATAGTTATTACTTGTATAAGAATCACTATTATCTTATTTTCATAATACTTTTTTGTCATCATCTATATTTGATTACTCCTCTTTATTATTGTAGATAAAAAAACCTACCATTCCACCTATCAATACTACAAATAAAAAGCCTACCATTACTAAATCGAGTGTTCCCATATTAATTCCTTTATCTTTATTGCCTCTATGGCTTTATTTTTCTTCAGCAACTTTTTCTTTTAATTGCCCACATGCAGCACTAATATCTATCCCTTTTGACTCCCGTATTGTACAAAGTAATCCTTTACTCAAGAGATACTCTTGAAATTTAATCATTGCATTTTTTGATGGTCTTTCATAACTTGAACCCTCAAATGGATTAAAGAAAATTAAATTAACTTTTGCATCAATACCGTTTAAAAGTTTTACCAATTTATCTGCAGATTTTATATCGTCATTTTTATCTTTAATTACAAGATATTCAAACATAACTTTTTTTCTTGTATCTATTGGAAATTTTTTTACTGCTTCTATAATAGAGTTTATATTATAAGCTTTATTCATAGGGATAAGCTCTGTTCTTAACTCATCATCAACAGCGTGAAGTGATATAGCTAATTGCACTCCCAGATCCATTTTTCCTAGCTTCTCTATTTTAGTACTAATACCACTTGTAGAAATCGTTTGTCTTCTTGTACTTATAGCCAAACCATCTAAATCTGAGATAATTTTAATTGCATCTGTAAGATTATCAAAGTTATCTAATGGTTCACCCATCCCCATGTAAACAATATTTACAGCTTTGTTTTGAGCTATATTATTTTGTTTTTTCAAGTAAACTATTTGTGCTATAATCTCCCCTGCACTTAAGTCTCTTACAAATCCCCCTCGTGCTGTTAAACAAAAACTACACCCTACTTTACAACCAACTTGACTTGAGATACAAAAAGTATATTTTTCACTTTTTGTTATATTTCCATCTTCATCTTTTTGCTTATCTTTCATTAAAAGTAGTACTGCTTCAGCTGTTTTTCCATCTTTAAACTCAAATAGATATTTTTTAGTTCCATCAGAACTTTCTTCTATTTGTACTATTTTTGCAACATCTATAGGATATTTTTCTTCTAGTTCAATTTTGAGATTGTTTGGAATATTTTTCATCTCATCATAAGTTGTAGCATAATTTTTATATACCCAATTATATATCTGTTTTGCCCTAAATGATGGTTTTATTTTTTCTTGTAACTCTTTTAGTGAATAATCATATATTGTTTTTATAATTTTTCCTTTATTAAAAATTGTTCTATGTGGAACAACTAGTTTTTTATGATGATATTTTTTTCTTCTAAATACTTTAGCAAATTATCCATTGCTTTATTATGATTTGATATAAAGTCTTTATGTGCCTCTTTATTTGTGTAGTTTGTCACTACAAAAATTCCTTTCACATCTATCTCAAATTCTTTGGCAACTTTTACTACAGAATAGAACTCCATATTTTCAATTCCTATCCCATATTGTAAAAATTCTTTTGTTATTTCACTATTTGTAGAGATATAATTTGAAGAATTAACTATTGTCTTACTTGGAAGCTTTGTATCCTCACATTTAACCATATTATCTATAGGTGTATATGAATTATCTTCAAAGAAAGAGAGCTCTATATTTGAAGCATTTGAGCTCTCTATGATATCAAAGATGTCGTACTCTCCATAGCTACCCGCACTCCCTACAAATAAGATATATTCAGGCTTATCAAATAAACATAATCGAGTCAAATTTATAGCACTATCTATAAGACCAACCCCTATAGGTGTAGCAAATGGAAATGTTTCATTGTTTCCTGCACATACTATCAACTCTATATCCTTACTGGTATATTGTTAGCAGAGAGATATCTTTTTAAATCCATTATATCTATCTCCTTAAAATGGAATATAGATGCAGCAAGCGCAGCCTCAGCACCACATAAAAAAGCTTCTTTAATATGTTCCATAGTCCCAGCACCTCCTGAAGCAATAACAGGAATCTCAACTGCTCTACTTATCTGTCCAGTAATATTAGTTTCAAATCCTGCTTTAGTGCCATCTGCATCCATAGAGGTTAAAAGTATCTCCCCTGCTCCTCTATTATATACCTCTTTCGCCCACTGTAATGCATCGATTCCTGTATCTTCTCTACCACCTTTTACAAATACATGATAACTACCATCAGCTACTTTTTTAACATCAATTGCTACAACGATACATTGACTACCAAATCTTTTTGCACCTTGATTAATAAAATCTGGATTTGTAACAGCACTACTGTTGATACTAACTTTATCACATCCTACATTTAAAAGATTATAAATATCTTCAAGTTTTCTAATACCTCCGCCTACTGTAAGTGGGATAAAAACCTCTTGAGCAACTTTTTTTACAACATCTACTATTGTATCTCTACCCTCGTGACTTGCACCAATATCAAGAAAAGTAATCTCATCAGCACCCTCTTGATTGTATCTCTTTGCTACTTCCACTGGATCACCAGCATCTCTAAGACCTACAAAGTTTATACCTTTTACAACTCTACCATTATCAACATCTAAACATGGTATAATTCTTTTTGCGAAATAACTCATCTATTTTCCTATAATTGCTTATTAATATTTGACATTATATCAAATGAATACAAACATATAGATATAACTAAATATCTCGTAGTTACAAAAATAAGTATAATAAAATTATTTATTACCTTTTTGTAAGTATTTTTTTGCTAAACTCTATTTAATATTATGAATAACATTAAAGCAAAAAAGAAATTTGGACAAAATTTTTTAAAAGATGAGTCAGTATTAATTAAAATCATCCAATCGATGCCCCATAACAATAATCATATTGTAGAAATCGGGCCTGGATTAGGTGATTTGACAAAGAAACTTGTCAAGTGCAAAGATGTAACAGCCTATGAGGTTGATAGAGACTTATACTCTATATTGCAAACCGAGTTTTCTGATGAGTTGAAATCCAATAAATTAAAGATCATTTTAGGTGATGTTTTAGAAAAATGGAACGAAAACTCATCATTATATAATAGTAGATATGACTTAATAGCAAACCTACCATATTATATAGCTACGAACATTATATTAAATTCATTTAACGATAATAATTGTGAGAACATTATCGTTATGATACAAAAAGAAGTTGCGGACAAATTTACAGCACAGTGTGGAGATAAAGAATACTCTAGCCTGAGCGTAATAACACAGTTAATCTCAAAACAGGCACGAACACTAATTGTTGTTCCGCCTATTAGTTTTGATCCACCTCCAAAGGTGGATTCAAGTGTTATCTATATTCAAAAAGATATGGATAAAGAACTTGATTTTGACTTTAACAAATTTTTAAAAGTGTGTTTTTCCCAACCAAGAAAAAAATTGAGTAAAAACTTATCAACTGCTTATAACAAAGCGATGATTAACTCTATTTTTGATGAACTTAATATAAAAGAGTCTGCAAGACCTCATGAAGTTGATGCATCTTTGTATAGCCATATTTATACAAAGGTAAAACAAAATGGAAGAAACGAAAGTTACACAAACGACTGAAACATTACAATCAGCTATTAATAATACTCCACAAGAAACAAATAGCAAACCAGTAAAAGAGACAAAGCAACAACATACTGAAACAGAACAAAAACAAAACAATAACGCACCTCAAGAACGAGGACAAAAAGGTAAAACTGTACCACAAAAGAAAAAGCCACCCGTTAGTGGTAATGGATGGACAAATGACCTAAAAAAAGCATTTGAAACCAATGAAAGAATACAAAAAGAGAGATTAAATCCACACAATAAACTTAATCTAAAAACAGAAGCGAGTATCAAAGTTACACCACTTGGTGGACTAGGTGAGATTGGTGGAAATATGATGGTAGTTGAAACTGACAAAAGTGCAATTATTATAGATGTTGGGATGAGTTTCCCAGATGATTCTATGCATGGTGTTGATATACTTATCCCAGATTTCACATATATAAGACAAATCAGAAGTAAAATTGCAGCTATTTGTATCACTCACTCTCATGAAGATCATATTGGTGCTATGCCATATATTTTTAAAGAATTACAAGTTCCAATCTATGGTACATCACTTCCTTTAGAATCTATTGGTGCAAAATTCGATGAGCATAAAATGAAACAACATAGAAGTTACTTTAGAGCTGTTCAAAAAAGAAAACCTATTAAAATAGGAGAGTTCGAAGTTGAATGGATGCATATGACTCACTCAATTATTGATAGTTCATCTTTAGCTATCACAACTGAAGCTGGTACAATTATACATACAGGAGATTTTAAAATAGATCACACACCTGTAGATGGATATCCAGCAGATATACATAGACTAGCTTATTATGGAGAGAAAGGTGTATTAGCACTACTAAGTGATAGTACAAACTCTCACTCACCAGGGTTTACAAAAACAGAAAAAACTGTAGGACCAACTTTTGAGAGAATATTTTCACAGGCAAAAGGTAGAATTATCATGTCTACATTCTCATCAAATCTTCACCGTGTAGCACAAGCTATTCAGTGTGGGCTTGATTATGGAAGAAAAGTTTGTGTTATTGGTAGAAGTATGGAAAAGAACCTTGATATTGCACTTACTTTAGGATATTTAAAATTTCCAAAAGATAAGTTTATAGATGCTCATGAGGTAAACAAATATCTTGACAAAGAGGTACTTATTATTACAACAGGAAGCCAAGGGGAGCCTATGAGTGCTTTATTTAGAATGTCAATTCATGAGCATAGACATATCAAGATTAAGCCTGAAGATACTGTAGTATTATCAGCTAAAGCAATTCCTGGAAATGAAGCAAGTGTATCTGAGATAATCAATCAAATACAAAAAGCAGGGGCACATGTTGCATATCAAAACTATACTGATATTCATGTATCTGGACATGCTGCACAAGAGGAACAAAAACTTATGCTTAGACTTCTAAAGCCGAAGTTTTTCTTACCAATTCATGGTGAATATAACCATGTAGTAAGACATATTCAAACAGGTATTGAGTGTGGTGTTTTAGAAAGAAACACTTATATTTTAAGTGATGGAGAGCAAGTTGAAATATCTCCTAAATTTCTTAAAAAAGTAAAAACTGTTAAAACTGGGAAAACATATATTGACAACCAAAGAAATAGAAAAATTGGTGATGATGTTGTTATTGATAGACAAACTATGGCAAACGAGGGTGTTATTATGATTGTAGCACAAATAACAGAAAGTGATAGAAAAGTTGTAGGTCCTGCAAGAGTAAGTTCATTTGGTATGGTTGATTCAAAACAAGAAAAACATTTTTCTAAAGAGATTGAAGATATTTTAGAGCACTTCTTAGAACACATCAAAGAGGGAATTTTACAAAATACAAGAGCAGTAGAAGAAGAACTTAGAAAAGTAGTAAGAAAACATTGTATAAGAAAATATAGAAAATATCCAATGATAGTACCTACAATTTTTGTTCAATAATCCAATTTAAAAGGTGAATTCACCTTTTAAATTTAATGATTGTTCTATGTGGAACAATCATTAAATTTAAAATTAAGGAAATAATCATGGGAAATAATGACAATGACGAACACAAAACAAGGCTAAATAAGTTTATATCACACAATAGTAGATTTAGTAGAAGAGAAGCTGATGAACTAATTAAAACTGGGAAAGTTTCAATTGATGGAAAAGTTATTAGTGACTTATCTACAAAAGTTAATGATAAAACTATTGTAAAAGTAAATGGAAGAACTGTAAAAGTTGATTATAAAAGAGCATCAACTGTAATAGTTTATAATAAACTAAAAGGTGAAATAGTATCAAAAAAAGACCCTCAAGGTCGTAAAATAATCTATGATACAATTCCAAAAAAATTCAATCATTTTATACCAGTAGGACGACTTGACTTTGCTAGTGAAGGGATGCTTTTACTTACAGATGATCCAAAAATAGCAACATCTCTCATGAACTCAAATCTTGAGAGAGTTTATAAAATTAAAATTGAAGGCGAAGTAACAGCTTCAATGATTAGTGCAATGGAAAATGGTATAACTCTTGATGATGCAACTGCTGGTGCTTGGGATAAAACAAAAACAATTAGTATGGAGTTTTCAAAATTTTTAGGATATCAGATACAAACAAATACACCTAAATTCTCAAAACTAAAAGTTGCAATATCTGAGGGGAAAAATAGAGAGCTTAGAAGGTTTTTTGCTCACTTTGGCTCGAAGGTTGTTGATCTTAAAAGGGTGAGTTTTGGTGGAATAAATCTAAATAACCTCCCTTCAGGGAAAGTAAGATATCTTGAAAGTGATGAATATGAAAACTTACGACACTTTATGAAAGAGCAAACAAAACTAAATAGAAAAAACTCTAACGAAGATTTTTACGAAGATGAGTACTAACCTAGCAAATCTATTAAGACCAAGTAGTCTAGAAGAGTTTGTGGGACAATCTCACATTATAGGTAACAATAAAGCTCTTTATAAACTCATAGAAAAAAAGGAAATTCCTCATCTCTTTTTTTATGGAAAACCAGGAACTGGAAAAACATCTTTAGCAAAAATCATAGCAAAAAATAGTGGCTATGATTTTTATAATATGAATGCAACAAGTCTTAAAATTGACGATTTACGAACCATATTTAAAAGATATGAAAATGGTTTGTTAAAACCTCTTATTTTTATCGATGAAGTTCACAGATTGACAAAAACACAACAAGAAGTACTCTTACCAGTTATGGAAAACTATGATGCAATAATTATAGGAGCAAGTACAGAAAATCCATTTTTCACTTTAACAAATGGAATTCGCTCGAGAGGTTTTTTATATGAGTTTAAACCTCTAAATTATCAAGAATTAGAAAACTTAACAAACAAAGCCATAAAAGAACTTAATATCACTATTAATCAAGAAGCAACAGAATACCTTATAGTTTCAAGTAGCGGAGATGGTAGAGCTTTATTAAACTTAATTGATTTTGCATCTAAAGTAGATAAAGAGATAACTATGGAGCTTTTAAAAGAGCTAAGGGAAACATCTATGGGTGATGGGGTTAGTAGTTCCCAAAGCCACTACGACATTATAAGTGCCATGATAAAATCTATACGAGGTAGTGATGTTGATGGAGCATTATATTATCTTGCTCGACTAATTGATGGTGGAGAGAGTGTTGAGTTTATCTGTAGAAGGTTAGTGATACTTGCAAGTGAAGATATTGGTAATGCAAACCCAAATGCACTTAATCTAGCTTCTAGTACTTATCTTACAACTTCAAAAATAGGGTATCCAGAATCTAGAATCATACTCTCTCAATGTGTAATATATCTAGCATCATCACCAAAATCAAATAGTGCTTATAATGCAATAAACAGTGCTCTTGAGTTTGTAAAAACCGAACAGCTACTAGAGATACCAAAACATCTCCAAGATACTCATATAGGTTATAAATATCCACATGATTTTGGAGGATTTGTAACACAAAAATATCTAGAAAAAGATATAAAATTTTATGAAACTAAAAAAATTGGTTATGAAAAAACATTAGATGAGTGGCTTGAAAAGATTAAAAAAATATAGAAAAATATGTTATAATCAAAAATAAATTTAGGGACAATATATGAAACATTTAATAACAACTAGTGACTTCTCAAATGATGAAATTCTTAAACTTTTCAATGATGCAAAACTTTTTTTAGATCTTAGTTCAAATAAACTTTTAGAAGGGAAACTAATAGTTACACTTTTTTTTGAAAACTCAACAAGAACAAGAAGTAGTTTTGAAATAGCAGCAAAAAGACTTGGTGCAGATGTAGTTAATCTTGAAGTTCAAACAAGCTCAACAAAAAAAGGGGAAACTGTCGAGGATACAGTTGCAAACTTAAATGCTATGAAACCAGATGCTATTATTATAAGACATAGTGAGTGTGGTTTACCAAATAGTTTAAAAAGTTATGTGAATTGTCCTATCCTTAATGCAGGAGATGGTAAAAATGCCCATCCTACTCAAGCACTCTTAGACCTCTTTACAATAATGGAACATTTTAATTATGATGTAAAAGATAAGAATATAGCTATCGTTGGTGATATTTTCAATTCACGAGTTGCCTCTTCAAACTTGGAATTATTACCTCGATTTGGATTAAAACCAATTCTTGTAACACCTAAAGAATTTAGAGTAGTATCACAATACAAAACAGTAAAGAATATTAATAAAGTGATTGATAAACTTGATGTAATAATGAGTTTACGAGTACAACACGAAAGACATACTTTTACACTTTCAGATGATGAGCTAGAGGAAAATACAAAAAAGTATAGTAAAAAATATTGTATCACTAAAAAAATGATGGGTAGTAGAGATATCTTACTTATGCATCCAGGACCAGTGAATAGGAATATCGATATAAGTGATGAGATGTTAGAAGATCCTCGTTCAAAAGTTCTAGAACAAGTGAGAAATGGTGTAGCAGTAAGAATGGCTTGTTTAAAAAAACTAATACTAAATCAATAATATAAAAATAGTGAACTTAAAAAAGATACTCAATAATTATGGCTCCAAAAAAGAGCCATTTTTTTTTATGATTAGTTATGATTTAAAAAACTATGAAGTGATTCCATTAAAAGATATTCCAAAAGATATTCAATATAAAATAAATTCAAAAGAGCTATTTTCAAAAAAAAATCAAACAATAACAAAAACACCAATAAGTTATGAAAACTATTTAACAAAATATAACTCCATACAAAATGAGATAAAAAATGGAAATACCTATCTTATCAATCTAACAACACCAACAAAAGTGAACGGAAAATTAGATTTAAAAAATATCTATGATAATGCAAATAGCAAATATAAATTGTTGTATAAAAATCAATTTATTTGTTTCTCACCTGAAAGTTTTTGTACAATTGATGAAAACAAAATCTACACCTATCCAATGAAAGGTACAATAGATGCCAATATAAAAAATGCAAAAGAGTTAATTCTAAAAGATCCAAAAGAATTAGCTGAACATACAATGGTTGTTGATCTATTACGAAATGATCTATCAATCGTTTCAAAAAAAGTAAAAGTTGAAAAATTTCGATATTGTGAAAAAATAAAAGCAGGAGAGAAAGAACTTTTTCAAATAAGTTCAAAAATATCTGGTGAACTAGAAAATAGTTGGCAAGATAGAGTAGGAGATATTATCACCTCTTTATTGCCAGCAGGAAGCATCACAGGGACTCCAAAGAAAAAAACAATACAAATCATAGCTGAAGTGGAAAAATACGAAAGAGGCTACTTTACAGGCGTTTTTGGAGTATTTGATGGAAAATCTTTAGATAGTGCCGTGATGATACGATTTATTGAGAAACAAAATGGTAAATATATTTATAAAAGTGGTGGAGGGATAACTTGTGATAGTGATCCTCAAAAAGAGTATCAAGAGATGTTAGATAAAGTATATATCCCATGAATTATTTTTTCGAAACAATTAGATGTGATGATTTTGAAGTTTTTAATCTCCATTACCACAATCAAAGAATATCAAGAACAATAGGACTTAATATTGATTTACAAGAATATATCTATCCACCAACAGACCATCTTCTTAGGGTAAAAGTAATTTACTCAAAAAACGGTATTGAGAAAATTGATTACTACAAATATACACCTAAAGAGATAAAAGTGTTGAAAATTATTGAAGATGATAAAATAGAATATAATTATAAATATCTTAATAGAGAATCTATAGATAATCTATATTCAAAAAAAAGTATAGCTGATGAGATAATTATAGTAAAAAACAAGCTAGTTACAGATACCTCTATAGCAAATATTGCAATATATAAAGAAAATAGATGGTTAACACCAAAGCAACCCTTACTAAAAGGAACCACTAGAGCAAGATTATTAGAAGAAGAAATAGTATATGAATCAGAGCTAAGTGTAGAGGATCTAAAAGATGCTTCTAAAATTGCTCTTTTGAATGCGATGATTGGATTTAAAGAGATTGAGAATTTTACAATTTTAGATTAAATTATAATCTATATCCTATATTCTGAATTGTATAAAAAAAATCTTTTCCAACTTTTTTTCTTACTCTTAACAAAAAGTTTTTCAATGCCGATTCACTCATAATTTCATTTTCCCAAATAAAATTATTGATATCATCTTTACTTGTAATACTATTTTTATTTTTTATGAGTAACTCAACAAATAGAGATTCTTTTTTACTCAAAAGTATCTCCTCTTGATTTTTATAAATAGACTTTGTGTCATAATCATAAAAAATATCATCTTTTATAAGTAATAAATTTTTACTGTTAATAGCTTGAGCACATTTATTAAGTAAACTTTTAAAATCAGTAAAATTAATAGGCTTGACTTCATAAGAGGTGAGCCCTAAAGGGATTGCTTTTAGCAAAAATTCTTCATCTTTATGTGCACTTAACACAACAATTGGAACCTCTTTATTATCAACCCTAATTTGCTCAATAAAATGTAAAGCCAATCCATCTTCAACCTTTAGATCACTAATAATAATATCAATTTGTTCCATATGGAACAAACTCAAAGCATCTTGCATATTAGTACAGTGAATCACCTCTTTAGCATAAAGCTCTAAAAAATAGATTGTATGTTCTGCAAATACCAAGTTATCTTCTAAAAATAATATTCTTAAATTTTTTAAATTATTCACTTTCCAACTCCTTCTTACTTGTAAGGATAAATTTTGCACCATTTTTTTCATTGTTGCCCTCTATATCCCAAGAATTTTTTTTACAAATCGCCTTTACTAAGTAAAGACCAATTCCCGTACTATCACTACTACTAACATATGGAGCAAATATATCCTCACCTTGAGTAACAATTCCACCACCATTATCAACTATTGTTACAATAATAGTATCTTCACCATTAATTATAGAAATAGTAATTTTTGGATTATCAATTTTTCTTCTTACAAATATATTCTTTGCATTATTTAAAATAGATAATATAATTTGAGCATATTCATTTTGATTTCCAAGAATCTTAGATAAATTTTCATCTTCTATAGTATCTAACTCTATATTGTTGTAATTAAAAGTAGCAGCTACTATATTTATTGCTATATTTACTGCTTCACTGACATTAAAATATCCAGAAAGTTGGTTTGGCTGGTAAAAATTTTGAAATGTTTTCATTGTCTCTGCCATAAATGAGATAATTTGTCCATTTTTCTCTAAATAGCGTTTATATTCTTCTATATCAATCATTTGACTATGTTCTAGCTTACCTTCTTGAAATGTATTAATACTCCCAAGCTCACTCAATGGTTGTTTCCACTGATGAGAGATGTGCATCAACAACTCACCAATTTCTGCTTGCTTAGACTTTTGGAATAGTATTTGCTGATTTATCTTATTCTCTTCTATTGCTGTGGCAACTTTTTGCTCTAAATTATTTTTGTAACTAAGAAGTTCTAAATGGGTATTGAGTCGTATGTCTAACTCTGAGGGATTGAAAGGTTTAACAATATAATCAATCGCCCCATACTCAAAACCTTTTTTAATATCATCCGTTTCATTTTTAGCTGTAAGAAATATAATTGGAATATTTGAGTACTTATCACTATTTTTTAATATTCTACAAACTTCATATCCATCTAAAGAGGGCATCATAATATCTAGTAGTATTAAGTCTACTTTCTCTTTTTTAACAATATCTAATGCTTCTTGTCCACTAAGTGCAGCAATAATATCATATTTATTTAAGGCACCTAATAATATATCTATATTAATTTCATTGTCATCTACAATTAATATTGTTGGGGATTTTTTATTTTTCATATTTATTTAGTATCTCGCTTGCTTCATGAAACATATATCTCTTAATATATGTTTTTATATTCTTAAAATCTACACTACTTAGTATTTGTAAATTATATTTATCTAATTCATCAATAATAGGATATACCACATTTGGTCTTTTTCTCAATACTGCCTCTTCTAATTGTTCAAGTAACTCTTTCTCTTTTTCTAAAACTATTGTCTCTCTCTTATTATACAGATTAAACTCTATTTTTTTCTTTGCTTTTTCTAACCCTTTCTCGTTAATGTAATCCTCTTGTTTTATTTCTCTTAACTCAATATCAAAATATATTTGTGTACCCTCTTTTACCTTACTTTCAATTCTAAGTGTTCCACCCATTAACTCTACAAGTTGTTTTGATATAGATAGACCAAGTCCAGTACCACCATATTCTCTTGTAATTGTGTCATCTGCTTGAGTAAATGGCTCAAAAATATTTTCTATTTGTTCTTGTGTTACTCCAATACCTGTATCACTTACACTAAATCTATACCTATTGTAGCTTATATTTTCTATAGATAATTGTACTGAGCCTTTTTGTGTAAATTTTGTAGCATTACTTACAAGGTTTATTAAAACTTGCTCTAATCGTAAACTATCTCCATTAAAGTATTTTGGTAAAACTTTGTCATAATGAACCTCAAAATCTATATCTTTAGCTTCAATATTAGATGTTGCAACTGCTTTAACATTGTTTAATACTTGATCCATATTGAAGTTATTTTTTACAATATTAAGCTTTCCTATCTCTATTTTTGAACTATCTAAAATATCATTAATCAATCTTAATAATGAAGTTGTTGCTTTCTCTATATTATGAAGTTGTTCTTGCTGTTTTTTATCTTGAACCTCTTTTTGCACTAAATAAGTCATACCTAAAATTACATTAATAGGTGTCCTTATCTCATGACTCATATTTGCTAAAAAATTTGATTTTACTTTTAATGCTTCTTGTGCTTTGTTTTTTTGAAACTCTAACTCACTATTCATTATTCGTAACTTTCTATTCCAGTAGAGAAAAACTAAAAAAATAACCATCGCAATAGATATTATTTCCCATAGTAATTGGTAATCTATTTTACTCTCATATTTAATAGCTATCCAGTTATTAAAAATATTTTTATGTTCCTCGCTAGATATTGTATCTAATGTTTTTTGTAAAATATTTAATAAGGTTATATCATCACCTCTAATAGCAATTCCTAACTCCCAACTTTCATCAAATTTTCCTGCAATTTTCAACTCCCCAACAAATTGTGTTTGAAAAAGGTATCCCACACTAGCGAGAGTTCCAATAAACCCAAATAGCTCACCATTTTTAACTTTTGTAAGCCCCTCAATATTATTATTTACCTCTACAAAATTTATTTTAGGATATTTCTCTTTTAATATTTCATAAAATGCATATCCTCGTGGTATCCCTATTTTTTTCTTGTCTAAACTAGCAAGATCGGTAATAAATGTTACATCATATTTAGTAGCTATTACAAGTGGTATATTTATGTATGGTGTTGTAAAATTCAAATACTCTTTTCTCTTTTTTGTTTCCATTGTTAGAAATGATAAAATATCGCATTTTCTCATTTTGGCATACTGTAAACTTTGGCTCCAAGAGTTAGTTTCTACAAGACGAAATGGTATACCAATAGCTTTACTAAATATTTTTATATAATCAGAAGTTATCCCATCAATTTTACCGTTTTTAATCCCCTCTAAAGGCATCCATGAGGGATCAGCACAAAACTTTATCTCTTTTTTATTTTCTAAATATTCTTTCTCTTTTATTGTTAGGTATACTCTACTGGCTTCTCTTTTATCTTGTATATATAGATTCATCATCCATTTATTGATAATTTTTGAGTATTGATCTTCCGTTATCTTCTTCATTGACTTTTTTATAATACTATATAATAGTTTATTCTCTTTATTTATTCCAAACCGTAAATCTTCTTTTTTTATCTCTTTAAATTCCCCTAGTGGTTTAATACTAGTTATTCCTTTAGTATTAATTGATTTTTGAGCTGAAGTATATGAGGATAAAAAATAATCTATTTTATTTAATACTAAAGCTTCAACCTTTTCATCACTGCCTACAAACTCAACAATCTCAATCCCTTGCTTCTCTAAGATATCTTTATAAAAAATATTTCTACTTATACCTACCTTTTTCTCTTTTAAGCTCTCTAGTCCCACATATGAATTGTCTTTTTTCAATCCAAATATATAAGTAGGAATTTCAAAAAAGGGTTTTGTAAATAATGAATATTCTTCTCTTTCTAAAGTGTGTGAAAGACCACTAATCATATCTACTTTTTTCTCTTTAAATCTTTGTAAGCTAGGGGACCATGTATCTGTCACTTTTTCAAACTTTAAATCACTAAGTTGAGATATCTCTTTAAGTATATCATTACTCAAACCTTGATGTACACCATTTTCTATAAATGAAAAAGGTTTAAAATCATTTAACATAGCAATTTTCACTATCGGATTTTTTTCTATATAGTTCAACTCTTCAAGTGTTAAGTTTAAAGAGTTATTAGAATATTCATGATATTTATAAATATATTCATTCAATAGTTTTTCTAAATCGTAATCTGGGTTTGCTAACCCTAACTTCACATACATATCTGTATTTAATTTAACTAATTCAGCGACAACTGAACCTATTTTAAAAATATTAGTTTTAAAAAACTTTTCTGTTTCTATTGCTTCAAAATTTAAAGATTCTTTAGTTTTTCTTTTTGTATATTTTTCATATATTAAATCAACTATCTCTGATTTATGTTCAAAAGCATATTCCCATCCTTTATTTGTAGCATCAACAAAGTTTTTTACCAATTTAGCATTATTAAGAATAAAATCTTTACTTGTAAAAAGTTCTACATCATATGAAAATATACCATTATTAGCTGGATTAAAAGTATTATATCTTATCCCTGCACGACTAAGTTCATAGGGTTGTGAGGTTAAAAAAATACTCATAGCATCTACTTCCCCATTGATAAACTTATCTATTTTAAAATCATGATCAACTAGTGTAAAATCTGTTGCTTTTATCTTATTGTCTTTTAGCATCAATCCAATACTAGTATGTCCTATTTCCCAATCTAAAGCCATAAGTTTTTTACCCTTTAGCTCGCCTAATGTTTTGATATTTTCTTGAGTAATAATTGCTAAAGCATTTTGTTTAAAAAAAGAACTTAAAAGAACAACTGGTTTATTGTTTAATTTTTCTAAGATTAAAGAGGAGGAGGATATACCAAATGTTGATTTACCAGTAAGAACATCTTCAGAAAGATTCACACCCTCTTGAAACTCTTTTAATTCAACTTCAAGCCCTATATCTTTGTAGTAGCCTTTTTCAATAGCAGCATAAAAACCTGCAAATTCAAATTGGTGTTTCCATTCTAATTGTAAAGATACTTTTGTTAAGTTACTATTAGAGTAAAGATTTGTGACAAATAAAAAAAATAAAAAAAAATTAATTAAGTGGTATCTGTATCTCAAAATTTGCACCCTTATACTTTTTACCCTCATATTCAAAGATTGTATTTGTGACCTTTATAGTGCCCAAAAAAGAGTTTTTTATAATATTATAAACAATATATAAACCCAGTCCTGTACCCACATACTTATGCTTTGTAGTAAAATAAGGATCAAAAATTTTATCTATAATCGCATCATCAATCCCACCACCATTATCTTTTATAGTGATAGTCACTTTTTTATCTTTTTGAACTACATCTAAAAATATCAATTTTTTATCATCTTGACACTCTATACCTTTTGCATTATCCACTATATGTAAAAGTACCTGTATAAGCTCATTTTTAGAACCATTTATATGAATGTCTCGAGGAGTATTGATAAGCAACTGACTACTTGTATCATCTGTTGAATATTGCAATAATGATAGATTATCATTAATTGCATCATAAAGATTAAATTGTTCTTTTTTTAAATCATAAACAAGTATTTTTTTAAAATTATCTATAGTATCTGATAAAAAATCACAACTTTTCAATATAGAATTACAACCTACTGCTACCTCTTCATCAGATATCATCCCTAACTCTTTTTGAAGTAAAATACTACTTGCTTGAGTTGAAATAATTGATAATGGTTGTCTCCATTGATGGGCTATATTATTTATCAACTCTTCTAAAACAATATGTCTATTATTTTCAATAACTTGTTTTTGATGAGTAACAAGTTCTAGATGTGTTTTAATTTTTGATGTTAATTCAATAGGTCTAAATGGTTTTGTAAGATAATCAATCCCTCCAACTTCAAATGCTATTTTAATAGAATCATCATCCGATTTTGCAGTAAGAAATATTACAGGGATATCTCTTGTTTTTTTATTTTTTTTTATAGTTTTACAAACCTCAAAACCATCTAAAACAGGCATCATAATATCTAAAAGAATTAAATCTATATTATCATCTTCTTCTAATATATCTAAAGCTGATTTACCATCCATAGCAACAACAACATCGTACCCTTTCAGTAAATCTAAAAGAATATCTATATTTGTTGTTGTATCATCTACTACTAAAATTGAATGTTTATTATTTTCCAAAATACTTACCTCTACTATTCTCATAATTATACAATGAAAAAGTCTTACTAAAGTATCAAGTAGTTTTTGTTGACTCTATATCTTCAATAACAGGCATTAAAATTTGGTTAAATTTATTATTGTCATAAGATAATAAATCACTATCAATAGTAAAAAATTGTAATAATCTTTTTTGAAACATACTCTCTTTTAGTGGTAATACTTGTAATATATTATGTTCTTTATTTAACCGTTTTATCGGATTTGCTTCCTCTTGAACTAAAATAATATTTTGTACAAATATTTTTGATAAATTGTTAAAGTGAGCAATTAGCCCTTCCCTTGTTTTATCTCCAATAGGATCTATATCTAAAACTTTTAATTTTATTTTTAATTGTGATGAGATATCAAAAAGTGTAGGCGATATCTGCTCATAAAGTTTCTCATCATTTAGTAAAACCAATGTATGTTTCAATGATGAGATATTTTCACTTCCCACTTTAAAAATTGGGAGCTTTAAAAGTATCACATTTTTAATAGCTTCTTTATGTTTTAAAATATTTTTTGTTAATACAAGAAGTCCTATATCAAAGCGTACCTTATCCTCTTTCAGAATAGCATGTATCCCTATATTATGATAATCTATCTCTAGTTTCATATCTGGAATTTGATTTAGATTAAATTTTATTTTATTTAATGATTCTACTGTAGTTGGTCGCGTTATTTTTACAACTAATAGATTATTTTTCATTCTCTGGTGTAAAATCTTTACATCTTCAATAGCACTTATTATCTCATCTTCATCTTGAACAAACATATCAACATAAAGATAAATATTCTTACCAAAAGGCATAGGAAACTGTGTACTTGATTTTGAAATAGCATTGTACACTTGAATCAATACATCTGGTTTTCCAATAATGATTATTACATCATTTGGTTTTATAATCAATGATGGTTTTATATTTATAAGCTTTTCATTTCTATATAAAGCTACTATTTTCCAATCTTTTTGTCCTATACTTCCAATATATCTATATGCATAAGTACTACCAAATGGAATTTTAATCTCCATTATTTCACCTTGTCTTAAACCAATATTTTGGGCAAAAACAGGAATATTTGGTAGCTGCTCAATTAATCCATTGGAGATAATATCATTTCCTCTGTAATATTGGACATTTTTATCTTTTAAATCCAATCCCCACTGATCATATACTGTAAAATTTAAGTCTTTGTATTTTACTCGTATATTATAAACTACTGCCAATGTATCCTCTTTTGTATCTAACGCTATTAAAGCATCTTGATACAAAGACTTATTTAATATAAATTTTAATTTTGAGAAACTCGTTGGATCAAATTTATAAAAAGTAAAATTTGATGGAATATCTTTTGGCAAGATTTTTTCATCGGTATAGACAATATCATATTGGTTGAGATTATTATTTAGATCAACCATTTTTTTTACTAAATGTTTCGCTATTTTCCCATCTAGTATTACAAGTACATTTTTCATAGGTATTATTATAGCAAGTATTATCTAATTTATGATAAAATATCAACCTTTTAAGGATACAAATGGAAAATGAAGTAAGAAAACTTCCTAAAAAAACAATAATTATTATGATAATTTTAGGATTATTAGGAATTGTATGGTTTGTAGCAGTTGCTTATGGGCAATCAGTAAAAGCAACAAAGATATTAAATACACTAGGATACAAAAATGTATCTGATGTAAAAGTATATGCAAATCATCAATTTATAAGAGAAGATATTAATGTAAAAGGTTTCAAATATACAATTAGTTTTACAAACTTGGATACAAATGAAGAGTGTAAAGGATTTGTATTAAAAGACTTTAAACGAAATGTTGAAAAAGATTTAATATGTCAAAAAATAGACAACTAGGAAAAAAATGAGTTTAAATAGTAAAATAAATTATTCAATTTGGTGTGACTTTGTAGAGAGAAATTTTTTAGAAAATGAATTTCAAGAGTTAATAGAAAACAAAATAATAAAAGGGGCAACAAGTAACCCTGCTATATTTCAGCAATCTATTGGTAACTCTACAGCATATACACAACAAATTAATATGCTCCAAGCTAATGATAATAAAAAAATATATGAAGAGTTAGCAATTACAGATATCAAAAGAGCAGCTGAACTTCTAAAACCTCTTTATGATAAAAATGCAAATGATGGTTTTATCTCGTTAGAGGTTGACCCAACACTATGTGATGATATGATGGGTACAATAGAAGAGGGTGCAAGATTACACAGCCAAATTGGATGTGATAATGTGATGATAAAAATTCCTGCAACAGAAGCTGGATATGGTGCAATGGAGCATCTAACTTCAATTGGAATTAGTGTTAATGCAACTTTAATATTTTCACCACAACAAGCATTAAAATCAGCAACTGCCCTTAACAATGGTATAAAAAAGAGTGGAAAAGATACAAAAGGTGTTGTATCTATTTTTGTAAGTAGATTTGATAGAACTCTTGATGATAAATTAAAAAAACTTGAATTAGAAACTGCTCAAACAGGAATTATCAATGCAACGCTATGTTATCACGAGATAGAATCAATTGGAAGCAAAAATATAAGAACACTTTTTGCAAGTACAGGAGTAAAGGGGAAAGAACTGGTTCCAAGTTATTATATAGATGAATTAATTTTCCCTAATTGTATTAATACTGCACCATTAGATACTATTAATGCTTGGTTAAAAGAGGGCAAACAAAAACAATCTGAAATACTTGAAAAAGATGATTGTATCAAATATTTTGAAGTTTTAAAAAGTCACCATATTGATATTGAAAAAGTATATAATGAACTACTTCAAGATGGATTGAGTGCCTTTAAGGTATCATTTCAAGAGTTATTAAAAAAAGTAAAACTATAAGAGGACAACAAGATGAGTAATATTTGGACACCAAGTAGCTGGAGAGATTTTCCAATAAAGCAACAACCAATTTATCAAGATATGAAAAAAGTAAAGAATGTTGAGAAAGAACTTAGTACTTATCCTCCACTTATTTTTGCAGAAGAAGCTAGAAGATTAAAAACACAATTAGCAGATGTTTCAAATGGAAAAGCCTTTTTATTACAAGGTGGAGATTGTGCAGAAAGCTTTAATGCTTTTAATGCTCAAAACATAAAATCACTTTTTCAAGTTATGATGCAAATGGCAGTTGTAATGACATTTAGTGGTGGAAAACCTGTTGTAAAAGTTGGAAGAATTGCTGGTCAATTTGCAAAACCCCGATCAAGTGATACAGAAATTATTGATGGTATTGAATACCCAAGCTACAGAGGTGATATAGTAAATGATATTGAAGCTGATGCAAAAGCTAGAATACCAAATCCTAAAAAACTTTTAAAAGCATACAACCAAAGTGCAGCTACATTAAATCTTCTAAGAGCTTTTGCACGAGGTGGTATGGCTGATTTACATAAAGTACATAGCTGGAATCTTAACTATATGAGAGATCATACGCTAGGTGAAAAATATGAAGAGTTAGCTACTAAAATATCTGAATCTTTAAAGTTTATGGAGTCTTGTGGAATAACTTCACAAAATACTGCACAACTAGCACAAACAACACTATTTACTTCTCATGAAGCACTTCTTTTAAACTATGAAGAGGCACTTACAAGAAAAGATAGTTTAACAGGTGATTGGTATGATTGTAGCGCTCATATGTTATGGATAGGTGATAGAACAAGAGGTTTAGATGAAGCACATGTAGAGTTTTTTAGAGGTATTAAAAATCCAATTGGATGTAAAGTTGGACCTTCTATGCAAGAGGATGAGTTGATTAAACTTATTGATAAGTTAAACCCAGATAATGAAGCTGGAAGATTAAATTTAATCGTAAGAATGGGAGCATCTAAAATAGCTGATCACTTCCCAAATCTTCTTAAAAAAGTTGAATCTGAAGGTAAAAAAGTTGTTTGGAGTTGTGATCCAATGCATGGGAATGTTGAAAAAACATCAAATGGATACAAAACTAGAGATTTCGCTAATATCCTAAGTGAAGTGAAACAATTTTTCCAAATTCACAAAGCACAAGGAAGTGTCGCGGGTGGTATTCACTTAGAGATGACTGGGCAAGATGTTACAGAGTGTACAGGAAGTACAAGTAGTGCAATAACAGAAGAATCACTAGGAAGTAGATATCATACACAATGTGATCCAAGACTAAATGCTGATCAATCTTTAGAATTAGCATTTATGATTGCAGATACTTTAAAAGAAGCAAATTACTAAATAACTCTTTTAAATAAAATTATAAAAAAGGTTACCTTTGTTTGGTAACCTTTTTTTATGTTCAAAATTTACAATAAATAATTTTTATTGCTCATAATTTGTTAATTTATAATATAATAAATAACTTAATTATAAGTTTCTTATTAGAAACTTATAAGAACTTATATAGGAATAAGTTTACTTATTATAAAATATAGCTTATAAAAAGGATCACTATGAAAGATATAGTTAATACTATTTTAGATGAAACAAAATTAGCCTATAAAGAAAGCATACTAACTGAGAATAAAATAATCGAAGACAAACTACTTTCGATTATGGCAAATACAAAATTATTATTAAATGAACTAGAAACTGTAAAGTTAAAAAAGAAAAAAAAATATAAGCTTAATGAAAATACAGAAGCCTTAGAGGTTGAAAAAGTAAAAAGAAAAGTACCTCTATGGCTAAAAAAGCAAAATCAGTACAATTACAAAATTTTAAATACTTTTATGAGCTTATCAAACAACAATAACCACACAATAAGTACAAGATTGTTAGAGATGCATTGCAATATTGATCCAAAAGTATTTTTATCTAACTATAATCTATTAAAAACAATATCAGAAAAAAATCATGGAAAAGTTTTTAATGAAAAAGATGGTCAGGTGAGCCTTTGGGAACCTGTAGAGGAGATAATTATAAAATATTTTCAATAAATATATATAATATAATTTTCATTAATACTTTAAATGTGACATAGATGTGACATTCTTAAGATATAATAATATAATTTAAATATAAAGGATTAAAATGAAAAAAACTACTTTAGTATTGTCATTAACAGTACTTACACTTGGATTTAGCGGATGTGGTGCTTACAGAACAGAATCAGGTATAACACCTCCCTCTTCAAAAAATAAAAATATAAAACCTTCAATAATGGTAACAGAGTTATTATTAGAAAATAAAAATTGCAAAACTTTAGAAAATATTGATACTAGTATTAAAAAACTAACTTTATTTCATCCCGATCCAACAAAAGAACAAGCTAATTATGTATTAGCAGAGAAAGGTAAAAAAATTGGTGCTAATGTGATAAGAAATGTAAAATATGAATCAGGAGTAGGGCTTACAACTTGGGGATACATTGATGCAAAAGGTGATGCATCTAAATGTGATTTAAATTAATTTTTTCAAAGGATAAAATCCTTTGAAAAAACGATTAAACATCTAAATGTTCAACATCTTTTGCATGATCTTCTATATACTTTCTTCTAGGTTCAACTTCGTCACCCATAAATAGTGTAAATGTTTCACTTGCAACTTCTGCATCATCAACAGTTACTTTTAAAAGTCTTCTAGCCTCTGGTGTCATTGTTGTTTCCCAAAGTTGTTCTGGATTCATCTCACCTAGACCTTTATATCTTTGAATATAAGCACCTTTTTTAGCACTTGCTTCAATATCTTCTAAAACATCAATTATATCTCTTCCTTCAAATAAAGTCATGTCTCTTTCGTTGATTTTCTTAAATAGATATGTAGCTTCTGCAAAATATGGACTAGCAAATAATTCATCATCAATTAAAAGCTCTTCTAAACCTTCATTAGTTTGTACGAACATATGAATCGATTCTTCAGAGATAGTTTTATTTAATATATTATATCCATTTGATAAAAGATATTTTTCAAGTTCTACATAAAGTTTTTCATTTTCTAATCCTACTAAATTATCATTTTCTATAATATATTTAATAACTTCTACTAGTGAATATCTTTTTTCAAGATTTAAAAGCATTGCTCTATATGCTGAAACTATTTTAAATAAATCTAATAGATCATTGTATCCCATCCCTTGAAATTCGAAGTTTTCTAAACCATTTTCTATCAAAAATACACTTAATGCAGCATCATCTTTTAAATAAGTTTCATTTTTACCTTTTCTATAAAGATATAAAGGTGGTTGTGCAATATATAAATATCCTCTATCAATAATTGGTCTTAAAAATCTAAAGAAAAATGTTAAAAGAAGTGTTTGAATATGACTACCATCAACATCAGCATCTGTCATAATAATCACTTTATGGTATCTTATTTTTTCATCATTAAAATCTTCACCAATACCACAACCAAGAGCTGTAATCATATTTTTAATCTCTTCAGATTTTAATATTTTATCAAGTCTAGCTTTTTCAACATTTAAAATCTTCCCTTTTAGTGGTAAAATTGCTTGATAAACTCTATCTCTACCTTGTTTAGCAGACCCACCCGCTGAATCTCCCTCCACCAAGTATAGTTCAGCAATCTCTGGATCTTTTGTTTGACAGTTTGCTAGTTTTCCAGGAAGTGTCCCTACAGACATAGTATCAGTTTTTCTTGTAAGTTCTCTAGCTTTTTTTGCTGCTTCTCTACCTCGTGCAGCCATTAAAGATTTTTCCATTACAAGTTTTGCTTGTGCTGGGTTTTCTTCGAAATATTTGTTTAATGCTTCGTAAGTAAGTTTTTGACAAATAGGTTTTACATAACTACTTCCAAGCTTTCCTTTTGTTTGTCCTTCAAATTGTGGTTCAGGAACTCTTACACTTACAACAGAAACTAAACCTTCTCTTACATCATTTCCATCTAGTTTTGCATCTTTATCTCTTGCATTTGCATTCTCTTTTAGATACTTTCTAATACTTCTTGTAAGTCCATCTTTAAAACCAGCTTCGTGTGTTCCACCATCCATAGTGTTAATATTATTAACAAATGATTTTGTATTTCCAACATAAGTATCATTATACATTAAAGCAATATCAACTTCAACACCATCCTCTTTAGCACTAAAAGAGATTGCATCTGTAATTGGTTTTGATTTATTAGTATCTTCAACAAATTGTTTAATACCACCTTCAAAATGATATGTTTCTTTTTTAGTTGATCTTTTATCTTCTAAATTAATAGTAATAAATGGATTTAAATAGGCAACCTCTCGAAATCTTTTTGATAATATTTCAAAAGAGTATTCAACCACTTCAAATATACTATCATCTGGTTGAAATTCAATAGTAGTTCCAGTTTTTTTAGTAGTTCCAATAACTTCAAGAGGCTTTTCAAATTTACCTTTTGCAAACTCTTGATAATGAATTTCTCCACCTCTGTGAATTGTCATCTTAAGTTCAGATGAAAGAGCATTTACAACAGAAACACCAACCCCATGAAGACCACCAGATACCTGATAAGTATCTTTATCAAATTTACCACCAGCATGAAGTACAGTTAAAGCAACAGTTGCCGCACTTATTTTTTCACCTTCATGAATATCTGTAGGGATACCTCTAGCATTATCTGAAACTATTACACCATTTTCTTTTGTAATTGTTACATTAATAGTATCACAAAAACCAGCCATTGCCTCATCAATTGAGTTATCAACAACTTCGTATACCATATGATGAAGACCATTCATATTGGTATCACCTATATACATACCTGGTCTTTTTCTAACTGCTTCAAGTCCTTTTAGGACTTTAATATTACTAGCACCATATTCTTTTTTTATATCTTCACTCATATTTTAATCCTTATTTATCTAATACTATTGGCATAACTATTGTTATAAAATTACCATCTTCTAAATAAAATGGTAAATTTGATTCATTAAAACCTACACTAATCTCTTCACTATTTGTACCACTTAAAAAATCTAATATATATTTACTATTAACTGCTATATAAAAACTTTCACTAATATCAACATTGATATCAAGTTGTGTTTTAGATTCACTATCATCATCTAAACTTTCAAATATAATACTCTCTGGATTAAATGTAATTTTTATTTTTGACTCAATAGATGTTACAAGTTTAATTGCTTCTATTAAAAGTGATTTAGAAAGTTGAAATTTATATTTTAAATTATTAGGGATAATTCTTTCATAATCTGGAAATTTACCATTTATTAATTTAGTAAAAAAAGTATAATTATTATTTGATACCACTAAATTTGTATCATCAAATTTTATACTTGCTTCATCTAGAAATAATTTTTGTATCTCAATTATAGCTTTCTTTGGTATGATTATTTGAGATTCTTTATTAGAAATATTTTCTAAATTAGATATTGCTAATCTTCTTGTATCAGTTGCAACAAAATTTATCTTTTGTGATTTAATATCAATTAATGCACCATTTAATTCAAATTTAGGGTTATTGTTATCAATTGAAGGTGTTATCTTTTTAATACTGTTTATTAAATTAATAGTATTAATCTCTAAAGAGTGTAAATTTTCTAATTGTGGAAAAGATGGGTATTCATTAGCATCATACATTGGTAGTTTAAAGTTAGATCTTTTTTGTTTAATATTTAAATTATTAGCAGATACTTCAAAATCAATATCTTCATCTTTTAGTCTTCTTATTATATTTAAAAAATTACCACCATTTACTGTAGCTTTTCCATCAATTAAATCTTTTATATCAGATACATTTGCAACACATCCCATCTCATAATCTGTTGACTTGATAATAAGATTTGCATTTAATACTTCAAGATATATATGTGAAGTGATTGAACTAGAATCTTTTTTATTTAAAAATGGTTGCATTGAAGATATTATATTTTCAATGATACTTTTTGATATGGTAAATTTCATTTTTTTCCCTTTTATTATATTATTAAATAAGTAGTATTAGCAGTAGTAGGTGTGAATAGATGAAAACAAGCTATGAAGTCTTTATTTAAAGTAAAAATTTTGTTTTAAATAAGACTATTTTGTTCACATCTATTCACATTTACATAATTTAATAATCCTTATTTATAATTTTATTTTTTAGATTTTCTAATTTTAATCTAAAGTTTTCATCTGTTTCTATAAGTTCATTTGCTTTAGATATATTTTTTGAAACCGATGAGTGATCTTTCATCCCTAAAAACTTTGCAATATCTGGCATAGAGTTATGTGTAAGCTCTCGTGCAAGATATATAACTGTTCTTCTTGCATCAACTACATTCTTTGTTCTTTTAGATGATTTTAGATCGCTTGGTTTAATATTTAATTCATTTGAAACAACATTGATAATATCAATGAGTTTAATATTTTCTTTTGTTTCTTTAATTTGATCTTTTAAAACTCTTTTTACCAACTCTATATTGATATCACCACCAATTAAATTAGCATTAGCATTTATTTGTATTAATACACCTTCAATCTCTCGTATTGAGTTACCAAGATTTGTTGCAATGTATTGAACAATATCTTTATTAAGATGGATACCATTTAGTTCACTTTTCTTTTCTATAATAGCGATTTTTGTTTCAAGTTCAGGAAGTTGAATATGAGATTTTAATCCGTGATCAAATCTACTTTTTAATCTTTCTTCAAGTCCAGCAATTTGTGATGGAAGTTTATCTGAAGTAAGAACTATTTGTTTATTTGCATTATGAAGTTCATTAAAAGTGTGAAAAAATTCCTCTTGAGTTGTCTCTTTTCCACTTAAGAATTGAACATCATCTATAAGTAGTAAATCACATTGTCTATATTTAGATTTAAAATGTTCTAAGTTTTTATTTTTCATACTAAATAAGAAGTCATTCATAAATTGTTCTACTGTAACATAGATTACATTTCTATCTTTTTCAATTGCATCATTACCTATTGCTTGAAGTAGATGGGTTTTTCCAAGTCCAGTACCACCATATAAAAAAAGTGGATTATACTGAACACCTGGTTTTTCAGCAACTGCTTTAGAAGCTGTGTAGGCCATTTTATTAGAGTTTCCAACTACAAATGATTCAAATGTATATGATTGATTTAATATTGTACTTTCACTAGTATCATTTGAGATTTTTTGGTTTAATATCTCTTTCGTTGTTCTTCTTCTTTCCCCTGCAATTTTTATCTCAATAGATGGTTTAGTATTTTTATTTTTTTCAAAAACTTCTTGAATAATAGGGGAAAATTTAGTTTTAATATAATTTGCAATAAATTTATTTGTCACTTCAAAAACAGCTATATCATCACTCGAGCTTGATTTTTTATACACAAGCTGTTTTAGGTATCTTTCATAGTCGTTTTTTGATACTTCCTCTTGCAATTGTGATAATATCTCTTTTGTAGTCAAATTATTTAATCCTAAGTAATATATATTTTAATGTTAATTGTTTTATTATATCTAAAAAAAGTAAAAAGTAAAAAATAAAACGAAAGAATATATGGATATAATAGTAAATATATGTGAATTAGTTTGGAAAAAGAAGTGAAAAGGTGTGAATAGTTGAAAATATTAGGGATTGATCCTGGAACAATTAACTGTGGTTATGCGGTTTTAGAGCTAAGTGAAAATGTGAATAAACCAAAATTGATTGAAGCGGGACTTATCAAAATTAAAAGTAGAATTTTGCAAGAACAAATTGTCGAATTAATAGAGGGAATTGACATCATTCTTAAAAATAATAAAATTGATGAAGTTGCTATTGAGGATATGTTTTTTGCTTTTAATCCTAAGTCTGTTATTAAACTTGCTCAATTTAGAGGAGCTTTGAGTTTAAAGATACTTCAAGAGTTAGGGAACTTTAGTGAGTATACACCGCTACAAGTAAAAAAAGCTGTTGTTGGAAATGGAAAAGCTACTAAAGAGCAAGTAGCATTTATGGTAAAAAGACTTTTAGGGATAAAACAAGAGATTAAACCCCTTGATATTACAGATGCAATTGCAATCTCTTTAACACATGCTCAAAGGGTAAAGTTTCGTTCTAAGAGTTAGTAGAGATCGCCTTATCTATAGTTTCTACCAGTTTCATAACATCAACAGGTTTCATAACATAATCTGTCATATTTACTTTAGCTAATTCTTGAACTTCAAGATTCTGACTACCGTAGGCAGTTGTTATAATAATAGGAATCTCTTTATTAATCTCTCTAATTGCCATAATCATCTCAGTTCCAGACATTACAGGCATAGAAAGGTCAGTTATAATTAAATCAAATGTATCATTTTTAAATTTCTCTAAACCCTCTTTACCGTTGTCTGCCACAACAACCTCTTTAAGTATAGAGTTCAAAGAATTACATGTAGTGTCTCTTAAAATTATTTCATCTTCTACATATAATACTTTTAAAGTTTTTATCAATTCAATATTCATTTCTTAAATTACCTTTATATATTGGTATAATTATAACTGCATTAAACTTAAACGAGTATATTAATTATCACTTAGGATACAATCATCAAATAAGTATTGATGATCTTGTGGAAGTGAATCAAATAATAGTTTAGCTAAATCTCTTATCTCCCATAAAGCACTTTTACTACTTCGTAAAGAGATGAAATTTTGTAAACTTCTTGCGTTAATACTCCAAGTAAGTTCTGTTTTGTAACTTTCTGGTAGACAATATTTAGCTTTATCATTAGCTACACCATCAAGTAACATTAGTCGTAAGTTTTCTAAAGCAACTATAGAAGCAAAATCAACACCTAAAACACCTGTCCATACTAAATATTTAGCTGCTCTTGACATATGTTTATCGGTATAAACTTCCTCAGGATTTGTATATTTTTCTTTTAATTCAACCATACTAGCACCATCTGTAAATGATGTTTCCTCTTTTAATTCTTTGAGAGTATATCTAGTACTTTTTACGCTTGGACTTGCCATTCTATGACGAGCTAATTCTTGAAGTAGTGCACGACTCACACCCGCTATATAAAAAGTATATGAAAGATGTTCCAAAGTTGAAGCATGTTTAAATTTATTTCCAACTCTATTTATCAAATCTTTATCTTTTTCACCACCATCATCACTTTTATCAAAACTTTGCCAACAAGTTCTAATGGCATGTGCACAAACTTCTAAACTTGAATGTTGTAATAAATCTACCTTCATATCTTTCCTTTAGGATTTAATTTTAGTATTATATAAAAAAAGCTTGTAAGAATAACTTACAAGCTTTTTAAATATTAGTATGGTTACTAGATTTAGTGGCAACCACATCCACCTTTTCCATCACCATCATGAGAACCACAACCACCACTTTTAGCAGCTTCTTGTTGTGCTTTATGTGCTTGTCCTTCTGTACTACATGCACTTACACCAGCTGGCATTGTAGGTTGAATAGCTTCATTTCCAATTTTCCCCTCTTTATGAGAGTCTTGAATACTAGCCCATAGCTCTGCTGCTGCTTTTAGATATCTTTTTCCACTATTACTATCAGGATAAAAATAAACTATAGGTTTTCCTTCATCTCCACCAACTCTAATTGATGGTTCAATTGGGATATTTGCAATAACTTTTGTACCATACTCTTTAGCTAATTCTTCACAAGTTCCAGCCCCAAAGATATCTGATTCTTCACCACATTTTGGACAAACAAAACCAGACATATTTTCAACAATACCAGCAACTGGTATATGAAGTTTTTTAAACATATCTAAACTTCTTCTTGAATCATCAAGTGCAACATGCTGAGGAGTTGTTACATTTACCCCAGCTGCAACTGGAACTGATTGTGCAAGAGTAAGTTGTGCATCACCAGTTCCTGGTGGCATATCTATAACAAGTACATCTAATTCTCCCCAAGCAATATCTTGTAGAAGTTGTGTGATAGCTTTCATAACCATAGCACCTCTCCACATTAAAGCTTGCCCTTGGTCTATTAAACTTCCCATAGACATCATCTCTATACCATACGCTTTAAAAGGGATAACTTTATTTCCAACTATTTCAGGTTCAGCCCCTTCAAAACCAACCATTCGTGGGATGTTTGGACCATAAATATCTGCATCAAGAAGTCCCACTTTTTTTCCTTGCATTGCAAGAGCAACAGCTAGGTTTACAGATGTTGTTGATTTTCCAACACCACCTTTACCTGAACTTACCATTACAAAGTTTTTTACTTGTGGAGCTATGTTTTTTCCACTTACACTGTTACTTTGTTGTTTTGGGGCAGCAGGTTTTTTTACTATGATTTGGATATTTTCTAGTCCTAAAACTTTTAACTCTTTAGTAATATCATTTTTTAGTGTATCTTCAACCTCTTGAGCACTTGAAGTGATTTCTAAATCTACAATTACATCATTGCCATTAAGTTCTATATCTTTTACAAAACCAAAATCTACTATAGATTTTGTGAATCCAGGATATGCAACAGATTTTAATTTGTTTTTTATATCATCTATATTTGCCATATTTTTAATCCTTATTTAATTTTTTCAAATTCTAACCAATTAAGATAAATTTAGTCTTAATACAACTATCTTATTTTTTATCTTCAAAATCAAAAACAAAACAAGCAATTAAGGCATTTTTCTTTTTCATATAAAGTGCAGTTATATAGGCGGATATATATATGGAACCAATTGCTAGTAGTGAAGTAAAAGATAAAGTAGAAAGACCACTAAGTCCTTGACCTACAGTACAACCAATTGCAAGTATACCACCTATCCCCATAAAAGCACCACCAACTATTTTTTCAAAAAGTTTTGGAGGGTTTTGTTGTGAATTATCACACATATATTTAGCTGAGTATTTTTTGTTAAATTTTGAGGAGATAAATGCTCCAATTACAACTCCAATCATAGCAAGGACTGAAAAAAGTAGTATATTAACAGTAAATCCACTTAATACATATTGAACAATTTTTCCTAATGGATAGACAAATGATAAACTTTGTTTTGATTGAGTTAAAAAATAATTGTCAGCAATTATTGTAGTTAAATACCAACCTGTTGTTATAAGTAATCCAATTAAAAAACCATCCCAAGTTTGAAAAATATTTCTACATTTTTTTAAATTTTTATAGAGTAAAAATAATAATATTATACCCATAACATATATTGGTATCTCAATAGATTTTTGTATTTGTGCTAAGGATATAATCTCATTTTTATAGATATCAGTTGAAAAGTATCCTAGCATAGTATAAGTGATAAAAGAAAAAATACCAAGAGAGATAAGAATGTGCAAGGAATCCATATCCCCTTGAGCAAATTTTATTAGATGACGGGAACTACAACCATCACTTATCATCATTCCAAAACCAAACATTGCTCCACCAATGATTATGAATAGATAGTTTACATTAAGATAATATCTAGTTTGTGTTAAGTCAACGCTATAAATATAAGAAAAAATTTGGGTAAAAACAATAGCAGTAGTGATTGCTATAATAAGTGAAGCGGTTCTTCTAGTATGTTTAAAAAGTATTAAATCCTTTATTCCACCACTAAAACAGAATTGTTCTCTTTGGGCAATAATTCCATAAGCCATACCTATGGTTAAGCTAATAAGAGAAAAGATTATCTCTTCTGTTGACACTATCATATCCTTGAGTAATTATTATTAATTCTTATGGTAGCTAAATAAGATAAAAAGACTCTTAATTAAAAAAATTAAAAATGAATAGTTATTCAACTATAGATTATAAAATCTATAGTTTTTTCTTATAAGTTTTTTATTGATCTTTTAGAGTTGGATTATTTTCTACAATTTGTCTTGTAATTTTATATGAACAAAATTTTGGTCCACACATACTACAAAATTCTGCATCTTTAAAAACATCTTGAGGGAGTGTTTCATCGTGAAACTCTTTTGCTTTATCTGGATCAAGTGCTAGTTCAAATTGTCTATTCCAGTCAAAGTTATATCTAGCATCACTCATCTCATCATCTACATCTTGAGCATTTGGTCTTCCTCTTGCAATGTCTGCAGCATGGGCAGCAATTTTATAAGCAATAATTCCATCTCTTACATCTTGAGCATTTGGAAGTCCTAAGTGCTCTTTTGGTGTAACATAACAAAGCATACTACAACCATGCCATCCACCAACAGCAGCTCCAATAGCTGAAGTAATATGATCATATCCTGCACCTATATCAGACACAAGTGGCCCTAAGATATAAAATGGTGCTTCATGACAATACTCACGCTCTAATTTCATATTTCTTTCAATTTCATTTAAAGGAACATGACCAGGACCTTCAATCATAACTTGAACATTTTTTTCCCAAGCTTTTAGTGTTAACTCCCCTAAAACTTTTAACTCATTTAATTGAGCAGGATCACTAGCATCAGCTAAACAACCTGGTCTTAAACTATCTCCTAAAGATAAAGAAACATCATATTTTGCACAGATATCTAAAATTTGATCATATGCTTCATAAAATGGATTTTCTTTATGGTAGTGCATCATCCAAGAAGCCATTAAAGAACCACCTCTTGAAACAATTCCCATTTTTCGCTGCGCTATAAGTGGCATATTTTCTAATAAAAATCCTGCATGGATAGTAAAGTAACTTACCCCTTGTTTTGCTTGCTTCTCTAGTGTTGAAAGCATAACTTCAACTGTTAAGTTATTGATATCATCTCCACAATCATGAATGATTTGATATATAGGAACTGTTCCAATTGGTACAGTAGAGTGTTTAATTACAGCTTCTCTTATGCTATCTAAATCACCACCTGTACTTAAATCCATAATTGTATCAGCACCATATTTTAAACTTGCATCAACTTTTTCTATCTCGCCTTCTATATCACTAGCAAGAGCTGAACTTCCTATGTTTGCATTTATTTTACACTTAGATGCAATTCCTATAGCCATAGGTTTTACATGTCTATGATTTATATTTGCTGGAATTATCATTCTTCCACGAGCCACTTCACTTCTAATAAGCTCAGGATCAAGGTTCTCAACTTGTGCCACATATTCCATATCAGGAGTAATAATCCCTTGCTTTGCATAATACATTTGTGTTCTTACTGTATCATCTTTATGATTATCTAACCAATCTCTCATTATATATTTACCTTATACTATTTATTTAGGATAAAAATACCCCTATTTGATTTTAATTTTGATTATATCTAACTTTTATTTACTTTTTCTTATATGATATATTTAATAAAAACAAGTAAATTTTTCTATTACCTTTATTCCATATTCAGTTTTATTTAAGATTAACAAAAAATTACGCGTGCTAAGAAGAGCTAGAGCCAATAACTAACAACTTTAGATTTGAACTTAAATAAAAAGCAGTTAATTTTTAAAGCTATTTTCTTTAATCTTAAATAAAACTGAATATGGAATAAAGGTAAAGTTAAATATCTACACCATCCCAAAATTCATCAAAATCCATTTTTGTCATACCGCCATCCATATCTAAAGTATCTGCATCTAGTTTTTCCTGTTCTTTTTCAAAATAGTCTTTTAATGCAGTATTTATGATTTCACTAGGTGTTTTTTCTAAGATTTCAGAATAGACTTGAAGATCTTGTACGATATGTGAATTAAGTTCTATTTTAATATTGTTTTCCATAAAAAGATTATAGCATATTAAGATTATATAGATTATACTCACAAGATGAGAATTACAATATTTATGACAATTTTTTTAATAGTTTTTGCGTTAATTAGTTTTTATGTATCAAAAAGGTTTATCAGTAAATTGGATATAAACACTAGATATAAAAAATATTTCAACATATTTTTAGTGATAAACTTTATAGGTATTATTGGATATATAACAGGACGATATTATGCTAATATCCCTAATACAATATACTTTTTATTTTCACTTCCTATTGGTGTACTATTTTTACTTTTTTGTACAGCAGTTATATATGACATCTCTAGAGTTACTATAGAAAAGATACCCCTTAAATCTACTAGACGAAAATTTTTTAAAAAATCTCTTGATATTTTTTCCCTAATAGGTGCAGTTGCATTAAGTGGAAGAGCCTTATATGAAGCAAGATTTGTAAAAATAGAAAAAGTAAATATAAAATTGAAAAATCTACAACAACCATATAAGATAGTACAGTTAAGTGATATTCATATTGGTGGACTTATAGATGAGAAATTTATTGGTGATATTGTTTCTCGTGTGAATAATTTACAACCAGACTTGGTAGTTATTACAGGGGATTTAATAGATATTAAAATTAATTCTGCAAAAAAAGCTTTAAAAGAATTTACAAACCTTGAATCAACTTATGGTACTTATTTCATAGTTGGAAATCATGAATATTTTCATGGGATTGAAGAGATTATTACTACAATGAAATCTCTTGGTATAACGGTATTGGAAAATGAAAATGTTTATATTGGAGAAAAAGGTAAAGGATTTAATTTAGCAGGAGTATATGATGTTTTTGGCTATAGAGCAAATAGATATAAACCAGATATAAAAAAAGCACTTCAAAATAAAATCGACAACTCTCCTACAATTCTTTTAGCACATCAGCCAAAATTTATAGATGAAGTAAAGCAAGGGGTTGACTTGATGTTAAGTGGACATACTCATGGGGGACAATTGTATCCATTTAGATTTTTAGTAGCAATAGTACAACCTTATATAGAAGGATTACATCAGCATAATGAAAATTTACAAATATATGTAAATAAAGGGACAGGTTTTTGGGGACCACCCATGAGACTAGGTGCCACTTCTGAGATTACGGAGATTACAATTCAGCCATAAAAAAAGGGAGATAAAATCTCCCTTTTGAAATAACAATAAATTAAATATTATAATTTCTCAGCATTTTTCCCTAAATATTCAGCAACACCTTCTGTTGAAGCTTTCATACCTTCATCACCTTTTGTCCAACCAGCAGGACAAACTTCACCATGCTCGTTTGTAAATAACATTGTATCAACCATTCTAATCATCTCATCGATGTTTCTTCCTAGTGGTAAGTCATTGATAACTGCATGTCTAACAGTTCCATCTGCATCAATTAAGAATGATCCTCTTAAAGCAACAGATTCACCAAATAATACATCATAATCTTTAGAAATTTGTTTGTTTAAGTCAGCAACTAGTGGATATTTAACTCTTCCAATACCACCATTGTCAATTGGAGTTTCTCTCCATGCAAAGTGAGAAAATTGTGAATCTACAGATACACCAATTACATTAATACCTCTTGATTTGAAATCTTCAATTCTATGAGAAAATGCAATAATTTCTGATGGACATACAAAAGTAAAGTCTAGTGGATAGAAAAATAATACCGCACCTTTTTCACCTAAATTATCCATTAAATTAAAATCCTCTACTATTTGACCATCTGCCAGTACAGCTGTTGCTGTAAAATCTGGAGCTTTTTTTGTTACTAACATATTTTATTTCCTTTTAAATTTTTATTTGAAAGAAGTTTAGCAAAAAAAGTTTAAAGCTAACTCTTAATTAGATAATAAACTTTTTCTTTTAAGGTAAATATAAAATATTATAAAATAAAAATTTCCAGATATTAACAACACTCTTGTTCACATTTTTCAAGTGCATGGATAGCTTCATCATCATCTGCTAATTCAAATAACTCTATTATATAAAAAGCATTTGAACAAACAAGGTAAAGCAAAGCCTCTGTAGGGTCTTTTTTGGGATCTCTTGAATAGTATGCCTCTGGAATTTTTGTAATAAACTTTTCCCAATAAGCATTATTAAGCTGAGGGTTTTTACAAAGTCTTAATAAATTATCGATTACAGAACACGCATTTTCAAAGCAGTCGATATCTTTGAAACTTACATAACTTTCATCAACTCTGATCTCATTTTTCTTTTTACAATCACACATTTTCTAACTCCTATTATTTTTTATACAATTATATATAATAATATGAATACTATTTATGCTAATATATGAATAATTACTGACATATTACGAAAATAAGATATTTTAAGGGGAGATTGTGGAAGTTTCAAGTGTAACATTTCATTATGTATTAAAAGCATTAGAGATGAAAACAAATATTTCAGTTGATGAAATGGCAAAATATGTAGATCTTGATATAGAAGATTTAGAACAAAATGAAAGTGTAAAAAGTTATAAATTATCTGCAATATTTAGATACTGTATGGAAAAAACCAATAATCCAAATTTAGCTTTTGATATTGGGCAGTCAATACCGTATCAATCATTGGGGATTTTGGGTTATTTACTTATGAATGCAAAAGATTTAAAAGAGATGATTGAAAAGTTTAGTATTTATCAAAAACTTGTAAGTAGACACTTAAAATTTAATTTTTTTGAAGATAAAGAGTATTACAAATTTGCAATTTATATCAATGAAAATAGATTTATTCCTGTTCCTAGTTTTCATGCAGAGGTACATTTAAGTGCAATATTGAATATCCTTACACAGATATTAGGGAAAAAAGTTATTCCAGAATATGTTTATTTTTCTTATTCTAAGCAAAATGAGTTGATGAAGTATGAAGAAATCTTTGGTAAAAAACTTTATTTTGAAAAAGATGAAAATGCAATTTTCTTTAAAAAAACAGAATTAAATATTCCTGTTAATAATGCTAATCCAGGAATGCTCACATATTTTGAAGCACAAGCAGATAGTTTATTAAGTCAAATTGAGAATGATTCATGGTTTAATAAGATAGAAAAAGAGATATTGAAAAATATTGGAGATAAAGATATATCTATAAATTTTATTGCCTCGTATTTAAATATAAGTGCTAGAACTTTACAAAATTATTTAAAATCAGAATCAAAAACTTTTAGTGAGGCTTTGGGAAATGTAAGAAAGAAACTAGCGAAACATTATATTTTAAATACTAAATTAGATGATGCAACAATATCTTTTTTGTTAGGATATTCTGAGGTAAGTGCTTTTTATAGAGCCTATAAAAAATGGAATGGCACAACGCCAAAAGAGTTAAGGGAAAAAAGTAAACTATTTAATTAAATTAGTTTAAATATCACTAGACTTAAAGACATTATAAACATACCAAGCACGAGACCTAAAATTGTTGTATGCGCATTTCCATAAATTCTTGCAGCAGGGAGAAGTTCATCAAATGAGATATATATCATCACTCCAGCAACAATTCCAAAAGTAATTCCCAAGGTAGCCTCTCCCATAATGGGTAATAATATAAAAAAACCTAAAATTGCCCCAATAGGTTCTGCTAGTCCAGATAAAGTTGCATACCAAAATGCTTGTTTCTTATCTCCTGTTGCATGATATATTGGTAATGAAACAGCCATACCCTCAGGGATGTTATGAATAGCAATTGCTAAGGCGATAGGTAGACCTATTGTAATATTTTCTAATGAAGAGATAAATGTAGCAAATCCTTCTGGAAAATTATGAATACCAATAGCCAAAGCTGTAAATAATCCAGTTCTTTTCAGTGTAGAATTTTTTAATACGGAGTTTTTATTATCATCTTTTAATTCTTGTAGATCTTTATCACTTTTTGTTTCGTGTGGATTAACATCTTCAGGAATAAGCCTATCTATTAAAGCACTAATTCCTATTCCAAGAAAAAAACAAAAAAGGGCAGTTAATTCACCCGTAATAGGGTTTGAAAATACTTGAGAAAAAGAATCTTTTGATTTAACCATTATCTCTACAAAGGATACATATATCATAACACCAGCAGAGAATCCCATACCAAGAGAGAGTATAGTATAGTTTTTTTCTTTCGAAAAAAATGCAAGTATAGCACCAATACTGGTACTAAGTCCTGCAAAAAGTGTAAGTAAAAATGCTATTAGGTAATTATTAAAGGTTAAATCTTCCATTTATAACACCTTTACATTGAGTAAAAAATTAACCGATGGTTACATCTTTTGATCGTTTTTTAAAGTATTCTTTATCTACTCTACAAAGTGGACAGGCTCCAGGAGGTTTTTTCCCTTTATGTACATGACCACAAACTTCACATACCCATTCCTCATCATCATCACTTTCAAAGAATCCCTCTTTTTCTAACTCTTCAAGTAGCTCTCTATACTCTTTTTCATGCTCAACTTCAACTTTTCCTATTGCTTTGAACATTCTTGCAATCTCTTTTAGACCCTCTTCTTTAGCAATCTCTTCAAATTCAGGATACATAATCTCATGCTCATATTTCTCACCTTCAGCTGCATAAACAAGGTTTTTAGCTGTTGAATCAAACTCAAAATCATTTACTAATCTATTGTATGCTGTATATTCTGCCATAGCATGATATTTTTCATTATCAGCTGCTTCTTGTAAAAATCTAGCAATTCTATGATAACCCTCTTCATAAGCTATATCTGCAAAAAATTCATATTTATTTCTAGCTTGAGATTCTCCTGCAAATGCTTTCATTAAATTTACAGCAGTTAGGTTTTCTGTGATACATTCCATATCTTGTCCACAACAAACTAGCTTTCCGCCACCAACAACTTGCACTTCAACTTCATTTCCACATTTATTACACTTATATGTTTGATATTTTTTCATTTCTACTTTTTCCTTTATTATTTCATACTAGCTTTTAAATCACCAACAAATTCCGTAATATCATCATGAAGAGCTTGTAAATCTTCCTCATGTTCAACTTCATCTGCAAGTATTTGACTCACTATATCATAAGTAACAATATCTTTATCTCTGGTTAAATCAACAATACTACTGTATGTTTGAATAGCACATTGTTCACCTTTTATTGCATCCTCTAAAATGCTTACAACATCAAAATTGTTTGGAGCCTCATAGCCACAATTTGTATACTTCATCCAATCATTTGGGTGTAGAAGAGGAGTGCCTCCTAGTTGTAGAATCCTATCTGCAATCATATTTGCATGACGAAGTTCATCCGTTGCGTGTTGATCAAGCTCTGCAATTGCTGCATCTTTCATAATACCTTTTACAACTTTTCCCTCAATAAAATATTGATAGTATGCCAACCATTCATCTGCATAAGCTTTGTTTAGAAGATTTATAATCTCTTTTATCTCTAAACCTTTGATTATTGAATTACCAACTCTAGCCATAATTTCTCCTTTAAAATTTCTAATGGATAATTTTTTTCCATAAGAGAATTGTACGGCAATATTTCTTATAGAAAAATAAAATATGATATATAAATAATAATTATTATTAATTAACAATAAAAATATAGAAAAGTTACTGTATAATTACATTATGAAAGATTTTACAAATATATTAAGAACACACAATTTAAAGGCTACACCACAAAGGTTAGCTATTTTGGAGATTATATTTTTCCATAGACATATAAATATTGATAAACTATATGATGAGGTTAAACAAAAATTTGACTCAATATCTTTAGCTACTATTTATAAAAATATAAATGCTATGACTAAAAATATGTTATTACAAGAGATTAAGCTACCAAACGAGAAAAGTGTATATGAGATGATAAAAGAGGAGCATTCACATCTTTTATGTAATAAATGCGGAGAAGTTATCGATATACAAGTTGAGACTAAAGATATTACTAAAGATATAGAAAAAAAATATGATTTTACTATATCTCAAAGTGATGTTGTACTTTCCGGTACTTGTAAAAAATGTCACTAAAATAGTACTAAAAATTCAATACAATATTTAAGTTGTATTTAGATAAAATCCCAATATGATAGTATACGGAAAACAAATAGTATTTTATATTTTAGAGCAACATCCTAAGATGATAAAGCAAATATTTTTAACAAAAGAGATAGATAAAAAACTTTTCAATAAGTTTATGGATGTTGGGGTGAAAATAGTTCGACCTGACAATATGAAAGCACAAGCAATGGCAAAAGGTGGAAATCATCAAGGCTTTTTGCTTGATATTGATGAGTTTGAATTTGCAGATATTAAAGATGTAAAAAAAGATGAGTTTATAGTTATACTTGATGGTTTAACAGATACTGGAAACATAGGGGCAATTATTAGAAGTTGTTACGCAATGGGTGTTGATAGTGTGGTTATATGTGGACATAAAAATTTTTATGCAGCACCAATAGTTCGTACAAGTAGTGGAGCTATGCTAGATATGTCAGTTGCAATTTCATATAGTAGTTATGACTTAGCAAATGAACTAAAACAAGTTGGCTTTTCTTTGGTTGGCGCTGATATGGATGGTTTTGAGGTAAAAGAGGTTCAAAGAGAAAAAGGGCAAAAAACGGCATTATTTTTAGGAAATGAATCTGAAGGGTTATCTAATAAATTAAAAAAGAAGCTAGATTTAAAAGTATCTATTAATATGGAAAATAACTTTGATAGTTTAAATGTATCGGTTGCTGCTGGTATCTTAATATATGAGTTAAAATAAAAAATGTTGAAAATTTTAGTATATTCATTTATATTAGCTGTAGCAATACATGCAACTGTATTGGAAGATAAAGTACAGTCAATAGTTGGAAATCAAAATTTTCAAACTCATAAAGGTCTTATAGAGTTTTTATTGAAAGACGAAAGTAAATTTATCCGTAATGATAAAATAGAATATTTGAAACTTTTTGAAGTATTACAACAAAATGGACTTTTAAATTTACGCTTAAATAACCCAACAGATATAAAAATAGAATTTAAGATGGTAAGTAAAAATATAAAAGCTTACAAAATTTTAAATGACACTTTGCAATCTTTGGGGATAAGGTATTTTTTTACTAATAGAATGACTCAAAATACTCAAAATGAACTATTATGGAATATAGTGTTTAAAGCTGAGTATATGTTAGACCCAGTTGTATTTATAAAAGAGCTACGATTGAATAATTGTAGAGTAAATGATTTGGTTATTAAAGATGCTTATAATTGGTACTATGAGATTGAGTTTGACAATTCACGGTTAAGTAAAGCTATTAAAATAGAAAAAAATGAGAAGGTACGGTTTCAAAAACCGTTACGAGCATTTTTCTTACAAGTAGATGATATAAAACAACTTCAAGTTATAAGTAGAAATTTGAATAATTGGTATCCCCATATAGTGTTTTTTGACAAAGACTTACAAGTGCTAGGTGTAATTAAAAAAGATAGAGAATATAAAGGGATAAAAACAAAAGTACCTGTTGGTACACGCTATGTAAAGGTTACAGATCTTTACAATTTAATTAATATTAAAAGAGGACTTACCATCATAGTAAGATGAGTAAGATAAGGAGAAAACAATGTTTGATGAGATAAAGTTTGATAGAATTCAACGATTACCAAAGTATGTGTTTGCAGAAGTAAATGACTTAAAAATGGCTCAAAGAAGAGCTGGTTATGATGTTATTGATTTCTCTATGGGAAATCCAGATGGTGATACACCTGAACATATTAGAGAAAAACTTGTAGAGTCAGCCAAAAAAACAAAAACACATGGGTACTCATCTTCAAAAGGGATTCCTAAACTTTTACAGGCAATTGCAGATTGGTACAAAAGAAAATATAATGTTATTTTAGACCCTCAGACACAGTGTGTTGCAACTATGGGAAGTAAAGAGGGGTATGCACACCTTGCATACGCTATTACAAATCCAGGAGATGTAGCAGTTGTTCCAGATCCAACATATCCAATTCACTCCTATGCATTTATCCTTGCAGGTGGAAATGTTCATAAATTTGGCTTAGTATTTGATGAAGACTATAATATAGATGAAGATCAATTTTTTAAAGATTTAGAAAGAGTGTTTAAAGAAGCAAGTCCAAAACCAAAATATGTGGTTGTGAATTTTCCTCATAATCCTAGTACAGCAACAGTAACTCCAGAGTTTTATGTAAAGCTTGTAGCTATGGCTAAAAAAGAGCGATTTTATGTTATCTCTGATATTGCATATGGTGATATTACATTTGATGGGTATAAAACACCATCTATTATGGAAGTACCAGGAGCAACAGATGTTGCAGTTGAGTCTTTTACTTTAAGTAAATCATATAATATGGCTGGATGGAGAGTAGGATTTTTTGTAGGAAATACTAAACTTATTGGGGCATTACAAAAAATAAAATCATGGCTTGATTATGGTATGTTTACACCAATTCAAGTAGCAGCAACTGTTGCACTAAATGGTGATCAACAATGTGTTCAAGATATAGTGGATAAATATGATCATAGACAAGATATATTGCTTGAAGCTTTTGAAAATGCAGGATGGCCACTTCGTAGAAATAAAGCAAGTATGTTCGTATGGGCTAAAATACCAAAATGTGTAGAGCATCTTGGAAGTTTAGAATTTTCTAAAAAATTACTAGTTGAAGCAGATGTTGCAGTAGCACCTGGTATTGGATTTGGTGATTATGGTGAAGGTTATGTAAGAATCGCTTTAATTGAAAATGATAAACGAATCAGACAGGCAGCAAGAAATATCAAGAAATTTTTAAAACAATATGAAGATTGTAATATAAGTGATGAAGAGGAAAAATAGATGTTAAGAATAGGTATCATAGGGGTTGGAACAGTTGGAACTAGTGTATGTCAAATATTAGAAGATAACAAAGATATTATCACTGCACGAGCTGGAGTTGAGATAGTTCCAGTTGCTGGTGTAGTAAACAATCTTTCTAAAAAAAGAGATGTATCTATTACAATTACAGATAATCCTGATGATATCTTAGATGATGATTCTATTGATATAGTAGTTGAACTTATGGGTGGAGTTGATAAACCATATGAAGTGGTAAAAAAAGCGCTTAAAAAAGGGAAAGCTGTTGTAACTGCAAATAAAGCACTTCTTGCATATCATAGATATGAATTACAAGAATATGCTGGTGATACACCTTTTGAGTTTGAAGCAGCGGTTGCTGGTGGAATTCCAATTATTAATGCTTTAAGAGATGGTCTAAGTGCAAATCATATAGAGTCAATTCGTGGGATTATGAATGGTACTTGTAACTATATGTTAACAAAAATGATAAAAGATGGTGTAGAGTATGAAGCCATATTGAAAGAATCGCAAGAATTAGGATATGCAGAATCAGATCCTACTTTTGATGTTGGTGGTTTTGATGCTGCACATAAACTTCTAATCTTAGCAAGTATCGCTTATGGTATTGATGCAAAACCAGAAGATATCCTAATCGAGGGTATTGAAAATATCACAAGTGAAGATATTGAGTTTGCAAAAGAGTATAACTATTCTCTAAAACTTTTAGCAATTGCTAAAAAGAATAATGATGAAGTGGAATTAAGAGTTCATCCTGTTCTTATACCAAATAGTGAAATGATAGCAAAAGTGGACGGTGTGATGAATGGAGTTTCTGTAATAGGAGATAAAGTTGGTGAAACTATGTACTATGGACCAGGTGCTGGTGGAAATGCTACAGCCAGTGCTGTTATAGCAAATCTTATAGATATAGCTCGTCGTGGAAAAGGTTCACCAATGTTAGGTTTTACAAAACCTATGGAAACAGGTGGATTGAAATTAGCTTCAAGTGATAATATACAAACAAAATATTATATAAGAATAAAAGTAGAAGATAAAAGTGGTGTTTTAGCAAAAGTATCTACTATTCTTGGAGAACAAGATATCTCAATAAAAACAATGATACAAAAAGAACAAAAAGATAATAGTGCAAGTTTACTTCTGTCAACACATATATGTAAAGAATCAGATATAAAAGTTGCATTAAAAAAATTAAAAGACTCAGGCGTTGTAAAAACAACCCCAATTATGATTAGAATAGAAGATTAATTATAAGATATTATAATTAATAGACTTTTTTAATTACCAATTCTTAATTTAAGATTATTATTAATCTACAGATAAGAATTGTGATAGAAATCCCATAAATAAAGGCAATAAAGGCGATTAAAAGTTATACATTTAAGCTTAATTTAAGATTTGTTCAATTATAATGTGCCTATAAAACATATACAGCCTATGGTAAAAAGGATAAATTATGAGAATCAATACAAATGTTTCTTCACTTACTGCACTTGAAGCGAATGCTCAAACTAATGCTACACTTTCAAACTCTTTAGAGAAGTTGTCAACAGGTCTTAAGATAAATAAAGCAGCAGATGATGCATCTGGATTATCAATTGCAGATAAACTAAGAACACAAGCGAATGGTTTAAATCAAGCTGTTGCAAATGGTAATAGTGCAGTAACACTAACACAAATTGCAGATAAAGCTATGGCAGAACAATCAAATATCTTAGATATAGTAAAACAAAAATTAATCCAAGCATCAACAGCAACAACATCAACAGACGGTATTGAAGCAATCGGAAAAGATATATCAAAATTATTAGAGCAGTTAAATAATATTGCAGCACAAACTACTTATAATGGAATTAACTTATTACAAGGGACTGCATCAGCAGGAAGTCAAACATCTGCTACAGCACTAACATTTCAGATGGGTACTAAAGCAGCAGATATTATCAAATTAGCGTCAGGGACATTATCAAATACAGCTGGATTAAATGGTATGTCAGCATTAATGCTTTCAGCAGCAGGTTGGTCAGCAGGGTTAGATAGTGCAGCAGCAATGCAATCAGCAGCAAGAGTTCAGATTACTGAGATAGATAGTGCCTTAACACAATTAAATGGATGGAGAGCAGACTTCGGTTCAACTCAAAATCAATTAGAATCAGCGATAAGAAATATTATGACTCAGGTTACTAATACAAAAGCAGCTGAATCAGTAATTAGAGATGTTGATTATGC